>NZ_JBFRFO010000035.1:0-316 GCF_052114865.1 Hyphomicrobium sp. 2TAF46 | reverse complement strand
TTTGAGACCGGCACCGCAGAAGAGGTTCAACTCGTCTCGGGTACCTTCGCCGATGAGGACGGCAAATACCCGGCGTCACATGATTTTCCAAATTGGAAATTCCTGCTGTATCTCAATGAAACGAGTGCGCAGTCGACTTGGCTCAAGGCGCTTGAAGGTGCCGCCGACCGTTTCGAGAAACTTCGCGCGAATACGTACCCGGATTGAGTCTGTGCTGTCCCGTTCATTGGGGCAGCCGCTGCCGCGCCGTGGCTCAGAGCTTGGGGTGAGGTTGTCAATCAGGGAAAAGAAGATGGGAATGTACGTTCTATTCGGC
>NZ_JBFRFO010000034.1:0-512 GCF_052114865.1 Hyphomicrobium sp. 2TAF46 | reverse complement strand
GGTAGTGTCTCAGTTTGAATTCAATTTCGGGGTGGGAAATGGCGACGCTCGCTGGCGGGCCGGTCTATCGGCGGTCCTTTCCCTTCTTGTCGATCAGCACCGCCTGTTGCCATCGGCCTGGCGCCTTATCGGTGCGGTGAATGCAACCCGCCCAGCAGCAAGGTCGCTTCTTTCCTTCCAGCAGTTCGTCGCAGGTCCGTTCGATACGACGTTGGCGCGTCGTCGCCTGTTTCGCGTCATCGACCCAGCAAATGAACTCATTCCGGCCGAGCGGCGTGAGGTTTTCCCATAGCATCAAGACCTTCGGATTTGATCGCACTGCCGCTTTAAGGTCTTCACCTGCCTCGTGGACGGTGCCATGGGAGAACGCGTTAGTCACACTGGCCTCCGGGCGAACTCACCTGAGCCGAGTTCATCGCCGCCGCGAAGATCGGTGACTTTCGACTCTGCCTCCCAAATCAAGGAATGTCCATGATGAGGTCGAAGGCAGACATTCAAACTGAGACACTACC
>NZ_JBFRFO010000033.1:0-567 GCF_052114865.1 Hyphomicrobium sp. 2TAF46 | reverse complement strand
GTTCTGGTTGATGACATAGACCGAGCCGTCGGCCTTGAGGTTGCCGAGGATCTGGCTCGGCTTGCCGTCGGTGCCGAGCACGCGGTTCAACGCCACCCAATTGCGGTTGCCCTGCTGGTCGAACGTCAGGTCGGTCTTGCCGCCGACGTTGAAGGTATCCCAGGTCAGGATCGCCTTCTGCTCGGTCTGCTTGATGCCGACCTTGCTGCGATCGCCGTCCGTGAACTCGGTCGGCAGGKTGGCGCCCTTCCACAGCGMCGCRTCGATMGTGCCGTCCGGACGCGTCACGCCGGTGCCGATCTTGAGGCCGGCCAGGCCGTTGGGCACCAGGTTCGGCAGGGCGTTGAGCTGCAGCTGCGCCGCGCTCCGCGCCGCCGCCTGGCTCGCCTGCTGCGCCTGCACGGCGAGCGTCGCCCGCCGCARCRYGTTCTGCGCCGCCCGCGCCGCCCGCGCCGCCTCCTGCTGACCGGACTGCGCCGCCGCAATCGCCGCCGCCGACGGCGTCGGCAGGTTGTTCCCGCTCGCCAGCGGATTGGCGGCAGCCCCCGGCGACGCCAGCGCCAGAGC
>NZ_JBFRFO010000032.1:0-612 GCF_052114865.1 Hyphomicrobium sp. 2TAF46 | reverse complement strand
TATCTGCGCGGCCGCAACGTCATCGCGGCGCTGTTCCCGGACAAGGATGCAAACGGCAACCTCATCGTGCGCACCGGCGACATCACCATGTTCGGCGGCTCCGGTGTGCGCACCAACTTCGGCGGCGACATCCAGATGCTGACGCCTGGCGGTCAGATCGTCGTCGGCGTCGAAGGCCAGGTGCCGCCGGCGAGCGCCGGCGTGATCACGCAGGGCTCCGGCAACATTCAGATGTACTCGAAGGGCTCGGTCCTGCTCGGCCTGTCGCGCATCATGACGACGTCCGGCGGCGACATCCTCGCCTGGTCGGCGGAGGGCGACATCAACGCCGGCCGCGGCGCCAAGACGACGATCGTGTATACGCCGCCGAAGCGCGTGACCGACAACTACGGCAATGTCACGCTGTCGCCGCAGGCGCCGTCTTCGGGTGCGGGCATTGCGGCGCGCAGCGCCGTGCCTGGGGCTGCGAGCGGCAACGTCGATCTGATTGCGCCGCTGGGGACGGTCGATGTCGGCGAAGCCGGCGTCAGCGGCTTCAACGTCAACATCGCGGCGCTGCATATCGTCAATGCGGCGAACATCTCCGCACAAGGCAGCACGACCGGTGTGCCG
>NZ_JBFRFO010000031.1:0-631 GCF_052114865.1 Hyphomicrobium sp. 2TAF46 | reverse complement strand
GCAAGCCGAGCCAGATCCTCGGCAACCTCAAGGCCGACGGCTCGGTCTATGTCATCAACCAGAACGGCATCATCTTCGGCGGCACGTCGCAGGTCAACGTCGGGGCGCTGATCGCCTCGACGGCGGCCATCTCCAACGAGCAGTTCCTCGCCAGCGGCCTCTATTCGACGCAGTCGGGCACGAGCTGGATCCCGAGCTTCACCAACGCCGGCGGCGCGGTGCGGGTGGAGGCGGGGGCGGCGATCACCACCAGCGCGCCGGCGTCGGTGACGGCGGGCGGCGGCTTCGTGCTGCTGATGGGCCGCGAGGTCACGAACGCCGGCACGATCACGACGCCGTTGGGGCAGACGCAGCTGGCGGCCGGCAACGACTTCATCCTGCGGCGCGGCTACGGCACCGACGCGAACAGCTTCTCGACGACGCGGGGCAACGAGATCTCGCCGGTGGTCCGCGATGCGCTGGCGGTGGTGCGGAACACGGGTCTCATTTTCGCGCCGCAGGGCGACATCACGCTGGCGGGGCGGACGATCCTGCAGGACGGGGTGCTGCTGTCGACGACGTCGGTCAACACGCGGGGCACGATCCATCTGTTGAACGCCGCGACCGACACACTCGGCAGCATCACGCTCGG
>NZ_JBFRFO010000030.1:0-631 GCF_052114865.1 Hyphomicrobium sp. 2TAF46 | reverse complement strand
GCAAGCCGAGCCAGATCCTCGGCAACCTCAAGGCCGACGGCTCGGTCTATGTCATCAACCAGAACGGCATCATCTTCGGCGGCACGTCGCAGGTCAACGTCGGGGCGCTGATCGCCTCGACGGCGGCCATCTCCAACGAGCAGTTCCTCACCAGCGGCCTCTACTCGACGCAGTCGGGCACGAGCTGGATCCCGAGCTTCACCAACGCCGGCGGCGCGGTGCGGGTGGAGGCGGGGGCGGCGATCACCACCACCGCGCCGACCGCGGTGACGGCGGGCGGCGGCTTCGTGCTGTTGCTGGGCCGGGAGGTGCACAACGCCGGCACGATCACGACGCCGTTGGGGCAGACGCAGCTGGCGGCCGGCAACGACTTCATCCTGCGCCGCGGCTACGGCACCGACGCGAACAGCTTCTCGACGACGCGGGGCAACGAGATCTCGCCGGTGGTCCGCGATGCGCTGGCGGTGGTCCAGAACACGGGGCTCATTTTCGCGCCGCAGGGCGACATCACGCTGGCGGGGCGGACGATCCTGCAGGACGGGGTGCTGCTGTCGACGACGTCGGTCAACACGCGGGGCACGATCCATCTGTTGAACGCCGCGACCGACACACTCGGCAGCATCACGCTCGG
>NZ_JBFRFO010000029.1:0-711 GCF_052114865.1 Hyphomicrobium sp. 2TAF46 | reverse complement strand
CCATTCGCCGATCGTGTGCTTGGTGTTGGCGAGATAGCCGCCGACTTCGAGCAGACCGCCCGGCGTGTAGTAGCGGTCGCTGTCGTAGCCGCCSGTSCCSGCCGGCACGTAGATCAGGTCGCGCAGGTCGACCCAGACGTCGGCGTTCTTCAGGTARYTGTTGTCGCGGTTCTGCGGGCTGTCGCGCAGCTCGTTGCCCTGGATGTTGATCTTGAGGTTGTTCGCGCTCATCGCCAGCTGCACGTCGCGCACGCCGGAGACGTCGATCACCGCGCCGTCCGCCGTGAACACGCGCCGGCCCGCCGACACCGCCACCTGMCCGCCCTGCGCCAGCGTGATCGAGCCGTCGGCGCCGCCCGCAAACACCACGTCGCCGCCGCTSACGATCTCGATCCGCGACTGGTCGAGACGATCGGCCAGCGTCGACAGGTTGTTGAACGGACCCGTCGCSGTCCGCTGCCCATTGGCCGCCGCCGAGGCCTTGATCAGCGCMTCGCGCTGGCTGTCGAGCGCCGTCTCCGTGCTCARCAGCTCGGGGATCACCGTCGTCAGGCTGCCCGCGCCGAGCGTGATGCTGCCGAGTGTGTCGGTCGCGGCGTTCAACAGATGGATCGTGCCCCGCGTGTTGACCGACGTCGTCGACAGCAGCACCCCGTCCTGCAGGATCGTCCGCCCCGCCAGCGTGATGTCGCCCTGCGGCGCGAAAATGAG
>NZ_JBFRFO010000028.1:0-837 GCF_052114865.1 Hyphomicrobium sp. 2TAF46 | reverse complement strand
TCGAGAAACTTCGCGCGAATACGTACCCGGATTGAGTCTGTGCTGTCCCGTTCATTGGGGCAGCCGCTGCCGCGCCGTGGCTCAGAGCTTGGGGTGAGGTTGTCAATCAGGGAAAAGAAGATGGGAATGTACGTTCTATTCGGCATCAAAAATTCCGGCTTTTCTGATGTCGACGATGTCGCCGCTACGGTGGCGCGCGTGATAAATGCGACGCCGGTGAAACGGCACTCCGAGTATAAGGGCAACTATTGCACGTTTGAGACCGGCGCGGAAGAAGAGGTCCAGATCGTATCAGGCATTTCCAGTGACGAGGACGGCGAATATCCCGCCGAAGACGATTTTCCCAATTGGAAATTCCTGCTGTATCTCGACAAAACAAGCGCGCAGTCGCCGTGGCTGAAAGCACTGGAAGGTGCCACCGGACATTTTGAGAAGCTACGCACGGATACGTTGCCCGATTAAGCGTGCACGGCCTGCTCATTGATGCCGCCGCTGTTATACTGTGGCACAGAGCTTGGCGTGACGTTACTAATCGGGGGAAGCTTAAAATGGTAATGTACGTTTTATTCGGTGTTAAAGATTCCGGTTTTTCTGATGTCGACGATGCTGCCGCAATGGCTGCGCACGTGATAAACGCAACGCCAATAAAAAGGTCAGGCGACGGTAAGGGCGACTATTGCACATTTGAGACCGGCACCGCAGAAGAGGTTCAACTCGTCTCGGGTACCTTCGCCGATGAGGACGGCAAATACCCGGCGTCACATGATTTTCCAAATTGGAAATTCCTGCTGTATCTCAATGAAACGAGTGCGCAGTCGACTTGGCTCAAGGCAAGGC
>NZ_JBFRFO010000027.1:0-1222 GCF_052114865.1 Hyphomicrobium sp. 2TAF46 | reverse complement strand
GCGATCAAGGTGACGTCGCCACCCTTGCCGCCTTTGGTCTTACCAGTGGCGAGAATGGCGCCGCCCGACGAGACGTCGATCACGCTGCCGGTCTTTAGCGTCACGTCATGAGTCGATTTCAGGGCGACCGTGCCGCCGTTGAGATACGCGAGCTTGCTGCTGTCGGATGGGTTCAGCAGCGCGTTGACCCACACACCGCGCAGGTCGAGCGTCACGCCGTCCCGCACGTTGATCGACGAGGCGCCGTTCTTGAGCAGCACCATCGCGTTGCCGCGGTCGGCGCCGCCCTTGAAGTAGTTGTCGACGGTGAGCGCGCCGCTGCGCGCGGTGATGTCGGCCTTGATATCGACGACGGCGGCATTGAAGTTGATCTGGCCGCCATCGGCCAGCGTCAACGCCCTTTCGACCGTGATCGTATCCTTGGTGCCGATGTCGAGGCCGCCGAGCTTCTGCTCGTTGAGATGACCGGCATCGAACCAGACGGTGCCCGTGCGCGCCGCAGGCAGCGCATCGTCGGCGGCAAGGCCGGCGGTGATGGCGGCCACATCGCCGAACCTGACGTCGGAATTGAACAGGCCATTGCCGTTTGCAACGCCGTAGGCGCCGACATGCAGCTGGCCATTGAGCGCGACCTGGGTCTGTCCGACCTTGTAGCCGTCGGTAGTGCCGGCGGGGCGCGCGKTGAGCTGACGGCTGCCCTGSACGACGTTGGCGAGGATCTTGCCTTCGAACACCGCCGTCGGCGTCGACAGGATCAGCGACCCGGCATCGCGGCCGACCGTGTAGCCGTCCTCCCACCGCGTCGTCACCCGCCCCTTGCCGAACGGGCTGCTCCAGACCTGCGTCACCCCCCAGCGGTCGTTCGAGCGCACGAAGCCTTCGCCAACCCCGTAGAACGTCATGTCGCCGCGGGCGTCGTTGACGTTATAGAGCCGGCCGTCCTTGCCGAGGAAGTTCGTCGTCTGGATGGTGCCCCCCGCGTACGCCAGCGAGCCGCCGGAGATGTCGAAGATCGAGCCTTGTTGCGCGAYSACCTCCGGCGCCGACAAGGTGATGGTGCCGCCGACCGCAGCCCATTCGCCGATCGTGTGCTTGGTGTTGGCGAGATAGCCGCCGACYTCSAGSAGMCCGCCCGGCGTGTAGTAGCGGTCGCTGTCGTAGCCGCCSGTSCCSGCCGGCACGTAGATCAGGTCGCGCAGGTCGACCCAGACGTCGGCGTTCT
>NZ_JBFRFO010000026.1:0-1384 GCF_052114865.1 Hyphomicrobium sp. 2TAF46 | reverse complement strand
CAGCCGGATCTCATCGCCCAGTGGCTAGCTCCCGGTTCCTGCGTTGTAAATGCCGTCTCCATCGATCTACGCGAAGGCGGACAGTACAGCGTTGATGGCAATGACCCGATGGGCGAGCCGTATCAAATCTCAGGATGTTATTGTGAGATCGTCGAGAGCCGGCGCATCGTCATGACTTGGTCCTACAGCGGCGCCGCTAAAGGGCTCCAGGGCCCACCGTCGCTGGTCGTCGCCGATATCCGCCCCCTCGGCGATACCGCGACAGAGCTCACGGTCACGCACGAAAAAATTGGTACCTCATACGCCTCCGATCTTTACAAGCGTGATTGGCTCACATTCTTCACATTTGATTGCCCCAGACACTGATCCGTCGTCTCCGCCACAGCTACCGTTATTGGGATGCGCGACGGACGAGTCATAGCAACGCCTGCACGTCGCCTTCGCTCAGCGGACCACCTTCTTGATGCCTTTACGGCAGTCGAGTCCAAAGGGGCTGATGGCGAGATAGCCAGCTGTGCGTAAAAGCGAGCGCCTTGGAATCAATCTTGGCGACACGTGTCCGGCCTTGAATCTCGCGCTCAATCAGCCCCGCACGTTCGAGAACCTGAACATGTTTGGAGGTGGCTGCGAACGAAATGTGAAAATGCTGGGCAAGCTCGCTCACGCTGTGCGGCCGTTGAAGCAACAGCTCAACAATGGACCGGCGAGTCCGGTGAGAAAGCGCCCGGAATAAACCATCGAGGCGGCGACGGGAATATTCAACCATTTGGGTTATTATTAGGCGTTTGTACTCAAAGTCAATGCGCGAGGCTTCCTGAAAAATCAGTGAGAAGCTTAATTGATATCTTCGATACACCTATCGGCTTAGCGCCATTGTTGCTGCTTTGACACTTGTTGGCGGATCACATATATTCAAGCATATGGTTGAACATCGCAGCAAACATCTCGACGACGTTTTTCAGGCTCTATCGGATCCCACCCGGCGCGCCATTATTGGCATGCTCGCGCAGCGGCCCCACACCGTGACGGAACTGATGAAGCCGTTTCCCTTTACGTTGAACGCGATCTCGAAGCACATCAAAGCGTTAGAGAAAGCGGGCCTAATTGACCGGGAAATCCAAGGTCGCATCCATCTTTGCTCTCTCAATACCCAGCCCATGAATGAGGCGTATGACTGGCTCGGCAGTTATGAAAAGTTCTGGGCGGGAAGTCTGGATAAGCTTGAGAAGCTGCTGAAAAACAAGGCGAAGCCACGTAATGGCAAGCGATCGTAGAGATAAGTTGCCGTCACTCGCGATGGTCCGCAGAATTGAGTCCTCGGCTGCTGACGTTTTTCAGGCTTGGACGCAGCCGGATCTCATCGCCCAGTGGCTAGCTCCCGGTT
>NZ_JBFRFO010000025.1:0-1872 GCF_052114865.1 Hyphomicrobium sp. 2TAF46 | reverse complement strand
GCAGAACACGTTGCGGCGGGCGACGCTCGCCGTGCAGGCGCAGCAGGCGAGCCAGGCGGCGGCGCGGAGCGCGGCGCAGCTGCAGCTCAACGCCCTGCCGAACCTGGTGCCCAATGGCCTGGCCGGCCTCAAGATCGGCACCGGCGTGACGCGTCCGGACGGCACTATCGATGCGGCGTTGTGGAAGGGCGCCAACCTGCCGACCGCGTTCACGGACGGCGACCGCGTCAAAGTCAACATCGGGCAGACGCAGCAGAAGGCAATCCTGACCTGGGATACGTTCAACGTCGGCGGCAAGACCGACCTAACCTTCGACCAGCAGGGCAATTCCAGCTGGGTGGCGCTCAACCGGGTGCTGGGGACGGACGGGCGGCCGAGCCAGATCCTGGGCTCGATCAAGGCCGACGGCTCGGTCTACGTCATCAACCAGAACGGCATCATYTTCGGCGGCACGTCGCAGGTCAACGTCGGGGCGCTGATCGCCTCGACGGCGGCCATCTCCAACGAGCAGTTCCTGACCAGCGGCCTCTACTCGACGCAGTCGGGCACGAGCTGGATCCCGAGCTTCACCAACGCCGGCGGTGCGGTACGGGTGGAGGCGGGGGCGGCGATCACCACCACCGCGCCAACATCGGTGACGGCGGGCGGCGGCTTCGTGCTGTTGCTGGGCCGGGAGGTGCACAACGCCGGCACGATCACGACGCCGTTGGGGCAGACGCAGCTGGCGGCCGGCAACGACTTCATCCTCCGCCGCGGCTACGGCACGGACGCGAACAGCTTCTCGACGACGCGGGGCAATGAGATCTCTCCGGTGGTCCGGGATGCGCTGGCGGTGGTCCGGAACACGGGTCTCATCTTCGCGCCGCAGGGCGACATCACGCTGGCGGGGCGGACGCTCCTGCAGGACGGGGTGCTGCTGTCGACGACGTCGGTCAACACGCGGGGCACGATCCATCTGTTGAACGCCGCGACCGACACACTCGGCAGCATCACGCTCGGCGCGGGCAGCCTGACGACGGTGATCCCCGAGCTGCTGAGCACGGAGACGGCGCTCGACAGCCAGCGCGAGGCGCTGATCAAGGCCTCGGCGGCGGCCAATGGGCAACGGAGCGCGACGGGTGCGTTCAACAACCTGTCGACGCTGGCCGATCGTCTCGACCAGTCGCGGATCGAGATCGTGAGCGGCGGCGACGTGGTGTTTGCGGGCGGCGCCGACGGCTCGATCACGCTGGCGCAGGGCGGTCAGGTGGCGGTGTCGGCGGGCCGGCGCGTGTTCACGGCGGACGGATCGGTGATCGACGTCTCCGGCGTGCGCGACGTGCAGCTGGCGATGAGCGCGAACAACCTCAAGATCAACATCCAGGGCAACGAGCTGCGCGACAGTCCGCAGAACCGCGACAACAGCTACTTGAAGAACGCCGACGTCTGGGTCGACCTGCGCGACCTGATCTACGTCCCGGCGGGCACCGGCGGCTACGACAGCGACCGCTACTACACGCCGGGCGGGCTCCTGGAGGTCGGCGGCTATCTCGCCAACACCAAGCACACGATTGGCGAATGGAGCGCCGTCGGCGGCACCATCACCTTGGCGGCGCCGGAGGTCATCGCGCAGGCGGGGTCGATCTTCGACATCTCCGGCGGCTCGCTGGCGTACGCGGGGGGTAATATCCAGACGACGAACTTCCTCGGCAAGGACGGCCGTCTCTATAACGTCAACGACGCCCGCGGCGACATGACGTTCTATGGCCTCGGCGAAGGCTTCGTGCGGTCGAACGACCGCTGGGGGGTGACGCAGGTCTGGAGCAGCCCGTTCGGCAAGGGCCGGGTGACGACGCGGTGGGAGGACGGCTACACGGTCGGCCGCGATGCCGG
>NZ_JBFRFO010000024.1:0-1974 GCF_052114865.1 Hyphomicrobium sp. 2TAF46 | reverse complement strand
GAGATCGCCGATGCGGTGGAAGCGACGCCAACAGGCGCGTCATTTCATTTAAAGGAACTGGATCGGGCGGGGCTCATCCACGCCACGCGGGTCGGCCGTTACATCCGCTACGCGGTTCACTTCGACAAGGTGCGCCAGCTTCTGACCTTCCTCACCGAGGACTGCTGCCAGGGCCAGCCGGAGCTTTGCGGTTCTACGGTCAAAAAAGCGCGCAAGTTGTGTAAGGGAGAAACGAAATGACCGAAGACCGCCCGGTCAACATCCTCTTTCTCTGCACAGGCAATTCCGCTCGCTCGATCATGGCCGAGGCCATCATGAATCGCGCCGCCATGGGCAAGTTCAAAGGCTATAGCGCCGGCAGCATGCCCAAGGGGCAAGTGCATCCGTTGGCAATCAATCTGCTCAACAAACTCAACTACGACACTAGCGTGCTGCGCTCCAAGTCATGGGAGGAGTTTGCGGCACCTGGCGCTCCGGTCATGGATTTCGTGTTCACGGTTTGCGACAACGCTGCCAATGAAGTCTGCCCGATTTGGCCCGGACAGCCGATGAGCGCGCATTGGGGCGTGCCTGATCCGGTTGAAGCCGAAGGCGACGCTGCCCAAAAGGCGCTGGCATTCGCCGATACCTACCGCATGCTCAACAACCGCATCGGCATTTTTACGAGCTTGCCGCTGAAATCTCTCGACAGCCTCTCGTTACAAAAGCACCTCCATGACATCGGCCGCACCAAAATCGACGTTACACCAGAGAGGGCCTGAGGCGTGGGACCGTATACGCTTGGCCAGCGTCTTGGCGCGGAGTGTCTTGGCACGGCAGTACTCCTCGCCACCGTGATCGGCTCCGGCATCATGGGCGCAAAGCTATCGGCCGGGAACGACGCACTTGCGTTGTTGGGCAACACGCTCCCGACCGGCGCCATTCTCGTCGTCTTGATCACGGTCTTCGGACCTGTTTCTGGCGCACATTTCAATCCCGCCGTTTCATGTGTGTTTTGCCTGCGTGGCGGGATCAGCGTCGGTCTCGCGTTCCTTTACATCCTGGCGCAAGTCTTCGGAGGTCTTGTTGGCGTGGCGGCAGCGCACGCGATGTTTGACCTTCCGCTGATGCAGCTCGCAACTAAGGTGAGAACCGGAACCGGCCAATGGTTCGCGGAAGGCGTCGCCACCTTCGGCTTGCTGCTGACCATTCTCGGCACGCTGCAGGCAAGACGTAAGGCCGTAGCGGTCAACGTCGGCCTTTACATCACGGCCGCCTACTGGTTCACCGCCTCGACGTCGTTTGCTAATCCGGCGGTGACGATTGCCCGTGCCTTTTCTGACACCTTTGCGGGCATCCGCTTGGCCGACGTGGCACCCTTCATTGCCGCACAGCTCGCCGGCGCGGTGCTCGCCATGCTCGTGGCTGCCTGGCTCTTCCATCCGGCGTCTGGAAGACAGACCAACACCTTGCTGGCAAGGACGAAAGCGTAATGGCCAAGAACGGAGCGGGTGACTTAAACAACGTCGTTCATGATCACCTCCACATTCCAGCCGCCGAAAAGCTGGCCGCCGCGGCGACCCACAAGCCGCGCATTCTTCTGCTTTACGGCTCACTGCGCGCGCGGTCGTACAGTCGTTTCCTCACGATGGAAGCGGCGCGCCTGCTGGAGCATTTCGGTGCCGAGACCAAGGTCTACGATCCGCATGGGCTTCCGCTGCCGGACGACGCGCCGGAAGAGCACCCCAAGGTCCAGGAGCTTCGCGACCTCGCTGCTTGGTCCGAGGGGCAGGTGTGGTGCTCGCCGGAGCGCCACGGCGCGATGAGCGGCGTGATGAAGTCCCAGATCGACTGGATACCGTTATCGACGGGCGCAATTCGACCAACGCAAGGCAAGACGCTAGCGGTGATGCAGGTCAGCGGCGGCTCGCAATCCTTCAACGCCGTGAACCAGATGCGCGTACTCGGCCGCTGGATGCGGATGATCACCATCCC
>NZ_JBFRFO010000023.1:0-3953 GCF_052114865.1 Hyphomicrobium sp. 2TAF46 | reverse complement strand
GGTAGTGTATCAGTTTGAAAAATATCTCGATTGACGCCGCGGTCTAAGCGGCCTGATCCCGTGCTATGCTTAGCGCTATGGATCAACGCACCCAGAGAGACTATATTCGGTGGAGAGGCCCCGAGCTGGCCCGTTCTGGGCAGTACCGGAACTGGTTCGAGGTTGCCTGCGCGCTTCGATATGAAGGAGCGTATTGCGCTCATATCGAGATGAACCCGTTTCGGCGCGAGCAGTTAAATCGACTTTGTGATGAAGCTCGCAGGGCCCTGTGCCATGCTTAGCGGAAAACATGACGCGGACAATGGCACGATTTTGGAAGATTGTACGCCACGGTGCATCCGGCCAATGGGAGGATTCCATCCCAAAGGACTCACTGGCGGAAGGGCAGTTAGTCGTGCTTCTCGGACGGCTGGCTGCTAGCCATCTGCCACCCGTCGCCACGCCACTGCCACGAAACGCTCCGCGATATACCACGTCGCTGACTGTCAAAAACGACCGCTTCGGTAACAAGCGCTTCATCGTCTACGCGAGTGGCAGCCGGGTGCACTACATAGCGACCTTAGAGGAGACGCCTCGAATGCCCAAAGGCCCCAAAGGTGAGAAGCGCCCTGCTGACGTTATCGGCAACGCTATCAAGATCGCCCGTATTGCTACGGGCGAAGAGGAAGAGACGTTGACGTCGGAAGGCAAAGATGCGGCAGCCGTCAGCCTTGGAAGCAGAGGCGGACGGGCGCGCGCAGAAAAGCTTAGCGATGCTCAGAGGAAGAAAATTGCAAAGAAAGCCGCCAAGGTTAGGTGGAGTCGCCAAAAGGAGGAGGCAGGTTGAGACCCTGTCGATGCTGTCGAAGAATGAACTCAGATAAGAGCGGAACGGCAAAAATATATTTTCCGTGACGCTTTTTGTAGACGAAACCAAGATCGGATAGCTGAGCCAACATTTGGTTAGCCCAACTGTTTGAGAATGGCTTTTCCAGAACCTCTGCCGATTGTTGTACGATTTCGTTGCCAGAAAACCCATCATCTGCATTTGGAAGCAACGCAGCTATCTGCATAAAATCTCGTTGGCGCTCAGTAGCATTGTCCCACCTCGCCGAGAAAAAATCAGCGTCCAGCTTCCGAAGAATCTCCGCGACGGGCACCGAGGGACGCTGTTTATCGTTTATCTTTGCGAGGAAAACATCGAACGACTCCTTGCAAATGAACTGGATGAAGTAAGGGTATCCCGCTGACTGACGAGCGATCGCCGCAACTGCTTCTTCGGTGAACTTTATCGGGCATTTGTCGTCTTCAATCGGCTTCGTAATCGCTTGATACGACTCCTCCACGCTAAGCCGACCCAAAAACATGACGTGGAACATTCTTTCGGAAAAAGTGCGGGCTTCATTGAGCTTCGGGAAAAGTGTTGGCAGCCCCGTTAGCACCAACATGAATGGCAACCCATCAGGCTGCCGCTGCAAAGATTGAAACACGTCGAGAACGAGCGAAAGTGGGTACTCGTCCTTTTTGGCGTGATCAGAGAGGTTTTGGGCCTCGTCGTAGGCAAACACGATACCTTTGTGTGGACCCTTCGAAACCACTTCGCCGGCAAAGCGCAGAACTGCTTTGAGCTTGTCCTGAACGAGCCCAGGCGTTTTCTCATAAATGTTCCAGAGGTCGCGAAATTCAAACGGCTGAAGTGTCTTGGCATGCTTGCCCGTAAACCCAAATGGCATCTCCATTTGTTGCTTGTTGACAAGGGGGCTGAGGACCAATGACAGGTCCGTTACAATTCTCTGAGCGACTCGATCTTCCGTGAGGCTTGCTGTTTCTGAAAGGTCCTCGCCCGTCCAGAGCCATCCAGCATGGCGCGCAATGGGCTCAAATTCACGGAGCAGAACCGTTTTTCCAATCCCTCTTAAGCCCGTGAGTATTACATTCTCAGTAATCGCTTTTTGATTCAGAAGCTTGCGGAACTCGTCCTGCTCCTTCGTTCGCCCTGCGAGATAGGGTGGAGTGTGCCCAACCCCGGGCCTAAACGGGTTCGCGAATAGATCAACTTGCTTTTCAAGTGACATTTACATCACCATCTAAATTTAGCTCATCGTCTAAATTTAGATCAAGGCCTTGACATTTGTCAATATGAAATAATATGCTTGCCGATAAGAATGGCGAGGTGATCGGTGAACAAGCTGCCCATAGCCAAGCGCGTCCAGATTCTCTCGATGCTTTGCGAGGGCAGCAGCATGCGGTCGGTCTCGCGGGTCTGCGATGTCTCGATCAACACGGTCGCCAAGCTCCTGGCGGATGCCGGTACCTTCTGCCTTGCGTTCCATGACGAGCGCGTTCGCAACCTCACGTCCAAGCGCGTTCAGTGCGATGAAATCTGGAGCTTCGTCTACGCCAAGAACAAGAACGTCGTGGAAGCCAAGGCGCCACCGAAAGGTGCTGGCGATGTTTGGACGTGGACGGCGCTTGATGCGGACTCAAAGCTCATCTGCAGCTGGGCCGTCGGCCAGCGCGATGCCTATTGGGCAGCGGCTTTTCTAGACGATCTGAAACAGCGCCTTACCACCCGGGTTCAACTCACTTCGGACGGCCACAAGGCCTATCTCACCGCTGTTGAGGATGTCTTCGGCAATACTGACATCGACTTCGCGCAGCTCGTCAAAATCTACGGCGATGTGCCGAAGCGCATGGGCGCCGATGCGGCGGAGCGCAAGTACAGCCCGCCCGAATGCATTGGGGCCAAGAAGACGCCGATCGTCGGAAGCCCGGACCCCGACCACATCAGCACGTCTTACGTTGAACGCCAGAACCTGACGATGCGCATGAGCATGAAACGGTTCACGCGCTTGTCTAATGCGTTCTCAAAGAAGCTGGCCAGCCATCGCCATGCTATTTCCCTGTACTTCACTTTTTACAACTGGACGCGCATCCACAAGACACTGCGAGTTACCCCGGCAATGGCTGCGGGGCTTACGGATCATCTGTGGACGATGGAAGAAATTATCGGCTTAATGGACGAAGCCGCACCGAAGCCGGGGCGGCCGAAACAGTACAGAAAGCGCATAGCCGCATAGGGGCGGCGGACAGGGGGAGGAAATTGCAGAGGCTGCGCCTGCTCGCTCCTTCAATATTGCTTTTTCTTGCCCTTTTTGTCGGCGTTGGGTCGGTCACGATTACCGATAGCTTTCAAACGTGCGTAGAGAGCGAGCAACACCGCACACCCCCCGAAACCAAAGACTGGCAGGACTCGCTGCTCCACCGAGCGTCGATAAAATTGTGGTGTACGAGCGCTTTCATTGAGGCCAACAACGCCATCATTACCGCACTCGCAACAGTCGTGATCGCAGCTTTCACGTTCACCCTCTGGCGCGCCACTACCGATCAAGGACGCCTCACGAAACAAGCCTTGATAGCGAATCGGCGCGCCTTTGTTTTTCCCACCAACATCAATCCGGTTTGGGAGTTGGATCGCTTCTTCACGCGAAACTACAACTGGCGCATTCAGCCGGCTTGGAAGAATAGCGGTGACACTACTACTAAGGATTTGAGCCTGTTCGTTGATTGCATTGTTACAAACCGGCCAATTGAGAGTGCGCTTGATCTGGTCGAACGCTACCGTCCAGGAACAGGAAATTTCCTCGGTCCTGGAACCAGCAATTTCGGGGGTGCCGCGCCATTTCCTCCCGCAAGTTCCATCACCCCATTCGATATTCTTGAGATCAGCAAAGGGCGTCGCTTTGCCTATCTTTGGGGATGGGCAAGATATTACGATGTGTTCGAAGGGACTCCCGAGCACATAACGAGATTTTGCTGGCAGATCTTTATAGCCGGTGATCCGTTCGCATTCGTTCCCGGCGCGAACCCAGCCAGTTTGACGTTCGGCTACGCCCAAATGCCCTTCGGCAATTGTGCCGATGAAGGATGCCGCAAAGACCACACAGGCTAGAATTTCAAACTGAGACATTACC
>NZ_JBFRFO010000022.1:0-6233 GCF_052114865.1 Hyphomicrobium sp. 2TAF46 | reverse complement strand
CCTGCGCGCCGACATCAACCTGCATCGCGTCAGGCCGATCACCGGCGCAGACACACGCCGCTGCGTCTTAAACCTCGCCTTCCAGGCCAACGTCACTGCAAAATACTCTCAAACCGCAAACCTCCTCTACGCCTAAAAAAACGGGAAAGCAGGATTTTGAGTAAGCGAATGCTCGAAGCGCAGCACAATCTTGTCTCGACCATTGCCGACTGGCCCAATCACATACCTGGCGCGGACTGGCCGGAAAGAGTCGAATGGCGTTGGATGCGCTTCGACGAATTGCAGCCGGCTACGCTCTATGCTGCCCTTCAATTACGACAGCAAATATTCATCGTCGAGCAGGGCGTTCCCTATAGTGACATTGATGGCGGGGATCTCAAGGCGAGCCATCTTTTCTGCTTTCTCGACGGCCGCCTCGCGGGATACCTCAGGACATTGCCCGCCGACCAATTTGCCCTCGGTTATACAAGTTTTGGCCGGGTCGTCGTGCATGCACGGTGCAGACGGCTCGGTATTGCGCGGCAGCTCGTGGCAAGAGCCATCGAGCAGCTCGCTGAAACCGAGCCGGGAATTCCCATCAAAATATCGTCGCAACTGTATCTCCGGGACTTCTACGCATCGTTTCAATTCGTGGCTCAAGGCCAATCGTACATAGAGGACCGAATTCCTCATATAGCAATGATCAGGTCCTGCGATCCGAAATAACATTGTCCGATAGAGTATAAAAACTTTCAGAGGCGCCAATGATTAGAGCGGGAATTGAGCCCAAGATCGTAGGATCCGATACCTTCGACCATACGCATGCTCCGCAGCCGGCCCCGGGGCGTCTGGAAGAAAATGTGCCAGTCACCATAATCGGCGCTGGTCCTTATGGACTGTCGCTGGCCGCTCATCTGCGTGAAACAGGCACGAAGTTCCGCATTTTTGGCACGCCAATGAAGAGCTGGCTGACGAACATGCCTCGTGGAATGTGTCTAAAATCTACTGGCTATTCATCGACGCTCTATGATCCGCAGAGAGCCTTCACAATTGGCCATTATTGCGCAGAACGTAAAATTCCTTACGCCGATGTTGGGTTGCCAGTAAATGTCGAAACGTTTTGCCAATATGCAATGGCCTTTAAAGAGCGATTTGTGCCGGACGTTCACGAAGCATACCTCACAGATCTAACGGTGGCAGGGAACGAATTCCGCCTTCGATTCGGCGACGGAACTCACATTAAATCACGCCATGTGATCATCGGTGTTGGTTTGGAAAAATTCCGCAGAATGCCGATAGAGCTTGCCGGCTTCCCTTCGGCTTTCGTCTCTCACAGTGGCGAGCACACCGATCTAAGCCGCTTCCGCGATGCCGTCGTGGCCGTCGTCGGAGCGGGTTCTTCGGCGATCGACATGTCGACGTTGATTCATGAGGCAGGTGGACATCCCGTTTTAATCGCTCGGAAACAGCAGATTGAATTTGGCCTTGAAGAGAGGCAGCAAAGACCGCTGTGGGATCGGATTAGTCGTCCCATGACAGGCATAGGTCCGGGTTGGACGAACTATGTTTGTGCTCACTACCCTGGCGTATTCCGCCAGCTTCCCGATGGAGTTCGTCAACGGACGGTGAATACTTTCCTTGGCCCATCCGGTGGTTGGTTCATGAAAGAGAGGTCGAAGGCCGTCTCACGGCTTCTTGGCCATCGAATGGAGGCAGCAGATGTACATCAGGGACGGGTACATCTGACACTCGTATCGGATAGCGGGGACAAAAAAATTCTGGTCGCAGATCACGTCATTGCAGCAACGGGTTACAAGATGGACGTTGAGCGCTTGGATTTCCTCTCCTCAGACATCTTGCGAAGGCTGCAACTCGTCGGTTCAACCCCTCGATTGTCCAGCAACTTTGAATCGTCCATCCCCGGACTATTTTTCATCGGGCCGGTTTCCGCAATGTCCTTTGGTCCGATTATGCGTTTTGCAGCCGGAGGAGGGTTTACTGCTGCTCGCCTGTCCCAATTTCTCGCGAAACGTACCGCATCTCACGAGTAGAGAACTGTTCCCCCCCCCCGTCAGGCAGCCAGGATATCCTGGCTGCCACATGCCCGTGACTACACGGGTAAGCACGCGATAAGCAGCGGTTATGTGTGACGCCCACTCCGTCTCTTAGTCGAGGAGGAGCGGCTTTATCTCAGATCGATGCGATTGCAAGCGTCAGATCATAGAGTTGGCCAAAGTGTGTGCGCGTGTCAGCTCGTTGACCAGCTTCGAAATCTTCCCGAACGCGCTTGCGCATGTCCTGCCGGTCTACGCTCGGCCAACGGATGGTCATCCGATTTGTTCCGCGCGTCAGAATTGACTTGCTAATGGGAAGGGTCTTGGCGCGCCATTCGCCCTTTACTTCAACCGAACCAACCTCGGTACCATTGACGTCAACGATCACGTTTCCGGTTTCCTGCGCGCCAGGGATCCGGCAGTCAATCCTAAGCTCAAGGTCTTCGGTATCCGCGCAAACGAACGGGAAAACACTATCCGTCTCGTAAGCCGCCTTGAACGACCTGCGGAACCATCTGTTGGCATCCATGAGGTGGATCCAGTGCGGATGAAGCAAATCAATTTCCTGTAACGCGCCCAAGGCGAAGTCCGGATCAAGCGGACTGTCTTGTAGCTCCGGAAATTCTGCTTGCATGGCCTCAAGCATGGGAAATTCGTTGATTAAACCACGTGAGATCAAGCCAAAGCCCATGAGATACGTAGAGGCAATCTGGTGCTCGACAAGCTCGCCAAACCCGGAAATCAGTACGGATGGTGCCGCGTGACGGAACGCGTCAAAAAGGAGTTGTACGCCACGATTGGCGAGTGCAGGGTGGCATGCGACGGCACGCCGGAAGTGATAACGGCAGATCTCCGGTTCCTGGCCCCAATGAGCATTGTGAACACCAGCCAGCAAATGCGCCCAACCTTCCTGCTCGGACATGGGCGATGGAGCTAGCGCTTTAAGTTCGTCTAGTTCGACCGTCTCGTGCAACACTGCTTCCTTGATTGCCTGAGCAGTAGCTGCCATCGCAATCTGGATGCCTTCTGCAGTTAGATGGCAATAGTCCAGGAACTGAGTCCGGCCGGGCATTTCGTTGCGATAATACCTCTCGAAGATACGTGGCAAATCCACGATCTTCACGTTCTCCTCATCGCCGACACGCCGGATGGTATCGGCGACAATCTCGAATATTCCCGGAAGCACACGAGTATCATCGTTGACATCTCGACTTTGCCGAAGTGTAGAGGAGGCATCCCTGGAATTGCTCTGCTCCAAGCGGATTCGCGCGAGGAGTTCGAGGCTGCAGGACGAGGCACCTCCGTCCAATCGTATGGCCTCAAGCACATACCTTTCCGCATTGGTGAAATGTCCGGCTTCCAGCATGCGTTTGGCGTCAGCAAAAGCCGCGACCCAACGTACTGTGTGATCATTGGACATCAGCGGAACATCAAGCGTTCCTGATGGACAGCTAATCCAGTCTGCAAGATTAATTTCGGGAATAACGAAGATGAGAGGAACGCCGGCCTCGCGCGCGATGCGCGCTAGCTCGCGTACGGTTACAGTTGCGATGTCGCAAGCTCGCGCGCGTTGTCGAGCCATCAGCGCTGCCACGCCTCCGTCTTCTGACAGCAGTGCACCATCAGAGAAGGCCTCCACTGTGTTTCCACCTAGAGGGCCGGCTCGCCAATTATTTCCAGCAAATACGACGAATGCGTCCGGCTGCAGCGCGCAAGCTGCCCGAGCCATTTCGGTCAGCCACCACGAACCGCAATTGCTCTGCGCGAGGTCGACGACCTCGACGGGATCCCCACTCCCTGAAAGTTGCCGCTCGAGAACCATCGCCGGGCCGTAAAGCGGGCTGAAGAAGAAGCCCCTGGCAACGGATTCGCCCAGAAAGACGATACGCTTGCCCTCGGATTTCTTCGAGATGCGTTCGACATCCGCGCAAAATCGCCAAAGGTCTATATGTTTGCGAGACCGTACGAAGTCTCCGCTATTCGCATCCTCTTCCCAAATCCCAATCGCGCGATTTTCTGTTTCTCTTGGACGGTCGAAACCTAAGATGTCATCTCGCAAGGAGCTGAACGGCCCCGTCCATATCTCTGCATTTTTTGCCAATTCACTTGGCTTGTCCTGACACATCAGCTGCAACATCGCCAAGGCATTGGCATCGCCCTTCATGAAGTTGGCCAGACGAGAAGCCATATGTTGTCTTTCCGGCATGCGTGTCACGGCTGCAGCTCCTTCGGGACGGTGTCAAAGAAACGAATATACGTTGGCGCGCTCGGTGATCTGCCGCTTCTTGGCATTGCGCACGCCCAACATTTCGACGATCTCTGTCCAAGCCGCCGGACGCTCCGAACGGTCGATGAGGCAATCCTCCAGGACGAGGACGTCGATATTCGAGATCACGAAACACCAGATCGCATGGATCGGATCCATGACAATGGCATCACCACGGAGATTGAACGACGTGTTCAGCAGAATCGGGCAGTTTGTTAGCCTGTCGAACTCTGTCAGCAGTGCATGAAAGCGGGGACTGACGTTCGGGTTGACGGTCTGAACACGCGCGGACCCATCGACATGCGTTATAGCCGGGAGATCCAGTTTCGACGTGACCTGGCAGGTCTCCAGCATGTAAGGCGACGGATGTCTGAGATCGAAGTGCTCTGACATTTTTTCTTCGAGCACCGCTGGGGCGAACGGCCTAAAGGCCTCGCGCATCTTGACCAGAGCGTTGATGCGGTCGCGCATCTCCGGACGTCGCGGATCCGCGAGGATAGACCGAGACCCAAGGGCGCGGGGACCAAATTCCATGCGGCCATGAAACCAGCCCACGACTTTGCCCTCTGCCAACCGTGCTGCCGTCGCTTTCACCAAGCCGGGCTCGTCTGCACAAAAATAGTTGGCGACCTTTCCCAAGGGGCTTGCGCCAATAATTTGGTTCACCTGAAGGTTCGAGAACGAAGGACCGAGATAGACGTTCGCCAATGGTTGCAGACGCGAGCTGTTCTTTGCATGACGGGCCCAGGCAACGGCCGCCGCGCCAAGTGAACCTCCTGAATCGCTCGCGGCAGGCTGCACGAAGAGATGCTTGAAAGGGCCTTCCCGATGAATGCGGCCGTTCGCGACGCAATTCAGCGCGACTCCTCCGGCCATACACAAATGCTCGCTGGGGTATTTGCCGTGAAGATACCTAACCTTTTCGAGCAGGACACCCTCCAGCGCCTTTTGCAAACTAGAAGCGATATCCGTGTGAAATTGATCAATATCCGATTCCGGAACGCGGGGCGGCTGTCCGAATAGCTCGCAAAGCTTATCGGAGAACATGCGGTCGCCACTCACAAAATCGAAGTAGGTGAGATCCAAGCAGTACTGGCCGTCACTTGATGACGTGAAGAGCTGGTGAATTTTGTCGAGGTACCTGGGCGTCCCATAGGGGGCGAGCCCCATCACCTTGTATTCCGCGTCGTTCACATCAAATCCGAGATAGGCGGTTACAGCACTGTAAAGAAGACCCAATGAATCCGGAAAAATGACCTCCTCGAAAAGGTCAATAGTGTTGCCTTCAGCACGCCCGTAGGTCGTGGTGGCCCATTCGCCCACGCCGTCGACAGTCAGAATGTCGGCTTCAGGAAAGCCAGAGAAATAGTAAGCACTGGCTGCATGCGATAGATGATGGTCGACGAACTCGATTGGCCCCTCATATCCGAGGGCTTGGCGGATTTCGCGTTCGGCGCGGCTGGGATCGATGCGAAAGCGCGCCTCGGGCCGGTGAAGAATATCAGGTAATCCGGCCCAAAGCTGGCGCGAAAATTTCTTGTTGGGGTCTTCGTAGTAGGCGATTGCGGTGATGTCTTGAATGCTGACTTTGGCTTCCCGCAGGCAATACCGAAAAGCGTTCGCGGGTATGGCACTATCGTGTTTTAGCCGAGAAAAGCGCTCTTCCTCGGCTGCACTGACAAGCCTGCCATCCTTTATCACGCAGCAAGCTGAGTCGTGATAGTGAGCTGACACTCCAACAAATACGCTCATGATTCTCTCCCGGACAGCAGCTGGCCTAAGTGCCTTTCCCGTTTTTTTAGGCGTAGAGGAGGTTTGCGGTTTGAGAGTATTTTGCAGTGACGTTGGCCTGGAAGGCGAGGTTTAAGACGCAGCGGCGTGTGTCTGCGCCGGTGATCGGCCTGACGCGATGCAGGTTGATGTCGGCGCGCAGG
>NZ_JBFRFO010000021.1:0-9410 GCF_052114865.1 Hyphomicrobium sp. 2TAF46 | reverse complement strand
CCAGGCGTCAGCATCTGGATGTCGCCGCCGAAGTTGGTGCGCACACCGGAGCCGCCGAACATGGTGATGTCGCCGGTGCGCACGATGAGGTTGCCGTTTGCATCCTTGTCCGGGAACAGCGCCGCGATGACGTTGCGGCCGCGCAGATAAGAGCCGTAACGCGTGCTCTCGGGGTTGTTGTACTCGCGCCCGCCTTCGCGCAGTTCCGCGAAGTAGATCGTCCGCAGGAAGATGTTCTTCTGGTCCGGGGCCAGCGCATCGAAGTACGTCCGGCGCTCTTCGACGCTGGCGGCCTCGAAGCCGTAGCGCTCCTTGAGCCACGCGGCGAGCTCCTTCTCGTAGGTCTTGGCCACTTTGCCCGGCTGATCGGCAAGCGGCGTGCCCGTCACGGCGAGGTTCGCGGGATCGAGATAGAGCGACGCCAGCTTCGCATAGTCCGGCCCGTTCACGCCGACGCCAGCCTGCATCAAGATGCTCGCACCAGGACGATTGTCGCCGATGGCAACCGGGCCGACGCTGGTGATCGAACCTTTGTCGGCCTGATAGATGTTGCGGCCCGCCAACACATCCAGCGTGCCGGGGCCGGCAATATCGAAGTTGGCGTAGATGATGTCGCGACCGGCCGAGATGATCGACACGTCGTTCGGATTGTTATGCACGATCAGATTGCCGCGCGATCGGCTCCCATTTTGGGGATTTCCTGTCGTTACGCCGGGCGCCAAACCGGCACCGACGATATCGCGGCCGGCGCGCACCATGACGGGAGCTGACGCATTGTACAACGTCACGTTTGATGCGCCGAAGGTCAGCGTCTCGCCGGTGCGCAAGCCGACGATATCGCCCTCGCGGGCGTAGAAGCGGACGGGATCGGCATCCGGCGATCGGCCGATATCGAGCGCAGCGGTGTTCGTTCCAAAGGCGAACAGCGACAACGGCACCGTACCGAGCAATGTGTTGGTTATCTTGAGGGGCGGAAGGCCGATGCCTCCCATGGTGTCGGGATCTCTTCCCATGAAGGCCGGATTGAACGGCGTCGGCAACGGCACGCCGGAGCCGGACAGGCTGAACGAATATTGCCCCGCATAGATCGAGTCTCGGGCAAGCATCTCCAGCGCGCCGTGGGCGGATGGAGCAAGCGTCACGAACGGGGGCACGAAATCAGGGAGACTTCGCATATACGACAATGCGTTGACCCCGTAATAGATATTGCCGCCGAGCGCCGCCGCGCGCAGGATCGACGGATAGAGGAACGATCCGTCCGCCATGTTCTGGTCGCTGTTGCGATGCGGATCTTCGGACGACGACGTGGTCGGCGTGAGATTGCCGCCAGCCGAGATCAGATTGATCGCGGTGTGATCGGTCCAGAGCGTGAACCAGCTCTCTCCGCCACCGAGATAGTTGGTGCCGCCGACGGAGAAAGCCGACCGGTTCGGCGACTGCGAGCGGCCCGGATCGCCAGCGCCGCCGAGGACGAGATCGCCCAGGGTTTCGAGATAGACCGCCGAGTCGCCGGGCACCAGTGTGATGCCGGACCGTGCGTTCGAAGATGAGGCGACAAACGGATCGATACCACGCGGATCGAACGCATCGTTCAAGCCACCCCCCGATCGGTAGATGAGTTTGATCCCGCCGATCGACTCCGCCGCCACATGCAAGGCGCCACGGAGATTCACCAGGGCCCCTGGAAGGGCATGTTTTTCGGTGGCGTTCGTGAGTTCCAGATTCGGATTGAGCGCACCGGCGATCCGCATGTCGATATCGCCGCCGCCGGTGAGTGTCAGCGACCCGTCGGTGCCAACGCGGCCGGTGCTGCCGACAGCAATGACAAGACCCTGGCTTCTATGCTGCCCCTGCAGGCCTTGATCGCCGCGAAGCGCGATCGTGCCGGCCTCGCCGCCGACGCGGACCGCAACATTGCCGCCACCCAGCGCACCGATGCCGGTGAAGCCGAGCAGATCGGGAGCACGATAGTCACCGGACGAAGTTGTATTGGCCACATAGGTGCCGAAATTGATCCACCAGGAGGTCGGGATCGCCGTATCGACCGCCGTAGTGCCCGTGCCCTGCCGCCACAGCCAGTTGCCAGTGATGACGCTCGACGGACTTAGCTGCGCGGACTGGCCGTAGATGTCGCCGACGAGATTACCGCCGGCCGCGATCAGCACATTGCCGCCCTGGTCCGGATACCAAGCCTTATAGGTTGCCAGGCTGCTGCCATAGTCGAGCTCCGGCGGCAGCGCTCCGAGAAGCGTGCCGTCGGCGAGCTGCCCGCGCGCGCGGTCATACGCCGGATCGACCGACGTCGCCGTACCTGCGGTGTAGATGCCGTAGAGCGAGTCCATCCGGATGTCGCCGGCGGCAACCAGGTCCAGATCGCCTGTCCCAGTGCGAACGACACTGAAGGCCGGTGAGGCCGGATAGCTTCCCGTGACGACCAGCTTGTCGCCAACCGCCTTGCAGTACGCCGGGTTAGCTTCGCACTGGGCGCGATCGGCTTCCTGCACCGGCGTTCCAGCAACATGGCCCAGCGGGTTCCCCGCTGCCCAGACATAGTCCGACTTGAGCAAGCACTGGTCCCCCCCCGGGTAGCAAACGCCGATTAGGTCATCTGGTACGGGTTTTCCGGGCTCGCCGTCGAAAAAATTGTCGGGGGCCCAGACCCAGGTTCCGCCGGGAACGGTTGTCGTGATGACTCCCGTCACAGTATGTGTATCGCCCAGCCTGATCGCACCGGTGGAAGCGGGATTGAGCGCGCGCCTGTCGGCCGATCCGAGGTCGGCGCCGGCAACGAGGCGCATCGACCATGAGGTTGCGCCCGTACCGAGCATCGGCGCCACCGCCCAGTTCTGTCCCTGCTTGCCGTTCGTCGGACTGCGCAGATTGATCGATTGGCCACCGGGCAACTTAACGTCGGTCATCGACGGAATCAGCGACCCGGCTGCCAGCGCCAGCGATCCGCTCGATGTCATATCCGATGGCAACGGAACGCCCTTTGGCCAGATCAGCGCGGCAATGTTGGCGGCACTGCGCAGCACGGTGCCGGCACCGAGTTGCATGCCCGCGGTGAGTGTCACCGCGTTCGGCAAAACCGTGCCAGCGGCGTAGGCCACGCTGCCGTCGGCGTTGTAGATCGTCGCGCCGACCACGCTGCCCGCGGATAGATTGAGAGGGCCTGCCAGAGTCGCCCTCACCGGCAGTACGGTGCCGGCAGGAACGTTGTTGCTGAACGTCGCCGGCAGATCATAGTTGAGCGTGGCCCCCTTCCTGAACACGGTCCCGGCATCGAGCGTTACAGCGGTGGGAAGCACGAGGTCGCCGCCGAACGGCACCACACCATTGGTGAGCTGCCAGCCATTGTCATCGGGCGTGGCTGGCGGTGGCGCAAAGCCGTCATTGATGGAGCCGCGGATATTGAGGTCGCCGGCGGCGCGGATCGTCAACACGCCGGGTTCGCCGAAGCCGCGCAACGCCGGATTGAAGCGGTTCGCATCGGGTCCGTAGCGATAGCCGGACAGGTCGAGGTCGCCCGCGACGGTGAGATCACCGTTCGGATTGTCGGCGCTGACCTTGCTGATGATCTCGACGCCCGGACGCAGACGAGCGTTGCCAAGCCGCGCGAGGCGTGCGCTCAGATCGCTATTGGCACGGGCAGCATCGATGAAGGCAGTGTTGTGCGGATCGATGCCGCCGACGAAGGTGCCGTTCGTATCGGTAAATCCGTCGAGATAGGCCTGCGTGATCTCCTGCGGCTTGTGACCGGTGACGTCCGGCGCAGTCGCCAGCGGCGCATCGTCATAGATGCGGAAGGCATTGACGGCGACGGTCTTGGCGCCACGGATTGCGGGCGTACCGAGCACATTGAGAGCCACATCATCTGCGCCATTGCCGGCGCTGTCGACACCGCCTTGCCCGCCGGTGCCGCCGAGACGCCGTGCGTTGAGATCGAGCGTGCCGCGCGCGACGCCGTCGTTCTGTCCACGGCCGCTGCCCATCGCGACACTTGTGCCGGCACGCAGGTCGAACGCGGCATGGCTGCCGATCGTCAGGGTGCCCTTGCGTGACGTCACATCGATGACCGCGCGATTGGGGCTGTCGATGATCTTGCCGTAGCTGTCGACGCGCAAGCCGGTGCCGTGCGCATCGAGTGTACCGTTGATGGTGAGGTCGCCCATTGCCGCCAGCCGGATCGATCCGACCTGGAAGCCACTGGCGTCGATGGTGCCGTTGACGGTTAGATTGCCGCCGTCCAGCGTGATCTCGACGTCGCGGGCTTTGACTTCGTCGCCGACGACGAGATCACCCTGCTTGATCTGGAAGCGCCGTGCACCGAACACATTGCCGGTGTTGAGCCGTTCGTTCAAAGCCGCAAAGCCGGCGAGCGTCTGCGCGCGCACGGTGAGTTCGGCCGCGTCGTAAGGCACCAGCGTGCCGCCGGCGTCGTACTGGCCGCTTGCCGAACCGAGAATGGTGCCACCGAGATCGACATGACCAGCACCGGCGCCAAGCGCCGTCGCGGACAGCGTGCCGCCGCGGTTGTATTTTGCCGACAGATCGATCACCGACCCCGCCGCCTGGCTGATATTGCCGGCGCCGCTGGTCAACACCAGATCGCCGCCCCAGCTGTATTTCTTGACGTCGAACATCGTGACTTCACGGCCCGACAGATCGATGCGCGAGGCATTGCCAAGGACAATATCGCCTGCAGCTGTCAAAACGAGCTTGCCGGAGGGCAGGACAACACCGGTATCGACCGTAACGTTGGTCCCCGTCAGCTTGAGTTGGGCGCCGAGCGCGTCAACCTTCGGCATTGCCGCGCCATTCGCTCCGGTGACGCGAACATCGCCGCCCGCGGTGATGGTGTTGACCGAACCCGCCTCGCCGGTGAACAGCGGCGTCGTGAACGTGAGATTGCCGCCGGTGTATTGATAGCCGGTCGCCGGCGTGTAGGCGCCCTGCCGGTGATAGACGCCAAGAGTTCCCTTGCCGTTCGACGTGATGCGTTCGCTGGCCGTGATGTTGACGTTGGCGAAGCCGAGCGCGAGACGGTTGTCCACCACCGTAGTGCTCGGCTGCGAATTCGGACCGTAGCCAAAGACGACGCTTCTCGCCGCAATATCGAGCTTGCCATCACCGAGGATATCGGCCATCGCCGCGCCCGGCGCTGCCGCCGATCCGGTCCAGATGAATTCGCCGGCGCGGATCGTTGCAACATCGCCAGATACGCCATAGCCGTAGATCGCAGGCGTGCCGAGCACCAGCCGTCCGACCTTCGACGCATCGAGGGTCACGGCACCGAACACGTTCACGGCGTCGCGAGCATTGAGCGCCAGCGTCTCGAGCGCCGGCGCCCCCGTCGCGGTATTGCCGGCGAGCAGCTGCGCCAGCAGGCCCTGATTGAGCGCGAGACCCGTGGGCAGATGGCCGGAGGCTGCGGCGGCTGCGAGGCTGGCATCGTCGCCGAGATTGACCGCCGATAGGCCGAGCACGAGGTTACGCGTGCCATAAGAGACGTTGTCGGCGATGGTGAACGCGCCGGACGTCGAAACGCCGATCGTTCCTTCGGAGACAAGCGTGGTGGTTCGATTGCAATCGGCGGTAACGCAGCCACCAACTGTGATGTTGGTACCATTGCTCGCCGTCGACGATTGCAGCAGGTTGATCCAGCCGTTGGACAGCGCAAGAACGCCGCCTTCGGCGATGAAGACAAAGCCGTCGCTGGAATCGTAGCTAGCCCGACCGCGGCCGATGGTGCTGATCGACGCGCCTTCCTCGATCGTAATGCCCCCGCTCGCCAAGAGCACCTCCGCCGCCGCAATGCGGGCGCCACTGCGGACGATGAGATTGCCGTAACCCTGATTTATGGTGGCGAAGCGGCCCGTCTGGCCATAACCCACGGTGACAGTACCGTTCAGCACCAGACGCGGCGCGTCGAGCTTGCTGAGTTCATCGGCATAGACGGATGCATATTGAAGGCTGGGATCTGTGCTCTGACCTGAAGCCAGGATTTCGCCGACACCCCGAACATTGACAGTGCCGCCGAAGCCCGCGCTGCTGGCTGCAGGCTTCATGCGCAAGTCGCCATTGAAGCGCAGTTGCGAGCGATCATCGACGATTGACGGCTTGGCCAGCAGAATGTCCAGCGTCTTCGCGTCCACCGTCAGCATCGCGCGCGGCACGCCGATGCGCGCCGCATCCGCCAGGACGAAGGCGTTGTAGTTCATCTCGTTGTAGGAGGAGTGCTTCCGCACCATCTCAGCCGGCGTGATCGTCACCTGGTTCGGCAGCGACGCGTGGATCGCCGTGTTGGCGATGCCGAGAGTGCCGGCCACGCTCCAGGAGCCGTTGCCAATCGCCGTCGCGCCTCCAGAGTACATCTGATTGCCCGCGCCGATCTCGACGCGGAATGCGCCGGGCAACAACGCATAGCTCGACGGCATCAGCATGTAGGTGCCGGCCGGCAGACCCGGCACTCCGGCCGGAATGGTGATCTGCTGCCCCGTGAGAGGCGCGCCAAAGCCCGTCTCCTGCACCGCCGGCGCATATGTCCCCGCCCGGCTCGGCACGATCGCGTAGACCGCATTGCCTTTGCTGCTGTAACTGTAACCCGGATTGGAATTGATCAGCGGTGTCTTTAGGATATCGACTGAACCGCCCCGGCCCGAGACAAAGCCTGCGCCGGTCAATTCGCCGCCGCCCGACAGATCGAGAACAGCCCCGGCCTCGGCGTTCAGGTGGATCGTCGAGAAACCGATGCCGCGCTTAGGCCCGGCGTTGTTCATGCCGCCGACGCCGTCAAGGACAATCGGGGTCCCGTCATAACGATACGTAAGGCCATCGATCGTGCCGCCATAGGGCATCACCAGTCCGGCGCCGCTCACCGAGGTAATGCTGCCCGGCAAAAGATTGATTGCGTCGGTCTGCGCTTGGCCGTTGCGAGCAACCATACCGAGTTGCAATGCGCCGAACGGCGCGCGCACCACGCCGCCCTGGTTGACGGTGTCCGCAGCAAGACTGAGTCTCCCAAAGGCGGAATACGGTATGTCGGGGACGGTGTCGCCGTAACGCCGAATGGTGAGCACGCTGCCGGGGAGGACCTTGCGGTCGTCCTCAGTGTAGCCGGCGGTGATCTCACCACCAGCGCCCAACGCCGGATAGATCTGTGCGGCGGTCAGCGTGATGTCACCCGGCGTGGCGAATGTGGTGCTGCCAAGCACCCGGATGTCGCCGCGGCTGGTGAGATCGACCAGCGCGAAACCGCGGCGATCGACGGTATAGAACGACGTCTTGGTGTCGATATCCTGGCGTACGCCGAAAACAACGCTGTCGCGAAGGTCGATCAGATCGGCGGCAACCGAGAACAGCGCATCGGTCGCCTGTTGCGTTGGACCGCCGTACCTGCCACCCCATCTCACGGCGGACAAGGTATGACGATCCCTACCGATACGGGTGACACCTGCCAGCCGGACATAAGGCGCCGACAGCGAGACCTGCGTGTGTGAGCCGGCGCTTTCGCCGAGACCAAACGCGCCGGCATAAAGTCGTAGACTCTGCTTCATCGCAAGCGCGACGTTTCCATCAAAGGAAAGCGCCCCGTCGACCAGTAGCGAGAGATTACCGAATCCGCCTTGCTGAATCCGATCGACGCCGAGCCGTGCGGTGCCGGTGACAAGACCGGCCTTTGCTTCTGCCGTCGACGTCGCGTTCGCAATGGAACTATCGCCCTGAACATCGGCGAGGATGAACTCGCGATGCCGCAATACGTCGCCGGACGTTTCATCGGTTGGATAGTTGGGTGTCTCGAGCGCCAGCGCCAGCGTACCACCGGCCGCATTTGCGCCACCCGCCACCGCGCGTAGCGTGCCGTCAAGATAGAGCCCGTTGCTCGACTTCACGACGATCATGCCGCCATTGCTGGCGACGTTCAGTGACGTGCTGTTCGCTCCAAGGCCAGGCACGGGAATATCGAGCACCGCACTTGTGCCGGACGCATCGAGCACCGCGCCGGGGCGGATCACAACGAAGGCATTCGGGGTGATGGATTCGCCCTTATCCTCCCAGTCCATCGCGCCACCGATTAGGATCGAGCCGCCATTGGCGATCTCACCATAGGTCTGGCCACGGCTGTTGGTCGCCGTTACGGCACGCGCCGCGACATCGAGCACGGCGTGGTCACCGATCCAGATCAGGCCGACATTGCCTCGGAAGCCCAAATCGCTCCCGCCGGGCTGGTTCAAGGCGATAGTACCGCTCGGGGCCGTCAGCGTGCCGTCGACGGTGAGCGAGGTGCCGAACAGGCTGATCGATTGGCCGGCATCGACGCGGACCGCCGCGCCCCCGCGGATATCGACCGGGCCACTCGCCGCGAGCCCGACATCGTAACCCTGGGTGGAGCGCAGGGTCAGGCTCGCGCCACCCCGCTGGATCAAACGGTTGTTCGCCGCATCGTCCATCCATTCCGGAGGCGTCCATACGCTTAAGGCGCGTGCGGGATCCGCGCCGGTGGCGGTGGCAAAGGCGGTGTCTGTGAAGCGGTAAACCGGCATCGTGACATCGAGCTTGGCTCCCGCGGCCACGACAACACCGAGACCGCCATTGATGTCGTAGCCGGAGAAGCCCGCCTGCATGATTGAAGTATCGATCGTCGTGGTCGGGCCGACGGCCACCGCCGAATTCAAGGTCGTTCCGGAAGCGAGGCGCGTCCCGGACGCAATCGTAAAATCAATCGGCGACACTTTGCCGGCCGCGATCGTCACGGTCTTGTCCAAGATCGGAATGCCATTCGGAAACACGTCGCCGGGCACGACGTAGGACGACGGGAATGCATTCTGCGCAATGCCGATGATGATGGTTCCGGCCGGAATAACCGGTAGTTCCCCGGTAGGCCCGATCCCGAAACTTCCGGCGTCGGTATTGATGACGTACCCGAGGCTTCCGCGTCCCGGGCGTGGCGGAATCCAGTCACCGGCAAGCGTCACGTTGCTGATAAGGGTGTTGCTCGTTCCAATCGCCTCACCCGGCGCCGCAACTCTAGATATGTAACTGTAATCGACCGGCAGTAAGTCGCCGGCCTTGACCTCATAATCCTGTAACAGGATCAGATCGGCCGGTGCTTTCTCGCCCGCACCGAGCACGCCGTCCTTGGCAAGCAGCTTACCGCCGATTCCAACCGCGGAGCCGCTGTCGATCGAGAGCGTACCGCCGCCGTTGACACCGTAACCACGGATATTGCCGTCGAGCTTGAGGACAGCGCTCTTGTCTTCCGCGATCAAGGTGACGTCGCCACCCTTGCCGCCTTTGGTCTTACCAGTGGCGAGAATGGCGCCGCCCGACGAGACGTCGATCACGCTGCCGGTCTTTAGCGTCACGTCATGAGTCGATTTCAGGGCGACCGTGCCGCCGTTGAGATACGC
>NZ_JBFRFO010000020.1:0-9410 GCF_052114865.1 Hyphomicrobium sp. 2TAF46 | reverse complement strand
CCAGGCGTCAGCATCTGGATGTCGCCGCCGAAGTTGGTGCGCACACCGGAGCCGCCGAACATGGTGATGTCGCCGGTGCGCACGATGAGGTTGCCGTTTGCATCCTTGTCCGGGAACAGCGCCGCGATGACGTTGCGGCCGCGCAGATAGGAGCCGTAACGCGAGCTATCCGCGTTGTTGTACTCACGCCCGCCTTCGCGCAGTTCCGCGAAGTAGATCGTCCGCAGGAAGATGTTCTTCTGGTCCGGGACAAGCGCATCGAAGTACGCCCGGCGCTCGTCAACGCTAGCGGCCTCAAAGCCGTAGCGCTCCTTCAGCCACGCGGCCAGCTCCTTCTCGTAGGTCTTGGCCACTTTGCCCGGCTGGTCGGCGAGCGGCGTGCCCGTCACGGCGAGGTTCGCCGGATCGAGATAGAGCGACGCCAGCTTCGCATAGTCCGGCCCGTTCACGCCGACGCCGGCCTGCATCAAGATGCTCGCACCGGGACGGGTATCGCCGATCGCGACAGGACCGATCGAGGTGATCGAACCCTTGTCAGCCTGATAGATGTTGCGACCCGCCAACACATCCAGCGTGCCGGGGCCCGCCACCTGGAAATTGGCATAGATGACGTCACGGCCGGCCGACACCAGCGAGACATCGTCGATGTTGTTATGAATGGAGAAGCCGCCGGCATTGACGATGTCGCGGCCGGCCTGCATCCACACCGGCTTGGCGGCGTAGTACCGGGTCGGAGAAGTCGGCGTTGCTGGATTGAGCTGCCCCGTCGTCAGGCCGATGAGATCGCCGTTGACCGCATAGAAGCGCAAGGGATCGTGGTCATTTCCGTGCTGGCCAAAATTTGTACCCTCATCTGACCATTTGTAAAAAAGGTTTTCACCTTCATTCTGCCAGCCCGCATAGAAATAGGGCCTTTGCGGACTGGTCATCTCATCCGGGTTAGACACGCTTGGATGGATGCCGGCGCCGCCGCCGTAGATCGATTGCCCGGCAAGGAATTCGACCTGTACCGTTTTGGCCGGAGTGAGATAGCCGCCGCCATCAAGATAGATGCTTCCCGACGTCGCCACGACGCGCATCCGCGCCGGAAGCATCGCATCAACGCCCTGATCGTTCGAGAAGGTAACCCCTGTCGCGGTTCTGCGCGCAAGGGGAGTCAGATTGCCACCCGCGGAGAACAGGTCGAGCGCGGTTGCGGAGGTCCAGAGCGAGAAGGCGCTGTAGCCGCCGCCCGCATAGTCCACGCCGTCCTTTGTGTACGGCGTGGTCATGACCTGTGATCCGAGCCCCGCATCGATCACGCCGCCAAGCACAAGGTCGCCGCGCGTCGCAAAGCGGGTCGCCGCGTCACCCAGCACCAGCACCATGCCGCCGTTCGCCACGCCCTTGTTGGCGGCGAAAGCATCCGGCGCACGCGGGTCCGAGGCATTGGCCGTGCCATAAGTGAGGTCGATACGTCCCATCGACCCCGCGCGGATATCCACCGCGCCACGCACGTTGATCAGAGCACCGTTGAGATCGTTCTGAAGGCCGCTAGCGCCGCTCGCATTCTCCCTTGGATGCAGAGGGTTGATCGCCCCACCCACATCGAGGGAGATGTCGCCGCCGCCGGTCCGCACGATGCTGCCATCGGCCAGCACGCGACCGGTCGAGCCGACGGCGATAGTCAATCCCTGGCTGCTTTGGAACGTGGACTCCCCGCGGCTCGACTGAACGCCGGCATTGCCGCCGACGCGCACCGCTACGTTGCCGCCGCCCAGCGCACCGAAGCCCGAGAACGCCGGCATCTGGGGGATGAAGTCGCCTATAGTAGTGTAGTAGGGCGAGGCATAGGTGCCGAAGTTGATCCACCACGCCGTCCTCTGTCCGCCCTCCTCGCCGCCCTGGCGCCACAGCCAGTTGCCAGCCAGATTACTGAGATTTGGGGATGGAATGTACCCATAGCTGGTGCCGTTCTGGATGGCGCCCGCCATGTTGCCCTGAGCGGCAATGAGAAGATTGCCGCCGTGCTCGGGATACCAAGCTTGATAATTATCGCCCGTGACCAACGCTTCATAGTCCGACGAATAGCCGTCGAAATACGGGCCGAGTACCGGACTCGCGCCCGCCAGGTTCGGGTCCCATTGTCCGCGCGGCAGATTGTAAGGGTTGCGGCCGTCCTCATCGAGGATCGGTGCGGACTGCGTGCCGGCTGTGTAGATGCCGTAGAGTGAGTTTTGGTTGTAATCTCCGCCGGCGAGAAGGCTGAGATCGCCGGTGCCGGTGCGGATCACGCTGGTAATCATCGGCGTCCGATAAGAACCAAATGTGATATCAGGCATGTAGTGACGGTCCGACAACGTCATGTTTCCGCGACCGCTGAGATCGGACTTGGTACGGAGCATGCGGCTGTCGGCGGCGGCGAGATCGCCTCCGGCGACGAGGCCGATGTCCCAGGACAGCGAGCCCGGCGCCAGCATCGGTGCAACGACGTAGCTCTTGCCCTGCTTGCCGTCCGGCCCAGTGGGACGCAGATCGACCACGTCTCCCGACGTGAGCAAGAGGTTGCTGTTCGACGGAATGAAGGAACCTGCCTTTAGGGTCAGATCGGTGCTGAGATAAAGGGTGAAAGCTGCGAAGACGTTCAGCGGAGTGCCCGCCGGCACAGTCATCGCCTGAACGCTGAACGCGTCACCGAGCGACGTCGGAAGCAGGCTGCCGGCGGCTAGACGCGTACCGGAGGGCAGTGCTGTGGCACCGCTCAAGATCGTTCCGGCAGCAAGCACAGTGCCATCAGGCAAAGTGACCGCACCGCGCAACACAGTGCCTGCAGGCAGCGTGAAACCAGACGATGCCGTCACCTCCATCGGAAGGACAGTGCCTGTCCGCACGGTCGTCGCGCGAATGGGAATGTCATAGTTGAGGCTGTGCTGCCCCCGGAGAGGGATGCTCGTGGTAGCGCTAGTAGAACCACTCGCCCTGCCCTTCAGGGTAACAGCCGTCGGCAGAATGGTCGGCGATGCATAGTCTTCCTTCCCACTCTTAAGGACCCAGCCGTTTCCATCCGGTGTATCCACGGGCTTGAAGCCGTCATTGATGCTGCCGTAGATGTCGAGGTTGCTGCCACTGCGAATGATGAGAGAACCCGGCTCGCCGGAACCATAAATGCCGGTCCGTGCGAAATTCGGGTTGATGCTGTCATAGCGGTAGCCCGACAGATCGAGATCGCCGCCGATCCGCAGGTCGCGATCGGGTGTGTCGCCGGCGATCTCGACGCCGGGACGCAGGTGGAACGCGCCCTGATAGCTGCTCAATCCGGAGAGGCGCGTTCTCAGCGCCCCATTGCCCAACGCCGCCGTGATGAACGCTCCGCTGTCGCCATGGATACCGTTGAGATAGTCCTGGGTGACAACCTGGCTATAGCGACCGTTGACGTCCGTTTCGTCGGCGAGCTGTGCATCGGTGTAGCGGCGGAAGCCGTTGACCACGATGCTCTTGGCGCCACGGATGGCGAGCGGACCCGCAGCGTCGATGGCGACATCGTTCGCACCGTTGCCTGAGCCATCCGCACCCGCGCCGCCACGACGAATGGCGTTGAGCGTCAGCGTGCCGCGCGCGATGCTGTCGGCGGAACGCAGATCGATCGTTGCACCCGAGTTCAGCGCGATCGTGCCCCGACTGCTCGTCAATTCGACAGTCGCGCGGTTCGGCGCGTCGATCGCCTTGCCGTCGCTGTCGACGCGCAGCACCGTGCCATGAGTATCGAGCACGGCGGACGAACCGAGCGTCAGGCCATCGCGCGCTGCGAGACGAATGGCGCCGACCCGCTCGCCGCTGGCGTCGATACGGCCCGTCACCGTCAGGCTTCCGCCATCGATCGACAAATTGATAGTGTTGGCCTTCAGCTCATCGCCGACGACAAGATCGCCTTGCTTGATCTGGAACGAACGCTCGCCGAAGATGCCGCCCGCGCCGAGACGCTGATTGAGACCCGTGAAGCCGGCGATCGTCTGGCCCCTCACCTCCACACGGCCCGTAAGATAGTCGAGATACACACCGGATCCGGCGTCGTAGCGGCCGCTGGCGGTACCGCGAATGGCACCGGCCAAGTCCACGTGACCCGCGTTGGCACCCAGCGCAACAACTGTGAGCTTGCCCGCCTGGTTGTTCTTCGCCGACAGATCGATCACCGATCCGGCCGATTGGCTAATGTTGCCACGATCGCTTTCGATCGCGACATCGCCGCCCCAGCTGTATTGAGTGACATCGAACATCTTGGTGGCGCGCCCGGACATGTCGATGCGCGCGTCATCAGTCAGCGTGACATCGCCGGTGGCCGATAGGCTGAGCTTGCCGCTCGGCAGCACCACGGCGCTGGCGAGCCTGATGGTCTCACCCTTGAGATTGAGCGTCGCGCCCAACGCATCGCTGTTCGATTTCGCGAGGTCGGCACCCTGCGGCGCGGATATGTTGAGAACTCCGCCGGCGGTGATGGAAGTCACCGACCCAGCTCCGCCCGTCAGCAGCGGCGCCGTCAGGTTGAGATTACCCCCAGTGTAGCTGTAGCCCTTGCCCGCCACATAGGCACCCTGCGCCTCATAGACCGACAGCGTGCCCTTGGCGTTGCCGCCGATCCGCTTCGATGCATTGAGATTGGCGGTGCCGAAGCCCAGGATCAGCCGGTCAAGGGTCACCTGATTGTCGGCCCGCACACGGTCGGCGTAGCCGAGCTCGATGGAATCGGCGACGAGATTGAGCGTACCGTGACCGGTTCCGGCACCACCCGGAATGACGGCCCCGGGCGGCACGCTCCCTGTCAACGGCTGACCGTTGCCGAGCCCATATGAACCGACGCTGACGCCCGTCCAGACAAGGTTGCCTGTGGTCAGCGTCGCGACGTCACCAACATTTCCATAGCCATAGATGGCGGGCGTGCTGAGCACCAATTGTTTCAAGCTGGACTTGCCGGTCGTCGGATCGATAGTGCTGAGATCGACGGTCCCATAGAAATTGACGGACTCACGCGCGGTCAGAACGAGGCTTTCGAGTTTGGGAATGCCCATCCCGTTATTGCCGGCAAGCAGACGCTCCAGGATATCCTGATTGAACGAGAGTCCCGGCGCCAGAACGTTGCGGCCAGCCGCATCCGCCAGCGAGGCTTCGCTGCCGATATTGACGGTCGATACGCCAAGCACGAGGTTCTTGGTGCCGTAACGAACGGCGTCGGAGATGCTGATCTTCTGCTGCGAGGAAAATGCGATGGTGCCTTCCGAGTAGAGGCCCGTCTCGCCGCTGCAGACGGAAGCTGCGCAGGTGCCGATCCTGACATTGCCGCCACCAAAGACGTCTTCGATGTTGCTCTGTGGTGGCAGGAACTCGAGCCATCCGTTCGACACCGCAACCATGCTCGTCGCTCGGGGATCGAACAGGTAGCCCGCAGACGAATCGTAAGGCGCTGCACCCTTGCCGAGCGTGTTGATCGAAGCCCCAGCCTCAACCACGATATCCGCCTGGCGATAGCCCGAGACGAGCATCACGTCGGCAGCAGACAGCACCGCGCCGCTGCGCACGACCAACTCACCGCCACGAGATTCAACGGAGATGACCGGGCCCGGATACATGCCGCGACCGCTATCACTGTTCCTTTGCCAAAGCGAACCGCCGATCACGAGACGAGACGCTCCGATGCCGTTCAGCTCATCCGCGCCGATCGAAATGTACCCTGCCTGATGCACGCCGCCGGGTGACATGATTTCGATCTTGGCACCATCCTCTCTGCCGCGCACGGAAACCTGTCCCGCAAATCCGCCTTTGGCGCCCGCCTGCAATGCCTTGCCGTCGAAGCGGAGCGCGCTGCCCGGATTGGTGTCGTCCAGATTGAAGACGAAGCTGAGATTTCCTGCATCCGCCGCCGTCCGCGGTCGCGCCCAACCGAGCTCCTGTGCCCGCGCAATGCCGAACGCCGCATAGCTGGTTTCGTTGTATTTCGAATGCGTGCGCACCGCCGTTCCAGGCGTCAAAATAAGGCTCGTCGGCACGTCGGCGCGAATGTTCGCATTCGCAACCCCCATGTGCCCGGTGGCAAAATAGGATCCGTTGCCAACCGCCGCAACGGGCGGAATCAACGATGTATTGCTGCTTCCGACTTCGACGCGGAAGGCTCCGGGCAACAAGGCGTATGTGGCAGGCATCAGCGTATAGGTGCCGGCGGCAAGTCCTGGCACGCCCGCTGGGATGGTGATCTGCTGACCGATCGCAGGGTTTGCGGCGTCCGCCGCTACTGGCGCGTAGCCGCCCTTGAAGTTCGGGACGATGGCATAGACCTTGTTGCCGGATGCGCTGTAGCCAAAACCCGGATTGGCATCCGCGAGTGCATTGTGCAGCACATCGACCGAGCCGCCGCGGCCACTGACAAAGCCTGCACCTAGAATGTCGCCGCCACCCGAGAGGTCGAGCACCGCGCCGTCTTCAACCGCGATCTTCGCACCGCCGACGCTGATGCCGTTGGTCGCGCGCGCTTGGATATCATCGGTGACCAGACCGGTGAAGGTCACCTCCCGTCCGTTGTATTTGTAGGTGAGCCCGTCGACCGTGCCGCCATACGGCATCAGCAGTCCGGCCATCGATACCGACGTGATGCTGCCCGGCAGGAGCGTCGTCGTTTTCCCGGTCCGCCCGATCTCGATCGCGCCGCCGGGAGCGCGAACGACGCCGCCCTGGTTGATGGTCGGGGCGTCGAGGTAGAGTTTGCCGAACACAGAGAAGGGCGTATCGGGCGTCGCGCCTTCGGCCTTCTTCACAGTCAGTATATTGCCGGCCGTGATCTGCGCCGTCACTTCTGTTCCAGGATAGATCTGACCCGCCGTGATGGTGAGATTCTTCGGTGCGGCGAAATCCGTAGTGATGGCGCCCGTCTGACCCAGCGACGTATTTTTGAGGAAGCGCAGGTCACCCCGGCTAGACAGATCGATCGTCGCAAAGCCGCGGCGGTCGACCACGAGCGGGGAGCCGCCCGCTTGCGCGATAGAGGCGCGCGCGCCGAAGCCGACTTCATCGAGAATGTCGATCATGTCCGCGGTCACGGACAAGTATGCGTCGTCGCTCTGTTGCGATGCGCCGTTCGACACCACGGTGACGGTCGGCATGATGTAGTTATCGAGCACCGGTCGCGTCGTGCCAGCCATGCGCAAATAGGATGCGGCGAGATCGACCCGCGTATTCGGTGCAGCATTCTCCGACAAGCCGAATGCGCCGGCATAGAGCCGCAAGCTTTGACCCATGCGTAGCGACGTGTCGCCATCGAAACTCAGAAGGCCGTTGACGAGGACCGACAGGTTGTCGAACCCGCCTGCATCGATCTTGTCGACGCCGAGCCGGGCCGAGCCGTACGTCAGCGCCGGATCTGCTTCGCCGGGCTGCAATGCAGGATCCAGACGACTGTCGCCCTGCGTCTGGGCAAGAATGAATTCGCGCGGCTTGCGGACTGCATTGTCCACGCCCGCCGACAGGAGATAGTTCGGCGTCTCGAGCGCCAGCGCCAACGTTCCGCCGGCCGCGCCTTTCCCGCCCGCATTCGCGCGCAGGTTTCCGTCGAGATAGAGCCCGTTGTTGGATTTGATGATGATGCTGCCGCCGTTGCTGGCGACGTTGAGTGGCGTGCTGTTCGCTCCAAGGCCGGGCGCGGGAATATCCAACACCGCGCTCGTTCCGGAGGCATCGAGAACCGCGCCCGGACGGATCACGACAAAGGCATCCGTCGCGACGGTCCTTCCAATCCCCTCCCAGTCAAGTCCGCCGCCGATGCTGATGGTGCCGCCGTTGGCGACGATTCCATAGGTCTGGCCACGACGATCGACAGCTGTCGCAGCCCGCGCGGCCGTATCGAGTACGGCATGATCGCCGACCCAGATCGAGCGAGCGTTCGACGTGGGGTCGCCGATATCCGGGCGGACGGAGGCGATATCGATTTCGATCGAGCCAGCCCAGGCATTGAGCCTGCCATCGACCGTAATCTGGTTTCTGCCCGCGCCAAGGATCTTGATCGACTGTCCCGGATCGACCGAGACAACCGATCCAGTGCCGATGGTGAGCGGCCCGCCCTCTCTGTTGCGATCGGATTTCAGTGTCAGACTTGCACCGCTGCGCTGGACAAGAGCGCGATCGACGGGATTTTCGAGATAGAGCGGCGGCGTCCAGACATCGAGCGCGGACGCAGGGTCTGCACCTGTCGCAACGTCATAGCTTGTCGCCGTGAGACGATAGACCGGCATCGTGACGTCGACCTGCGCGCCAGGCGCAACGACGAGCCCCTGATGGCCATTGATCTGGTAGTCGGAGAAGCCGCTGCGGAACAGCGACGTTGCAAGCTTCAGCTGGCCCGGCGCTGCGGCGCCTGCCTCGCCGCCGATGACGATGGTCGGGCCAGATTCGACGAGCAGCTTTCCGCCGCCTTTGACGCCATAGGCCTTGATGTCGCCATCGAGCACCAGCGTGCCGTTAGTCCCGCCCGCGCTTCCGTTCAAGGCGCTGTCTGCGATGAGCGTGACGTTGCCGCCTTTGCCGCCCACGGATTTTCCGCTCTGTAGGAAGCCACCGCCGGAGGAGACATCGATCAAGCTCCCTTCGGCGATCGTCACGTCATGGGTGAATTCGATGCGCGCATCGCCGCCATCAACGAAGGCGGTCTTGTTGAGATCGCCAGGCGTGCGCTGCGCATTGACCCACAGTCCGCGCAGATCGAGCGCGGCGTCAGAATGCAGCGTGAAGCCGGTATGCGCGCCGCCTGTCAGCACCTGTTGCTGGCCGCCCGGCAGATTAAAGACGTTCGTCGCACTTACGCTTCCGCTTCGTGCGGTGACGTTGGCGCGGATATCGATGGTCGGCGCGATGAGGTCGAGGCTGCCGCCATCGGCAAGGGTGAGATCACTGTCGATCGCAATCGCACCGCGGGTGACGATGTCGATCCCGCCGAGCTTCTGTTCATTGAGATGACCGGCATCGAACCAGACGGTGCCCGTGCGCGCTAGCGCATCCCCCGATGCCATCCCCGCTGTGATGCCCGCCACATTACCGATCAGCACATCGGTATCGTAGGCGTTGGTCCGCCCGGCCGCTTCATACTTCCCGATCGCGAGCGTGCCAGCTTTGGCGACCTGGTTCTGTCCGACCTTGTAGCCGTCGGTGGTGCCGGCGGGGCGCGCGTTGAGCTGACGGCTGCCCTGCACGACGTCGGCGAGGATCTTGCCCTCGAACACCGCCGTCGGCGTCGACAGGATCAGCGACCCGGCATCGCGGCCGACCGTGTAGCCGTCCTCCCACCGCGTCGTCACCCGGCCCTTGCCGAACGGGCTGCTCCAGACCTGCGTCACCCCCCAGCGGTCGTTCGACCGCACGAAGCCTTCGCCGAGGCCATAGAACGTCATGTCGCCGCG
>NZ_JBFRFO010000019.1:0-32320 GCF_052114865.1 Hyphomicrobium sp. 2TAF46 | reverse complement strand
GGTGCCGCGCCCAGTTCTATAGACAAGAGTATCGATGATGGTCAATATAAAACATCACCAATATTGCGCTTGGTAATATCCATTCAAATATCCAATATCTAATATATAGATATTTGAATTGCCGAGCCCCATTTAGATGGAGAATGTGATGATTTCGGATGCAATACCCGTTATAGACATTGCCGCTCTCCGTTCGGGGAATGCTGAGGGCACAAAGCGCATAGCGCGCGAGATTGGTGATGCCTGCCGCGATATCGGCTTCTTTTATGTTCGCGGGCACGGGATAAGCAGAGAGCGAATAGATAATGTTTTCAAAAGCGCGACGGAGTTCTTTGCGTTGCCGTTAGAGGAAAAGATGAAGTTGTCTATGGAGCGGCGGAGCCGGTGTTTTCGGGGCTACGCCCCCGTGCTTTCGGAGCTTGCGGATGGGAAGCGCAATTCGTACGAGCTCATGGAATTCAGCGTCGATTTTGACGATTCTCATCCGGATGTTCTGGCCGGCAAGCCGATGCATGGTCCAAATCTATGGCCCGACATTCCTGGATATAGAGCGGCAATATCAACCTATGTAGCAGACATGATTGAACTCGGATTCGATCTTATGCGCGCCATGGCTATAAGCCTGTCGCTTCCGGACGACTATTTTTACCAGGCATTTCATGGTCGCTCCTTCTGGCAATTTCGCACGACGAACTATCCGGAGCCGGAGCAATTGCGCCGGCTCGCGGAGCAGAATCCACAGACGGGGCCAATCGCTGCAATCGAGCGTGGCGACTATAACTGCGGTGCGCATACGGACTACGGTTGCCTGACGATACTCCTGGCCAATAGTCCAGGCTTGCAGGTGTGCGACCGGCGGGGAAACTGGTTTGATGCGCCGACGATTCCGAATGCCTACGTCTGTAATATCGGCGACATGTTGCAGTACTGGACAAGCAATCTCTACGTCGCGACGCGGCACCGTGTCCTTACAGATCGCGCCCGGGTATCGCTCCCATTTTTCTTTCAACCCGATTTCGACACGATCATCGTTCCGGTTCGAGGCGACCACGGTTCTCAAGACGAGACCCAAGAACCGCTTAAGTACGGGCCCTATGCCTTCGATAAATACAAGGGCATCTACCCCAATTGTCAGATTCGCTGAGGCCATTATTTGAAAACAGACGCGTCTTCTTTTGCTGCTAGGTGTCCTGATGACGGCAAAAAGGTCGAATTATGCGCCTGCAAAAATTCCCAGGTTCGGGCTCCACAAGACGAATATCTTCTCGCTCGTCGGTGCCGGTGCGTTGCTGGCGCTTCTCTACGCTTCGCCATTGACTCTCCCAAATGTAGTGTCGGTAGGCATCGCGATGGGCTTGTGGGTGTGGTTGCTGCCCGCATATGTGAAGCAGACTGTTGTGTGGGAAGACGAGATTAATCTGCAACTGGGCCTCGTCACGCCTGCGCGGGTACTCAGACTCCTTTATTATTGCCCATTCAACCTACTGGCTTTCGTCGCCACATACACGCCGCAGCAGACCACGCAATTCGCGGCGTTTATGATTTTGCTGACGACGGCTTGGGCCGGGATTCAGACCTTGATGACGGTTGCTGCTTATCGAGGTTACGGCGAGCGGATCAGTAACGCCATTCTCGGGTGCTCAATGGGCCTCTGGGTCACCGTGGGTGCATGTCTGTCCTCCCAGATCGCCATAGTGATAAGCATAGCAGCAGCGGCGATTTATATAAGTCATTTGATGACGAGCGCGCTCTCGGATCTTCGAGCGCGATGGTACCCCAAAGGGGGCATCGGAATATTCGTTGGCTCGTTCAATCCGATTCATAAAACGCATCTGCATATACTAAAGGCCGCGATCGAGGCGAGAAAACTTGAACGCGTCTACGTCCATGCGACGACGATTCCAAAGCTCCATCGGACAGCGATCGATCGAGGTGAGCTCAAGGTATCGATGCAAGATGGGATGCGAACATACGCGTGCACCCCGCTTTCTGATCCTGGGAAAAACTACTTTCCAACCGGCAATCAGTTTTACGAATACGAGATCCGACGAGAGCTGTTGCGGGCGGCGATCGCCGACGCCAACCTATCCGATCATGTGGAGGTATTAGATTTACCGCAACTTTACGAAGCACGAGGATTTTTCGGGATTATAGGTTTCATCCGGCGCATGCATCCCACCGGGATTGTTCATGGCATACACGGGTCTGACCCCGGAGGAATGTGGGTGCGCAACATATTTGACGAGTGCGGCCGAATTTGCCCGTTCCCCGTTATTCGAACGGATCAAATCTCCGCAACTGCAATTCGAAAAGGCGCAACGGGACTGACCTCCAAAACGGTCGAAGCATTCCTCGATGCATCACGTTCAGGCGACGTGTTTGTGTTCCCATCAGGGCTAATTTGTGTATCAGGAAGATTGCTGTCGCCGGGAGAGTTTTTGCAAGCGCCCCCGTCGCAAATATCGGCCGCGCAAGGTTGCGGACCACGGGCATAAAATGTTAGGTTAACCATATAGAAACAATAAATTTATGCTCAAGGGGATAATTGTTGTGGATATACGCGTGGATAAAATCGTCGCAAAACCGTTATATATGCAAGTTCATGAAATACTCTTGGGCCGGATTGCGGAGCGGGAATGGGTTCCTGGTTCTCAACTGCCGAATGAGGCGGAAATTGCCGACGAATTGGGTGTGAGTATTGGTACGGCGCGGAGAGCATTTGAGCTCCTTGACGAGAAAGGAGTAATTGTTCGCCGAAAGGGGATAGGTACCTTTCTGAAAAACGTAGATGACATCTACGACAAGTATGAGCGGATTCACTACGCGGACGGCCGCCGCGCTCAATTCGATATTAAGCAGTGCACTGTGGATCGACGCGATGCATCGGCGGAAGAACAACGCAAATTGGGGATGCAGGCGAACAACGAGATTTTTTGCGCCAAGAGACTTTGTGAGGATGATACGGGCGTTCCAGTCAAATTTGAGATCTCTATAACTCCCAGTCATGCATTCCCTCAAGACTTAGACGACGACAAGCTCCGTTTGATGACGACGATCGAGCTTGCGCATTTCTGTGGTCTTGCTTTGGGGCAGATGAGCGAAACTGTCAAAATTGTTAAGCCACCCCGCGAATCGGCGCGCGCACTTGGCGTAAAGCCCAGTGACCGCGTTATGTGTCTTGATCGGCTGCTCCTTCGTCTCGATGGAGCGCCGCTGGAATGGCGAGTTGCGTGGTGCGCAATGAGAGAAGATTTGCTGTATTGCGCGTCCGAAGGCGCCTGAGCGGATTTTCAAACACTTCTCTAAAAATGTTTTCCGATTCGCATGAAGAGCGCATCGACGCGTTGGCGCTCTTCGTGCTGCATGGGAAAGAGGTAGGCGGCGCCGACGTAGATCGCAGCGTTTACGGCCAACGCAATTACCCCCGACGTCAGACCATAGGCCCAGTGGAGTGACTTTGGGGAAAGAAACTCAAGCAGGAGCACAACCAAAAAGCCGGCGACCATACCGGCAATCGCGCCTTGCTTGGTTCCACGCCTCCAGAAGATTCCTAGGAACTGCGGGACTGCAAGTTGGACGACGCCTTGGTAGGCAAGAATTGCGATCGACACCAGAGCCGGAAGTTCTAGGCACGAAAGCCAAGCGGCCAACAACGTTAGAAGAGCCATGCCAAGTTTTGCCACAAGGATAAGCTGGCTCTGACTCATGCTCAGATAGTTACCGGCGAGATCATTGGCGAGCTGCGTGCCGGTCGCTTGGATGTGACCGTCGATATTTCCCATTGACGCCGCGAGAACGACGACACCGGCCAGACCAAGCAGCCACAGGCCGCCGGCTTCCTGGCTGACGATGAACCAAACATCGCTCGGGTGCGCGCTCACCGACGGTATTTTCGATCCGAGCATGGCGAAGATTAGGAGGGAGGACGCAAAGAGAAGTGAAATCGGAACGGCTATCGCGGCCGACTTCTTCAGGCTGTGCACGCCGTCGGCGGTAAAGAGGCGAACGAAGATGGCCGGCCAGCACCAACCGCCAATGCTGCCGGTCAAGATCAGGCTGAAGAGATAGAGCCCACCTTCTTCGGAACCAAGACCGGGCAGCATCAGCATGCCAGGATCGAGCGATGCGAAGGTTATGCCTCTGTCCAGCACCAGCCACGCGATAAGCCCGACAAGGAGAATCGTCCCCGCCCCATACGCCACCACGCCCTGGAAGAAATCCGAAATGACAACGCCGCGCATGCCAAGCCGGATCGTCCAAATCTGTCTCAAGGTAATGACGCCGATGCCGACGAGGACTGCCGAGGAAAGCGACAAGGTGCCAAGCGATAAATAGTGAAAAAGCACTCCGAGCGAGAGCATCCCCAGAACGAGCCACGGAAATCCGGACACAATTCCAATTACAGCCGCGATCGTGCGGATGTGACGGGAATTATAACGGAGTGCAAAGAGATCCGCCTGCGTACGCAGATCGAACACCTTACCCCAAACCCAAACAGGCTTGGCTATAAGGTACATCAGGACCACGGTGAGCAAGCTGTATGATAGGAGGTAGAACGAAATGATCCCAGACGATGCGGCCATGCCGCCGAACGCAGTAAATATTGCGCCGGGGTACCAAGTATTCAGGAACGACATTGCCTGGTAGCGGGCATCGAATGAACGATTGCCTACGGCATAGTTGGCAAAGGTCTTGTCGCCCATCTGGCTAAAGTGGAGGATGGTGACAATCACCAGAAAGAAAATGGTGACAGCGCCAAACGTTATGATCATAGGACGCGGCCGGTCGCGGGTGCTTCAGCGAAGTATGCCGCAATGATGCTGGCGCAGATGATCGAGCCAACGAGAAGAAAGTAGATCAGCCCATTCGGGATGCCGGTGATGAATGCGGCTGGTTCGGCAAAAAGCCAATACACGGGTGGCGCCATCGCGACGACTGCATCGACGATGAACCACAGCCGGATCCACGAAGGCAATTTGGAATCCTGATAGCCTGGGCTTTCCTGCTCCCCCTCTTCCATGCGCCGCAAATACTCCTTGAACCTAATCTGGCATTGTCTGTTGCTGCCACACGGTGATTTGAGCGACAGGGAAAAAGGTGCAGAAAGTTCAGAGGTAGAGCTGGAAGCTATGGGGGACCCAGCGATAACCGCTGGACGGCAGCCGCTCTAGGTAGCCGATCGACGGAAACGGCATGTGATAACCAATGACACACAATCGGTCAGTGACGACCATGTCGAATACGCGCTTGCGTGTCGCGGCTGCCATTTCTTGATCTGTATCGAACACGCAAAGCCAATCCGGCCGGGCCAATGACGCTACGTGATGGTGCGCACAGTCGCCCCAAAACAGGATCTGGTGCCCTTCGCTTTCAATCAAGAACATGAGATGGCCGGGGGTGTGTCCATAGGCTTCGATGGCGTGGATCCCTGGCACAACATCATCGCCGGGCTTCAGGAAGCTAATTTTCTCGGCGACGGGTTTTGAGTTGGCGCGGTAAACCTCGGCGAACTTCTCCAGACCACCAGAGAGCTTGCCCTCCGGTGTCCAAAAATCATGTTCGACTTGGGAGATGACGTACCGCGCATTGGGGAATAGCGGCGCGCCGTTCTCGATGACACCGCCGATATGATCGGGGTGGCCGTGGCTGAGGACAACAATGTCGATTTCCTCCGGCTTGAAGCCGGCGGGTCCCAATTGCGCGGCGAGCCAGCCACCTTGCGGTCTTGGAACGAAGCCGTTGGAGCCGTTGCCCGTGTCAAACAGGATGATCTCGTTCCCGGTGTTGATGATGGTCGGTGAGAAGCCGGGCTGATACCGGGTTTCCGGAAGAAAATTGTCCCGCATCAACTGCCGAACCTCTTGTTCACTGCCGTTGCGACCGATGAGCGGGTAAGGGCCGTCGATGAATGCTTCAGAATCCTCAATCGTTGTCAGTTCGAAGGCGCCAAATTTCACACGCCATGACTTCTGTTGGAAGGGTCCAAGTTTGGAAGCTTTCGCGCTTGCGGGTGGAGATCTTCCCAAAAATTGCGACGCCGCCGCAGCGGATCCGGCGGCTAGAATGTGGCGACGGCTTGGTGCACTATTCATCGACGTCATGTGAACTCCAAGAATTCAGACAACGTTGGGAAGTTAGCATTTAGTTGGGAGCTCGCGCTTGTACGATCCCGCTGCCTCCGCCAAAACTCTCAAGCCCATTTGGAATGTCGACGAGGGCTGGGCCTTGTTTGCAGGCCCGCTCTCTTTCAATGCCGCGCACCAACATAGTGTGCCGGTTTATATCGCCGGGCTCTATGAACCATTTCGTTTGCGTATCGAGAACAGGCCCTGGAGCATCTGTCGTGCTGCAGTCATTCCGGCGGGCATGACGTATGCCCTCGATATCGGGGGAAATCCTCTCGCAGTACTTTACCTTGAGCCGAGCATGGCCGGGGTCGATGCATTGCGACCGCTGATCAGAAGCGCGGACGACGTTGCGGGTTGCTCCGTCGGCAAAGGAAACGGGACGCCGCTGCTGCGCGAACTCTATGAAGATAAGTCGGCAATGTCTTGGGCAAGCGAGGCGATGGACAGTTTGATCTCGTTCGCGAAACCGCGAGCCGTTCGCGAGTTCGATGCGCGTATCACCCGCGTTATCCAAAGGGTTAGCCGCAGGTACGATGATCCGAGGCCAATTGACGATATTGCGCGCAGCGTTGGATTGTCGACGTCACGATTCCAGCACGTGTTCGCTCGCGAGGTCGGGGTATCTTATCAGCGCTATCGTTGCTGGCACCGACTGCGCGCCGCTATACGGGAAGTCTCAAAAGGCGCCAACTTGACGTCCGCCGCCCAGGCGACGGGCTTCTACGATCAAGCGCATTTCGCGCATCACTTTCGCAAGGCCTTCGGAGCGCCTGCATCGCCGACGCTCCTGCAACTACGAAAGTAGGCACCGAACACCTGCAGTTTGGAAATGTCCTGGATCGCGATGTCGGGCGACATAAAGCGGCCGAGCTCGGGATCGTGGACGCGGCCATTCATATGGATGAGGATCCTCCAGCGCAATGTTGCCGCAATCTCGGGGCCGTAGAGGGGAATTCAAGCATACGGCAGCGGAAGGTCGGTTCATGCGTGTCCTACTTGTGGAGGACGAACAAGAAATGGCGGTGGCTCTTCGGGCCGCGCTGAAGAAATACGACATTGTGGTCGACCACGTGCCGACGCTTGCCGAGGCGGAGGAAGCTGTCGCGGGAAACGTCCCTGTGGCCATACTGCTCGATCGTCAACTGCCGGACGGCGATGGATTGAAACTCATCCCGAAGCTTCGCGCCAAAGAAGCCGGCATTCCAATTATCGTCTTGACCGCGCGCGGGGATCTACCCGACCGGGTCGCGGGTCTTGATAGTGGAGCTGACGATTACATCGCCAAGCCATTCGCCGTTGAAGAATTGCTCGCGCGGTTACGCGCAGTACTTCGCCGACCTACGTCCTTGGCGTCAAACCTCGTGCGGGTCGGCCGCCTTTCGTTCGACTTCAGCCATCGCGAAGCCTGCATCGACGGAATACCCCTGGACCTACCGAGACGCGAGCTTCTTGTGCTGGAGGCCCTGTTGCGGCGCGCTGGACGTACCGTTCAGCGATCGTCGCTCGAGGAGGCCGTATACGGCATCGACGACGAGATCCAATCGAACGCTCTGGACACTCACGTGTCGCGTCTTCGCCGCAAGCTTGCCGATGTCGACGCTTGCATCGAGATCCATAGCATCCGAGGTGTCGGGTATCTCCTGAAGCCCGCGCCGTGATCAAACCCCGCCTGATATCTCTTAAATGGCGCCTGGTGAGACAATTGGTGTTTCTACAGGCGGCCATGGTGACTCTGTTCGTCCTGTTGGCCGTAAGCGTGCTATGGGTGACCGGGGCGTTCGTTTCCCTCGAGTCCGAGGACGACGTCATAAGCGCTGTGCAAGAGGCGGTGGTGAGTGATCCGGAGGGTGCACTAGCGCTGCGCGCTACGTCAGCCATGAGGACGCTGCGGTCGGATATTCCCGATATTTGGTTCATTGTGAGGGACAAGAAAGGGCGCCGCTTAACGGAAGGTGTGGTACCCCCCGAATACGCTCGGATCGGAGCCGCGCTCGACGACATCGGCCAGGCCAGGCTCGGGTGGAATATGGGAGACCCTGCGCGGCCGACGGCGCGCGTCAAATGGGTCGACTCGACCGAGGGCAAAATCCAGATCGTAACCGGTCCGGGCGGAACCGTGCCGCTCCGCCAGGTCATCGTTGCCACATCTATGCTATTTCTGACCTGGGTTCTCCCGGGCCTCGTGGTCACGACTTTGGCGACCTTATTTGCGACGCCCGTCGTCGTCCGTCGAGCATTGGCCGGCTTAGGCAAGGTTGCGGCCGAAGCTGAGAGGATCGACATCGGGAAGCGAGGAACTCGACTGACCATCGAGACTGTCCCCGCCGAAGTGGGTCCTTTGGTGAAGGCCGTCAATGATGCGCTCGGGCGCCTCGATGAGGGCTACGAACGTCATAAGCGCTTTCTCGGGGACGCGGCACACGAGCTTCGTACGCCAATCGCAATTCTGCAGACGAGATTGGAATCGCTCCCGCAAGGGGCCGACAAGATCCGCCTCCTGGAGGACGTCGCACGTTTGTCGATCCTCGCAGAACAACTCCTCGATATTCAACGATTGGATCAGCATTCCTGCGAGTTCGTTTCCATCGATCTTGTCGCGCTTGGGCGGCGCGTTGCTGCCGATCTCGCTCCGCTGGCCATCGCGGCCGGCTATGAGATGTCGTTCGAGCCGGAGGTCGAGCATGCCATCGTTATGGGAGATCCAGTGTCACTCGAGCGCGCATTGACGAATCTCGTGCAGAACGCGATCCAGCATGGCGGCCGGCGCGGTATGATCACCATCCGCGTCGAAAGTCCCAGCACATTCGCCGTCATGGACGAAGGGCCAGGAATTCCGATCGAACATCGTGAACGGATCTTCGAACCGTTCAATCGAGTGCAACAGCTCGATCGAGGGGCAGGGCTAGGTCTCAATCTCGTGCAGGAGATCGTGCGGCGGCACAACGGCCACGTAGCAGTTGTCGACCGGACAGGCGGAGGCGCGTATTTCAGAATGAGCTTGTCCGCGTAGACGCCCAGCGAACGATGAAAGCAAAGCCAAAATGGCTATGCAGACAGACCCCACGAGCCTCAGTCAATCCCAAAGAGCGGCTAGCCCTTTTTCATGGCCTCGAACGCTTCGAGGTTCTGCATCGGAAATCGGCATGAGTGATGCGGTCGAGAGCCGGCACGATATTCCCGGCTAAGCCTCGGCAGATCGGCCGATCGGCCTAGAGATTGCTTGCAACACAGGGCAACGCATCAGGCATTTGGGAACTTAAGGGTTCGGCCCCCGGGAAACAGTCCCATTTTACTTTCCTCATCAGCGAGTGAAAGTCCGCGCACGTCTTAAATTCATCGACGCAACAACGAAGCCGCTTGGGGGGATGTATGATACGAAGTATCGTAGCGGGGCTTGCAGTGATCGGCTCTTTCGCCGCGCCTGCCTTTGCCGACGAACTTGGCTCCATCACAAGTTGGGAAGGGTTCTACGCTGGCGGAAACGTCGGATACGGCTGGTCTCGTGACGACCGTGAGAAGACCACGGGCAACGACTTCGTCACTGAAGCTAACATCGCGGCCGGGACCATTCCATCATCCAGGAAGCTCGAACGTGACGGTGTGACTGCCGGTGGTCAGTTGGGATACAACTGGGTCTTCCCTTCGACGAGTGGCGTTAATCTAGTTGCCGGTGTGGAAGCGGATATCGCATATACGGATAGCTCGGTTTCCAACCAGGGTAGCTTTTTCCATAACGTCCAAGGCGCGTACAAGCAGGAACTTGACTACCTCGGGACCGTTCGCGGTCGCCTCGGTTTCGCTTCGAACAATATCCTTGTTTACGGTACGGGCGGCCTCGCTTACGGCAAAACGGGCTATTCCCATGACGTGTTGAGCAATCAGACGCCGCCGCAAACGATCTGGGGTGGGTCTCAGAACGGCATGCAAACCGGCTGGGCCGCTGGCGCTGGCGTTGAATACGCGCTGTGCTCTCATTGGACATGGCGCGGAGAATGGCTGCATTATGATCTCGGTACGAAGTCGGTTGATCTCGAAGGAGGGCTCGCAAAGCCATTCTCACTCACCGACAAATATTCGACCGCGGGAGACCTTCTTCGCACTGGTTTGAATTATCGTTTCTGACGCGTGTTTGGACAGAACCCGTCCCGTCCGACGGCCCTTCGCGTTCGTGGTGGCGCGAGGGGCTGCTCTTGGCTTCTTGGCTCCAGTTTGTAGAACGCATAGAGCCATTTCGGAGCAATCACGCTCGCAAAGTGAATGGCCGCGAACGCTAGTGCGTTAGATCTCCGATCAATTTTAGCTCGTGTGGCCGAACGACAATTAACTGGTCCGGATATTCTTCGCGCGCCGCTTGCTCTCTCTCCAAGCGCCAATTGCGGCCGGCTATGAAATGTCGTTCGAGCCGGAGGGCGAGCCATGCCACTGCACAGCTCGATCGAGGGGCAGGGCTAGGTCTCAATCTCGTGCAGGAGATCGTGCGGCCGCACAACGGCCACGCAGCAGTTGTCGATCGGACGGGTGGAGGCGCGTTTCAGGATGAGCTTGTCCGCGTAGACGCCAGCGAACGATGAAAGCAAGGCCGTAGCGTCTCCGTACGACGATCGCTCGGATCCACAGCGACCGTCGTAATGTGCGGTCGTAAGTTGACTGTTCGACAAATTCAAAAGTTTTTTTCCCGATAGCCGTTCGTAATGTTCACGCAATTTCGGCCCGCAACATTGCGCGGGTGCCGATGATTATCGGCAACTGAAAATTTCTAGAATGAGAGTCGCAGCATGTCTTTCCAGTGCGCAGTCCCGACCCGGTCCCGACGAGACGATGCCGGGCTTCGGAACCACGTAATGCCGTTGCGATGCACCTGCCTTCTGGTTCTAGGCATCTCTTTCGCGTCAAGGCATGTCCAAATCTTGGGGGATCGGCATGTGGGCGTCTGACAGGCTGTCGTTCTTTCGCTCTTGGACCGCCAATCCAGGTCGCATAGGTGCAATCGCCCCCTCGGGAGCGGCGCTGGCCGCCCTCATGACCAGTGAAATCACGGCTGCGTCCGCCCCTGTGATCGAACTCGGACCCGGCACCGGCGTCTTCACTTCCAGTCTGGTGGAGCGCGGCGTGAAGGAACAAGATCTAATACTCATCGAGTCTTGCCCAGACTTTGCAAGGCTCTTGCAACTGCGTTTCCCGAAGGCACAGGTGCTTTGTATGGATGCGTCGCAACTTGCGAATAGCGGCTTCTTTGAGAACGCATCTATCGGCGCAGTCGTCAGCGGTCTGCCACTTCTCAACCTCTCCCGGAAGAAGATTATCACCATTCTCACTGGAGCATTCGGCTACCTCCGCCCGGGGGGTGCGTTCTATCAGTTTACCTATGGCCCACGCTGTCCCGTGCCGAGGCGGATTCTTGACCGATTGGATCTGAAGGCATCGGTGATCGGACGGACCCTTCTCAACGTTCCGCCAGCGGCCGTCTACCGTATCACCAGGCGCAAGCCGTTGAGCCGCGCTTCCGCCTGATGCCCCCGATTGAAGTGCCCGGAGTGGTCGCTGCGCTGCTGACCTTGGGTCTCGTTGGGATCGCACTTCTCGCGATCGTCGAGAAGCTGATTCCGATCGTCCCTTCGCATGTCGTGTTTCTCTTTCTCGGTATGTCGGCGGTATCGGACGGCGAAGATCTCCTACTGACGATCTTAGCGGCCACCGGCGGATCCACGATCGGCGCGCTTTGCTGGTACGCGCTCGGCCGGACCCTAGGCGCAAAGCGGAGTGAAGCGCTTGTTATGCATTTCGGTCGATACGTTTTTCTCAGCCCTTCGCGCTATAAGCGACTGACCGACGCCTACCGGCACAATCATTTTCAGGTAACTCTGGTTGGCCAAGTCATACCCGGCGTGCGGCTCTATTTGCCTCTTCCAGCAGGTGTCCTCAGGCTACCGCCGTCCAGCTTTCTGGCCGCCACCCTGCTAGGCACCTTGATGTGGAACACGCCGCTGCTGGCTCTTGGCTATGCCCTGCAGGGCACGTGCCGCGATCCAGCTTCGGTCGGTCTCTTGATACTCGGGGGTCTTGTCACGGCGGAAGTTGCCATGTTTCTTGCTCTGCAGTTCGGCGCCCGCCGTACCTTCAACGCACCCGAAGACTCTGCTTAGGATCAAAACCGGATGATCACCTGGAAGCAGACACCGCGGAGTCAAGTCCTCTGACCGGGGCTCTGCAAATCTCGGTCAGTTAACGAAATCCTACTCCAGTATGCGCCGCAGTAAGGGCTCGTTAATCTCACGCTAATGTTTAATCGTTAGTAAGCGGATGATCTCAAATGGCGCGCAGGTTCGTGGCGCGCAGCCACCTGAAACGCTTGCAAACGGGATTGACGTAATGTTCACGATCGGCAAGGCGAACCGCGCGTCTAACGAGCTGGAGGCCAAGGTCGCCGCACTCGGGCGCTCCATGGGCGTGATCGAGTTCAATCTGGACGGCACGGTCATCACCGCCAACGAGAATTTTCTTGCCGCCGTCGGATACGGCCTCCCCGAGATCACCGGCAAGCACCACAGCATATTCGTCGACCCGGCCTACGCGAAATCCGCCGACTATCGCCAGTTCTGGGACCGGCTCAACCGTGGCGAATTCGTCGCCGATAAATTCCGCCGCATCTCCAAAAGCGGCAAGGACGTCTGGATCCAGGCGTCCTATAACCCCCTGCTCGATGCCAAGGGCAAGCCGTTCAAGGTCATCAAATTCGCGACGGATGTCACCGCCGTTGAAACGCAGACGCGGGAACTGGAAGCGAAGATGGCCGCCATCAGCCGCTCGCAGGCTGTCATCGAATTCAATCTCGACGGCACGGTCATCACTGCCAACGAAAACTTCCTTGCGGTCGTCGGGTACCGACTGGCCGAAGTGGTGGGCAAACACCACAGCATCTTCGTCGATCCGGCCTACGCGAAATCCGCCGACTATCGCCAATTCTGGGACCGGCTCAACCGTGGCGAATTCGTCGCCGACAAGTTCCGCCGCATCTCCAAAAGCGGCAAGGACGTCTGGATCCAGGCGTCCTACAACCCCCTGCTCGATGCCAACGGCAAGCCGTTCAAGGTCATCAAATTCGCGACGGATGTCACCGCCATCGAGGACGAGCGCCGCCATGCCGAAGAAGAGCGGGCACACAAGTCGGTGCAGCAAACCCTGGTGGTCGATTCCCTCGGCAGCGGGCTGCGGCAGTTGTCGGAAGGTAACCTCACGTTCCGCGTCACCGAGTCGTTCTCAAAGGAATACGAGCAGCTCAGAGCTGATTTCAACGCGGCGATGAGCAAAATGCAGGAGACGCTCAAGGGCATCGTCCAGAACGCCGATGCCGTGCGCGCCGGGGCTGCGGAGATCGCGGGCGCATCCGACGATCTATCGAAACGCACCGAGCAGCAGGCGGCCTCGCTGGAAGAAACGACCGCGGCCCTCAATGAAATCACGAGCACGGTCAAGAAGACGGCGGACGGCTCGAGGAAGGCCAGCGACACGGTCGGGACGGCGCGCGGCGAAGCCGAGCACAGCGGCCAAATCGTTCAGCAGGCCATTGACGCGATGCGCCAGATTGAAGACTCCGCGCGCAAGGTCTCCCAGATCATCGGCGTGATCGACGAGATTGCCTTCCAGACCAACCTGCTCGCCTTGAATGCGGGCGTGGAGGCGGCGCGGGCGGGGGACGCGGGGCGCGGTTTTGCTGTGGTCGCGAGCGAGGTCCGCGCATTGGCTCAACGCTCAGCGGAAGCGGCGAAGGAGATCAAAGCGCTCATCTTGACCAGTTCCCAGCAGGTCGAAAGCGGCGCCAAGCTCGTCGGAGAGACCGGCAATGCGCTGGGCCGCATCGTCGGGCGGGTCAACGAGATCAGCACTCTCGTGAACAGCATCGCGGCGGGGGCCGAGCAGCAGGCCACCGGCCTCAGCCAGATCAATACGGCTATCATGCAGATGGACCAGGGCACCCAGCAGAATGCCGCGATGGTGGAGGAGAGCACCGCCGCCGTGCACGCGCTCTCGAAAGAAGCCGATGCCATGGCCAACTTGATGGCGGGGTTCAGCATCGGCGCATCGGATGGCGACTCGCTGCGGAGCCAACTGGAGCACGCGGCGCCGCACGCATTCCGCCAACGCGGTCACGCGCCCGCCGCCGGTTCCAGACCACACCTCGCCTCATCACAGAAGCATGCGACCCCGCGACCGGGCGTCGAACGTCCGCGTAAGACGGTTGCTGGCGGCGGCGCAAACGACGGTTGGGAGGAGTTTTGAACGATCTCGTCCCTCAGCAAACCCGAGGCATCGACCCCTACTGAACGAAAAGGACGTTTGCCCTGTCATGCTAGATAGCAACAAACAACGCGAATTCATTGCATTTCGCCTTGGGCAGCAGGAATTCTGCGTCGACGTCATCAAGGTTCGGGAAATCCGCGGCTGGACGCCGGCGACGCCCGTGCCGCATTCCCCGCGCGCGATGCTCGGCGTGATCAACCTGCGTGGATTGGTTCTGCCGATCATCGATCTCGCTACCCGCCTCGGCTTCCCGCCTTCGGTACCAACCCAGCGGCACGCGATCATCGTTGTCGAGTTCGGCGAGCAGGTGATCGGCTTTCTCGTCGATGCCGTGTCGGAGATCTTCAGCGTCTCCGACGATCAGATTCAGCACACGCCGGACATTGCCTGCGATGAGGCGAAGAAACTTGTCCAAGGCGTCATATCGGCGGAGGGGCGCATGATCAGCATCGTGTCCCTGGACGAAATCTGTGATACGCGATCTTTGGTGGCCGCCTAAGGCCACAACTCACTGCCACAAGGCAGCAGCCGAGCTCATCGCGGATCGGCTAACGCGCGCCTATCGTCGCAAAATTAAGCGCTTGATCATCACGCTGCCGCCGCGAAATCTCAAATCTATCTCGGCATGCTGTCAATCTGATCGTCATCGCGGCCGATTGGAAAGGCCAGCAGCTCATTTCGGAAGTAATCAAGCCATCGCGCATTGCGCGGAATGAATACGGATCGTTGGATTTACGCCTTGACCGGTGGCGATGAGCCGGGCGTTGCGAAACGCCTGGGTGCCGGCTCCGGAAGCGATCTTGCCGCCAACATTCGATCCTCCCTACGCTCCGCTGCGACCAGCCCAGATGCTGGCCGATGACAGCCGGGTTCGAGCTTAGTGGTTGGTCGCCGCACGAAAAGTTTTTGGTGTTCAGGTAATGTGATCGATCCGTATAGTGATTGTTTTTGCTCCGATGCGGGAGTAACATCCGCTAAGAGAGGGTTTCTTCTCGAAGATCGACTAGACCGAGACGAGCATTGGTTCGTCGCCTGCTATTTCTTCATAGGAACCCATAACTATGGCTAGAAAAGCGGCCGCAAAATCAGCCCCGGCGCGCAAAAGCAAGGTGAAATCAAAAACCGCGAAGCGGTCCTCTGTCGCTGCCACCGGCAAGCCGAGCTGGCTGCTCAAGCCACCACATGACAATCAGATCCATTTTCGGTTCAGTCATGGGAAGGACGTCAAGCTGACGCCGGTCTCATTACGAGCGCTTGAAGACCTGTCTCGTGAATTGTTCAAAAACGAGTATACGGAAAAGAAAATTCAGGCCGCCTACTGTGATCCTAAGACCTGCGGTATTTGCCAACCGGAATGTTCGCCGCTTGGGCCTGGTTGCTACGATTGCAGCATTTGTAACCCAAAGTGTTCCAGCAATTCGCGATAAGACCCAGCAGCGGTGATCGATGAAAGGCTCGGCGTACAATATTTGGGTAGACCATAAGGCCCATAGCTACGTCTTTAATAGCCTCAGCGGGTCATTGCTTCGCCTCGATGCAAAAGACCGTGAAGCATGCGAGAGCGATCTCGAAGATAAATTGATCGAGTGCTCGCCGAGCCTTCTAAAAATGCTCGTTCAAGGGCGCATGCTTATCGCTGATGATGTGGACGAACTCGATGTCTTACGGCGTCGGTATCAATTATCCCGTGATTCCACGCACAGCCTCTCACTCACACTGGTCACAAGCCTGGGCTGCAACTTTGACTGTCCGTACTGCTTCGAGGCAAAACAGCCCTCAGTGATGAGTGATAACGTCCAATCGTCGATTTTACGATTGGTCGATAGCCAGTTACCCCATATCCGAAACTTTTCAGTTACGTGGTTCGGCGGGGAACCCCTCGTCGGCATTAAGCCCCTTCTTCGACTGTCGTCACAATTTATAGATCGATGCAGTGCGGCAGGCGTCACCTATGAAGCGTCTATCGTAACTAATGGCTATCTGTTGAGCGATGCTACATGTCTGCACCTTAGGGACGCCAAGGTGGGATTTGCGCAAATCACGCTCGACGGACCTGCAGAAGTCCACGACCGTATGCGTCCGCTGACCAGCGGCGGCGGCACGTTCCGGCAAATCGTCGATAATCTCCATAACGCTGTCAAATATTTCTCGGTTGGCATTCGCGTTAATATCGATGCCGCGAACGTCGGAGAGACCGAGCGCCTCGTTCAGCATCTCGCCAATGAAGGATTGGCTGGCAAGCTTGGGCTCAATGTCGGCCACATCGTGGCCGGCAGCAAACAGCAAGCAGGGCCCTCCGCTTCCTATAAGACGTCGTGCCTCACGAATGCGGCTTTTGCAGAGGCTGAAATCGAGTTTGAACGGACGATTAGACGCTATGGCTTTGCGCCGGCCAATCTTCCCAAGCCCGCCGGAGCACCGTGCACAGCCGTCCGAAAAAACGAGTTGGTAGTGGGAAGCAGGGGTGAGCTTTACAAGTGCTGGGAGTCAGTTGGCGACTCGCGAGAAGTCATTGGTCACATCGACGATTGCGAGAATTTGAATAGCCGCGTCCACAAATGGCTGCAGTATGATCCGTTCGCCAATGACGAATGCCGCACCTGTATTGCCTTGCCAGTATGCATGGGCGGCTGCGCTCAACACGCGATGGACAAATTACAATACGAAAATCGCTGCGGGACGTTTCGCCATACGTTTCGAGACAAAGTACTGGATTTTGTTGAGCGTGCAGAAACCGAGGGCCTGGAAGGGTTGATCAACGCCAACCGGCTCGCTCGTCGGATGGAAACTCGCTAGAACGCATGATTGGAAACACCGCTCTCAGATGAGTGCCCGGAATGCCCGTTCACAACTATGCTTTTCCTCAGAGTGGCTGAACCAAGAATGCGATGGCAGATATGAGAATTGGTTTGGAACTTGCTATATATATTCCCGATCAAGCAGATGCGCAGCTATCGCGTCAATTCGACGACTCGCTCCAAGTCAATTAGTCGTGAATCGCCTAGACGTGAGACGGTGGCGATCGAAGTCATAAACAACCACATTTGTTTGGTACCGCTTCGAACACGTCCTCCGAAGCGCAACGGACAATGAAGAGCGTATTTATGCAATGCTCGGCGCAAACGGTTTTCGACCCAGACTGTGCTTGGCGACGTCGCCCAGGTCAAAGCTGCAGTCAGCTTTACCGAGAAAGCGGACACCCCATCATCGAACGCGTGGGGCCGCCGTTGTACGTCAGCGCACGTCCGCAACGCCATCGAGATTGGACGTCCGTCAAATGACGCGATGGGTCATTATCCGACATCGAGAACTATCAGCACTGCTGCTTTACAAGAGTCAGAGACGGCGCTTAGCGCATCTTAACGAGCGCCGCCTTGAGCGCTTCGACTTCACTGGCAAAGCGCCGAGTAAGGCCGCAACCGATCACCATACGCCAGGCACCCAGCGGGATCTCACACGTTGGGTGTATTCGGTATAACCCGGCAGCTCGGCTCGCAGCGTCTTCTCCTCGAACAGAGTGCGCGGAACGACTACCGCTGACACAAGCATAGCGGGCAGCAATGCCAACCACGATCCCAGCATCAGCGCCATGCTGACCGCGAGCAGCGACCCGAAGATGTAGCCGGGGTGTCGGACATAGGCGTACGGGCCGGTATCAATCACGGTCTGCCCGCGATCCTTCTGAATGCGCACTCCCGGCTCGAAATGACGGTTAACCGCCTGCGCCCATGCTTCGCCCGCGTAGGAGATGGCGAATAGCAGATAGCCCAGCCAGACAACCCAGTCGGGCGCATTGGCGCCCCCGAACCGGAAGTCGAGCGCGGCCACCGGCAGGATCAAGAAGAAGCCACCCATGATCAGCACGATAAACAGGTAATCGAGCGGCTTGGTGCCAGGCTGCACGCGCGACCGCGCGACGAAGATCTCGGGGTTGACGCGCCAAAGGAGTGCGGTGGCGATCAAGGTGGCGACCACGAAGGCGACGCAGAACCACCAAGCGCGCGACCAGTCGAATGTACCAGACGGGACGAAGAGCACCACGCCCATGACGATGAGTGTAATGACGAACGCGATGAGGCTCTGCCGCATTGCGGCGCTCTGACTGGGTAAATCGGTCATGCTCGCCCCCAATTTCGATACGTGAGTCTAAATTCTAAACTCCTAGAGCAGCGGTTGAAATATTATTCGGCCATCCGGCGCACCGAATGCTTTGACGGATAGCATCAACCACGAAGGGATGCCGGTGTTGCTCTCCGAGGAAGCTGACTTCGAGGCTTGGCTCTCTGGCCCACCGGCCGAAGCGTTCGCGCTTGCGCGGAGCTTTGATCCAAACGCAATGCGGATTGTTCAGAGCGGTTTCGACAAGGAAGATCTGTTGGCGGCGTGATGCGCAGCGTCGGGTGCTCAAGCGTATGAAGCTCATCCCTGGACTGACGATGGCCACCGCGTCAGTCGATGATATCGGCACCCTCTACTTTCGCGCGTGCGACATTCTCTTTCATCTGCCGTAGCCGTTCAGGCGAGTGCCCCTGCCACTTCGTCACTTCGGCAATAACTCGCAGCGGATCGCGAGAGCGATATGAAAGCGTCGGATTACCGGGAAACTTTTTGTCTGTTAGGTTCGGATCGTCCATGATCGGTCCAGTTGGCTCTACGATATAAATTCGCTCTTGTCCGTTGCCGAGGGCCAACTCAGCGCCCCAGATCGCCGCATCTAACGTCGCTGCGAAATAAACCCAAGACAGGGGGGTAACATCCGTGAAATTGGATTGATACCCGACGATAATCAGGTCTCCGGGTTTCAAATCAGCTCGCGTGCCGTGGAAAAATGATTGTGAAAACGCGGTTGCAACAAACGACATAGGCGCACGAATCCTTTGATGGGGTTGGTTCCGGCTGTTTGACTTGCAGGGTGGAACGGCGGAGATGGATCGTGTGAACCGTGCGACATGGCGGGCCTCTATCAATGGCCGCCATTCCATTCTCCCACTTCCGACATTATCGCCTGCACCACCGCCTCTCAACTCACAAACGGTTTTAGTGATTAGGACTTCACGAGATAGAGCTTTGGCTTACCGGGCTGTTGGCCCGCAAGCTGTACGGCGCTGCTGAATCCTTCGAACCACGTGTCACGCTGCGCGTCGCTGAGCCTGCGGCCGATCTCAGCCTCAAAAGCGTTTAAGGCATCTTCGCTCTCGTCGCAGACGACTGCAGCCCACTCCCTCTTTGCCATGGCATCCCCGCATTGTTCGCAGTCAGTGAAGCGCTGGACCCTATCGCTTCCGCCGGCTTCCGCGAACATCGACCGAGTTAGTGAGAGAGAACAGCATGTCCCCCTTCGTTTTCATTCATGCAACCTGGCCTGGCGGCTTGTTCTGGGATCGCGTCGCGACGAGCATCTTCTCCAGCAAGGCGGACAATCGCGCCTGCTCGTCATCGTCGAGTCTGGACATGATCTCATGCTGGTTCGCGACATGCGCCGTGACCGCTTTGTCAATGAGGTCGAACCCGGACGCGGTCAAAGCGACGAGCGTGCCGCGTCCGTCCGCCGGATTCGCGCGGCGTTCGATAAGGCCCGCCTTTTCCAGTCGATCGACGCGATTGGTCATGCTGCCCGACGAGATCATTGCCGCTTCGTAAAGTGCGGTCGGCGTAAGAGCATAAGGAGAGCCGCTGCGTCGCAGCGTCGCCAGCACGTCGAACTCCCCCGGCTGGAGGCCGAAGGAAGCGAAGAGCGGGTTCAGCCGCTCGCGCGTGACGACAAGCGCGGCCTCCGCCAGACGCCCCAGCAGAACCATCGGTCCCGTCGCAAGATCGGGGCGCTCCTGCGCCCACTGCTCCGCCGCTCTTGCCGCCCTATCCATCGCCAGTCACTTATCTTGACGTCAAGACATGTATCTCTATATCAAGATAAATAGCAATCGTCACGTTTGTCAAAGGCCTGGTCCACCCGGGCAGGAGTCTGTCATGTCATCGATGCAAGCCCGGCTGTTATTTCCTGTCACGATGCTGCTTGTCGGCATCAATCTGCGTCCGACGATCGCGGCGATCGGCCCCTTGCTCGACGGCATCCAACACGACACCGGGCTGAGCGACAGCGGTGCCAGCCTGTTGACCGCCTTGCCCGTCGCCCTGATGGGCATCTGCCTGCTCGGCACGGGCCGGCTTCAGCAGGCTATCGGACGCCAACGCGGCGTCGCTGCCGGGCTGGCTTTTATTGGGCTTGCCTGTCTCGCGCGATGGGTCTGGCCTGGCGTGGGCACATTGCTGGCAACGGCGATTCTCGGTGGTGTGGGCATCGCCATGGTGCAGGCATTGATGCCCGCCATCATCCGCGAGCAGGCCGGCAGTCGATCGGCTGGCCTTATGGGGCTCTATTCGACAGTTATCATGGGGGGAGCGATGGTTTCGGCGGCGGCAAGCCCATGGATCGGTAATCTGGGGGGATGGCCTGTCGCGCTAGGGATTTGGGCATTGCCGGTTGTCGCAGGCTTGTCGGTATGGCTGATGCTCGGCCCTGTCAGCAAGACAGGAAATGCGTCTGACGGCCTTGCGATCCATAAGAAGGCGCGCAGCTGGCTGCTGCTTGCCTTTTTCGGATTCGGGACCGGCGGCTACACACTCATGCTGGCATGGCTGCCGCCCTTCTATACCCAATTGGGATGGCCGTCGACGACGGCGGGCGCAATGCTGGGCGTGCTGACCTTCGCGGAGGTGATCGCGGGCATCGCGGTGTCTCTCTGGATCAATCGCTTCCCGGATCGTCGCCCGGCGCTGCTCCTCGCGATTGCTGCTCTCCTGACCGGGCTGGCTTGCCTCTGTATGGCGCCGCTCGCACTGGCATGGCCGGCGGCGATATTGGTTGGCCTCGGTATCGGCGCGCTGTTCCCGCTATCGCTGATTATCGCCATGGATCATGGCACGAACGCCGCTGAGGCCGGCGCGATCGCGGGCTTCGTGCAGGGCGGCGGCTATCTGCTGGCGGCGCTTCTTCCCCTCATTGCCGGGCTGCTCAGGCAGGCGTTGAGCGATCTCACGCCGGCATGGCTGCTGATGGCCGGCCTTTGCGTGGTTCTAGCGGGCATGGCGTGGCGCTTCCGGCCCGGCGACCGCATTTCTCTTTCGGCCTGATCGGAGGTGATCTCATGGCTTTCTTGATTTCAACAAGTGCGGCTCGAAGCTCGCTCATCTCAGATATGCCGGCGTTGTGAGGAGCTGCGGGCAAACGCGCCACTGAGTGAGGAAACGTCAATGGTGTGTGCGGTTATTGCATTGGTGGAATTCCATCCATGATGCGACCACGCTGGCATAGTGAACCGCGGCGATGGCTTCGAGCATGGCGTCTCTATCGGAGAGATCCGGCCCCAGCATGGTCGCGTCGATGATCGTCACGCCATCCGCATCACGTTTGGCGCCTTGCAAGGCTTCATAATACCCGTCCTCAAGCAGGATGGCCGATAGGCTCAAGACATCGTCATCAACGGGAATTTTCGTCACGGTAACATCGTCGGGGAGCTCGATCGTTCCCGGCTTCCTCGCAAAGAGCTCAATCATATACGGATAGTTGCCGTCGGTCGGCTTATGGAAACGATAATACTCCTTCGTTCCATCGCTTCGCTCACGGGCCTAGTAGCCACCCGCATCAAGAAACGCTTTCAATGCTTGCGCGAATTCCTTGTCGACGACTTCGACGCAATGAACCATGTCGATGTCTTTCGTCGCGCGGAACTCCAGCCCGGCCTCAGTGAACAGCAGGTCGCACGCCGCGCCGCCAATAATGGCGTAGGCATTCTCATGGCCCTTGAAATGCTCCCGAAATTTTTCGATCCCACCTACCAGGTCAAGCGGATGAAGGACCTCGAACTCGAGAACCAGCGCCTTCGCAAGGCAGTGTCGGATCTGACGCTCGACAAGTTGATCCTGGCCGAGGCTGCCAAGGGAAACTTCTAAGCCCCGCACGCCGACGCGGTTGCATCGAGCATCTCCGTCGAACGCATCTGGCGGCGTGAGGGGCTGAAGGTTCCCTATAAACAACCGAAACGCTGGCGCCTGTGGCTCACGGACGGCTCGTGCGTCCGGCTGCGCCCGGAACACCGCAATCATGTGTGGTCCTACGACTTCGTCGAGGACCGGACGCATGATGGAAGGAAATACCGGATGCTCAACGTCGTTGACGAGTTCACGCACGAGAGCCTGGCGATCCGGGTTCGGCGCAAGCTGAAGTCGATCGATGTCATCGACGTTCTCGCCGAACTTTTTATCCTGCGCGGCGTGCCCGGGCACATTCGGTCCGACAATGGCCCCGAGTTCATTGCGGAAGCCGTGCGAGCGTGGATCGCGGCCGTGGGATCGAAGACGGCCTACATCGCGCCGGGAAGTCCCTGGGAGAACGGCTACGTCGAGAGCTTCAATGCCCGCCTCAGAGACGAACTGCTGAACGGAGAAATCTTCTACTCGCTCCGCGAGGCCCAGATCGTCATCGAGAGCTGGCGCCGACATTACAACGCCGTCCGGCCACACGCTTCGCTCGGCTACAAGCCACCAGCGCCCGAGGTCTTCGTGCCGACGACGGCTGCATGGCCACCTCCGCGGCCACGCAGCCTCTAGCCGATGGAAGCACCGTGAACTAACATTCCACTTGGGCAACTCAGTGGGGGCCGATCACCAAATGTCCGCTTATGCAGTGGGCGCGGATATTGTTTCCACGTCCTCTATTGGGGGGACACGATATTCGGCCATTACTGCCGGTGTCAGCCATCGTGCAACAACTAATGAAGCCAGCATTGGAATAAGCCATGTAACTCTACTCTGGTAACGATCATGCACACTCGAGAAGGTCGCTATCACGACGGAGTTTACGAGTATGAAGCTGCACACTGCGATCGTGAGGTGCAAGACAGTCGAATCATGTCGGCGCGTATAAATGCCTCCGCATGCCAGAAGGCATAAAGAGCCAAACACGAGACTCGTTTGAAGAATATTTATTGCCCTAAGTGGCAATTGCTGACGCGCCTGTGAAGAAGCTAGATACTCACCAACCGCTCTTTTACCGAAAACCGTTCGTATGGAGTCAACGGGTTCTCCGCGATCATCATAGGGCAACAAAGCGTCTCCAAGCGAAAAGTGCGTGAGCTGACTGAAGGAGTCTATTGCGGATTCCTTCAGTAACAATAGCGGCGAGACAAGCAGCGCTTGTCTGACCACAAATGCTGCCTCAGGTTCGAGAGACTTCCACCAGCCCAATCGCGCAAGCGGACCACCCCACAAAAAATAATCGGTAATAGATGGCAATGACGTCTCGCGCTTCTCCCTAGCACGGTAATTTTCGAGGTCGTTTAATTCTGTGCACAAGGCCCATTCTGAGGCAGGACAATTTTTCTCCAAGATTGTGAAAGCGGGACCGTCACGAAGCAACTTGGCTAGCATGAATGTCGATGCGGCTGGAGAAACCGTCAACCTCCCCAGCATCAGCCCATTCGCACTGACTATTACCAATGTTCCGAGCAGGATGGCCCCAACCAGCGCTTTAAATCCTGCTCCGACCTTCCCTATTGGGCACCAGCCAACGATCCACAAAACACCGAGCACGAGGAGACTAGTCCATGCAATCAGGACATTCCCATAGTGGACAGTAATACTGCCGCTAACAAGAGCAAAAACAAATGCTCGCTCCCAGTTGGCTAATCGACCCCAAGCGATGCCAATAATTAGACTGGAGAGAATGAGTGCCCCGGAAAAAATATCTGGCATCAGCTCGCCAACAAACCACGGCAGCGAGGAAGCGAAAGAGAGCATCATTGCTGCAATGATGAGCGCCGCTTCAGACCGAACGGAGAGAATTTTGATAGCAAAGATACGAATTAGAACTGCTACCATGAGCGACTGAGCCGCGATGACAGGCCACGGCGAAACCTGAAGGTGAAAAATGAATCCAAAAGTACTGTAAAAAAAAGACCTTTCCCACGGGAAAAAATGCTCGACCGCTGCCCGAAGATAAACACCTGTGTCGCTGAAGACAAACGGGAAGCCATTTGCAATGGCCGGAATGAGCAATACCGCAGCAAACAGCACAACTGCGATTATTGGATTGATCGGTTGGCTATTGGCCATCGATCGAATGCCATCCATAGGATGGCTGTTTAGGTTTGAAGTGGCTCTCGGACCATGTGTTCGAAAAATATAAGAATTGCAGACGACAAAACTCGCCATCGCCGAAAACGCCGAAATCGAAAGGAAGACGAAAAGATTTACAATGCTGTTTTCACCAACGAGCCGCGACAGTAAGAGAGCGCTGAACGAGATGGACGCGATTTGGAGTCCGCCGTAACGAAGGAACTCTTGCGGCATCACTCCGAAGCTGACGAAGGTGACGGTACGTTGCGCAAAAAAAGCGAAGGGAATTAAAAAGGCATGGACACCTATACTGATAGTCAGTGGATTACCGGGAAGGGCTTTCAGCAGCAACATGCAAAGAAGTGAATAAGTGACGGCAAAAATGCCGCCAACAGCAAAGAACGATACCAGCTTCCGTAAAGATTTGAATGGGGCTTTGGGGCCCTGCAAGTTCTCGAATTTAGCTGTCACGACTTGCGTTTCCAAGGTATATCAAAGATACCGAAGAGAAAGCCGGCAAATCCTGTTTGGATGCCGATGATTGTCAGACTAAGGCCGGCCGCGACAAAACGTGGAATTCTCGAGTCGCTGAGATTTCCAAATTTGACCCGCGCCCACGCGATGAAGCAGATTGCAAAAATTACCGCACCTATAAAAATCAGAATGGCGGCGATTTGCAAAAAGCGATCGGTTCTGCACCATCTAAAGATTCGATCGCCATGTCGACTGTCTGGAAGCATGCCGGTGATTGCAGCGTAGTATCGCGCCAAGGCGCCAAATGTAATAAGCTGCACGCCTATAACAGTGAGGAGGCATCCTGCAAGAAAGCTATTTAAGTCAAGAACCATGTCAGTACCGATATGGATAGGCCCCCACATAAGTGTTGCACTCAGAATGGCACCGAGAGATGTGATTGTAATCCCGGGATAGAAGAACAGCCATCTTGGGCTGTACATAAGAAGAAATTTCAGGTGCCTCCACCCGTCGCCCCAGGTCTTGAGATGAGAGGCGCGTCCTCGCCCATCAGGCTTTAGCGCTGCCGGAACCTCCACTAGCCGTAAGCCTTTGAGAGCTGAACGGACGACCATCTCCGAAGCGAACTCCATACCTGTCGTTTGTAGCCGAAGGTCTCTTATCGCATTTGTTCGGAAACCTCGCAGACCACAGTGAAAGTCCGTTATCGGGATTCGAAAAAATAGACGTCCAATAAAACTGAGAACGGGGTTGCCCAAGTAATAGTGCAATAGCGGCATTGCGCCCGGTGCGATGCCGCCTTGGAAACGATTGCCCATCACAAGATCGTAGCCGTCGCGCAACTTTTTCAGAAAACGATCCAAGTCGGTGAAATCATAACTATCGTCGGCATCGCCCATTATGACGAACTTGCCTCGTGCCGACTCTATCCCCCCGGCGAGTGCGGCGCCGTATCCTTTTTCCGCGACCAGTATGAGCCGCGCCCCGCACAACTGGGCCAATTCAATTGAGCCGTCGGTACTCCCGTTGTCTGCAATCAATACCTCGCCGGCGATGCCGCTGGCTCCAAGAAAGCTCTGAGCATTTGCGATGCATGTCCTGATAGTCTTGGCCTCGTTTAGACAAGGCATAAGAATCGTCAGTTCGAACTCACCGGTTTCGACCTCGGTTTGCTGATTTGAGGGCGCGTCGTGCTCAGAAAGGACTGGCTCGGGAGTTGACATCTCTAATTCGCCCTCACTCGTCGTCGAGAAGGCCCTAACTAGGCCTCGTTGGTAGATTTTATACTAGTTTGCATTGCCTGCTGAGCAGGGGCGTACACAAACCAACGCTTTTCCGCGTACACCGCAGAAGCTTCCCTCGCGGTTCCTGAATTTGCCACGATCCCATGCCGGCATGAGCGACGCCATGGCTCGAAGCACGGACACAGGATTTCATAAAGGAGCAGCATGATGCGATCGATGGGATCACAACTCATCTGAAGCTGCCGCGCTCCCGGATGCGGGCCGTCCATCGGCGCCGATTATCAGCGGCCCGGCGGACCGCGCGAGCGCGGTGCTGCATGTCCTCGGTCATAGAAATGCGGCTGCACTACAGCTAAGGCCTGGAAATAAGCCTTGAAGTTAATCGGTAGCAACTTCCGCAACCGCGCTTGCACTTCGCGGGCGAGCGGATTCGGAGCATGACGACGCCGCCGAAACGCCGTCCACGCACCAATCTAAACTTGGCGCGCTTGCGATCGCGGGCGACTTTGCACTTTTTGAACCAAGCGGGTTCACTCGATCTGGCTAAACACGCGCATGATCTGGTGAAACTTGCCAGTCGGCAGTCAGGAAGCGCCAGAGATCACGCATGATCGGATTCGTTCACGTATATGCGTTCGCATCATCGAGATATACGAAAGTATACCACCCCCCATTTTTTAGCGATCCTTAAAGGCCGCAGCCTTCACAGTTAGGGCCATGCCATATCGAGTCCATTTTGCACCATGCCGATTGATATCCCACTTCGTGAAAAGCGAAGCGGCTAGCGTTGCAGTTGAATTCGCCATCTTGGCAGTACCCTTCATTGTACTGATTGTGGGCGCGCTTGAGATCTTCGTTATTCAGCAGGCGCAAGCGGTTCTAGAGACGACGGCTGAATATGCCGGACGTCAGATATTGACGGGAAGCGTTCAAACGAAGGGAATGAGTCAAACGGATTTTCACAATCTCGTTTGCGCCGCCTTACCACCTTTACTTAAGTGTCCAAAGATTATGATCGACGTACAGGACGCCTCGTCATTCGCCAGTGCGAATATCACTTTGCCGACGATCACCTATGACAAGGACGGAAACGTCACAAACCAGTGGCAGTATCAGCCCGGCGCGCCAGCGAAGATCGTCGTCTTGCGGCTCATGTATGAGTGGCCAACATTCAATTTGCTGGGCTTAACTTTGCACAACCAACCAAACGGCACTCTACTATTGATGGCGACAAGCGTCTTCAAAAACGAGAGTTACGAATGACGCTCGCCGCACAAATTAGGCGGCTGTCAAAAGATTGCCGAGGCGTTGCTGCGATCGAATTTGCGCTACTCCTGCCGCTTCTTGTCCTGCTGTATTTGGGTGGCTACGCTGTCGCGCGTTCGGTGGCGATATCGCGAAAAGTCACCATCACAACGCGTGCACTAGCCGATCTGACAAGTCAGTTCGTCACCATGTCGTCGTCTGATATGACGACAGTGATCAACGCATCAGCGCAAATCATCGCTCCGTTCCCTACAGAACCGCTATCTATTCGACTTTCAGAGATCACAACCGACGCCACTGGTACCGCAGCTACTGTGACCTGGAGCACTGGACTGAATCAGACGCCCTACTCAGCGAATCAGAAATTCGCTTTGCCGACAGGCATGAACAGTCCGAATACGTCATATATATTTAGCGAGGTCGGATATCAGTATAAGCCGATATATGGAGACGTCGGTCCTTTCAATATTACCGACAAGCTCTACATGCGGCCGCGATTATCTCCGAATGTAAATTATAGCGGCTCTTGATCGGCGGCCGAAGAGGATGCGCGATATGTTAACGAAGGTACGCCACCGATTTCTGGCCGAAGAGAAAGGTAGCGTAGCGATATTATTCGCCCTCTGCGCGATGGTGGTCCTCTTTGCACTAGGGATATGCGTTGACTACGGCATGGCGGCAAAAAGGCGTGCTGAGATCAACGCCATCGCAGATGCAGCCGCGCTTCAGGCAGTCACGCCTGTGATGATGACAAAGTCTTCAAGCGAAGCCCAATCGGCGGCAACAACGTTTTTCAATTCACAGATTGCATCAGTAATCGGCGTTCGCTATCAATCCGACAACGTCACGGTGACCGTCACCGATGGGACGACCAGCAATTCGACAACCAGAAGTGCGACGGTTTCGTATACCGCATCCTCATTGAATGCCTTCAGTGGCATTCTACATCAGCCAACGATCACCATCGGCGCGACATCAACGGCTTCAGCCGCAATGCCGCCGAATATCGATTTTTATTTGATGCTGGACACATCCCCGTCGATGGGCATTGCCGCGACGCAGACGGACATAAATACAATGGTTGCGCACACCGCACCCCAAGGGGGCTGTGCGTTCGCTTGCCATGAATACAATCCGTCGGTCGACAAGCTTGGGAATCCTGGCGGCCCAAATCAAGATAATTACGCTCTGGCGCGTTCCTTAGGCGTCACCTTGCGCGTCGACCTTGTGAAGCAAGCCACACAAAATTTAATGCAGACGGCGCAAACGACTGAAAACACGAATGGCTCAGTGTACCGCATGGCCGGATACACTTTCGATGCAACCGTGAAAAATCCTATACCTCTGACGGCGGATTTGACAATGGCTCAAAGTGAAGCCTCAAACATTGCCATGCAAGAAGTATGGTCAAACAACTACGTGACCAAATCCAACAACAATAACGATGAGGACACAAACTTCGATCTCGCATTCAGCACTTTGAATTCCGCTATGCCAGCGCCTGGGAGCGGCGCCAAGAACGACTCTCCCCAGGAGGTTTTGTTCATCGTCACCGATGGCGTCTCGGATGAGTCATGGAGTGGGAATAGGACCTACGCCCCGTTCGGGGGCTCGTCGTGGTGTCAGACCATAAAAAAAAGGGGGATCCGGATCGCAGTCTTATACACGACGTATAATCCACTGCCTACCAACAATTGGTACAATACGTATATCTCTGGCGAGCAGCCTTCCATCGCCACTACGGCTCAAAGCTGCGCATCACCGGGTCTCTACTTTGAGGTGAATACGGGCGGGGACATCTCTGCTGCCATGAATTCGCTGTTCCAGACCGCCGTTTCAGTCGCGCACCTGACGCAATGAGCTAGTATTTATCAGCCCCGATGAGCGGCCCCAATTAATTGTACGTTCAGATTGCTTTCCTCTTTTGGAGGCTGCACGGGCGAGCGGGCCTAGCCTGCAAGGGAAGCCATGCAGCGAGTGTGGGGACAATGACGTCCGGCGTTAGTGGTCCGTAGGCGAGCGATTGATGTGGCGCGCTGCTTTGTAATGACGTCTCTAGGTCTGTTGAAGATGTGGCTGCCTCACTCAAACTACATTCGCGAATCGGTTATCCAAACGGAATACGAGCTCAACGCGACGGATTTCGCCCGCAAATTTCTGGAGAATGGCGCGGCCTAAGTCGTCAAAACCATTGGCTGACAACAAGAACGATCCGACGCCCTAAGACGCGATCGCGGTACCACTTTTCTAAGGTCGTTCCCTCGTCGCCTTCGAGAATTAGCAGCCAGTTGATGGTGATATCATAGCCGACGATCTCATCCCGCACAGTCTTGGTCGGGACCGTCGCTTGAGGGAGAGCCGTTGGGTAGGCTTCCTTGCCCTGCGATGATGCGGCCGGCCAGCAATCAGAACAACCCCAATGTCTGCTTTCTCGCTATCATCACAGAGTCCGATCCGCCAAGATACGATTGGATATACGAAAGCATAGTCGGCATATCGCTCGACCGCTCGGCCCCTCATCGGAGGCTAAATTACATGAGGCCAAATCAAATGAAGAACTGGCCGCGCTTGCTCGCTGGAGCCTCGTCTGGGGCTCTTCCCTATGTGACTGGCGCCGTGGTCCTTGCGATATTCGTCGTCGATACGCTCACGGACTTGGAAATCGCATTTCCGGTTTTCTACATCGCCGTCATGTTGATGTCCGTGAGTTTCCTTGAGAAGCGCGGGGTCATAATTTTCTCGCTGGCCTGTATGGGCCTGACGGTCCTGAGCTTTATCCTGACGTCCAGCGGTGCGGGGGCAACAGGTCTCATCAATTGCGCGATCTGCCTTGCCACGATTGCAACCAGTACGTATTTGGTATTGAAAATCGAATCTGCCGAAGTGGCGGCACACGATGCTAGAGCGCAGCTTGCGCACATTGGCCGTTTAACGGCTCTCGGAGAACTCACAGCCTCGATTGCTCATGAGGTCAACCAACCACTCGCCGCCATCGTGACGAGCGGCAACGCTTGCTCGCGGTGGCTTGGCAGCTCGCCGCCCAATCTCGAAAAGGCGCGACAAGCGGTGGAGAGGATGGTGACCGATGCAAATCGTGCAAGTGCAATCATCAAACGGGTTTGCGACCTCGCGAAGAAAGCCCCGCCGCAAAAGGACTGGTTCGACTTCAACGAAGCTATTCTCGAAGTTCTTACCTTGACCCGAAATGAAATCGAGCTAAATCGGATTTCGCTGGAGACCGAACTCGCGGATGATTTGCCCCTCGTGCGAGGAGACCGGATTCAATTGCAGCAAGTCGTTCTTAACCTCATCATTAATTCCATTGAAGCGTTAGCTGGAAGACGTGAAGGGTCGCGGCGGATATTGGTCGAGTCAAAACGCAAAGACTCGAACGAGGTTCTCATAGGTGTCTGCGATTCCGGCTCGGGCCTCGATCCCCGGACGCTCGACCGTCTCTTCGATGCCTTCTACACTACCAAGCGCAACGGAATGGGCATGGGCTTGGCAATCGGACGCGGGATCGTCCAGGCTCACGGCGGTCGCATAAGCGCGACGGCCGCAACACCATGTGGTGCGAAGTTTGAGTTCACTCTTCCGGTTGGGAGCGCGGAAGGCCCATGATAGCCGAAGAACCATTAGTCCAGCAGCCGATTGTTTACGTCATCGACGATGATCCTTCTATGCGTGCGGCTCTGAGGGATCTTCTGGACTCCATTCCGTTGCAGGTCGCATCGTTCGAGTCGGTTCAGGACTTTCTGGAGAGTGGGCTGCGTGACGCTCCCGCGTGCATAGTGCTCGATGTCCGCATGCCTGGAACGAGTGGGCTCGACTTCCAACGCGATCGGAATAGCTTCGGTGTGGAGATACCGATCGTCTTCATCACTGCCCATGGCGATGTGCCGATGTCTGTGCGCGCCATGAAGGCCGGGGCGATCGAGTTTCTCACCAAACCGTTCCGCGATCAGGACTTGTTGGATGCCATTCAGTTCGGCATCCACAAGGATCGTATGCGGCGCCGGGAAGCCGCGATCCTTTCTTGTTTGCGACAACGCTGCATGTCGCTGACCCAAGGTGAACGTCTCGTCATGGCGCTGGTAGTCAGGGGCCTGCTAAATAAGCAGATCGCGGCCGAGCTCGGTGTGAGTGAAATAACCGTGAAGGTTCGCCGCGGTCGCGTGATGCAAAAAATGCAGGCAAATTGTCTAGCGGAACTTGTCAGGTTCGCGGAAAAGCTCGGCTTCGCGGCCGCAGCCGAGTAACCAGACCGCCGGAGGAGCTCCGTCCAACACTGAAAAACTCTTGTTTTTTCTGGACGGAGTTCGCCAGAAATATCCCAAAGCTGTAACCTCGTCTGGCAAAAATTCGTCCAGTCTTCTCAATCGCTGGCCCGCTAGATGCCACTCGGTTCGCCAACAGCCCCTCACGCCGCCAGATCCGTTCGACCCGCTTGTCATTCACGAGCCGGCCCGCATCCCTCAGCAGTGCCGCAATCTTGCGATAGCCGTACCGTCCATATTGGCGGGCAAGCTAAATGATGTCGGCGGTCAACCGCTCTTCATCCTCGCGGCCGGTCGGCACCTTGCGTTGTGTCGAGCGATGCTGACCGAGCGCCGCGCAGGCGCGACGCTCCGAAACATGAAGCTCACGTCGGAGATGCTCGATGCAACCGCGTCGGCGTGCGGGGCTTAGAAGTTTCCCTTGGCAGCCTCGGCCAGGATCAACTTGTCGAGCGTCAGATCCGACACTGCCTTGCGAAGGCGCTGGTTCTCGAGTTCGAGGTCCTTCATCCGCTTGACC
>NZ_JBFRFO010000018.1:0-23195 GCF_052114865.1 Hyphomicrobium sp. 2TAF46 | reverse complement strand
CGCCTGCTGCGCCTGCACGGCGAGCGTCGCCCGCCGCAACGTGTTCTGCGCCGCCCGCGCCGCCCGCGCCGCCTCCTGCTGACCGGACTGCGCCGCCGCAATCGCCGCCGCCGACGGCGTCGGCAGGTTCCCGTTCGCCAGCGGATTGGCGCCAGCCCCCGGCGCAACCACCAGCATCGCCGCGATGCTGACCGAGGTCAGCAGCAGCTCGGTCGAACGACGGTGCGAGAAGCGGAACGCAGTCTGGATGGGCATGGCAAGGCCTCGTGGTCGAGATTCTACAAGTCGGACCGGTGCCGGGCCTGCGCCCAAAGCACCATCTGACTCACAAGGACGAACGAACCCCGCCGAGACCGAAAAAAAAGTTTGTCCTCCGATCTGCCTCTGTGCACCCGCCGCAAAATCACCAATGCGTTCAGCTCAACAGCACGACCCCACCCGGCAGCGTCGTCAGCTTCGCACCATAGAGACGCTGCGCCAGCGCCAGTACGTCATCGACCTTGTCGATCCGGAAGCGCGCGTTGACCTGTCGTTGGCCAAGCGCGTCATTCATGAGGATGACGCGCCCCGGCCGATAGCGATTGATCTCGGCAATCACCTCCGCGAGGGGTGCTGCCTGAAACACCAGCAAGCCTTCGCGCCAAGCTGTTGCGGTCGCCGCATCGATGGCAACGAGCGCGCCGAGGCCAGCCGCGTTGTATCTCGCCTGCTGGCTCGCCTCCAGCGACACGGCACTCTCGCCCTGCTCGACGCGGACCCTGCCGTCAAGACAGGTGACGCCGACGTTGCGCCCATCATAGCGAACATTGAACGTTGAGCGCCGGGCGCTGATGCGGCCATCGCCGGCGATCACCCTCAAAGGTCGGACTAACTCCCGGTCGATCGTGATAGCGGCTTCCCCGGTGATGAGCTCGATACGATCGTCGTCATCATCCGACGGTCTCAGTGAAAGGCTGGTCTGCGTGTTGAGCAGCACTGATGCACCTTCGGCAAGGGCAATACGGTGCTGCTCCCCCGTAGCCGTGCGGTAGTCAGCCGTGAGTTCGGCATACGAAGGCCAGATTTCAAATGGAGGGCGCGCTATCAGATAGGCCGCTGATGCTGCCGCAACCCCACCCACGATCATGCGGCGTGTCACGCGCCGGGGCGAAGGTGACGCCGCGGCGTCCGTCGCTCTCCGTTGCTCGGCGCTACCTACCGCCGGTCCCAGGCGATCCCACAGCCTGGTTGCCGAGGCGAACGCGGCTTCGTGCGCCGGGCTGAGGCGCCGCCAGCGGCGGATGTCCTCAACGTCTTCGGCAGTTGCGTCGCCGGATACAAGGCGCTGAATCTTATCGAGCGCGGCACGTCGCAGCATCGTGTCTGGGCTGTCCTGGTCGATGGGATCCATGATTTCGTCGGTTTGATCTGACGCGTGCACGCTCGGCCCGATACGGGCTGTAGCTTCCTCTAGGACGTTTCAGGCGGGCGGGGACCGAAAATTCGGATGACCTTGCGATTGAGCCGCTGGGCGCAGTGCTCGAGCGCATGCCTCAATTCCATCTCGACCAGACGCTGGGAAATGCCGAGCTCGGTCGCAATCTGGCGAAACGGTTTTCCCTCGATGCGCGCCGCATAGAGGATCGCCCGACGGCGCGGGCTCAGCTCCTGATAGGCGCGCTCGAGCGCCTCGATCTCCAGGCGCGCCTCAGCCGCAGCTGCGGGGTCTGGACCCGGATCGGGCACAATGAACAATTCGGCGATCTCGTCTGGCCGGACGAGGCGGCCATCCTTGCGCGCGCGGTCGACGGCAATGTTGACTGCCGTGCGCAGGATGTACCCCGTCGGGCTCCTGATCGGCCCAACCTCATCGTCACGATCCAGGTGCAGCCACGTCTCATGTAGCGTCTCCCGGGCCAGCTCGTCGGAATTCAAACGCCGCGTAAGAAGCTTGCGGAGGTCGTCGTAGCGATCGACCAGGAGCTGGCGCAGCGCGGCCCATGTGACATCGCTCATCGCGCGGCTCGCTCATACGATTGGGAGCTGTTCTGCCGGCAATCACCCGTCTGTTGCGGGGCACGCGGGATGACCAGGAGCGTCACCGGCTGCGGCATGCCCCTTGGCGGTCGACTCCCGATGGTCACGGTCTGCAGCAGGTTTGCGATCGCCGTGTCGCGCGTGCTGCTCCCAGTCGTGGTCAGAAGCTGAGGCTGCAAGACCTTGCCGGAGCCGTCCACGCGGAACTGCACGGCAAGTCGATAGTCGCCGGGCACCGTCACCGCTTCCCGGCAAAAGGCCTCCTCGATGCCGCGTTGGATCATACCGAAATACGGCAGATAGTCCTGTCCACCCGGATCTTTGCCCGAAGGTTGCCATGCCGGCGCCGGGACCACCGAGAACGCATCTCGCGTATAGAGGACGGTCAGGCCTGTGCCTTCGAGGAGGACGCGTAAGGCAACATCGGCCGCCAGGATTCCACGGACAGCTTTCGAACGGCGTCCCGCCGCCAATCCGGCGTCGTAGAGAACGCCGAGACCCGTCATGGCAACGTAGGTGTCGAGGGCTGATGCCAGTGGCTGGGCGGCGATGTCGAACGCTATCTCAGCGTGGGGATTGGCCGTCTGTGCCGCGGCGGAGATCGTCGTCGTATAGATGGCGGCGGCACCCCACAGCAGGGACGCAAGCGTACGGCACAGCCAAACGCTCCGGACTTGCGCTGCTATCGGCGCAACCGGCCCCAACACTCTCGCCCCATGTTCGTACGAATGTCACAATCGCCACTCGATCCTAGACGTTGCGTATTACACGAGCATGTCACGCCATGGCTGGTCCGCTTGGCCCTTACCCTCGTCCGCTTCCTCGTCGTTCAAGTTAGTCGTCCCTCTGCCAGATTTCGAACCGGCCCTTTATCTATTCTGCATGCAACAGCTAACGATGGTCGACCTTAGGCCGAGGCGATCGATTGGCGACAGCGGACCCGACTTCAATAGTAGCTCGTCGCGCTCTATGCTCAGAAGGCGGAACAAATCCGGACGTCACCCCATCGCTTGGCCGGTGTCGGACTCAATCGAGGCAAGTAGAGGCTCGGACATTTGACGCCCTGACATGCCTCTCGCATTGCCGCCACGGCCGCGCGCTCAAGGACACACGGAACCTCCGAGCATCTAGACTGCAGCGCGCACTATTTCAGGCAGTTCCCAACTCGCCCCGTCGCAAGGCAGCAATTGATCGGCGATTAGTTGCACCTCCTATCACCGACGTAATACCGCCGCGGATGATCAGTATAAGGATCCATCAATCCTTGTGCGATGTATCCTCATGAAGAAGTCATCTCGAGATGCGCGAAACCGGCGGCGCGCGCAGACCGTCGACGAGCAAGATATCCTGCGCCAATTAGCGGCTGCCTTCGAGAAAAAGTTTGGCCGGCCTCCGGGACCCGACGATCCAGTCTTCTTTGATTCAGACGCCGACAAGCCGCGCAAGCTCGCAATGGAGAAATTCGATAAGAACGTCTTGGCTGCGATGCAAGCGTCCGGCATAGCTCCTCAAATCATCTACGCCTTCAAAAAGACTGGCCGGCTGCTGCGTGAAGATCTGATCTCGACGTACCCCCCAGAGGCGGTGGCGGAATGGGAAGCCGCGATCGACGAATACTTCGCGATGGAGGACAGCCCAGAGTATTCTGCCTCGGAACATCCGCCAAAGTTCAATGCCCCGGCGTTTGAACCGGAGGGTGAGATGGAATCGCCCGCCAACTTTGAAATAACGGCCGAGGCCGCCGCGCTCCCGCTAGCTGTGGCAGACATTCCTCATGCCGAAGTTTGAACGCATTACCGGCTAATCGCTATAATGATTGACATTCCGGAAGGCTTTTTCACGCCGTCCGCTCAGCGACCTCCCGATTGGCCTGATGAGCCCGAGCTGCACCGCGCCGTCACGCCTCCAATGAGGGCCACTACCGTTCATGAACAAACGGACACGCACCTCGGCATAAGAGATCGCGGAAATTTCGCGTGGCTGCTTTCTTTACAGATATGTGATACAAAGAACGACTGGTCGCCGCACGCCGTCTCCAACCTATGCGAGAAAACGGCGGAGTGAGCTGATGACCGCACCAATGACAAAATTGAGTAAAGCGCCCGAAGTCACGCTGACTTTCTTGCTTCGGCTGAACCCTGGGCAACTCCCGGCAGCGCGCGAGCAAAAATCGTGACTACGACTCGCCTGATCATTCTCTGTGCAGTCCTCATGCCCGGAAACGCTTACGCTGGTCCGCCATTCCGAACCGATGACCCTGTGCCGGTCGAACTCGGACACTACGAATTTTACAGCTTTTCGACGGGCACTCATACGAAGGGAGACACATCGGGAGAACTGCCCGGCTTCGAACTAACTTACGGATTGATACCGAATGGCCAGCTGCAAATCGGGGCAGCGACCTCGTTCGCCGCTCCGAGCAATGGCGGGACAGTCTTCGGCTACGGGGACACCACCGTGAGTTTCAAATATCGGTTCATCCAAGAGGAGAAGGATGGACTGCGACCGCAAGTTGCCTTCTTTCCGGCGGTCCAAATTCCCACGGGAAACCACGATCGCGGACTAGGAGCCGGTCACGTCCAGGTCTTCCTTCCTCTCTGGGCCCAAAAATCGTTCGGCGATTGGACGACCGATGTCGGTGGCGGCTACTGGGTCAATCAAAACGATACCCTCGGAGATAAGAACTTTTGGTTCGTCAGCTGGCTACTACAGCGCAAAATGACGGAACAATTGACGTTGGGCGCAGAGGTATTTCATCAGACGGCCGACACAGTCGACGGCAAGGACAGCGCAGGCTTCAATCTCGGTGGCACGTACGATTTTAATGACCACAACCACCTGCTGTTTTCCGCGGGGCGGGGGTTTCAAAACGTGTCTGAAACCAACGAAGTTTCTTGGTATTTTGGCTGGGAAGTCACTTACTAGGAACGTCTGATCGCCTTCGTCATGCTACCGGAGCAGCGTTCGGCGCAGGCCTGACGCAGCCGCACGGAACTTATGTCACTTCTGTCGGCGGAAATTGCGACGCCAATCATGCTCCGGTAACGATTGACAAGGTTGAGCTGCAAACCGGTGCTGTCCGCTTCGGGCCGTTAGGCACAACGATGTGGGAACAGACCGCTGATCGTCTCCGTTGAGAAAAAAGGAGACCCGAGATGGCCATACACAAACTATTCTTCCGAAATCGTACGGTCGACTTGCCAACTCGCCGCCGTCACATGTGGTTCGAGGCTTAGCCGTCCGACAATCTGTTCAAGAGATGCGTCGTTGCGCTTTTCCGCAACCGCCTGCGCAGTGACGGTCACCTTCAAGGTCTCGGGAATGTCCTCACTGTCGATGCGGCGGAGGCCGAGCCCGGCTTGGGAAAGCGCATGCAGGAGAAGCGATCGCATGTGTGCCTCCTCCGCGCCCTTGCACGTGACCTCGACCGTGTAATGCGTTTGGACGTCGGTTGACATCAAAGCTCTCGTATTGAGACGTTGAACCAGCGGTCGCAGTATGAGGTTTGTGGTGACGACGAGAAAAGCAGCCGCCAAACTGGGGATCCAGAAACCACCCCCGGCAAATGTGCCGACCATGGCTGAGCACCAGAGGGTCGCCGCAGTATTCAGTCCATGGACGTTGATGCCCTCACGCAGGATGACACCCGCGCCGAGGAATCCGATGCCGGAAACCACCTGAGCGGCGACCCGCGTCGGATCTCCCTGCCCCACTATCGCGGAGAAGACGACAAAGCCGGCAGCACCCAGCGCCACCAGTGCGTTCGTTCTGAGCCCGGCCATCTTCTGGTGCCATTGGCGCTCAAAACCGATGGCCGAGCCAAGGAGGAGAGCAAGACCGAGCCGAAGAAACGGCTCGAGAGCGCCGACCGAGTTGGGTTCCATTCGCTTTCAGCCCTGACCTGCGATCGTCAATTGAGCGATGCGTATAAGCACGAGTCCCCCGGCTATGACCAGATAGCCCCGTAGAACGGCCATCCAGATGCGGCTGGCGCGCGAAAGCGTGGCCGCAGGCAACTCGTTGAGGGGCGGCATACGCCAAGTATCGCGCGACACCTTTTTTTTTGCCGTCCTATTGCCTCGGCTCCCAATTGCTCCGGTCGCCACTGCGGTCAGCAGCGCAACAAGGGTGCCCCCTCCTAGGATCGACAAGATGACGGTCGCGTTCGTTGTCGCGGGAAACAGCACAGACGCTGTGAGGATAATTGACAGCATAACGAGCAAAGCGATCACCGCGCCGGTGAAGAGGTTCATGAGGCGCGTGTTCGCCCAAGGCCCGAGCACGGCCTCATCGTTGCACAACAGGAGCAGGAAGACTGTCGCGCTTGGAAGCAGAACGCCGGCAAGCGTCTGCACGGCATTGGTGAGGAGCCCGAGGGGGACGTGCGGCGTCAACACGAGCCCTGCCGCCAAGACGATTAGCCCAAAATAGACGGCATAGAAGCCCTTGGCGTCGCCTGGCTTGCGATGCAAGGAGTGTTTCAGCGACAGAACATCGCCGATGGCGTAAGCGGTCGAAAGCGACACGGCGCAAGCGCCGATGATGCTCGCATCGATGAGGGCGACGGCGAAGAGCAAGCCCGGGACGCGGCCAACGTATTTATCGAGCCCTGCCGCAACCGCTCCCGCATCGGTGAAATTGCCGAATTCCGGTTTCCCTGCGAATGTCGCGGCGGTAAATGCCATCATGGCGACGGCACCGATAATGACGAGTACGATGCCGAGCCACAAATCGAGCCGCTCGTACTTTATGAAACGCGGTGGGATCCGCTTGTCGACCACATAGCTTTGCTGAAAGAAGAGCTGCCAAGGTGCGATCGTCGTGCCGACGATGGCAATGATGAGCAGCATCACGTCGCTTAGCTTCCCACCGGTGGGAAGCTGGGGCAGCACCATGTCACGGGCGATATGGACGACGGGCGGATGCGCCATTAGCGCTATGGGAACGAGCAGCAAGCTCCCGACGCAGAGCACGAGCGCGAAACGCTCGAAGCGGCGGAAATTGCCCGTGCTCACCGCCGCAATAATCGCAACGGCTGAGAGTGCGACACCCAGTTCTTTTGAAACCCCGAGATAATCGAGCGCCAGAGCGATGCCGATAAATTCGGTGACGATGGTCAGCGCATTCAAGAGAAAAAGATCTACGATGCTGAAGGCACCCCAGAATCTGCCGAACCGCTCGAGAATGAGGCGCGCGTGGCCAACGCCCGTGACGGCACCAAGCCGCAGTACCATTTCCTGGTTGACGTAGAGCACCGGCACGAGAAGGAGCAACGTCCACAACAATGCCGTTCCGTAGTTCTGGCCCGCTTGGGTATAGGTGCCGAAGGCGCCGGCGTCGTTGTCTCCGACCATCACAATGAGGCCAGGACCGAGAATAGCGAGGAGGGTGCGAAAGCGATGCCTCCAGGAGGTGCGCGGACCGTGATCCTGTTGGTGAATTGTGCCCAGGGCGCCGTGGATATGACCGATGTGGGCATCATCAAGAGCCGCGTTGCGCGCCGTAGCCTGCGCCGGAATCGTGTGCCTCGTCATGGCTCACCTCTTTCGCCTCCGGGGCGTCAGAGAGAGCCGAGCAGGTCTACCGACCCGGCTCTCGCCGCGCTTCCTTCGAGACTGCTGAATTGGTCTGTGGTGAAAGTTTCGGTTTACCGCCCGTCGCCACGTATGTCGCTGCACCGACGGGCCAACTTAAGCCGTCACTCATATCGGCACTCCTCCATCAGGCCGCGCGCAGAACCGTAGGGCCGTTCGCGGCCGGATGGTTTACGCGCAAGCGCCTACTGCCTGGTTCCTCGGCGTCTTCACTCGTCCACGCGCAAAAAAGCCGCCCTGTGCAGGGATCGACCTGCCATCTGCACACCAGCTGCGGGCGCATGTGCCGCGCCGTGTGCACGGTACGAGAGACTTCAAATGCATCTTGGACGAGGGTTTGCCTCATCCGCAGATGCCGACCTTTATCGATGAAAATGATCTTGTTCATCGCTCACCTCCATTGCCGTCAAGCACGGCCGGAGATGAGCTGCGCAACAGAGCTTAGGCTTCTGCCGTGCCCCTTGCACCCTCTCCGAAACCGCGAGCGGCCTTGCTATGTGCTGGCCTCCGTGCCGCGACCAACGCCGCGTGAGGGAAGCTGAAGCTGCTACTGCCCATGTCTCTTTCGATAGGGTTGTTGAACTGTCCGCGGGCACAAAGGCCTGCCGACAAGAGTGCGAAGTGCTCCAATCAACTGCGACTGTCAATCAACTTTTGGCAGACACAGTTGCCGCATGGCTAATGGGCGCCGAGCGCGTGCGGTTCAATAGACCGATCGACCTAAGGCAAGATCTACCGTCACCGCGGCACAATCCCGGTGCGGTTGCGAAAGAGCAGACGCAACGCTAGGCGTGGCCCATGTCAGCTTCTGGCAAACCTTCGGATCGCGTTCCGGTTCGTGATCATCGCGTAATGCGCTAGCGCTTTTTGAGCGGCTCGAAGCGATCGCGGTTTGTAGCTTTCCATGCCGCCGTTTTGCACTTGAGCCAATCGCGCGCCGGGCCCGGCCTATAACTGCTATCCCGGCGCTTCGAGACGATGCCCTCAAGGCCTCATCCGCTCGCAGGTCGCGAGCAGCTTGATAGGGTCCGCGAAAGTCCCTGAAAACTGGAAGTGCTCAGTGTCGGCCGCCGCGACCAATACGGCGAGTTTGAGCTTTTCGCTCGGTAAGCTTAGATTCGCACAACTCCGACGCTGGCACCGATACATACTTGGGAGCACTACGCCGCCTTGAAGTCTTTTCTAGCCTTCCAGAGATCATGTTGGCTCTGAAGTACCAGCCAAAACTCCGCCGACGAACCTAAGACCGCTTCCAGACGCAGCGCCGTAGGGGCTGTAATCGCGGACTTGCCCTCGAGGATATCGTAGAGAGCGCGCCGGCTGACACCCAGCCGCTGGCGGCGAGGTCGTCAGCTAACACCTGGCCCGGATAGGGCATCGGAAAGTCCGGATGGGGTGTCAGCGTCGGTTTGCGCGGCATGGCGAAGTCCTTTCAGTGATAATCAAGATAATCGACGTCGCTGGCGTCTGTAGAATAAAAAAGGCCTTCAGCCGTTTCTCGTGAGGTTAAAGCATCGCCTCAGCCCACCGCAGCCCGTTTCCGCCGTATCGCAGCCGTCTTGCTGGGTCTCACGCTGATTTCGAGGCCAAGGCAGGATAGAACACGCATTGCCGTGCTCAGGGACGGGTTGCCGTCCGCTGCGAGCGCCTTGCTCAGGCCCTGGCGTGTCAGCCCGGTCTCCCGCGCGATCGCGCTCATATTGCGAGCTCGAGCGACGTCGCCAAGCGCACTGGCGAAATGCGCGGCGTCTCCGCCTTCTGCGGCGGCTTCGAGGTACGCTGCGATTGTTGCCTCGCTGTCGAGATAGTTCGCCGGGTCGAAGGGCTTTGTTTTTAGTTTACTCATTGGCTTCTCCATTCGTCTGCTAATTCGTGGGCCCGCTTGATGTCTCGGCTTTGTGTTGACTTGTCACTGCCGCAGAGCAGCACGATGAGGGTGTCGCCTCCTTGATGAAATAAACCCGGTAGCCCAGGCCGAACGCCATCCGCAGTTCCAAAACGCTCCCGCCGACCGGCTTGCAATCGCCCATATTTCCGGCCGCCACTCTCTTAATGCGATCGATGATGCGCGCCTTGCCCTGCTTATCGCGGAGGCTGCTGAGCCATTTGTCGAACGGTTCGAAGGTCTCGATTTTCATCATGCCATATGTGTAAACTATGGTTGTTGATATGTCAACTATAGTTTGCAGGTTCAGGCATAAAAAAAGCCCCCAGCAGTCTCCCGCTGAGGGGCATAGCGTCTCAATCTTAGCCGATAATTTTCCGGCGCCCTTCCGAACGTCGAGGAATCAACGCCCCTTCCCGTTCCCAGACATCGAAATATTCACTTAGAGTCGACGTCGGTACTCCGAACGTTCGCGCTAGATACGCCGCCGGAGTTCTCAAACGGATGAAGCGGAAAACCTGGCCACGGTTATTCTGAACTGATGGGTGGATTCACGTGATTTCATAGTGTTCCACCGTGAAATCGAGACCCAGACGCGCCACTTTCGGACTCGCGAAAACAAATTGATCCGACGACGGAGATCAAATCGCTTTTCCTCTTGGCGAGGGGGCGAACCAAGAAAGCATTGAAATATTGGCTGGGATGGGAGGGTTCGAACCTCCGAATGGCGGAATCAAAATCCGCTGCCTTACCACTTGGCTACATCCCACCAGCGCGTGAGGAGAATCGCCGCCCGAGCGACGGTCGGCGGCACCATAGTCAGTCGTTCGCGGCCGAGCAATGGCACGCGGCAATGCGCTCACCCCTTCTTCCCATCTGTTTGCCGGCGCGCAAGCCTGCTGGGGTCCGTCGATTTCAAGCCGCGGGTATTGTTGCATAAAGAACCCCCAAATTCGCCGGATCGAAGCGCTTGCGGTAGGTGAACGAGGTCGCTATAACCCCCCTCTCCTCGGTGCCTACCCGGCGCCGGGAAAAGCCTTTATTCAGGCTGACGGTCGGGCGGAGCGTAGCGCAGCCTGGTAGCGCACTTGCTTCGGGAGCAAGGGGTCGGAGGTTCGAATCCTCTCGCTCCGACCAGTCTTTTCAATGGGTTAGGTTTCCCGCCCACACCCTCGCCCCAGAAATCACCCAAGAAGTGTGACTTTTCTCAACGTGCCTCTGTGGTGAGCGGGCTTACCGGCGAGAGGCGAAGGATGCTCGTCCAGACGCGGGTGGTCCAAACGAAAAAATGGCGCGCCCCAACGAGGCACGCCAAGCAGCGACGCGCGAAAGACAAGCGAACTAAGCGGCGAGCGGGGGCCGCGTAAACTCGAGACTCTCCGCCACCGCCCTCAGCGCGGCCGGGTCGCTCGCATCGCCGGTTGCCGCTGCGTCGATGCGGAGGAGAGCAGCGCGCAGCTCGGCCGCCGAGAAGGGCCCCTGCGGGGCTAAACCTGCGCACTTCTCTTTTGAAAGCACGTCGTAAAGCTCAATCTCGTTCGCGATGCGAGACAAGCGACTCGAGTCGTATTCCTCGACGTAGTCGCCGGCCGCACTCGACCAGACTTTGCTCTCGTCGTTGCCGACGAACCAAAACCAATTTCTGGGGTCGAAAGGTGTCATGTGTATTGGCCTCCTGTTGCCGTCGTGCCGGCTGCGTCGCCCGGGAGCGCCGACGTACCCGCCCCGTTGGTGACGATAGTGCCGTTCAGAGTGACGGAGTATCGATTGCCCGTCGTCGAGCCCGAGTAGCTGGCGCTGACGGCCGAGAACTGCGCTTGCTGCACGATCACGAAGGCCGAGGCCCAGGCGGGCGTATTCGAGACTGTGACGGCCCGCGAGTCGATATTGATGATTCCCAGCCCCTTCGAGAAGGCATGGGCGTGACCGCCGCCGACAATCGCATATGGGCCATCGGCCTGAACCAGACCCATGTTGCAAAACATATGATAACCGCCGCTCGTTACCTCGAACTCGCAATTCCGGAAGAAGATGGTCGAGTAGCCGGCATTGACGTAGAGGCCGTTTCTGTTCGTGCCGGAGGGCTTGATGCGAAATCCGCGCACGTAAATCTGACCGCCATTCGTAACGGTCACAGCGTCGTTGCCGTTGAGCACACAATTGGCCGGCGTCGTCTCATCGCCGATCAGGAACACGCGACCGGTGCCGAGGGCGCGCGTCCGAACAGCCAGCGCCTCCGTCGTTGTCCCAGCCGACATCTGAATCGTGACATCGTATGTCTGAAGGTCGAGCGTCCCGTAGACGACATCGAGTGCCTTCTGAACGGTCTTGAAAGCGCCCCCCGTCGTGTTCGCCAGGCCGGTGTTGGAATCTGAGCCGTCGCTGAGCCGCACGTAATAGGTGCGGTTCGCGCTCAACACTTCGCGTGCTCCGCCCGATGGGAACGACACTCTGCCGTTCGACTTGGCTATCCGGATGCCTTCGTACCAGTTCGCGCCGTCGGGGCTCACCTTGAAGTGGAAGTCGTCGTCTCCAGTCAGACCGAGCTCGGCGCGGCCGGAATAATTCGTCTGGTAAAGCACCGACGCGGTGTCGCTCGCGGCAGCCTTGTTGATCTTCAGCTGGTGGCCGTTGCCGGTGTTGTCGAAGAGGCTGGCCGGGGTCTTGACGGCGAGCTTGTTCGTGGCGTCGGCGGTCGCGTTGACGCCGACGAGCGGGACGTTGTTTAAGTCCGCCCACGTTGCATCCTCGCGCAGAAACCTCGTCGTTCCTGTCGTTGGTCCCGGAGTCGGCACGAGGCCCTTTTTGTGGCCGGCGCCGGAGGCGACGAAGGCATCTAGAAGCGCGGTCGCCTGCGCTCCGGTCAGATCCTCCGGCGCGCCGCTGCCCGCGCTCGCGCGGCCCTTGATCGTGCTCGTCGCCATGTTGGCGAGGCTCGAATTGGCGACGGGTGCGGACAGGCCACCACCTCCGCCGCCGCCTGAGCCCGCGAACAGCGTCCAGGCTCCCGCGGCGTAGATGACAAGTGCGCTTTCGGCTGCGACCCAGGCGGCCCAGCCTTCCTTCGGCGCGTAGAACATCCACCCGCCGTCCTGGAAGGCCGCGATCTTGCCGGCATTGCCCGCCCATGCCCCGGATGGGGACGCCGCGACGATGTACCTTGCGCCCTCCGGCGGAGACGACGGCGGCGCCGTCAGCGCCCGGCTTTCAACGGCAAGCTGCACAAGGCAATCGAGCGCGCGGATCGCTTCGTTATGCGTGACATGCTTCTGCGCCTGAGCGGCCAAGATGTAGGGCAGTGCAAGGTTCGGCGTATCGTTCATGTTCACGCTAATGTCTGCAACGAGGCTCCCACGCAGGAAGATAAGGGCGGCCGAAAGCGCGGGGATAAGTTTTTGTGTTTTTCTGTGACGCCGGCTTTCCCCTGCGCGGAGGCCGCCGTGGCCGTGTGACAACCACGCGTCGACGATCCAACAGGCCGGATTGACAGCATCGTCGAACCCACTACACCGAGCCGTCGTTCATCAACCTCCGTCAAAGCTCCGGACTGGAACTGTTAGCCAATGAAATTTCTGGTCACCGGCGTTGCCGGCTTCATCGGCTACTACACGGCAGCGCGCCTGCTCGATCGCGGCGACGAGGTCGTCGGCGTCGACAACGTCAACGGCTATTACGATCCTGCGCTCAAGAAAGCGCGGCTGGCGCGGCTCGGCGGGCGAAAGGGCTTTTCGTTCCTGCATCTCGACATCGCCGATCGCGCGCCGATGAACGAGTTGTTCCGCGTGCAGCGTTTCGACAAGGTCATTCACCTCGCGGCGCAGGCCGGCGTCCGTTATGGCAGCGAGAACCCAGGCGCTTACATCGATTCCAATATCGTCGGCATGCAGAACGTTCTCGAAGGGTGCCGCCATAACGGGGTCAAGCATCTCGTCTTTGCGTCATCGAGCTCTGTCTACGGCGCCAACACGAAGATGCCCTTCAGCGTCCACGACAATGTCGATCATCCGCTCAGCCTTTACGCGGCGACGAAGAAGGCCAACGAGCTTGCGGCGCACGCGTATGCACATCTCTACCGGCTCCCCGTGACGGGGCTTCGCTTCTTCACGGTCTATGGGCCGTTCGGGCGGCCGGACATGGCGTATTTCAGCTTCACGCGGAAGATTCTCGCAGGCGAGCCGATCGAGGTTTACAGCAACGGCCAGCATGCGCGCGACTTCACGTACATCGACGATATCGTCGAAGGGGTCGTTCGCACCGTCGGCCGGATCGCGGAACCAGATCCGAATTGGTCGAGCGATGCGCCGGATGCCGCGACGTCGAACGCGCCTTACCGGCTCTACAATATCGGCAACAACAATTCGGTCGCGCTGATGGATTTCATCGCGACGATCGAAAAGGCGACGGGCCGCGAGGCGAAGAAAATCTTCCTCCCCCCGCAGCCCGGCGACGTCGCCAAGACCTACGCGAATATTGACGACCTTGCACGCGACGTCGGCTTCCGGCCTTCGACACCGCTCAGCGAGGGCATTGCCCGCTTCGTCGATTGGTATCGCGCCTACTACCGGGTCTGATTGCGCAGCACGAACCTTAGAGGTTCACGCCGCCGGACACCTCGAGGCGCTGCGCCGTCATCCAGCGATTTTCGTCTGACAGCAGAGCGGCGATCATCGGCCCGATATCGTCGGGAACGCCCACCCGTCCCATCGCCGTCACCGAGGCGATGTGCTTGTTGATTTCGGCGTTGTCGCGCACAAGGCCGCCGCCGAAATCGGTTTCGATCGCGCCGGGCGCCACGACGTTGACCGCGATGCCGCGCGGCCCGAGTTCCTTCGCCATGTAGCGCGTCAGCACTTCGATCGCGCCCTTCAACGCGCCGTATGCCGCGTATCCTGGCATCGTGAAGCGCGCGAGGCCGGACGAGAGATTGACGATGCGACCGCCGTCGGCGATCAGCGGCAGCAGTTTCTGCGTCAGGAAGAACACGCCCTTCAGGTGAATGTTGTAAAGCCGATCGAAGTCGGCTTCCTTCATGTCGGCGATGGACCCGCTTATGCCGATGCCGGCATTGTTCACGAGATAGTCGAACGTCTCGCGACCCCATTTGTCCTTCAGTATTTTCCTGACCTCGGCGGCGAAGGCATCGAACGAGGCGCTGTCGCCGGTGTCGAGTTGAAGCGCCACGGCTTTCCGGCCGTGGGCTTCGATCTCCGAGACTGTCTTCTCGGCTTCTTCGCGATTTGAACGATAGGTGAAGATCATATCGACACCCCGCTCCGCGAGGCTCACCGCAGTGTTCTGTCCAAGCCCGCGGCTACCACCTGTGACGATCGCGATCTTGGGACCCGATCCACTTTTTGCCTGTGCCATTGCTTGCTCCTCAAACGAATATTTGTGAGCGGAGTATCTATGCCTCGACCGTCGCCTGTTGAATGCCAGAACTCGCGAATTTCTTGCCTAATCCTCCAAACGGTCTTGGGCCCCGCGCTTTCTCGCCCTATGATAATGCCCAGTTCGAGATGAAATCGCCGCAGACAGAGAGACTTCGAAATGCTCGATTTGAAGACGGCGCTTATCAGCTATGCCGATGCCAATGGCGGCGGCGAAGGCGTTTTCGAGACGCCGATCCCGGGCTTCACCTTCATGCGCACGAGCCGCGCGACGCTGCCGCGTCACATGGTCTATCGGCCGTCGCTGTGCATCGTCGCCCAGGGCGAAAAGCAGGTGCTGTTCGGTGACGAGACCCTCTCCTACGGCGAGATGCAGGCGCTGGTCTTCAGCGTCGAAATTCCGGCGCTCGGGTGGGTGTCGAAGGCGAGCGCCGAAAAGCCGTTGGTTGGCCTCATTCTCGAACTCGATCTCGGCATCCTGCGCGAGGTGATGGAAGAGCTCGATGCGCCGCCTCTTCCGAACGACGAAGGCAGCGTTGGCGTCTTCGTCGGCAGTCTCCAAGGTCCTCTTGCCGATTGCACAACGCGGCTCGCACGTTTGCTTTCGACACCGAACGCCATTCCCGTTCTTTATCCCACGATCATGCGCGAGATTTCGTTCTGGCTGCTGACGGGAGAATATGGCGGCGAGTTCTGCAAGCTCGTCTTACCCAACAGCCGGACGCGGCGGCTTGCCGAGGCCATCCAAGTTTTGCGGGAGGATTTCGCGCGTCCCATCCGCATCGAACAGCTTGCATCCGTCGCGCGCATGAGCCCCTCGTCGTTTCATGCGCATTTCAAGATGCTGACGTCGATGAYGCCGCTGCAATATCAGAAGCAGTTGCGCCTTCTCGAAGCGCGGCGGCTGATGGCGGCTGGCGATATCAACGTGGCCGGCGCGGCTTATCAGGTCGGTTACGAGAGCGCCTCACAGTTCAGCCGCGAATACGCGCGCATGTTCGGTACGCCGCCCAAGCGCGACGTCGTCGATCTCAAATCGCTGGCGCTCGGGAGTCCGGTATGAATGTTGAGACCCGCGCTGCGTCTATTTCGGCGAGCGCAGAGGATACCGCAGCGAAAAGCGGGATCAGTACGACGTGCGCTATCGTTGGCGCAGGACCTGCTGGCCTCATGCTCGGCCTCATGCTGGCGCGCGCGGGCATCGACGTGACCGTTGTCGAAAAGCACGGCGATTTCCTACGCGATTTTCGCGGCGACACGATCCATCCCTCGACGTTGCAGGTGATGCACGAACTCGGTCTTGCGGACGAACTGTTGAAGCTTCCGCATACGGAAGCGCGCAAGCTCCATGCGGAGGTCGGCGGGAAAAACATCACCATCGCCGATTTTTCCTGGCTACCGGCGAAGAACCGTTTCATCGCGTTCATGCCGCAATGGGACTTTCTCGATTTCCTGGCGCGCGAAGCGAAGCGCTATCCGAATTTCCACTTGCTGATGCGAAGCGAAGTCACGGATCTCATCATCCAAGGCGACCGCGTCACGGGGCTTCGCGCGAGCGCACCCGACGGGCCTTTGAGTCTCAACACATCGCTCATCATCGGCGCCGACGGCCGCACTTCGGCGACGCGCAGGCTCGCGGGCCTCGAAGTTGAAACCTTCGGGAACCCAAGCGAGGTGCTCTGGATGAAGCTTTCGCATGCAGCAGGCGATCCCGAGCAGACCATGGGTCATGCGGGTCCGCGGCAAGGCTTCGTGATGATTGATCGCGGCGATTATTGGCAATGCGGGTATATCGTTCGCAAAGGCACTTATGCCGAGATCAAGGCTGGCGGGATCGAAGCGTTTCGCGAGATGGTCGCTGCCGTCTCGCCGCAGCCGCCAGAGCGGTTGCAGGAGATCCGCTCCTTCGACGACGTGCATCTCTTAAGCGTCCGGATCGATCGCCTGAAGCAGTGGTGGCGCGCGGGGCTTCTCTGCATCGGCGATGCGGCGCATGCGATGTCGCCCATCGGCGGTGTCGGCGTCAATCTCGCGATCCAGGATGCAGTTGCCGCAGCGAACATCTTGACGAAGCCGCTCAAGGAGGGCCGTCTCTCCAACGCGCATCTGGCGGCGGTCGAAAAGCGCCGCACGTTTCCGACGAAGGCCACGCAGAAACTTCAATTGATGATGCGCAGCGACCGGCGAAAACGCGAAGCCAACGAGAAGACGCGATCGGGTCCGCCGGGATTTGTCCTCGGCATCGCCAGGTGGCCGGTTCTCGCGCATCTTTCTGGCCGTCTCATCGGCCTCGGGTTCCGTCCGGAACATGTGCGCAATCGCACACGGCGTTAACCTGCGTCGAATTTCAGGGTATTCGTAGCGCGGCCGAGTTTCCTATAAGCGCTTCACGTTTCAACGAGGGTACGCGGGGTTTGGATTCACTCGACTTCAAAACAGAGATGGCGTTCGCATATGGGGTTCCATCTCCCATGGGACCGGGCGTCGTTCGGCTCGTCGCGGACAATCCGAGCGCGTTCACGTTCAAGGGCACGAATACCTATCTCGTCGGCTCCACGTCGTTGGCCGTCATTGACGCCGGGCCGGACAGCGCGGACCATCGCGCCGCCATTCTGAAGGCTGCAGCCGGCCGGCCGATCACGCACATTTTCGCCACGCACGCGCATCGCGACCACGTCGATGGCATCGCCGCGCTCAAGGCAGAAACCGGCGCCGTGACGGCTGCCTACGCGCGCGATCCGGCGGCCGGAAAGATCGCGCTCGAGAACAGTCCTTCGGGAAGCTACTTCGTCGACTATGATTTCGCGCCCGACATCGCGCTCAAGGGCGGCGACACGATCAAGGGGGCGGATTGGGCGCTGACGGCGATCCACACACCGGGCCACGCGCCGGATCATCTCTGCTTTGCGCTCGAGGGCCGCAGGATCGTCTTTTCCGGCGATCACGTGATGGCGTGGAACACGACCGTTATCGCGCCGCCGGAAGGGCGCATGTCCGATTACGTCTCATCGCTCGAAATTCTATTGGATCGCACCGACGACGTTTTTCTGCCCGGGCACGGCGACCGGCTCAACGATCCCCAGCGCACGGTGAAAGCCTATCTTCTGCATCGGACGTGGCGCGAGAAATCCGTGCTCGACGCGCTCACCGCCGGCGCGACGACTATTCGTCAAATTGTCCCCGAGATTTACCGCGGCCTTGCCCCGCACCTGATCCCGGCTGCGACGCTTTCTGTCCAGGCGCACGTCGAATATCTGATCGAGAAAGGTTTGGTCGCTTCCGATCTGCCTTTGACGCCGGACCGCGACCTTTCTCCGCTTTGAGCTTGTTGCGCTTGTCGACGACGGCTTGCGTGGCCTTATCGACATCGGGCACGGAGGCTTCGAAGCGGCTCGCGACTTCCTTCAGGATCGTGCGCACGTGCGCGGCGTTGCGGCCGAAATCCAATTCGCCGAAGCGTGACTGCGACCGGACATCGATGCGCGATGACCCGTCCTCGCCCAGCACGCGAATGATGATGTCGTCGACTAACCCTAAAATCTGCGACTGGTCGGAAAGCTCGATGAAGCCCGGCGCGTCCTGCTCGTCTTCGGGCGGAACTTCGAGCGTCGTCTTCAGCTTGAGCTTGGCGAGCGCCTGCAGCACCAGCTCGTAGCTTTCCTCGGTCGGCCGTGGCAGGACGAGGCTTTTGAGATCCGGATAGTGCGCGCGCTGAATGGCGGCAAACTCGTCGCCTTCGTATTCGGTCGCATTGGCGCCGGCAGGCCGCTCGTCCTTCGCCTCGGTGAATTCCGGCGGCTCGGCGAGATCGGTCGAGACGTCGTTGATGCGCGGCCACTTGAGGCTCATGGCCCAGACGCCGGCTGGGATCGCGAGCAAGCCCAGCGCGACGATCGCACCGCAGAATACGCGGGCCGCGCCCTGCCGTCCCGTCACCCAGATATCGAGCCCGGCGACGAACGCCATCAGCAGCGACAGCCCGGCGCAAAGGATGACGATATAGGCAATCGTCATCGCGACCGGCGTCGGCAGCAGATGCAGCCGATGGAGCGCCGCCGCCACCAGCGCGGCAACGGCGGAAAAAAGCGCGAGGCGGCTCGTCCACTTCGCGAGGAACGACGGCGGCCGGCCGGCCGCGTAGTAGATCCGCGTCGACTGATAGCGGTCGCGGACCCGCCGTCGCGGGCGGCGCTCGTCGATGCGATCCGTTACCATTCGAGCCTCAAGCGATCCTCACGTCTTCGGGCTGCAGTGTGCCACGAACGGCACGTCTCGTCGTCCTTCAAGGGTAGAGGCGCGTTTTGTGCCAGGAGTCGCGCGGCGCGTCGCGGCGGAAGACGATGCGGTCGTGCAGCCGGTATTCGCGGCTCTTCCAGAATTCGATTTCGACGGGAAGGACGCGGAACCCCGACCAGTAGGCCGGGCGCGGGATCGCTTCTTCCGGGTACTTCGCTTCGTAGTGATGAACCTTGGCTTCGAGCACGTCGCGCGACGACAGCGGCCGCGACTGATGCGAGGCCCAGGCGCCGATGCGGCTCAGCCTCGGGCGCGAGGCGTAATAGGCGTCGGCCTCGTTGTGCGAGACCAGCGACACGGGTCCCCGAATGCGGATCTGCCGTTCGAGGCTCTTCCAATGAAACAGCAGCGCGGCCTTCGGGTTCGCGAGCAGCTCGCGCCCCTTCACGCTTTCGAAGTTCGTATAGAAGACGAAGCCGCGATCGGCGTTCTCGGGCCCGTCCAGGCCCTTCAGCAGCACCGTCCTGACGTTCGGCACGCCGCCCGCATCGACGGTCGCGAGCGACATCGCGTTCGGATCGTTCGGCTCCTTCTGCTCGGCCTCCCGCATCCAGGCCTCGAACAGCAGAAACGGATCTTCGGCCATCGAGAAATCCGGCGCCGTTTCGGGAGCCGCTGCCGCGGTGGTTTCGGTGTCACTCATGTTGTATGCCCAACGCTTGTTTCTTCGTCTCGACTGCAGATCGCGCTTTCGAAGCGCTTTGCCAAGGTGCCGGTGTGCCCCGTTACAGCACACGCGACGATATCTGTTCAGCTCCTTTTAACCATACTGAGGCAGACTCACCCTATCGTCCTGTTGGGCGAGCGTCGCGTCCCGCCCGAGTAGAAAGTAAGCGTTATGTCCTCAAATGCGTCTCTATTCTCGACTGCCGCGGCCGGCGCAACGGCATTCGCGCTGGTTGCGGCGATTTTCATGCCTTACGGGCGTGCCTGGGGGGCGGAAAAGTCCCCCGCAACGGCGGCCTGCCCGAAGCCCAACGCCCTCAGCGAAACCACAAAATTCACGACCGTCAAAACCGCGCTCGACCGGGATGACGAATATGCGGCGCTCGAAAGCGTGCAATTCGCCCTGACCGAGGTCGCCGACGGCTCCAGCTACGTCTGGCATCGGGCGCACGGACGGCTTTCCGGTGTCGTCAAACCGGTCTCGTCGTTCAAGGACACGCGCGGCAGCGTTTGCCGCCATGCCGTCGTCACGCTGTCCGGGGTCGACACGACGAAGGAGACCGAAATCGTTGCCTGCCGTTTGCCGACAGGCATCTGGCAACTCGAATCCTGATTTTCCCCAGACTTACCGATCCTCCCAAACGAAACTGAAAAAGGCGGCGCAAGCTGCCTTTTTTGTTGGGGGGTGCGTTCGCGTCCGCAACTTAAGCGGAGCTTTGGCGTTGGCTTCTTATCAACAGGTTATTCCGGGTCGCTCATAGTGCTGGGCCGAGAATCACGGCTCATTGCCCCAAATTGGGGGATACGATGCTGGCATTCACATCGATACTTTTCACAGCGCTCGCTGCGTTTGCCGGCGCACCGATATGGGCCGCACTGATCGGCGCCGCCATCCTCTTCTCGATCTCGCTCCGCGAGCAGCGGAAGTTCGCAGCACGCTTTTCGAATATCGGTGCATCCCACATGCTGACGATGGCGCATTGGCAAAGCGCGGGGCATGCGATGCTGGCGAGCGGCGCGGCATTTGCACTGGGTGCAGTGGTCAGAATATTGGGGGGAATTTAACTTAGAAGCATTGGCATGTTCGCTCCGACGTCGACTGCGTGGAACCTAACCAGAGCTGCTTTCATGCGCTCGCTGCCCTCTTTCGCGTCTCCATCGTTTGGTGACCGACGTAGAATGCTTTCGTAGATCGATAGCGCCGCGCCGTAATTCTCACCAGGAAGCATTGTCCTGCCGCGCTTTTCTTCAATCCGCCCGAGAATTTCATATATAGCTGCGTGGTCTGCTTTACCCCGCTCAAGGTCCGGCAAATTTGTCAGCGCCGCCTCAAGCTGCGCTTTCGCAGCGTCTAATTTCGACCGAGCCTGCTTTAAATCGTACTGTTTTTCCAGCACCTCACCTTGATATCTAAGAGCCCGCGATTTTGTTAAGGCTCGGTCCGATCCCGCCTTCGCAGCCCTTTTCTCCAATCTTTCGTACCCCGCCAGCGCAAGATCGAAGTCATTCAATATTCGATGCTGATGAGCGGCGTATTCCAACGCATCGATATCGCCATCATCAATTTCCAGCGCTCGATTAAAGTGGAAAAGAGCATCCTTATTGGCATCCGAAAATTCTTGGCTTTCTGGGCTGAAGTTTGAAGCTAGCGCTGCAGAATGTGCACCTTTTAGAAGGTGAATCAGGCCCTCTTGTTTCAAGTAGTGGTGAGTACGATCAGCGCAGAACTTTTTTTGTTGCTCAATCTCATGCAATGCCCCCTCCAATTCCTCGTTGGAGACTGACAGCGAGTTGGGCCTCAGCCACGACGTCCACTTCAAACGACGCATAGTGGCTGCAAGTGAGTGCTCCACGAAGATGGGAGACTCGAAATCCAACAGCGTAGATCGCGGACGAGCGATTACCGACAGAAGCGCCCCGCGCGCGCCGTCCAGCCGATCATCGTCCCTTTTTAGAAGTTCAACTAGCCTAAGCGGCATTCTGCTTTCGCGATAGAACCACCACTTATAAATTGCAAAAGACCCGGGAACTAATGCGAGCACAGAACCTATCAACCAAATGAAAGGGTCTAGCCTAGCCTTTAACGTGATGAGCTCCGCTACGGTGCCCTCCCAAACGGCATGCCAATTCGAGAAAGCGTCAGCAGTCGATCCGAAACCATTTTCCAGCTGAGCGAATAATAACAATTCACAACAATGTCCCGCCATCCCCACGTCCCCCACGCAACAAACACAACCGTCCCCAATTCCATTAACATCGCGCAGAGCAGATTATCTGTATAGCCCCGTTTCGTCTTGCAGCGCAGCGCGCAAATCCCCGCCAATTCCCCCCACTCAAAAAAACTTATCCCCGCTCTCGCCTCCTCTCGCATAATCGCCTCGCCCATCCGGCGAAGGGTTCGTGCGCAAGGCGTTGCGCCGGGCTCGGGTGGGGCAGCCCGACCCGGGGCGTCACGCGCGCTTCCGGACAAGGCGATCGGCAAGGTCCGCACAGGGTGAGAAGCCTGTGTGCGGAGCATCCCGCTGACGTAAAGTGACCGTGCTCGAGACCCTGTTTCTCGGTCTGTCACGGAGCGGATCGGTTCCGAGACTTCATTGCTGCACGACCCAGCCGCGGAACCCGTCCGCTCCGTGCTTTTTTGTTGGTGCTGGCTCGCCCCTCCGGAGAGCCAGCCGGTTGCGCACACTTGGTTCGCGTCGTCCTTCGGGCCCCTCCGGGGAGCCGGCCGCCGTGCGCATTTGATGTCGCGTCGTTCTTTATCGTGGGTGCCAACGACTCCGCTCACGCGGTGCTGGCCCGGTGCGGACGCGTGGTGCTCGATAGGAGGAAAGCTAGGCGATCAATGGCGAGACGAGTCGTGAAAGCTCGGAATGAAATGATGGCTGGCGTGGCCGCCGGTTACGGCGTTCGCGATGACAGTGCCCAGAACCGTGACGATGACGCCAATGACGATCTGCGAGAACCAACCCTGCATGGCCCGACAATGCCCCGCTCAAACGGCCGTCCAAATTGCTGCTCCGGTGTTGAACCCGCGGCGGCGAGCTTTCCGTCGCATGGCGTCGGCGCAATTGCGCGGCTCCGGCGGGGCGGAAGTTGGGCATGGGGTGTTTCAGCTTCTGCGCGTTCCCGTCATGGCGACGATGAGAGAGACATTCGTGCCACTTCGGCAGCTTCATTCGAACGGCTCGAGGTGCATATCGCAGGTAGTGTATCAGTTTGAAAAATATCTCGATTGACGCCGCGGTCTAAGCGGCCTGATCCCGTGCTATGCTTAGCGCTATGGATCAACGCACCCAGAGAGACTATATTCGGTGGAGAGGCCCCGAGCTGGCCCGTTCTGGGCAGTACCGG
>NZ_JBFRFO010000017.1:0-23219 GCF_052114865.1 Hyphomicrobium sp. 2TAF46 | reverse complement strand
GCGTATCTCAACGGCGGCACGGTCGCCCTGAAATCGACTCATGACGTGACGCTAAAGACCGGCAGCGTGATCGACGTCTCGTCGGGCGGCGCCATTCTCGCCACTGGTAAGACCAAAGGCGGCAAGGGTGGCGACGTCACCTTGATCGCCGACCAGGAGATATCGCAGGTCCAGGCTGATGGCCTCCTGACCCTCAACGGCAACATCCGCGGCTATGGCGTCAGCGGCGGCGGCACGCTCAAGCTTGAATCCGGAACGGCGATCGGGATCGGCGGTAAGGTTCTCGCGACCGACGGTGTGCTCGGCGCGGGAGAGAAAACGTCCGTCGACGTTGTCTTGACCGAAGATTATCGCGTCGTGACGGGGAGCGTCTTGCCCGTCAGCTACACTTATTCGGTTAGTCTCGTTAAGCCGGGTGAAAGACTCGGCGGTGTGCCTGTATTTGACGGGTTGACGCTGGCGGCCGACTGGACGCCACCACGTCCAACATCGGGATATTATTTCCTAAGGCTCAACAATGGCACCAACGTATACATTGAGTCAGATGGGCGACCAATCCCGACGTTTCCTGCCGGAACGGTCATTGATATTCTCGGAGCGTCGTCCGGTTTCCCCGTCAGTTATGTCGTAGAAGGGAACGTGTTTCCCAACGGGCTTTCTCTTAAAAGCCCGAAGTCCGTGACGTTGAATCCGGGTGATATATCTCCGGTGGATTTCACGGTCGCCAAAGGTACTGTGATTCAAGCCGGCATCAATCTGGCCCGGCCCGTAACGGTTGCTCGGAACGCGACAATCCAGTCGTCGTTGTTCCAATCCGGTTTCTCCAGCTACGACGTGAACGGCCGCCACGGTCTCGTTGTCTCCGAAGACGTCGGACTTGACGTTGCGATGCCGGTCTATCGCTTCACGGACACGGCTTTCAGCACCGCGACCAACACGGATCCAGCAAACGCTCTCAGCGTCTGGGCGCCGCCGTTGTGGACGGAAGACGCCGCCAACAGCCGCTTGATCCAGCGCGGCGGCGCGTCCATTAGCTTGCGCTCGGCAGTTAGCGATGTGGCGGCAAGTGGCCCAATCGACATTCGTACAGGAGCCGTGATCGGCGTCGATGCCGGTCAGGCGATCAGCCTGCAAGGTACTAATTTCACGATCGACGGTACACTGACCGCTCCGAGTGGCACCATCACCTTGGCGGGGAGAAGTGCTGCGACGAACACAGCCGGCCTGATCTGGATTGGCGATCACGCCGTGCTCGATGTCGCGGCGCGCGCTGCGACGGCGATCAACAGGCGTAGTCAGACCTATGGTGTGGTCGCCAAGGGCGGTTCGATCCTGATCGGCGGCGCGATGGACTGGGAGGCAAAGGGCGAAGCCGATGCGCCGAGTGCTTTCGTCGTGATCCGCCCGGGTGCAGTGCTCGATGCGTCCGGTACAAGCGCGGTGCTGGATATTCCCGTGCCTGGCCTCGGAGCGAACAGCACGCCACTGAACGTCGCCAGCGATGGCGGCGCCATCGTCGTCAAGTCCGGTATCGGTCTGTATCTTGACGGCACGTTGCGGGCGGCCGCGGGCGGCGCGAATGCGGCCGGTGGTACGCTGGCGCTGGCGCTCGAGACACCTGCCTATCCGACCGCGCAGGGGCCAAGCGGTGACGTATTGCGGCATCGCGAGTTCGTCATCGCCAATATTCAGGGCGACAGCGCCATTGCCGGTGCCACGTCGATGGCGGAGGCAAAGGCCGGTCTTGTCACCGGCACTGCACGGCTCGGCGTCGATCGCATCAAGGCCGGCGGCTTCGATAATCTTTCGCTGCTGGCCGATGGGCCGCTTTCCTTCGACGGCAATGTCACACTGGCGATGAAGCAGAGCCTGCGGCTTTATGCCGGCACATTTGCGCTCAGTGAAAGCGCGGACACGAATTCGCAGGTGTCGCTGTCGGCACCTTATGTCCGGCTGGCTGGCACCATCCGTCTTGGCGGCGACGGTGTAACCTTTCCCGCCGCGACATGGGGCGGCGGCCCCTCGCGACAAGCCAGCGATGCGGTGTTCTCCGTTGCCGCCGATCTGATCGACATTCGTGACCGCGTTGGGTTTGGTACGCGCAAGAACATCGACACCCAGAAGGTGTTTTACACCGTCGATCGCCGCGGTTTCGCGCTGGTCGATCTCACCAGCCGCGGCGATATCCGCCTGCTTGCCGGCACGCCGTCGCGTGGCCTGTCAGGCGCACTCACCACCGAACTCGCCACGCTCGGCGACATCACGCTGACCGCCGCACAGATCTATCCGGCGACAGGCGTGGCCGCGCAGATCGTCGCTGGGTCCACTGAAAGCGGTAACTTTCTGAGTGGCAGTGTGCTTACCATCCGGCGATACGGCGACACGATCCCCGACACGCCGTATTCGGCTTTCGGGTCGCTTTATCTCGGCGCGGAAACCGTCAATCAGGGCGGCGTGGTACGCGCGCCGTTCGGTGCGATACAGCTCGGCACGGTCGGGCGTGGTGGGCTGGCGCAGGCCGATGCGGTCAACCTTCTGCCAGGGAGTATCACCTCGGTGAGCGGCGCTGGACTGGTGATGCTCTATGGCGGTACCGTCGATGGCCTCGACTATCGGTATGGCGGAACGTCGATTGTGCTCGATGGCGTCGGCGGTACGGGCGGTAGCGAACTCAAGCGCGGAATCCGTCTTTCGACGACTCACCTGAATGTCGAGGCAGGTTCCGTTCTCGACCTGTCGGGGGGCGGTGAGTTGACTGGCGCTGGCTTTGTCTCAGGCCGCGGCGGTTCGGTCGATATCCTGACCACGCCGCTGATCAATTCCAATCCCGGTTACAATTACAGCAGCAAGGGCAACGCGGTCTACGCCATCGTGCCAAGTCACGCATCGACATATGCGCCGGTGGTGCAGGAGGCGGGCTACGGCGCGCCGCTGACCGGCCAGCAGATCACCATTCCCGCCGGTGTGCCGGGCCTTCCGGCAGGCACCTATATGCTGATGCCATCCAGCTACGCGCTGCTGCCCGGCGCATTCCGCGTCGAAATCGGGGCGGGCAACCCGACCAATCTTGCGGGCGCCAGCTCCCTCGGGAGTGTTACGGCCATCGGTAACGGCTCCTGGAGCGTGGCCGGCACTCTTGGCATCGCCAACACGGCGATCCGTGCATCGCTGCCGAACCAGGTGACGATCACGCCGGCCGATAAAGTGCGGACACATTCGTCCTACAACGAGATGGGCTACAATGCCTTTGTGCTCGCGGATGCGGCGCGCATCGGCGTGCCGCGCGCGATGATGACGGTGGATGCGAAGACGCTGGACATCCTGATGGCCAAGCCGTCGGTCGTCGATGATCGCTCGCAACTGCGCTTCAATGGCGATCTGCGCATGCAGTCTGCCGCTGGCAGCAACGGCTTCGGCGGCACCGTCAATGTCCGTGGCCTCGGGGAAGTCCTCGCAACGGGACAAAGCGCTGATCCCGGCATTCCCTTCTACGCATCCGTTTATGCCGACGAACTCAGCAAGCTCGATGCACCGCGTCTGGTGCTGAACGGGATGGTGGCCGTGGGTTATGGCCAGACGGGGCGCTTTGCCAGCATTCAAGGAGATTACGGCAGCAGTATTATCTTGCGTAGCGGCGCCCACATTGCGGCGGCGGAGGTCATCCTCGCCAATTTCGGAGACGCGAGGTCCATCACGATCGAGGAAGGTGCTTCGATCAGCACGGTCGGCCGCGGTCGCGCCAGCTACGATTCCAGCGACGGCTTCGTCTTCATCGCCGAAGGTGGCGTCCTGGCGCTCTCTAACGGCTGGATCAATCTGCTGCAGTCATCCACGGCCGGTTCGGGTTCAAGTGTCAACATCACGGTCGGTGGCTGCGTTACCGTGGACTGCAACCGCACCACGACACTGGTGTCCGAAGGAACCATCGCCGCGTCGACGTCCGGCTCATTCACCATTGCCAATAATGTGTCCTATGGCACGCGCAATCTGGTGCTTGGCCTATCGGCCATCAATCTCGGCGAGGACGCCAATCTCGCAGCCGCCGCGGCGTCCGGCCATCTGCCTACGGGTCTCGCGCTCAATCAGGGCCTGCTGGCGCAGCTGCTCGCGGGCAATACGGCGACGGGGGCTCCGGCGCTCGAGACGCTCGCACTCAATGCACGGGATGCGGTGAACGTGTTCGGCGCCGTGACGCTCGATGCGTCGAAGGTCGGGCGGCTGGTGCTTGGCACGCCTGCGATCTACGGTTATGGCGCATCCGGCGATGTCGCAACAATCCGAGCCGGCGAGTTCATCTGGACCGGCTCGGCGGCGGCGCCTGGCGCGGCGATGGCCGATATCCTTGGCGACGGCAACCTCGACATCGCGGCGCAGCGCGTCGTGTTCGGCTACGGTCCGAATTCGCAGCCGAGCAATACAGTGGTGGACAACCGTCTCGCGCTCGGCTTCGCCAACGTCAACATCACGGCCAGCGAGCGCATCACATCCACCAACAAGAGCACGCTCGGCGTCTATCACCGGCAGGGCGCTTACGCTCCCGCGACCGGCTATCAATACACCGGCGGCAATCTGACGGTCACGACACCGCTGTTCACCGGCGAGGCGGGTTCAGTCAACACCATCACCGCGGGCGGCGATGTTCGCGTTGCCGGAGCGGGCAGTGCGGCCGTCCCGAAGGTCGACGCGCTTGGCGCTCAGCTCAAGCTGATGGGGACCAACGTTACCGTCGATACCAGTGTTGTCTTGCCGTCGGGCAAGCTCGTTTTGACGGCGACGGGCGACGTCGTTCTGGGCGGCAACGCGCGCATCGATCTGTCGGGCCGTGAAGTCACGATGTTCGACGTCACCAAATATAGCTGGGGCGGCGATCTGGTGCTGAACAGCAGCTCCGGGAGTATCAGCCAAGCAAGCGGCTCGGTCGTTGACTTGTCGGCGCGGTACAACCGCGGCGGCACGATGATGGTGACGGCGCTTGGCGCCGGTGCTGGTCATGTCGATCTCGGCGGCACAATTCTCGGTTCGGCAAGCGGCCAGTACGATGCCGGCGGCACGCTGGTGCCTTACGATGCAGCCGAACTCACCGTGCGCGCGCAGACGCTCGCCGGCTTCGCGGGGCTAAACGCACGCCTCAACGAAGGTCAGGTCACTGGTGCGCGGCGCTTCCAGATCAAGCAGGGGGATCTCGTCGTCGGCGACGAAGTCAAAGCTCGCGACGTTGAGATTGTGCTGGACGGTGGCAACCTGACCGTCAACGGTAAGATCGACGCCAGCGGCTTCCAGGTCGGATCGATCCGGCTGGCGGCAATGGGCGACCTCACCATCAACGGTACGCTCGATGCGCACGGCACCGGCTTGCGCGTCGACAGCTACGGCAAGATCATCGACAGCCCCAATCGCGCGGTCATCGATGTGACGTCACGCAAGGGCACCCTGACGATCGGCAGCAATGCCGCGTTCGATCTGCGTGCCGGCACAAGTGTCGCGATGGGCAGCGGCCGTGGACAGAACGACGGCGTCGCGCGCGGCACGCTCGACCTCAATGCACGGCGTCTTGGCGGCACCGGCGGGCAAGGCGGCGTCGACAGCGCCGGCAATGGCGCTGACGATGTGGCTCTCAATGTGCTCGGTACGCCCGGAATCCGCGGTGCTAAGACCGTCGCCGTCAATGCCTTCCGCATCTATGATGACGCGCCCGAGGCGAATGCGCCGGATGTCACCGGCCACAAGCCGCAGGAGATCACGCAGGCCTATCTCGACGGGATCAAGGATCAGAACGGCACAATTATCAGCGGCGGCATCGATCCGCACAACGACGCCTTCATCAACGCAGCACTCGCCAACACGTCCCTGAGCAACAGGCTGGCCGGACTCGGCACCTATCGTCTGCGTCCGGGCGTCGAGATCATCAGCAAGGTCAGCGCCGACAATCCGAACGGCGATCTCACGGTCGCGGGCGACCTCGACCTGTCGGGCTATCGCTATGGGCCCGATGCGAACCGCTTCAATCCGGCGTTGCGCGGCTTCGGCGAACCCGGCGTGTTGACGATCCGCGCGGCCGGCGACCTCAATATTCGCGGCTCCATCAATGACGGATTTGCACCACCAGCGTCGACGACCGATGACAACGGCTGGCTGCTCACCAATGGCGTGGTGCTATATGGCGGCGACCTCGTGCTTCCTGTCGCGGTGACACTCGAAGCGGGGACCACTTTCCGAAAGGGTGCAACGCTCAACTATGATCTGCCGGCGACGTTCGATACGCTCGTGGCGAATCCACTAGGTAACAACATCTTGGCCGGCACCGTGCTGCCGGTGAGGGCGACTCTGGCAGGCCCTCTCAATCTATCCGCGGGCAGCGTGGTCGGCGCGACCATCTACAACGCCGACGGCAGCGTGGCCTACGCCGCCGGCACGGTTTTGCCGAACGCGGTGACACTCACCGCGGGCATGCAACTCGGTGCCGGCACGGTGCTGCGCAGCGACGCCAACATTGGAGCGCTGATCTGGCCAAAGGGCGTTCCTTTGCCGGGAAATATGACGTCGAGCGGATCGCTGTCGCTGGCTGCCGGGTCGCGGATTCCGTCCATGACCGATGTCAAGTTGCCTGGCGGCCAATCGATCGATCTGCGCAGTCCGACGAATGGCAAGCAGGGACAGAATTGGGCGGTGGCGCCGATGCTCGGTGCGGGCGCAACCTCATGGTCGATGCGCCTCGTCGCCGGCGCCGATCTCGGATCCGCTGACCGGCGCGCGCTCAATCCCGCCTCTACCGGCGCGATCAGGCTCGCCGATTCGCACTACATCGTGGCTGTTACCCCCGGTCAGAAGCTCTGGAGTCCCGGCAATTGGTACGGCTACACGCCAGGCACGCCAGTGCCCCCGGAGTTGCTGGGGCTTTGCGACGCCGATAATTGTATCGACGGACCTCCGGGAGATCCCGCGCCGCGCGCTCCATCCTTCAGCGTCCTCCGCACTGGCACCGGCGATCTCGATCTCGTCGCCGCCGGCGATATCCGGATGGATTCGCTCTACGGCATCTACACCGCTGGCACGGCGACACCGGTCGATCCAGCGTATAACCTTTCGACCCATCAGGCTTGGTATCCGGACCATGGCGGCAACGTCTTGATCGCAACGGGCGGCGATCTTGTTGGCGACATCACGCACGGTATGGGTCCGGCGAGTGTTCTCACTGGTAACTGGCTGTGGCGACAGGGCACGGGCAGTACTGCGGTCGACGCAACAATCTCGACGTCGTGGTGGATCAATTTCGGTAGCTATACGGCCAACACGGCCACTGGCCGTTCCGATCTGCTGGGCTTCACCGGCATCGGCGCGCTGGGTGGTGGCGACGTCGCGATCCGTGTCGCTGGCAATGCCGGCACGATTGCTCTTCGCGGCGAGCAAGGGATGGAGGGCGGTCATCGAAGTCAGGGTCTGGTCGTTGCTGTCGGTAGCACCGGCCGCGTTGGTGCCGACGGATCGCTGACGCTGACCGGCGGTGGCGACATCGACATGCGCATCGCGGGTGCGCTCAACCCGAATCTGGCTCTCACCAACAGCAAGGACATTCAAGCGCTGTCAGGCGCGCTGGTGAATTTGCGTGGCGCTTTGCATGTGGCGGCGGAATCGATCGGCGGGATCAAGCTCATTTACCGGGCGGGAGCGTCCGGGTTCAACGACGCCTTCGATCCGCGCGGTATCGACCCGTTCACAGCGACGTCCTCGGATGCACGTTCCGGTATCACATTGGTGCCCGGAGATTCGGCGGTCTATCTCGAAACCTTGGGCGACCTCGTCCTTGGCGGTGCTGGCGATCCGGGGCGCTCGCAGTCGCCGAACCGATCCGCCGTCTCTGCCGGCGGCGAGAACGATACGGGACAAAGCTGGTTCTCGCTCTGGACCCAACATACGGCGATCAACCTGATCTCTGCCGGCGGCAATCTCACACCCAGCACCTCGGCGTCAGAAAACCGTGCACAGACCAGCGATCAGAATGCGGCGGACGGATCGTTCACCTATCCGTCGATCCTGCGCGCGGCGGCGCTGGGTGGCAGCATGTATTATGGGGTCAACGCTTTGCCGTTCATGCGGGGCGATGCTTCCGAGGTATATCCTTTCATCACTCTTGCTCCGTCTCCGCATGGTTCGTTGGAGATGCTGGCCCGGGACTCGATCTATGCAGGGCAGTATTCGTTCAGCCTGTCCGGTTCCGGCGTGGCGTTACCGACGCCCTTCAATCCGGCCTTCATGGGAAGCAATGTGGACCCCCTGGGACGCATCAAAGTGACCAATGGGGCATCCAGAGGCGGCGCTGACTCCCTTGACGCCCCGGTGCCATTGTCACTGTTCTTCTTCGGCCCGAACACAATCGGGCTCGATATTGGGCGAGCACCGGAGATGGATCCGATCCGCTTCTACGCGCGCGAGGGCGATGTTGTTGGCCTGCGCACGGGTGAAACGCTCACATCCGGCATTGGTGATTCCACAATTTGGTATAACGCCTCGGCTCCGGTCATGGTGCGCGCAGGTCGCGATATCGTCGGCGCAGGTCTTGCGCCAGGCGTCGCGTTGACGAGTGCGGTGCAGGGCGCGAAATCGCGCGGTAATCTGATCGTGCATAGCAATCCGAACGACGTGTCGATCATCTCAGCCGGTCGCGACATCATCTACGCCAACTTCGATATTGCCGGTCCGGGTACGCTCGAGGTCTCGGCGGGGCGCAATCTCTATCAAGCCGACAAAGGTTCGATTACATCGATCGGTCCGGTCGCCATCGGCGACACGCGTTCCGGCGCGAGCATCTTCATGCAGGCAGGCGTCGGCGTGAACGGGCCGGACTATGCGAAGCTGGCGTCGCTCTATCTCGATCCGGCGAACCTCGCCGTGACGGGCACGCCGCTTGCCGACCAGCCGGGCAAAGTGGCCAAGACCTACGAGAAGGAGCTCGCAGCGTGGCTGAAGGAGCGCTACGGCTTCGAGGCCGCCAGCGTTGAAGAGCGCCGGGCGTACTTTGATGCGCTGGCTCCGGACCAGAAGAACATCTTCCTGCGGACGGTGTACTTCGCGGAACTGCGCGAAGGCGGGCGCGAGTACAACAACGCGGAGAGCACGCGTTATGGCTCCTACCTGCGGGGACGCAACGTCATCGCGGCGCTGTTCCCGGACAAGGATGCCGACGGCAACCTCATCGTGCGCACCGGCGACATCACCATGTTCGGCGGCTCGGGCGTTCGCACGATATCGGGTGGTAGCATCCAGATGCTGACGCCGGGCGGGCGCACCATCATTGGCGTCGAAGGGCAGGTGCCGCCAGCGTCGTCAGGACTGATCACGCAAGGCGAGGGCAACATCCAGCTCTATTCGAAGGGCTCGATCCTGCTCGGCCTGTCGCGCATCATGACGACGTTCGGGGGGGACATTCTGGCCTGGTCGGCGGAGGGCGACATCAACGCCGGCCGTGGTTCTAAAACCACGGTGCTCTACACGCCGCCGAAGCGCGTGACCGACAACTACGGCAATGTCGCGTTGTCGCCGCAGGCGCCGTCGTCGGGGGCTGGCATCGCGACCTTGAGCCCGATCCCGGGCATCGCGGCGGGTGATATCGACCTGCTCGCGCCGCTCGGCACCATCGATGCGGGCGAGGCGGGCATCCGCTCCTCGGGCAACGTCAACCTCGCGGCGCTGCATATCGTCAACGCGGCCAACATCCAGGCACAGGGCAACACCACCGGCGTGCCGCAGATCCAGGCGCCGAACATCGGCGGCTTGACGGAGGCCTCGAACGCGTCGGGCGCGGCAGCCAAGCAAGCGACCAACCCGGCCCAGTCCGGAGCGTCGGAGCAACCGTCGGTGATCATCGTCGAGGTCATCGGCTTCGGTGGCGGCAATGATGGTGCGGACGACGAGGAGCGTAAGCGCCGGACGCAGGGCCAGAAGCAGGGAAGCTATGATCCCGCGGCTCCGATCAAGGTGGTGGGTTACGGTCCTCTGACCAACGCGGACACCCAAAATCTCACCGAAGAGGAGAAGCGAAAGCTTCTGAGATGAACAGAGAAGATGAGAACTTTTATATCCTTGTTAAGCTATCGACATCCGATCCAACAGTTCCAAGCGCGATTTCCGCTATCTGTCAGTGAGCGGAAGTAGGATCAACTGGTAGTGGAGGTTTCTGAATCAGCGCTCCAAAAGTCTTGCGAGCCCAGAGGTCAAGATCATCCATCACGGTGAAGACCGCGGGAACGTAGATGAGGCTGAGCGCCGTTGAGCTCAAGAGGCCGCCAATCACGGCGATGGCCATCGGTGCCCGGAATTCAGCGTCCGCGCCAATTCCAAGCGCGAGGGGCACCATCCCTGCTCCCATCGCGACCGTGGTCATGACAATAGGCCGAGCACGCTTGCGCGCAGCATCGACGAGGGCCGCGTTTCGTTCGAGATTTTTCTCTCTCCTGGCGGTGATTGCGTACTCAACCAGCAGGATCGAGTTCTTGGCTGCAATGCCCATCAGCATCAGAATGCCAATGAGGGCCGGCATGGAAAGTGACGTGCCGGTTGCGGCCATCAGCCCGAAGGCACCGCCGAGCGATAGCGGCAGCGCGGTCAGGATCGTAACCGGTTGAATGAAGTTGTTGAACAAAAGAGTAATAACGAACAGCAGCAAGACAATGCCGGAGCCGATGGCGAGTGTGAAACCACCGAACAACTCTTGCATGTGTTCCGCGTCGCCCGCTCTTTGGCGCGTCACTCCAGTCGGAAGAGCTTTAATCGACGTCAGATTGGAAACGAGCTCCTCGGCTTGCCCTGTCGTCAAGTCCACGAGCTCGGCCTCGACAGTCACACTGCGGCTGCGGTCGACTCGGTCGATCTGGTTTGGACCTGCGCCGAACGCGATGTCAGCGACGGAAGATAGCGGCACGGTTCCTATGGATGCCGGCACCTGCAAGCTCAGTATCCGCGAGAGATCGGACCTAGCAGCCTCGTCAAGCATGATGCGGATGGAAATTTGACGGTCATCGAGGTTGAACTTCGGCAGGTTCTGATCGGAATCGCCAAGCGTGGCGATGTTGACTGTCCGAGCTATGGTGTCGGTCGAAATGCCGAGCGTGGCCGCCTTCTCGGGTTTGGGCGTAATCTGCATCTCGGGACGTGCAAGGCTGGCCGTTGAGCCGGCGTTCTGGAAACCCGGCATTGCCCGCATCTCTCGCGTCAGAGAGGACACCGTTCGCGATAGCATGTCATCATCGTCGCTTCTCAGCGTGACCTGAACCTTGGCGCCTGACTTACCATCGGCGCCGAACCGCACCCGCGCGCCTGGCACCTCTGCAAGTTGAGACGCGACCGATGCTTCAAACTGTTTCTGGCTGAGCGCCCGTTCGCCGCGCGGCTTGAGGTTCACAGTCAGGGTCGCTTTCCGCACCTCGCCTGAGGAGCTTTCGTCTCCCAGGCCTCCGGACGACGTTTGCGTTCCCAAAGCCGCGTAAACGGAGAGCACCTCCGGCCGCGCTTTGAGAATGTCGATGGCCCTCCGTGTGGCGGCGTCCGTGTCCGTGAGGTTGGCGCCAGGCGCAAGTTCGATAGCGAGAACGGAGCGTCCCCGATCGGATGCGGGTATGAAGTCGGCCGGCAGCAGAAGAGCAAGGCTCATGGAACCGGCGAAGAAAGCGACGCCGGCAAAGACCACCAGCCATCGCCATCGCAACGTCCAGCCGAGAAGCCAAAGATAGAGTGGGATCCAGAACGCTTCGTCCTCCTGCGTTCCGTGCGGTTTCATTAAATAGGCCCCCATTAGGGGTGTCAGCATGCGTGCGACAACGAGCGAGAAGAATACCGACGTGCAGACGGCAATGGCGAATGCCTTGAAGATCTGACCGGCAATGCCCGGCATAAGGCCGACGGGCATGAAGACGGCAATGATGGACAATGTCGTCGCAACCACGGCGAGTCCGATTTCGTCGGCGGCTTCCATGGCTGCCTCGTAAGCAGTCTTGCCCGATTGACGCATATGGCGGACGATGTTCTCAATCTCGACAATGGCATCATCGACCAAAATGCCGACCACGAGGGCGATTGCGAGTAGCGTGATATTGTTCAGCGACTGGTTGAGGACGTACATTACGCCGAACGTGGGGAGCAACGAGAGCGGCAGGGCCACGCTGGAAATTAGAGTGGCACGCAGATCTCGCAGGAAAAACCAGACCACAACGACCGCGAGCACCGCGCCGATGAGGAGAGCCTCGATCGCGGCGGTATACCCCTCGAGCACCTCATCGATCGAAGATGTCACTTCGCGGATCGCGACCTCGGGATGCTCGACGGCGAACGCCGACACTTTCGCTCTTACTGCCTCGGCCACAGCGACTTCGCCGGTTCCCACGGAGCGGTAGACGCTGAAGCCGATCACCTCCTTATTGTCGAGACGTGCACGTTGGCGAGGTTCCGCCCAGGACCTCTCTATAGCGCCCAGCTCCGATAGCATCACCGTGCGTTCGCCATTCAAGATCAATCGCGTTCGCGAGAGCGCCTCGACGTTATCGGCGCTGCCCAGAGTTCGGATTGCTTGCTCGCCGTGGCCGAGCGTCGTGCGTCCGGCGGGCTGGTTGACATTCTGCGTCTTCAGCTGCTCGGAGACTTGAGATGCGGTAATGCCGAGTGCCATCAGCCGATCGGGGTCGAGTCGCACGCGGATCTCCTGATCCACGCCACCGGATCGCTCGATCTTGGAGACGCCCCTGGCCGACAGCACGGCCTTCGCCACGTCGTTGTCGATGAACCAGCTCAGGCCATCGGGGATCATCTGGGGAGCGTCGACGATGAACGTCAGAATAGGCTGACCAACTGCGTCGACCCGCTGCACCGTTGGTTCGAGGACGTCGGCCGGAAGGTTCGGGCGAATCGTCGCCACGGCGTTGCGCACATCATCGGTTGCGCGGTCGATATTGGTACCCAGGGCAAATTCGATGCTCGTCGTAGAGATGCCTTCGTTGACCGTGGAGCGGATGTGCTCCACGTTGCCGAGGCCGGAGACACTGTTCTCGACGAGGCGCGTGACCTGCGTCTCCATCTCGGCCGGCGCGGCGCCGATCCTGTTGACACTGACAGTGACCGCCGGAATGTCGATGTCCGGCATGTCGTTGATGCGCAACTTCGAGAAGCTCACGACTCCCGAGAGCGACAGGAGCAGAAACAAGACAATGGTGGGTACCGGATTGCGGATAGCCCAGGCGGAAATCTGGTTCACGGGATTGCCTTGAGCGGCTGAGCGGACGCCACTTCGGCACGAACTTTCTCGCCGTCGTTTAAGAGCCCTGCGCCTTCGACGACGATGCGCTCGCCGGCAGTGAGACCCTGCACGACTTCGACAGTCGAGCTACTCTTGCGCCCGACCGTGACCGTCTTGAGGACCGCGGTTCCGTCGTCACTTACCGTGAATACGGCGGCCTTTCCGTCGCGCCAGACGAGCGATTTGAGCGGAACCGTCAGCGTTGGTATGTTGCTGGCCTCGATTTCGACGCGGACGAACATGCCGGGCTTCAAGTCTGTGTTCGCGGGCAGTGCAACGCGCACCGTGCCGAGGCGGGTCCTGGCGTCGACCACCGGTGCCACGTGCCGCACCTTGGCGTGTGATACACGCCTCATGGGATCAATGATGCGCGCGGACTGCTGCGGGAAAACCCTGAATGTGTCAGCTTCAGGCACCAGCGCATTCACTTCCAAGCGGCCGTCCTGGATGAGGCGGAACAGCTCGGTACCGGCTTGCACGACCTGGCCGACGGAGGCGTTGCGGACTGCAACAATGGCGTCAGTGGGCGCCGCGATTTCCGTTTGAGCCAGTTTGGCATTTGTCTCCTTGAGGATCGCCCGGGCGGAGGCGAGCTTAGCCGTGGCAGTTTTGACCAGCGTTTCACGCTGCTCAATTGTCTGCTGGCTGATGACCCCGCTGGTTACGGCATGCGCTCTTTTCTGGTCGGCCAGCGCATTGGCAAGGCTGGCCTCGGCCTCGGCCTCGGCTGCCTTGTTCTGGTCGATCTGGGCCAGGAGAAGACTTTGATTGAGACGAGCCAGAACCTGGCCCTTCTCGACCTTATCTCCTTCATCGGCGCGGATCTCGACGATCGCGAATCCATTGGCTTCCGAGCTGATCGGCAATTCCCGCCATGCGGCGACCGTACCGGTTCCCACGATCGCGCTATCCATCTGGCTCTTTCGTACCGTGTCGACGGTTACGGTGAGAAGAAGACTGCGGTCATGTCCGCGATCTGCCGCGTCGGCGTCCGTCAGACAGGTTATGATCAGCAAGCAAGCGATCGAAAGTAATATTCTGACGTTCGAGGGTTCATTGAATGTCGAAATGACTATAGAAAGCGCGGGGGCCTCGCGAACCGGATTGGTCGACGAATGGTGAGCGCATCGTTCGGACCGAACCCTCCTGACACTTTGTAAGTGGAGAAGGCCGTGGCGCTTTTTATGTTCCGAATTTGCAATCATCGGAATCACCGCGGAGAATTGGTGGCAGGCACCTGATGATCGGCTTGCGCGCCGTTATCCGTCCATCCGGGCGGGAAGCCAAGCTTGCCTCCCAGCATAGCGGTCACACCATTGCGTCCGAAGGCATCACACGCAGCCTCTTTGGGCGCTCCACCGAACTTCGACTTGAGGCGCTGCATAGTAGGGAGAGACGGCAGTTTGGAACGGAATGGATCGTCACCCGTGACCAGCAGCTCGCTGAAATCATCGCCGAAGGTTGAGGCAAGTTCATAGGCGTCTCCAACCGGGGAAACCCGCGTTGTGCTGAAGATTGAGGTGGCCCCTCTCGCCCACAGCATGGCCGCGTTCTGCCGCCCGGTCGGATCGACCGCCTCGCCTTCCAATGCGATCCCACCCAAACCGATCGGAACGCGCACCGACGGAATCGGCACCGCTATATCGACGGCCCCGGTGGTGGTCAGCACGGTCTTGCCGATATCAAGGACCTTCGAGGTCGCCGCCGCCGTTTCGTCCGTGGGGACAACACTCGCGATAGACATATGCACTGTGAGGTCGGCGGTCTGCGGCGGCAGGACGATATGGAAGCGATCACTGAGTCCAATGCAGACCGAGCGATCTACCGCGTTGGCAACTAGTCTGCGGTCCTGTTCGGAAAGCTTGGCCGAGGCAGCCGCTGCGGAAAAGGTGGTCGGAATAATAAGCACGGTCTTGGCCGCCAAGACCGAGGGCTTGTCGACGCTTACGCGCGCCTTGGTGAGTAGGCCGCCGGCGGCAGGCTGCAATCGATCGTAGGACGACAACGTGCCTGTCTGCTGCAACGGTACCGAGGCGCATGCCGAGACGAGAGGCAGCAGCGACAGCAAAATGTGAGAGTGGATTCCACGCGTGTGTCTTGAAACAAATTCGATCGACTGAATCGCCATCGAGTATTCCCCCTGTTCCCTGGGAGGAGGACTTACCGATGTTGCTTTGCTCGTTTGTTGCTCGTATGTGGCCAGACCAGGGCGTCGTGGAATTTGTCTAGGGGGATTGCAGTGCGGCAACCGGAGAGTTCGCGTCTCAGGTTGCCGTTGGGAGCCGCACCTCGATCGTGCTCGGCAGCGTTGGGGCCGCGCTGGCCTCTCCCCCATGTTGCCGGGCGATCTGACGAACAAGGGCAAGTCCCAGACCAGACCCTCGCGAGTGCGTTCCATGTGGGCGGTAAAACGGTGCGAAAACGCGCTCCCTCTCAGCAGCAGGGATGCCTTCCCCACCGTCGCTCACCGTCAAAACCGCTCGGTCGCGGACTTGGAGGACCCGAACCTCGACCGGCGGCGATCCGTGTTGCTGCGCGTTTTCGATGAGGTTGCGAACCATCCGGCGCAACAGTGTCGGGTCGCCCCGCACGATAACAGGCTCGCCCGTGACATCGCCTTCCGCGCAACGTGCGCTTTCCTCAGCGGCAAGCGCCAGTAGATCCACATCTTCGCAGACATCGAGTTCTTTTACTGCGTTGAGGCGGCTTGAGAGCAGGATCTGATCGATTAACGCGTCGATTTCGGTGACGTCCTTCTCCAGATCGGCTTTGCGCTTCGGGTCTGCAATCTCTTTGAGGAGTTCAGCCGTCAGCCGAAGCCGCGAGAGCGGCGTTCTGAGCTCGTGAGAAACATTGGCGAGCAATAGCTTATGGGCTTCGACCAGTTGCTCGATTTGCTCCGCAGCGCTGTTGAAACTTTGCGCCAAGCGCGCGACCTCGTCGCAGCCTTCAACTCTTACTCGCGCCGTAAGATCGCCTGATCCCAATGCCTCTACACTCGATTGCAGTCGCTCGAGCCGACGCGTCAAGCGCCGAACGACCGGATAGCAAAGAACCGCGATCAGGACGCACAAGGGGACAAACAGCTTCACTTTCCCATAAAGCTCTTGCGCCGGAGAGAAGCCTCGTACCTCGATCCAGGATCCATTGCTCAGCAGAATACCGATCGCCGGCCGAATAGATTCGTATACGTTCTCGCCGCCCCCAACGCCGACAGCATCGATGAGACGATTGTCAGCGGAAAAAAGAGCAAAGTCGACACCTACCAAATTGGACAGATCCGTGAGGAACCGGCGGCGGGCGACTGGATCGGAGTCGGGAGAAAGCAGGCGGCGCGCCTCAAGACTATCGACGCTCTCGAGCACAATTTGGGCATCATGTTTGCGCCCTGACAGCTGCCACAGCCCGATCGCTCCCAAGACGACAATCAGCAGCGCACCGAAAATCGTCAGATTCAGCTGATAGTGAAACCGCGTGTTTATCGGGCAGCTCAATCTTGCACCCTCGCAAACACATATCCGGTGCCCCGAATAGTGATGATACGGCTCGGCTTCTTCGGATCGTCTTCGATGCTTGCACGGATGCGGGAGATGTGGACGTCGATCGAGCGGTCGAATGCCTCCAGAGTCTCACCTTTGACGAGGTCCATAAGCGCTTCCCGCCCCATAACGCGGCCCGGCCGCTCGGCAAGCGCAACAAGTAGGTCGAATTGATAGCCGGTCAGTGTGCACGCGACACCCTCAATGCGAGCAACGCGCGCTCCGCGATCGATCTCCAATCGGCCGAACACCAGCAATTCGCCGTTCCGCGTGTGCCTCTGGCGGCGCAGGATTGCGCGCAGGCGCGCCAGGAGTTCGCGCGGCTCGAATGGCTTCGGCAAGTAGTCGTCAGCGCCCAGCTCCAGGCCGATGATCCGGTCCATGGCCTCCCCGCGCGCCGTCAACATCAAGATCGGTGTCAGCGCCGCCACGCGCACCTGCCGACACACCTCGAGGCCGTCGATGTCGGGCAGCATAACGTCGAGCACTATAGCATCGAACCCATTGCGCGAGTGCAGTCTCAGGCCCGCGTCGCCGCTCGGTGCATGCGAAACGATGAATCCTTCGCCGCCGAGATAGTCGCTCAACATCCCGGCAAGCCGCGTGTCATCCTCGATGAGGAGGATCTGCTGCATGGCAATCTCACGTTTGGGCACCCAGGCTCCAGAGGCCGGATGCCTGCGGCTAAAATACGTCGGAAGCAGCAGGCGCAGCCGATGTGGTTTGTCGGATGTGTGCCAAAAGACGGCAATTCCTCCAACTCTTCCGTATGTAAAGTTTTGTAAATGGCGCCGGATAATCGTCGGCGTTTCGAAATGCCGGCATTAATCGTTCTGCCTTCACATAACTTTACCCGCAGGACAAATGGCCGAAATTAACATCTCTCAAGACTGGTTCGGTAACTGCGAGCCAACGAGAGATGGAGCATTGGATTTGTCTAACGATGATCGTAAGGACGGGAAAGCAGTGGCTGAGAACGAGCCCGAGTGGAGCCGATTTGCAAGCATAGGCCTTGTTGTCGCGATGCTGCTTTTGACCGCGCTGATAGGGGCCTTCCTCTTTACTTCACCAACTATTCCATGAGTTCGCGGGGCGGCGCACCGGACGCAAAGCGAAAAGTGCATGGGGTGATGGCGCGCTCGTGCGCGCCCATCTGCATCGTGCTGTTTGCTTTATGCCCCTTAGGCTGCACCGAGGCAGAAATTCGTGCTGGCAATGCGCTCCCCGGCGCATTGCCAGACGGCCCAGGCTTGTCAGGGCCAACGGCCACAGCAGCCCGAAAACAGAATTGGGATTGTCGAAGGATTGAGAGCGCAATTTCCAATCTCGTCGAGTCGATGCGATCGGCGAAGACACGCGCAGAAAAGGACGAGGAGCAAACGCCTCAAACACTTGCGCATTTGGTTGCGCGCCTTTCCGGTCCGCCCGGAGCGGGCAATGCTGCCCTCGCCGAGTTCACGGAACTACGCAGCGACGCAGACCAGCTGAACGACCTGCTGAAGGAAAGGAGATGCGCGAAACACAAGATTGACGTCGAAGCTCCAACGTTTCTCCAGCCATAGACGATGCTGCGATCCTGGTGGTCCCGGCAGAACTTCAGGTGATCGAAAGCCGCCGGTAATCGTGACCACGCGTTCATCCGGAGTTCGGCCAGCGGCCTTCAGCCCCACCGAACTCACGCACTTCCGCACGCTTGATTTCTTCCGAAGCCAAAATGATCCATCGTATGCACTCAGGTTGTCCTCATGGCTGGCAGCCTCCAGGTCGCCAGCGCGGTTTCCAGCGGTCTCTACAGAACCTCTGACGTCTTCGCGTTTGGAAATAAGCATTCGACGCTCTTCACTTCAGAATTTTGCGTAAGCGTTGACCTTGTTGGCAAGGGAGTCTGGCCGATTTATCGTCGGATTCACGTCCCAAAGCAGCTGATGCTGCGCGGCTCGGCACCGACCGTAGGCGTCATCAACGGCGTGAAGCCAATCCCTCATGCTCCTGGCGCCGGCAACGTCATAGCCGGTATGATTCGCGTTGCCGTCGTCGGAGGCTCCAGATCTGAAGTGCCAGCGTCGCCGTTTCCGATTTCTGCAAATGACGCATTCGCCCAGAAAGATGCCGAGGTCGAAAATGGCATTGAGGCCCAAGAACTCGCCCTCCCACGGCTGCGACAGCCGGTAGAAGGCGTCGTGGAGTTTCTTGTCGCGAAGATTATCGGACAGGCAGCCGCTGTTCAGCGGACACCAACGAGACACGGCTTGCAGGCCGGCATCGTCCAACGAAGCTGGGACGCCGAGCCTGGAAAAAACGAGAAAAGCGCATCGAGGCGACTGTCCTTGACGCTGAGAAAGAATACAAAATTTTCTTTGGCCCGAATGTGAAACAGATCAGCGGCACGTATGGCGCCCGCATCGCTTTCGTTTTGAATTCGGATCGCATTGGCGCTCTGCCGATGCGGCGGTGCATAAACGGTATGCCAATTCGCTGATGCGGCGCGTGAGCACTTCGGCTGCTTGATTGGAGGAGGGCCCGGGTCATCACCTAATTCGAGCTGCAGTTCCGGCTGCATGTAAAAATCAACCGAACGGTTGACAAATCTTCGTGAGGAACTATTGTCTACCTTGCGGTTGAATGTTGATAGTCTTCGGTAGGAAGTATGGCAACCGACTGCAGCACAAAGCCGCGCTCAAAGACGGGCACTCAATAATAATCGGAGGAAATTATGAAGCTTCGCGTTTCCGGCGCGGCGTTGTTGATGCTTAGCGCCATGGCGCTGCCGGCATCTGCTAACGACGACGTGCTAAAGCAGACCTCGGATCCGAACCAATGGGCAAAGCCGGAGGGCAACTATGCGGCCACCCGCTACTCGCCCCTCAATCAGATTACGACCGAAAACGTCGGCCAGCTGAAGGTTGCCTGGACCTTCTCGACCGGCGTCTTGCGCGGTCATGAGGGATCGCCGCTCGTTGTTGGAAATATGATGTACCTGACGACGCCTTTCCCGAACAACGTTATCGCTCTTGATCTCAACGACGACCAGAAGATTGTTTGGCAATATTCGCCGAAGCAAGATCCGTCCGTCGTGCCCGTCATGTGCTGCGACACCGTCAATCTCGGCGTGTCATACGCAGAAGGCAAGATCTTCCTCTACCAAGCTGATACCTCAGTCGTCGCCATCGACGCCAAAACGGGTAAAGAGCTTTGGAAATCCGTGAACGGCGATTCCAAAAAGGGTGAAACCGGCACTGCGGCGCCGATCATCATCAAGGATAAGGTCATCGTCGGTATCTCCGGCGCCGAGTTCGGCGTCCGCGGGCACGTCACGGCTTATGACATCAATACCGGCAAGCGGGTCTGGCGCGCATATAATCTCGGTCCCGACAACGAGATGCTGTTTGACCCGGAAAAGACGACATCACTCGGGAAGCCGGTCGGCAAGGACTCGTCGCTCAAGACGTGGAATGGCGACCAGTGGAAGATTGGCGGCGGCACCGTCTGGGGCTGGTTCTCTTATGATCCGGAAGCCGACCTCTTTTACTATGGTTCGGCAAACCCTTCGACTTGGAATCCGGCTCAGCGCGCAGGACCTGACGGTAAGCCGATCGATCAGAAATGGACGATGGCCATCATCGCTCGCAACCCCGATACCGGTGTAGCGAAATGGGCTTATCAGATGACGCCTTTTGACGAATGGGATTACGACGGCGTCAACGAAAATATTCTGGCCGATATCGATATCGACGGAAAGAAAGTACCGGCACTTGTTCACTTCGACCGCAACGGTTTTGCTTACACGCTCAATCGTAAGGACGGTGAGCTGCTTGTCGCCCAGCATTTCGATCCGGCTGTGAACTGGGCAACCGGCGTCGATCTCGACAAGTCGAGCCCGAACTATGGCCGCCCAATCCGCGTAAAGAAGTACTCGACGTTTGCTAACGGTCCGGACTTCAATACCAAGGGGGTTTGCCCCGCTGCGTTGGGTACAAAGGACAGGCAGCCGGCGTCGTTTTCGGAGCTAACCGGTCTGTTCTATGTTCCGACCAACCACGTCTGCATGGACTATGAACCGTTCAAGGTTTCGTACACGGCCGGTCAACCCTACGTCGGCGCCACCTTGTCCATGTTTGCCGGTCCGGACAAGCCGGAGCATATGGGTAACTTCATCGCTTGGGATGCTGCAAAAGGCAAAATCGTCTGGTCGAAGCCGGAGCAGTTTTCCGTCTGGTCGGGCGCCTTGACCACCGCAGGCGGCGTTGCCTTCTACGGTACGCTTGAGGGTTACTTCAAAGCCGTCGATCAAAAGGATGGCAAGGAACTCTTCAAGTTCAAGACGCCGTCCGGAATCATCGGCAACGCGATGACGTACATCCACGAAGGCAAGCAATACGTGGCGGTATACTCGGGCGTTGGCGGTTGGGCTGGTATCGGTCTGGCAGCTGGCTTGACCAATCCCAACGACGGTCTTGGAGCCGTTGGCGGTTACGCCGGCCTCAAGCAGTACACCAACCTCGGTGGATCTCTCACAGTCTTCTCGTTGCCGTAGCGCTTCCTCCAAGAAGTCACGCATAAGCTAAGGAACGAGACACTTGGCCGGCAAGAACACGCACTTGCCGGCCATTTTTGCCAGATAACGAAGGACAGAACCTCGTGAGTTTTTGCACTAAGGCTGCAGCAGCAATCGCCTGCGTTGTTGGGATTATCGCCACCGGCACGTCGCATGCGGAGTCGTTCGATCGAGCCGAGCCATATCGGCAGATTCCGCGCAAAGATACGGGATTTCTTCATATGGCAGATGCTTCATCCGAAGCCTCGCCAGGGGGAGTTCCCAAGTCTGACGATCCGAACGCCCCGCCACCTGGATCACGCAACAAAGAGGGCGACGCGGTTTACCCCAATCCGATCAGCGACCTGGCGAAGAAGGAAGACTACAAATTCGATGATGGCCGCTACCGTAACAAGGACGGCGATCCGCAACCGGTCGTGACGAAGGATTACATGGTCGACTGGGGTTCTTGGAACGGCTTTCGTCGCTATCACGATGCTTGCCACGTCTGCCACGGTCCGAATGCCCTCGGCAGTACGTTTGCGCCCTCGCTTGCCGACTCGTTGAAGACAATGGATTACGCGACGTTTCTCACCACCGTCTCGAGCGGTAAACGGGAAAACAGGGGTGGCACGGAATTCGTCATGCCGTCGTTCGGCGATGACAAAAATATCATGTGCTACATCGACGACATCTACACCTACATTAAAGCGCGTTCTCTAGATATCCTGCCGCCGGGGCGCCCAAATGGTCGCGAAGACATCTCACCGGATGCGAAAAAAGCCGCGGACGACTGTACGGGATAATTTTCTAGCCTAAAGGCGATGGATCAATCGCGATTCATCGCCTTTTCGATATCTGTTTCTTCCCCGGCCGCGTTCGAGTCCTTTTCGGGAAGAACGTCGGCAAATTCCGCGAGCCGCTTCCACTCAGCAACGGGCTGCGGATGATTTTTGTCCGGAACAAAGCTCGATTCTTCCTTGATCTCCATTTTATGAATGTATCGCGGGCAGTTGGCGAAGACAGTGCGAATATGCACGCGAACGAGCAACTCGGCACCGGGATACCGCTTGAGTAGACGACTCGAAGTGACAGCCTCTGCTACCCCTGAAATCCTCAGGCGTGCTTGCCTTTCGAAATCGATGAACAACAGCGCCACATTCGGATTTTCGGTGAGATTGCCGACTGAAAGATACATGCCACTGCCGTCATAACTCGGAAAAACGAGCGTCGTCTCGTTGAGTACGCCGACGAAACCACGTGCACCGCCTTTATAAGAGCAACTCGGGCGACCCTGCGCATCAGCCGTCGCCAAAAAGAACATATTCTGGTGGGCAATAAAAGCAGCGTCGGATGCGGTGAGAGCGGGCTTGACGGTGTTGTCACGCAGACGATCCGCCAATGCGCGAATCCGAAATTCATCCTGCCATTTTCGATGCCCATCCGTATAAAAGTTATTTACGGCGGCAAGTTTGGAAGGCCCTTCCTGGCGCACGTGAGGCTGTAGGATCGATGAGAGGTTTGCTAAGCACGTGAGCCAATCACGCTTGTAAAGATCGGAGGCGTATGGAGTACCAATTTTTTCGTGCGTGACCGTGAGCTCTGTCGCGGTATCGCCGAGGGGGCGGATATCGGCGACGACCAGCGACGGTGGGCCCTGGAGCCCTTTGGCGGCGCCGCTGTAGGACCAAGTCATAACGATGCGCCGGCTCTCAACAATCTCACAATAACATCCTGAGATTTGATACGGCTCGCCCATCGGGTCATTGCCATCAACGCTGTACTGTCCGCCTTCGCGTAGATCGATGGAGACGGCATTTACAACGCAGGAACCGGGAGCTAGCCACTGGGCGATGAGATCCGGCTG
>NZ_JBFRFO010000016.1:0-27449 GCF_052114865.1 Hyphomicrobium sp. 2TAF46 | reverse complement strand
TTCACCGCACCGATAAGGCGCCAGGCCGATGGCAAGAGGCGGTGCTGATCGACAAGAAGGGAAAGGACCGCCGATAGACCGGCCCGCCAGCGAGCGTCGCCATTTCCCACCCCGAAATTGAATTCAAACTGAGACACTACCAAGCTGAGGATCGTCGTCGTTTGAACCGAAAATATCGGTCGAGCGGGTGATCCTCATTGGCTATGCCAAAGATCCCCTCGATCTGTGAAAAAGTGAGGGGACCATATGATCACGCTCTCCACCGCCACAATGGCATGCGCTTTTGCGTACGGCGTCGTCTGCTTTATCGCGAAGTGTCTCGAAATATATCGCAACTGGCCGCGTCGGCGGCCGTCTCGGTGGAGATGTTCTCTATGTGCGGTAAGTTTACACAAATGGCATCGTGGAGAGACGTCCACGCTTTCTCCCAGCCGCTTGTCGAGACAGATAGCGAAGTCGTCTCAACGCCGATGCGCTTCGCAAACATCATTCGACTGAACGAAGCGGGCAATGGGTCATCACGCCGAACAACGGAAAGCCGATTGCTATTGCTGTGATCTGCGAGAAATGGACGAACGGCGACGAAACGCTAGATACTTTCATTCAAGTGACGACGTCAGCCAACGTGCTGATTTCAAAAATCACAGACCGAATGCCAGCTATTTTGCAGCTGGAAAATTGGGCGGCGTGGCTTGGGGAAACGCAGGCTTCTTTGGCTGAAGTGAAGTCGGCTCTTCGCACGTACGATGACGGCGGCAACTGGACGACCACCGAGCAGGAACCCGCGAGGAAGGCGAAGCCTAAGAAGGATGAGGGGCAGGCGGGGTCGTTTTAAACCAATTGGCAGCGCGCCAACGATCGCTCAAGGCATTCCGCACAAGGAAGCCGATGCGAACACTGAAAGTTCTAGCAGGATCGTGGCCTGCGCAGCGCCAGCATTCTCCTTAGGCGCGGAACAACTTCACCCCATGACGACATTTCGTGACTGAAGACGTGCAAATTATCCTAGTGGCGGCACCGTGCCGTTTCAGACCTTAATCCCCAAGAACGTTCTGCGGCGCAACCGTTGCACTTTCGCAACGTCACATTTTTCCGGATTGTCCGTGGTCTGATTGTATTAATAATCAGTTAATAACATGTGGATTGCTTGTTCAGCGTATTGCGGGGTTCCATGTTGCGTAAAGCTTTCCTAGTGGCGGCATCGATGCTGCCCGCGTTGGCCTTTGGCTGTCTCTCGGCATCGGCTGGCGACTACTATCATGGTAGTTTGAAAGACGGCCCAATCGAGCAAGTTGATCGATGGACCGGCCTCTATATCGGCGGCGTTGGGACGTACGATTGGACTAACATCGACTACCCCGATTTGCCTTCCTACAATCCGAACAACGGAAAAAGCGGCCCTCCGCGACCCAAACTGGGTGACGGTCTCGGGGGTGTCACTTTCGGCTACAATCATCAATTTGGACGCATCGTGGTCGGCATCGAAGGTGACTATTCGTGGGGCAACTTAGGCGTCACCGAACACGACGGCAATTACCTCACCGAAACCTTCAACGTCAGCGCCATCGCAACTGTTCGCGGACGATTGGGCGTCGTTGTCGGTAACTTCTTACCGTTCATCACGGCAGGTGCAGCGTTTGAGCAAATGGAATGGGGCACCCAATGTCCAGCTGGTGCCGCATTCGGAACCTGCAAAAAGACAGGCGCTTTCGATCTTCGCGATAATCAATGGAATACAGGCTACGTTGCGGGCGGCGGCGTCGAGTGGGCCGCAACCGAGAAGATCAGCCTGAAGATTGAAGGTCTATATACCAACTACGGCCGCGAAACCTACAACGTCGGCACCGGTCCGTTTGATCTGACAAATGATGAAGCGTTACTGAGAGTGGGATTGAACTTGCACTATTGAGGTTCAGTCGAGGGCGCTCAAGAAGCGGCTCATCTTGGCAGCAATAATGCAGTCGACATATTGAACCGCGAAGTCGCCAACCTCGGCAGTTGTCGGCGGATTGTGGCGTGTCATCTATGAGCGAGACGGAAGTCAGAAGGTCCTCGAACGCAGGCTGATCGGCGTTTTCTTTTTTGAAATCGAAAAGCCGGACGGGTCGATCGCACTGCGCTTCCACGGGCTGAAAGCCATCCGCAGTCTGATCGATAAGGTTTATGAACAATGGCCCGGGCTCGCGCGATAACGTGCCGAGGATTTGCAAGGCTGTCGCCTACCTATACTCACGGGACGAATCGCTTCATCGTTGGCAGTCAACATGGTGAGACTGCCAAAGGATTTTTAGGAATGAATGTTGGAGATAAAGTGCGCCTCAAGTCGGGGGGGGCGCAGATGACAGTTGCTGCTGTAGATTCGCAAAATGTCGATTGCATCTGGTTTGATGGTTTGCAGCATAAGCGTGCCTTCTTTCCGTTCGCCACGATCGAGCTTTCCCCGGATTTCTCCGTCATGAACCCGGATAACGCAGAGTACGATCCGCTTGAGCAGTGGCGGAGCTGAGGCCTACGATATTTCCGTAAGTTTCAAGTGTCGCCCGTTCAGATCAACGAGTATTCATCGGGTGCTCACCTAATCGGCTCCGCGATGGAGGCTCACTATGAAGCGAGACGACGAGTTGGTGCGTACGATCGTTCTCAAAGTTGAGGAGCTGGGCGATAGCCCAAATGCCGCGATTAACAACTTTCGTATTGATGGAGCATCTGACGAGGCAGTGGACTACCACGTCTGGCTTCTCGGAGACGCGGGCTATATGCGCGTCAGATCTTTTGCAACAACGCAAAGAACATATTCCATTCCCTGTTGTCTGACCGCCGCTGGCCATGATTTCGCAAACTCCATCCGAGACGACAGAGTTTGGAGATCCACGATGGAAGCGGCACGCGAGAGCCGGGCCGCGACATTGAAGATGCTCGGTGAAATCGCCAAGGCCTTCGTCCGGCAGAAGATCAAAGAAAAGACGGGCCTTGATCTGATCGACTAGGGTCGGCAATTCCCCTGGACTACGGAATCTCCGTATTATATAATTGAGCATGCAGTTCGACTGGGACCCAGCAAAAGCCAAGGCCAACCTTGCAAAGCACGGGATCTCATTCGAACAGGCGACGAAGGTCTTCGATGACCCATTTGCCCTTGAGCTTGACGATGATTACTTCAGCGAGGAGCGCTACCGCCTGATCGGATACTCCGGTCAGCATCTATTGCTCCTGGTCGTCTACACTGAACGCGAGGGTGTTTCGGGTAAGCCCATCACGCGTCTGATTTCAGCCCGACGAGCGACCCGTGAAGAGCGGAAGCGATATGAAAAAGGCTAGAAAGACGATTGATCGGAAGGGTCCGCGTTCCGATGCACAAATCGAGGCAGCCGCGATGAGCGATCCGGATGCGCAGCCTTCGAGCGCGGCATCATTGCGAAAGGCGCGGCGCGTCCCGGAAGTGAAACGGCTCCGGTGGCAGCTCGAACTAACGCAAGATGCGTTCGCCGAGCGGTACGGCATCCCCGTCGCAACGGTGCGCGATTGGGAGCAAGGCCGATCGTCGCCAGATGCGACGGCGCGGAGTTTCCTTCGTGCGATCGCGAAGGGGCCGAAGCAGATCGCAAAATTGCTCGAAGCGGCGGAGTGATGAATGGAATACGATTTGAATTTGCAAACGCTAAAGCGGTACCTCGAAACGGTTCCTAACGGTGACATTCCTGGCGACCGCAAGAGTCAACTGGAGGTGTTGGTCGCCCAGACATGGGACAGCTTATCGACAGATGACACGACCAACATGCGCCCCGAGAAGCTCATCGGTCGAATGGAAGACCCGAGGTGGGAGCGGCCAAACCTCTACTTCGCGATTGAACGCCATGGTCAGACGGTGAACGGCTCGACTCGGGCAACAGTGTATACTTGGCGCATTGATCTTGAGATGGGGCAGGCGATCGTCGTCGGGGAGAAGCGAAGGCAGCTTTATGCGACAGACGAGCGGCTCGACGTTAAACCGATAGCAAAGAGTTTAGCCGAGGCGATCGTCGGTGGGGCGTCGGACGCCCGTCTGAAACGCGCTAAGGATGGCTCTGTTCGCGTGATGACAAACAACATAATTCCAATGACGAATAAGCAGACCACGGCAGGCCGACGCAAACGCCTGCGGGTCGAACTCGACGGGCTTCTGAAACAGCACGGCTGGGGCGCAGTTCGCCCCAACGTATATAAATCAGGGAGCTAACGCCCTGGGCTTGGCGACATTCGCCTTTGGCTGCTAAGCCCCCAAAAGCCATCGGAAGTGGCGACGTACCGGTCTCTGGTCGCGGCGCGCTCCATTATTCGTCAGCTCGGCAATCAGCCGACGGACGTGAGCATCCCTGCTGTTGCTGACCAGATACTCGGCGTAGATTCGCCGACGATCTTTCGTACCACTCAAGCTAGCCCAAAGCGCGTTGTCGATCGCCATGGCGTATACCTCTCTCGCGCGCTGAGAATTGAAACGATTTCGTTCGAGCTGGCCAATGAGATATTCGGTGGCCTCGGCAAGCTTCAGCCGACCAATAGGAGATTCCAGTCCGCGTCGCAGAAGGTAGGCAATATGCGGGGCGTAGCTCTCCTGCGCTGCTGTGCTCATGCCTTGCGCCCACGCGACGTAAGTTGACTGCCGCGACCTTGTATATATCCGCTGAGCCCAATCGTCCGAGGTGATCGAGCGTGCACAGAACAAGAGCGGTGGATAAATAGCACCAGCACGGCAGCCTGTTTGACTTCCGTTCGACAAGCTGGCACGATTCAAATGTCACACGCGAGCCGGCTTCTCCCGCCAGCGATCCAGCCAAATGCCAGTGTCCTACGAGACCAGAGCCACGCGCCTGCATCCAAGTGGAGCCGTGTTGACCGGCCGACGAGCCGTTCAAGGCAAGGTATGGGGCCCATCACTCGTGCACGGGTGGTGGGCCTGTCCTTGTCCGTTTGAGGATAGCGTGCTCACTCCAGTCGACATTCGGACTGCAAATGGTTCGAAAACGCTCCTACTAGCGACTTCCCAATATGAAGAGTTTCGATGCGACCCCGAGGGGTACGCTGCGCGCCATTTCGGACTGTCGACTCCCGATTACCGAGAATGGATCGAACTCGGTGGACGCGCATATTGCGGCGCCGCAACGTCAAAAAGGCAAATGTGCCGAGCTTGCATCAAGGCGACAAGAACACCGGATGAGTGGAAAAAGCTTCACCGCAATGAATACTGTGCGGCTCACCGGCACGCGCCCTTCTGACTGGAACGCCGACTCACGCTACCAGACTCTGTCGGGAGACAGAAGCAGTGGGCTGATGCTGGCGCCGGTCTCGGCATCATGATCAATATTTTGTTTTGGGCCGCCGGTGCCGTTGTCTTCGGCGCGCTCAAGTATTTCACGCGCGGCAAGAAAATTATCGTTGAGACGACAACGAGTAAACCAGCCAGCGGTTGATTTCAGTCGGGGCGCTTTTTCTAACCGCCCTTGTTAAGATTGCATCTCACTTCAACGGCTCGCCGTTCACCGGTTCAGCCGCGACAAACGTTAGCGCAAGCCCAGCGGCGGCCGCTTGCGCCTTCAACCACACGCGCCCGAAGAGGCAGCTCTCCGAGACCGTCGCACATTCCCGGTGACACCCGGAATGCGGCGGCGGCCCGCACTTGGCGATGATGTCCTTGTAGCCGACGCAGCGTCCGTCGGCATCGCGATAACCTGGACCGCCCTTACAGCCACAACCACGGCAGTACGTAGAGCACGCGTGCCCCTTCACAAGCGGAGCTATCTTTTGAAGAAGCTCGGTAGTGATCAGTGGGCAGACGTGTTGATGGTCCTCATCGTCGGCGCCTGAACTCTTCGGACCGCTGTTCCCCCGATGCCTTTCAAGTCGGTAGCAACGCCGAAGACGGAGTTCATGGGCCGAAGCAAATGGGCACAGGCTGTGAAAGCTGTGCAAAAACCCGTTTTTGCGATGTTGCCGTTGAAGCCGTTAAACAGGCAGCTCGTATTCGCTCTTGCCATGAGACTTCAGTATGCAGCGATGGGCGTCGCGAGAGCCCGGCGTGCGCGTGAGCGGATCATTCGCATGGGCAGGACGCCGAACGGTCATCCATTATGGACTGAGCGGGAGGACGACGTCGTCCGGGCGCTTTACCCTGACTACAAAGCCCTGCGCCGAAAGCTGAGGCGACGGACATACTATGCACTGAGAGCGCGTGCGCGGACACTTGATCTCGTCACGCGGCGGCATGTCTGGCTGGCAATCGAGGTCTCGCGCCTTCGGCGTCTTTATCCACAGGCAAGCCGAGAAGAACTCCTGGCCGCGTTCCCGGACGTTACCTGGGAGAAGATCAAGGCCAAGGCGCAGCACGTCGGCATTCACCGCGCGCGCAGGAAACTGATGACGACCGGACATCCGTTGATCGACCTCATTCGTGATCGTGCCTTTGATCTCAAACTCTCCATGGTCGATCTCGATGCGATGGCGGGCACTCGACGATATTTTCAGAAGGCGGGATGGTATAATGGTAATTTCAACCGCAAGGCCCTGCTTCGCGCCGTCGAAGCCCTCGGCGGCGAGGTCTCGGTCCGCTGGTAATAGCCTTGATCTCGCGAACGTGTGGGCGGCCTATGCCGCCTATTGAACTGGAGCAGTTCGTGTCCGCCCGGCTCCAGAGCGACCAACTCAATCTGTCCGGTAATATCCTGATGGAGGACTTCGGACCCGCGTAGCAGTATCATTGGTTTTCCAAAAGGAGACCATCATGGTCTATCTCAACTCCAGCGCCATCCGCGCTGTCGCTCAAGGGATCTTGACGCCATCGAGACGCTTGGCCCCGATGGATGCATTGAACCGACCACGTTCCGCCAACTGATCGGAAATTAGATCGCAATCACAACGACGTAGGTGTTCGCAGTTTCATCCTGTCCGGCGCGCCAATCACTTTTTTGGATCTGATTTAACTGAGTTTTTCAGCCGATTTATCCCACCGTCCGGAACGGGGCGAGACAGTGTTCCTCCTCTGCAACCAACGCCGGGTCGGCGCTCCCGATTGGGACAGGCGGTGACTTCTCGCCATGTATCCAGAGTGGATGCGAGTACTGATTGTCGGTCTCGTCCATAAGTTTCAACGGAAGGACTTCACGTGCATTCCGATCTCGGCGGTCTTGCGACAATGGCCATGTCAGATAATAGCCCTACTTGCAGGGTCGCTTGATCATCGTGAGAGATCGTCTTCCGATTTGCGTGGAATGAAATCCGACCACGGTGGAATGCGATTATCCAACGGCCCGCGGCAGCGTCAGCACGCGTGAAACGAACGGGTGCAGTGGCCCGACTTTGGATGTTGGAATATGCGTAGAGTCGAAAAAGAGTTGTGTCTTTTTAGTCATCACTTCAAACCGACAGTCGAATTTTGTAAAAAGCTGCAAAAACGCGGTTGACGAAAACCCTCGAAACAGACACCTTTTTTACTACGCTGAAGATGGATCACGCCCGGGAACATGGTTCCGCGGGCTTTTTTGTTGCCGATTTCGTTCAATGCTTTGAAATAGCAGACGAATTAACGCGGCGGCCGAAACCGTCCGCAATTCAGAATCTCGAAAACTCATCCGCACCTAAGCCCCACCGTTGAGAGGCGGTGCTGAAGTTTCACCCACCGACCCCTTTTCTTGTCAGGCGCGGGTCAGTGATCGGATCAACATGCGCGCAGCAATCTGCCGTTTCGCTCGCACGAGTGTGCGTTTGGCGAGAGGTCAGCCGCGCGCCTCGGATAGTGGTGCGAAATAATGCAGACTGCACAGATCCCTAATCTCGCCCAGCCAGATCAAGCGCCTAAATGGCCATTGTCTCACGAGGGAGCCTCGCTGCGACATTTTTTTGCCGATCTTCTGCCGGCGAGGCCGTACTGCTCTGATAATCCCAGCGATGGTCTCCTCATCCGGCGTCGCGACATCGCAATTCGAAAGTCACACATCCAACTCAACGGGCCGGCGTTTATTCAGTTTCTCATCTTCGATGACGACGATGCCGGTGCTGCCTTGCGGCATCGCGATGCAGTGCTGCCGCAGCCAAACGCCATCGCCATTAACAAGGCCAGCCATCGCGCTCATTCGATGGTATGGCTCGCGACGCCCATTGCCAAACATTCCGCGGCGCGGCCCGGCCCCCTGGCGTTCGCGGCGGCGGTCGAACGAGGGATGCGTCGCAGGCTCGGCGCGGATCCGGCGTTCACGGGTCTGATCGCGAAAAATCCCCTTCACTCCGACTGGGACGTCGAGTGGCGACGCGATAAGCCATACAGCTTGGAAGAGCTGGATTCTTGGCTTTTTGAGCGCGACAAACGAGCTGAAATTTCCAACGTCCACGGGCTCGGACGGAACTGCGATTGCTTCGACACCGTTCGCACCATCGCCTATCGCGAAGTTCTGGACGCCAAAAAGGCGGGAAAATCCATCGCCGAGTTTCAGTTGCGGCTCGAGCAGGCCGGACGTGCTTGCAATCTTGGATTTTCCGAACCGCTTCCCTTTAGCGAAATTCGCGCGATCGCCAAGTCGGTCGCGAAATGGACCTGGCGAAACTTTTCGGTCGAGCGGCTTAGCGCGCGTCAATCGATTTTAGGAAGACGTGGCGCAGCGAAGCGGTGGAGCGGCCATGTCTCGGCCGAAATCACACAGCCCTGGACTACCCAGGAAGTTTCTCGCGCCACATGGTACCGGCGAAAGAAAGCCGCCGGGAACCTGAATCCATCGCCGCTTAAGTCCTGAAAGTCCTGTCCGCCACGAGCGTTGCTCAGCGGCTTTAATTTTAGAAAACACGGAGTACATCCATGCACGTCGTAACAGCACCGACACCGGATAGGACCCGTCGCAGCCCGGAAGCTCTCGGCTTGATCGACACGTCAGCGGTCTGCGAACTACTACAAATGTCGCGTCCAACACTCGGGAAAATATTGGCCGACAAGGCGCGCGATTTTCCCAAGCGCATTCGGCTCGGTCACAAATTCTATTATCGCGAAACCGCTGTTGAGGATTGGGTCGCGCGCGAGTTGGGTTTGATGAGTGACCAAGAACCATGACCCAGTCTAACGTGGAGGGTGCCGCCAAGCGCTGTCGCTGCTGCGGCGAGGTCAAGCCCAAATCGACCTTTCCGTCCTCTCGGTACTCCGACGACGGATACGTCGACAAATGTTTGGCGTGCATCGTGGCTGCTGCCGCTCGAGACCGTGCTAATCGTGAAGCTCGGAGGGCCGCCAGCGGCTAACACCATGCTCAGATCCGATGGCTTGAACAGCCGGTCCGAAAAAATCGGGCCGGCTATTTTTATTTCTACCGACACCCTCACCGAAGTTCGTGAGTGCCGCAAGTGCGGGGCCGCAAAACCGCTTTGCGATTTCAAAAAGTGCGCGACTGCGCGCAAAGGGCGATGCAATACTTGCAAGCGCTGTGACGCCGATCGCTTGCGTCAACGTCTCATCAAGCATCGTGACGAGATCAACGCAGGGAGACGAGCCCGACGCGCAAGAAACCCGGAGCATTTCCGAGCTCAGGCTCGCGCGCGGATCGATCGAAGACGAGATCGGGTGCGCTCGCAAAACGCACTTGCGGTTCAGCGCTACAAGGAAAGGTATCCTGAAAAAGTTGCTGCCCGTCGCGCTGTTCAGCGCGCGATCGCAAACGCTGATTTTATCAAACCTGACGTGTGTCAAGCAAAGTCCTGCGAATGTCGAACCGGTCTGATCGCCCATCATTCCAGCTACGATGGTCATCGGCGCTTGGATGTCGATTGGCTCTGTAGAGAGCATCACGAACGAGTTCACCACAACGGACCAGTAGAGCTCAAAGCCGGCGGCTCCCGAAAATTCGCGCGGGCTCCGGGCCACGACATCGCACTTAGCAAACGTCCCCAAATTAATCCCCGCGCAAGAAGCGCCCCGCTTGCGACTTAGGCTCTGATCAAAGGCAAATCAAAATGGCATTTACCCCCTTGAAGGGATTTTCAGCTCAAAGCCAGGGACAGAACCCAGGAACCTGGGGAACTGGTGCTCCGACCGCACTCAACGAGGGCGTGATTTTGCCGCTCGACAACATGCTCGCAGGCGTTGCGACGTTTTCCCTAAGCGCGAGCAACGTCACGCTCAGCACGGCCAATGCGCAAAATCTCCTATTCCGATTCACGGGCACGCTCACGGCGAATATCGTGGTCGGCCCAGACGTCGGAGTCCTCTTCTCCGGGATTTATGCATTTGAAAATCTCACGACCGGAAATTTCACAATCACACTGACGACGTCAGCTGGCAGCGTCGTCCTTCCGCAATCAAGGCGTGGGATCTTCATCGTTGATACGACCAATGGCCCGCGGATCTTCTCGAGCGTTTCGCTGACCAATCTCGAGCCCATTCCCACGGGCTCCGTCATGCTCTTCTATCAAAACGCGGCCCCCGCAGGATGGACGATTTATTCGGCACTTGATGACTATGCGTTGAAGATCTCGGCTTCGGGCGGAGGGGTGACGTCCGGTTCGCTGGCGTATTCGACGGTGTTCGGACGCACGGCCACCGATGCGTACACGTTGCAGATTGCCGATATCCCATCCCACACGCATACGATCAGTGCCCCCGTTTGCGGCGGATCGGGCAATGATCAACCCGGAGTCGCGAAATGGACAGCGCTGACGGTCAATAACTATGGTCCGACCGCAGTCACTAGCTCATCAGTCGGCGGGAGTGGACCCCATAGCCACGGCATCAATCTGCAAGTCAGAACGGCAGCTGTGATTCTCGCAACGAAAAACTAGGATAGGTGCGCCCGGCCCAGCTTGCTTCGGGGGCGGCGGCGTGCCATGCCTTGATCTATGACGCCTACACCGCTTTTCTCGCTCTGGATGGGTCTGCCGACGTGGATGGAGCGCCTGTGCGTGGCGTCCATACAGAGCGTTGGACATGATGTTACAGTTTTTACCTATGGTAATTGCAAAGATCTTTCGCAGTCACTTGAGTGCCGCGTTCTGAATGCGCGGGACGTTATGGTCGAAGATCCAGACCTCATCCGTGGCAGCGCAGCGGCGTTTTCGGATCATTTCCGCTTGGAAGGGCTCGCCCAAGGCCACGGAGTCTGGACGGACCTTGATGTGATATTTCTCAAGCCATTGCCTCCCACGCCCTACATTTTCGGCTGGCAGAATGACACCCGCATGGGGAACTCGGTTTTAGGAATGCCTCAGACGGATCCCTTACTTCACGACTATCTGGCCTTCTGTCGACGGCGACCGCTCATTCGCTACGCCTATCCCTGGATGCCATGGACACGGCGGGTCACGCGCAAGATCAAAGGCACGTTAGCCCCCCTTTACGGTGAGCAGCGGCCCGCGCCGAAATATGGCCCCGATGCACTCACCCACTTTGTGCGCAAGCACGGTTTAGAGTTCGCGGCGTATCCTCGCTCTGCCTTCTATCCACTGGAAGGTTGCGTGGCCGATGTTCGCCGGATCCACGACAGGAACTTCGTCCACTCAAGGATCACATCGGCGACGATCGGCGTGCATCTTTGGCGCTCCACGTACATTGGGTGCCATACTTTGGCGCCTCCGACGTCGGGATGGTTGGAAGACGTCGCCAAGAGCCTGATCGGTGTCCCTTCGGGCTGACCCAAGAAAGAAATCTTTCCATGCTCCCGGATAAAACCACCAAGTGCCACCGCACGGGGTTTGAAAAGACGTGCTTTCAGTGCGTCACGGAGCACGGGTGCCGGTTGTGGAAACACATCACCCTCGAGTTCGATCCGCAGACCGGAAAAGCCGCAGTGGATCACTACGATTGCGTCGATAGCCTGATGGATTTGTATCAGAAGGACATGCTGCGCCGACAGGTGCAAACCACGGCCAGCGTCGATGCGTTCCGCAAAGAATCCCACGCCGCCAACGACGCGCACCTCGTCGGAGCGATTGGTCATCTCAATCGCCATATGAGTGAAGCCATAACCATTGCTGCTCCCGTCGAACCGCAGAAGCTTCTCGGGTCCTGCACGGAGTATGAACAATGATGAAGGAAACGGCACCAGCCGCTGCACCTTTGACGTCGGGACATTTGCGGTTGCCTATCCGGGCAACACTCGGGGCTAAGCGAGAGGGCGAAAAAATGCTCGTCGGCTTCATTCAGCCAAACGGCGTCGTTGTAGTCCTCGAGTTCGACGAATCTATTCTCAATATTGTCATCGGGTCTCTGCTCAAGGGGCGCTCCGCATTTGGTGAACCCGCTGCGATCGGGGTCGCGAGCGAAGGGGCAATGCCAGTCGCGAGTATGAGCATGGGGCGCGAAATGAACGGGGACTTGTTCTTGCGCCCACATTTCCAGGGCGGCGGGCATCTCGGACTCACTATTCCGACAGACGTCGAAGACGGCCTGGTTCGATATCTCAATCCCTAAAGCCGACGAAGCGCAGCAAACTGAAATTGCGCGTTCCAAAAGGCGTTTGACCACCACCGGTTCTGCCGCGCCGCGCTTCGATCTCGTCGCCCCAACAATCTTTAAACCTCTGCGCTCGCACAAAACCAAGAGGATGCCTAGCCATGTCAAAACACGGCACCAAAGCGTCACGCGCCAAAATGCGGGTGAAGACGACCGCTCAAGCGTGTCAGGACAACGAAACAGAAGCCACGCCAAGGGCCGCGAAACCGAAGGCAGCCCCGAAGCCCTGGAATGCAGAAATCGATGGCCGTCCAGCACGCGCACGGCTGGACCGTCCCTCTCGTCGCCACAAGGCTGATGGCGGGCCGTTACCGAATACGGCCTACCGTCGACGGCAGAACGAGATTTCCGATCAAGACAGAAGCGATGCAACGATCGATCGGCGCGCGGCGGTTGCTCATGGACTCGCGGCACTCGGTAACGCGATTTCTGGAGATCTCCCCCTCGCAGGAGGCTTTGGCGCGAACAGTCTTTACCTTCAAAATCGTGCCAACAATTTTGACGCTCAGGCACAGTCTCGGGACGCCCACGCACACGCGGTTGAAGACCTCATCGACCGCTCGCGCGGCACTGATCTGCGGTCTCGAGTTTTTGGCGCACCGTCACAGGTCAGCACGTCTGATGTCGCCGATGCAGGCCGCAGGCATGGTGGAAAGGTCAGTGCGCGTCGCGACAGAAAGGCGTGAACCATTGCAAGGAGATCGAGGAAAACCGTTCATCTGTCTGCTTCGCGTCAACCGTATGCGGCTTTACACACGACAAGACGCCACTGCGATCAATCTTCGTTTTTCTTGAAAAGGACAATCCCCATGTCGAAGAGAAATTCAAAGACCTCAGCCCCCAAGGCGAGCAAGCACCACGTTCACGTACACGTTGCCGTCGGCGCTGCCGATGAGGCTAAGGCAGTCAAAAAGGCAAAGCCCAAGGTGTGGAACGTCCCTGTTGAGGGTAACGCCGCACGCACTAGGCTGGACCGCCCAGGCCGGAAACTTCACCGCGCTGATGGGGGTCCGTTGCCAATTTCGAGCGCAAGGCCGGATTCGAGCGCAAGGCCGGTTGAGTTGCGCGATGCGCTGGCCAGCGGAATATCAGATAGGCTGAACAGCGCGAGCGGAGCAGAGCTAGATATGTTGAACAGACTGCGCTCAAATCTTCAGCCTGATGAGGGCCGCAGGCATGGCGGGAAAGTCTCTCTGCGGAAAACAAAGGCTTGATGACCATGTCCATCCGCCCCATTCCGATGGACCCTCGAGTTGCCCACGAGCTCATTGCTATTGCGCTTACGGTCGCCCAGCGCATTGGGGGTGGCGGAGCTTCTCGGCCCAAACGGACGCGCAGAAAGTTGGCCGACGGCGGTGCTTCCGGTGACGCACCGACGCCGGACGCGTATCTCGACGCTTTCGAGCATCTCAACGCCCCAACATCCGCCGACGCGATCCGGCGCGGTGTGCCGCGCCCCGAGTCCGATGCGCTTTTAAAATACGGAGACATTGATCTCGTGCCAGCTTTCCACCGCTGGCCCGAGGCTGCCCTAACTGGTCTCGAAAATTTAAGCGGGGCGGCACTGGCCTTTCCGCCCACAGCAGCAGCGGCGGGCCCGGTCGAGTATGGCCTCGGCGCGTTGCTGCAAGCGCCGCGTGCCGCGTTTGGCGCTCTTTCGCGATCATCAGCTGACATCGGTCCTGTGTTGCCGAGATCCGGGCCGGCCGTTGACGACGCGTTGACGCTTGCGCGAAAGTACACCTCTGGCTCTGGACAAGATCTCGCTGCGTTGCGCTCGGAAGTTGACGATCTCGCGGCCAAAGGGAAAAGCTTTGGCATCGACCGCGAACCCTTCCCGGATGTCGCCGACTTGTCGCCGACGGAAGAACGGAACATTCTTGGGTTCATGCGCGACAGTCTTGCGCGCCGGATCGCCGCTCGACAGGAAGCGCTGGACCGCGTCAACGCCGCCGCCCCCGGCACGAGCGTTCCCTCAATTGACGGCATCACGCCGATTCGCGAACGCAACCAGATCATCGATGCGTTGAACGCCAATCCGTTTGTCCAAAGCATCGCCGGCCGACGAGGCTTCCCCACAAAAGAGGATCAGCTTGACCTCGCAAACTACTACTTCGACCAGATGGGCGGCAGGCTCAGTGAGCCGGGCCCATGGGGCCGGGACACCAATAGCGAGGTCGCGCGCATTTTGCAGCAGGCCTACAATCGACAAAACATGCCACAGGGTCCTGCCGCCAATTTACCCGACGTTCCGAGCATCATGCGCGGATATAAAAACGCAGCGTCCGACGCAGCTGCTGCCCAGCGCGAAGCCAATCAACTTCGGAATTCTCTGAACTTCCGCGAACGCCAACTTCGCAACCTGCGCAACAAGCCGCCTGGAGGGTCAGACGGCGGGGCGCCCTAGAGTCCGGCGGCCGACGGGGACGGCTTTCTTGAAAATGTCGGCTTCGTACAAATCGACGTAGGCCATGCACTGGCGCCCTTGAAAGAAGCCCCTGCGATCGAAGCCCACCTCAAATCGCGCGCGCTCGGCTGGGGGCATCAAGCCCAAGTGCTCAAGAACGATGGCTTCGGCACCGCGCATCAGCCCGCGCACGAGCGCATCCCCCTCAGGCTCTTTCGCGTAGAGTTCAGCCCATTCCCGACATTCGCGCGCGACAAGCGCTCTAAGCTTTTCACGATCGATCTGATCGGCCGTCACTTTCCCATAACGCATCGTCGGCAGCGGGATCGACATCTCAGCATCCATTGTGAGTAGCAACCCATCATCCTTATCATGAGATCCAAGGAGTTAAAATCAACATGAAACCAGCGAGCACGTCCAAGCTCAAGAACGGCGATCGCAAGAATCTTGAAGCGATGGTGCTGTGGCCATTCCTCGATTTCGCTGAAAAGGGCGAGCAGGAATTGTTTGCCTACATGCGTCACGTCGGCATCCAGGTCGATGCTCTAGATCGTGATGACAAGAGATCCGCTCAAGACTTGATCCTTTCGCATTACCGGCTGCCAGACGGGACTTACGATGTTGAACTCGCCGCGCGTGACTTGTTGCGCTGGCCCGCCATCGCGGCGCGCGTTCATGAGTTGCGCAATGATCAGGCCTTCCTTAGCGAATTGAACGACGTCGTGTCCGAAGGGACTTCTCAAAAGATTTCGGCCAAAACGGCCAGAGCTCCCCGGCGGGCCCACTGAGATGGGTGGCCTTGGGAGTGGCTATTCTGTACGCTTGGGCTCACGACATGCGCGCGTCGAGGAGGTTCGAAGTTTCGATCTCGCCACGCTGCGCCGCTACCAATGCCTGACCGGCAAGCCGCGTGTTTGGCATTGGCAACAGCACCACGATCGTCCGGCGATTGATATCGGTATCGTTGGCTATGCCTGGGGCGTCCGGTTTCTCTGGAAACGCAAAGGCATGTGGCAGGAAACCCGGATCTGCTATGGCCACACATCGGTACCGTTTGGCACGCGGCGCTGGTTCCGCTGCCCGCACTGCGGAGAGAATTGTCGGATTCTCTACTGGACAGATCCCGCCGTCATGCTCTGCCGCAAATGCGCGGACCTTCGCTACGCCAGCCAGAGCGAAGAGTCGCATTGGCGTGCTCACCGGAAAGCTGATGCGCTTCGGCGGCGCTTAGGGGCCGGCGACGATGATCGGGGCGCATTCCCGCCCAAGCCGCGCAACATGCACGCATCGACCTACTGGCGCCTTTGGAAGCATCACACCAATTTTTGCGAGGCGTGGTCGCGTGGCATGACTGCATCCTTCGCCAAACTCGAAAAGCGAGCGGCTACGAGTTTGCGGCGCCTACCAAGACCTCGCCGAGATGATTCCGGGATTATCTGAGATACAGGAACCGGAATTTGAAATAGACCTTTAGTTTGGTGGTAGTGTGATCGGTTTCAAGTTACCTCGATGGACGCTGGCGTCCGATCGGCCTGATCCCTGGTACCACTGAAAGGACCGAGGCTTGGCTCGCAAACCCACACCCACCGGCCCGCATCCGGACTTCCCGCTGGCGCACCCCGGCAAAATCCTGGCGGACGACATCGCCGCCACCGGCGAGAGCAAGAGCGCACTCGCGGAGCGCCTGGGGATCAGCTGGCGCGCGCTCTATGACCTGATCGAGGGAAAGTCTGCCATAACGGCACCGATGGCCCTGCGGCTCGAGCGGTCGTTCGGAGCCTCGGCCGAGTTCTGGCTGGGACTTCAGTCGCAGTACGACCTATGGAAGGCCCGGAAGGAACTGAAAATCGCCCGCTGACGCAAGCCCACGGCCACCGACTTTGATAGCTGCGTGGAGAGGATTAGGAGAATTGCGACCGGTATACTTGTTTGATATGCGCGAGCCGCTTTGCTAGGCGCTCGGCATCCTCATCGAGGCCAAGTTCACGCGCGAGCGCAATCGCATCTCCGAAAAACTCCTTAGCGTCACTGTAGTGTCCTGCTGTGCCAAACCGCGCGTCGTACATGGCATCGTATGCCTGTTCGCCTTGTGCCTCTAGCCACTTCAGCCTCTCCCTAGCCGTCACTTGGTCCACCAGCTGTCGCAAAATCTCGCTACACGCTTCGCGAATTCTATCTCAAACAGTACGCGGAGGTCGTCCTGCGGCGCCCGTGCGAGGACTCAGCTATCGTAATGGGGGCTGCCTCAGGCGTACGGGAGCGTAGCGCGCCGAGGGCTACTACTCGCGAACGACAGCAGGTTGCCTTCGCATCTCGCACGGCTACACCCGCAAATATTCGGGCGCAATGAGCGAGGGAAGCGTTGGAAATATTGCGGTCGTCAATGCGACACCAACAAGCAGCGCGACCATATAGAGTTTCGCCAATTCGAACCATCGGCCACGACCAGAGACGCCGACAGCGCTGGCGTTGAAATCTCCGATCCTTTGGCGTTCGAGCGCCTCTTGTGCTTCGAACGTGCCGTTGATCACTCGCGTCGTGAGTATTCCACCCGCTCCGGATGTACAAACGGTCAGCACAAGCAATGCCAACGGATCGTACCGAGGAGCGTCAGAAGTGTTTTCACTTGGGAGCCCCAACGCGACGCTGCACGCAATCAATGCAAACGCCGAACCGACAAGGAGCGCTGCGCGGATCTTTGAAGCGTGCTTTGGTGCGAGCAGAGCGCGACTGCGCTGGTAGGCGAAGTATTCAAGATAGGGAATGACGACGAGATTTGAGATGGGAACGATCATAAACAGCACTGAATACGGCGACCGAAGTCGCTCGCCACTCAGTACGTTTATATTCCGAACGGCGCAGAAGTAGAAAAAGAGGATTGCACCTAAAAGCGCATAGACACTGATGATCGACGCTGCGGTGATGGGAAGCTCCAATTCCGAAGGGAGAATGCCTGGGTCCCAATTATTTTTTTGGAGGTATTCAAGGTAAGGCTTTGCGACGACTGCCATCAAGACCAAGGTGTTGACGATCGGTGACGCTATACGAAGCGACTTTAGTTGGGCCCGAGCAGGGTCCAACTTTTTTCGTCGGAGAATAGGTGGTGCGGTGACGAATAGAGCGATGATGCCGAACAGCAGCAGTTCGACCGGTAACCAGATAGCGATGAATGTCGCCACCGACGTGTTCGCCATAGCTCCCCCCAGTGAATAGAAGAACTTAGCACGCGTTTGATCTGCTCGGCAGCCGCAAGGAGGACAAGGGCAGTGAGAAGTGCACGTGAAAGCGCGCCCAGGAAGGCGGTTTCCCGCGAATTATTTTACGTTTCCAAGAACCCCTCGGTACGGAGCCAATCCAAAAACTCCTTGCGCTCTTTCTTCGTCATCATCCGAAACGCCGATTGCGCGCGACCAACGTTGGTGTTCTTGGCGACCGCCATGCCCGCAGCGCGACGGGCTTCGACCATCGTCATTTCGCCCGTCACGACTTTTCGAAAAACGTCGGGCTTGTTTTTGCGGAGACGAACCAGATGGCCGTCATGATGAGAGTGCCTTGATGGCAAATAAGTGATCCGTTCGTGTCCCACATGGGACACATTTTTTGCAAGCTCTTCAAGGCTTTGCCCGTTAAAGGAGCGGATTGTGTCTCCATCCCTTTTTGCCTCCAACCTGACCATCTGTTCGACCTTCTCAAGAACGTCGGCCCACTCCTTCATGTGGCCACCGTGGACGTCCATGGAGCACCGCAGGATCCAAAGACGCTGGTTTGTATTGACACCCAGCCCGTCACTGGTGTGATCCAGGGCGTAGTCGGCGAAGTTTTTGTGCCCGAATGCTCGCCAGCTTTTTGTCTCGATGATCTTCGCCACAAGGTTCGGCAAACGATCGAAGACGACAAAGTGCGAGTCATGCAGTGCTTTGGCGGCGGCACGGTGCAATCCGCCCGGACTGACGTTCTTGCGGAATGGCTTTGAAGGGATCTCCCTCCAGCAGAAGTGTCTGACAAAACATAGCGCGCACGATTAAAAAAAGTCCGCGCTACTTGGCGGGCTTTGTGGTCTTACGTTTTTTGATTCTCTTAGGTGGTGGTGCCGAAACAATTTTCGCTTGAGCGGCAACCCACTGGCCGGCAGAACCGCTGCGTACTGGTAAGCACCAGTTGGATTGGCCACAGCGTTCCCTTGAAATAGTGATCATTGAGGACCGCCGGCGCGTCGACCTTGCGACGTCCCGCCAGCAAACTGAAATCAGAACTTGGGTTTCATGGGCGTGCAATTCATCGATATGTAGTTCGAAGCTATAGCCTCTCCGACGGCACGGTGGTCGAGGTAGAGCTGCCCAGTCAATCGGTCGAAGTTGCCATTCGTTTTGAACTTGCCGCCCAGCTCATCCGTATCAACGTCGGCCTCCAGATCTAATGACGCCGGGGTTTCACGGGTAATCCGAATGAGGCCGGATAATGAGGCTTCTAGGGTGCGTTTTTTTAGGTCTAGCGAGATCGATTCTTCCCATGGCTGCGTGAGAGCGGGCTGCGGCTTCACGATCATCATCGCGCCCTTACACTTCATCGTTATCGGGTCCGCCAAACAAGGCTCCGTCGAGAGCAGGGCAACGCACCCACATAAGACCCAATCAATTTGCAACGCTATTCCCCTCTATCGCTCGTAGATTTAACCTATATAGACACGCCGCTCTGCCCACAGTAGCGGCGAAGCAATTTGCATCTCACTGACTTTCGAATCCCCGTCAACGGAATCGTCCGATCAGTACGGAAGCCCATCAGGAAGTATCTGGCATCCAAGGACCTTGGACGCCGTCACACTGTAAACGCCGACGCATTCGACGAGGCATGAGGGTACTCCGTTGCATTTGTCCTTGCATGCCATGTATCGATTGTCATTGAAGTCGCGTGTGCTGCTGAACGCTTCGTCGGCACCTTGAGCGTTGATCGACTTTACCTCCGCAACGGCCACGACCATGGAATCCGATGATCCAAAAACGAAACGGACCAAATCCCGCTTCAGGTAGGCTCTATAGCGTTCGGATCGCTGCCAAAGGGCGTTGAGGTCGGCCGCGGCGAACGGCGGTTTCCCGTAGAGCGCGGTGATCTTCGCGTTGATTTCCGAAACCTGAGTGCCGGGCGGAAACTGGTGAACCCTTCCATCTGGACCTTGCACGTTTATTGGCTGGCCAGCGACGAGCTTGGAGATTGGGTGTGGCTTCCCTTTGCCGTCGATGGCGACGAAGCGCACCCACGGGTCCAAAGTTGCCCGAAGCACCCCTGCGCAATAGGCGGCGTGTTGCGTCGTCGGACTGATCTGCAACATAGGCTGGGGCTGGGGCGTCGATTGAGCCGGCGCTGTCTGCAATGCGCCAACACACGTACTCGGCGCGCAGTAGGGTGGCACTTCGTACGAATACTGACAGACCGGCTGCATCGAGCCACTAACGCAAAGGCAGCCACATGCGGCGCGCGCGGCGGAGCTCGCCACCAGTGCCACCGCCCCGCAAACGACCGCGACTGCCCTCATGGAGTTCCCCGTGACGATGTCCACTGATCCAACGGCAAACAGCGACGATACCCAGTGAGTGGAGGCCCTCGCAAGAAAGGAAAACAGAGCTCCGCCAACTCTGCCCGCAAACACATACAATATCTATGATCCAGCCTCTAGGCCGAAGGGGCCGTTTGAGGATCACTAATTCGATGGGCAGTAATTATTCTGTGCACGTCAGCTCGCCGCTTCTTTGTGTATTTTTCGGCGGCTCCTGCACGCTGGGATCAAGCGCGACCCATCGTTCGATAGGTCACCGCCCGTCCGAGTATTTGACGCCGGCGCCTATAAATTTGAATTGGGTTTTCTGGTATTTCAATTCTAGGGATTTAAACGGGTATCGAGCGCGAATGGCTCTTGAAGCTTTAAACTGAAAGCCCCGGCGGCAACGTCGGGATCGAAAATARGATTCCAACTATGCTTGGTGACGGCACTGGGGATCGCTACAAATTTGTGAGCCTTAAGAAGGTCATCGCCAAAGTCCTTCTGGGCCCGACTTGGGATCCCCGGTATCAGCCAATTGGCATTCGGAACATCCTTTGGGTGAACGATGTGAACCGCGGTCGGATCATGGATCAGTAAGCACGTCAACGCGTGCGATACGCGGTCGAGCGTGTAAAACGTTTTGTGCGCAGCAACCTCGAGAATCGCCGTGCCGGGATCGAAGGCGCAATAGACAGCCCTCACTCCCTTATGGTTCCATCGGCCGCCGACTCGGAATGCGCCTTCACCGCTGTTCCAGGTACTTGCGTGACGCGTCTCATCCAATCGCCACGCGACCAACTCGCCATTCTCCAACGGAGCCGGTAAAGGCGTCATGTGTAGACGCCGTACTCAAGTCGCGTGAGATAGTCTTCGACGAGGTCCGCCCCGGCATTCGTCGTTAGTAGCTCTATCGGCAATCTGCGATCGAGCCCCAGTGCCGGCCGCTTCATCCACCGCTCGGCCTCGTCCTGAGACCCAAGGATCTCAGTTGCTCTTGCTAAAACTTTGGCGAACTCCACCGTCCGCCCACTCTGTTCGGGGCTTAGCGGCTTTGATCTGCCGCCGAGACGTTGCATCGTCCGCACACTCATACCGACAACTTGCTCAAGGTCGGCGTCTCGCCTCAAAACGCGAAGCGCTTTCAGCAGATGAGTGAGAGATCCGGGTGGTAGGCCGTCCCTTATGATCTCGTGAATATCGATGGGATGTTCTAGTTTTCTCTTTAGCAGCGGTTTCCCGCCTAGCAGTTTGGCTGTTCGCTGGAGGACGACCTCATCGGTGCCCCGTTCAGGCGCTTGCTCAGGCATCATCAAGGCTCCTCGACACGTGTCGTGTATTTAGCGACATATGACGTCTACTTCAAGTTTTTGCATGCGTCCGGATCCCGCCGGGCCAGGCGAGACGTGAGCGCCCGAAACCAACAAATAAAATGAGAACAAAGAAAGATTTTAAGGGTTGACAATTAAATTTATCATTACTAAACCTACGGTATGGTCAATGAGCTTTCCGCTCCCTCCGAGACTGCGGTTGTCCCTCTTTCTGAGGACGCGAGGAAGTTCATTGCCCAGTCGGCCCGTCCGAACACGCGCCGCGCCTACGCCGCTCAGCTGAAGCAGTGGTTGGCTTGGTGCGAGGCCAGCAGCACACCGCCCTTCCCTGCCGAGCCGAACGCGGTCGCGAACTACCTGAGCGCGCGCGCGACCAAAGGCCAAACCGTTTCGACCCTTCGAACCGCGGTGGCGGCAATCAAGGCCGGTCATGACGCTCAGGGCTTGACGTTCGACAGCAAGGCCCCCGCGATCGTCCGCACGCTTCGCGGCATCACCAACACCGCTCCGCGGATCGCCAAGCAGGCCGAACCCATCCGGGGTCGTGACATCCTCGATCTGATGGACAGCACCGATGCGAGCTTGATTGGGGTACGGGACGCCGCCCTTCTTGCCCTCGGATATGTTTTCGCCCTTCGCCGCTCCGAACTCGTCGCTCTCGACCTGGAGAACCAAGGCGATGGGGATGGCGTGCTGCGCATCACGGCCCGCACGATGGAAGTCTCCTTGGCCATCGCAAAGACGTCGGCCGCTGGCGAGGTCCAGACGGTCGCCGTGCCTCGCCTTGAGAACGCCGAAGCGGTCCAAGCCGTCGAAGCCTGGATCAGTCTCGCCGGCATCAAAAAAGGCGAGCCGCTTCTGAGACACGTGCGCAAGGGCGGGAAGCTCGGCGGCAGGCTGCACCCGCAATCGGTGGCCAAGATCGTCAAGGTCCGCATTGGGATGCACTATGAGGATCTCGGCGCGTCCCGGGAAGATGCCCAGACGGAAGCAGCACGGTATTCGGGGCATAGCATGCGCGTTGGCTTTTGCGTGGCCGCCGCAGAGAGCGGTGCAGATTTGCGCGCCATTGCCTCGGTGAGCCGACACCGCTCCTTGTCTATGCCGGCTCGGTACTCCCAGCGGGCGGAGCAGATCCGGACCTCACCGCATCGTCTGCCGGGCGTGGGGCTGAGCCGGAGCTGAACCCACGCGACTTGAGTTGCACATCAACTGCGATTGCCGAAAAAACGCCGCCAGTCCCGCCGGAAAGATGCCCCAAGATAATGGCACGGACAGGCAGACTTGCGTCCACCGTTCTGCGAGCTGATGATGTCTTCCAAGGAGAAATTTTATGTTCGGGTTTGCCGACTGCGGTTTGAAGTCGCCGCCATCGAGGTGAGCGCCAGCGATCATGACGAGGCGAAGCTAACAGCCGCTTGGATGGCAACCGAGCTTCCCGAGGGGGCTTGGACGTTACTGCCCTTCGATCAGGCCAGTTACTTTCCTCACATTGAGGAATGCATCAGCGACCACGACATGGGTGCGAATGCCGATGCCGAGGATCCGAAGGATGCACAGATCGAAGAGATGATGACGCTGCAGCGCGAACGATACGAGCAATATCTCTTACTGTTGGGTGATGTTGGTTCCGGCGAAGGTCGGGTCGTATTTCAACCCTGGTGCTGTTCGCATGACCCAGGATTGCTGGAGATCGACCTTTCTGGCGATTGGACCCACGAGCTTGACGCCGTATTCAACAACCGGGTTAGCGGCAATGAGCCTTGGCTCGACTTGAAGCACGCGTCCATCGCAGATAACGACGAGTGACTTAGGTCAGCATTCCGAGTTCAGGGAGTCGATCATGACGCGCGGAAGGCGACCGAGTTTCTCAATCGACATTCCTCACCCGCTCGAAGCAGAAGTGCGCAAGCTCAAATCACAACTATGGCGCGCTCGCACCGTCATTATCAGTCTGATGCCTGAGCAGTATGCGAAACCACTTCGCTCGTATCACGAATGTACTTCAACGAAGGAGTTCTGGAGGTGGCGAGAGAGCGTGGCTGAACTGATCGTTACGCTCGTGCCTGCCGACGCGATCAAAGAAGATTGGGGCGGGAGTCCCCGAGCTAACTGCCCTCTTTGCGGCAGCGAGACCTCGGGCCCCTATCCCGGCGGATTTGCCATTCCCAGGGGGTTGATCCAACACCTAACGGGCCATGGCAATGCCTCACATTGCAGTGTCACAGAGGCGGCTTTTGATCTCGCACGAGAATCTTTGGAAAGCCGGTTCGGAGAAGCTGAGCGTATTGCGGAGAAAGCAGCGAAGGAAGAAGACGCAAGACAGAGGGAGGAGCGGCAAAAAATCGAAACCCTCTACAAGCTCCACCCCGTCGAACCACCTCAGCTCATCGACGATGGGTATCATTCATGGTTCGGCGAACTTCGAAAAGTGGAAAGCCTTGAATGGGCTGAGGCGCGCGCAAAAACACTCGGCTTCCAAAAGCACTTGGACACCAACGTGATGAGCCTGGAAAAGCAGGAGGCCAACTACGTGATTTACGCGGATATCCGATCGGAGAAGCGGATCACATTCAATATTTATCGACTACCGATCACCAAGGGGAAGAAGGTTTGGAAAGCGCATTTTGATCTGCCCGACTATTTCAGAAACGACATAGCAGGAAAATTCGACGAGCGCCTGAAAGAGGCGCTTCAGCGGTTTAGTCGCTGATGGCGGTTCGCCAATTAGAGCCCGCAACATGCCTTGTTGGGCTCCGAGGTGAAGAGTAGAGGCGGCCGGATGTTTCCAACCGCCTCCATTCTGAGACGCGCCACAGGTGTCGTGTAGCGCTGGTGAAAATACTCCCCAATTCGCGGTATGATCAGGCCCTCCTCCCATCAACCGCGGCTAGGATTGGTCCAATGTCGGCGACGCCTTGATAGCCGGTGATCGGCAAGACATGGTTGGCATCGAAAGCGGCTATGCGTTCACGGATTGCCTCTCCGCTTCCTGACTTGGCGTAATACGTCTCGACCCAGACCTGAGCCAACGGGTTTCGCGGGTACTTGCTCTTAATCCTTCCGACAATGGGCCCGCTGCCGTCGGAATAAAACGCTAAGACCGCTTGTCCCTGGCGAAGCCGTTGAACACGATAATCGCACCGGGCAATAAAATATTTATAGTCGGCGGGGTTAGTGCCCTGCCAGCGCTCGCTCAGTCGCTTCAGAACGTGCCAGTCGATGTAATAAGCCAGCGGGAAGCTCACTTCTTGTCGGTTAGACATTCTGCGAACCCTCCCCAAGTGACTCGATGACGATGAGAAGCGTACCCTCCAAAGAGAGGTCGTCTTTACTCGCCTTCTCCTCCGAATGCTTGTCGCCATTCTCCCAAAGTTCGAGGCGAACCAACAACGCGAGATCCTTGGCGTTCGTGATCGTGGCCTTTCCCGCCGCGCAGCTTGCCAAAGCGTTCCGCATGAGACTGTCACGAGCGTCTTCGTATGCCTTCCATCCCGGCTCTAAAGCTCTTTCGACCTCAGCAAACGATTCTGAGGTCATAGCATCGAGGCGACCGCACTCGGCCCAATAGTGATCCCAGAGAGCCTTGCATCGAAGAGCGTGCGCGGAACAGCCTACGCGCGTAGAGGTCTCAGCTTTGAGCGACGAAGCAGTGGCGACACCACCTAACGCCCCGGCCGCAATCTTGAGAGCGTTGCGGCGCGAGGGTGTTTGTTGTGCATTGGACGTGATAGGGCCATCAGCAGCCTCTGACATTGGACGATCTCCAGTGTTTGGGGTGAGGGCCTCGTTGACTGTTGGCGCAGCATCGAGGCCCGCTTGCAAATGCAAACGAATTGTTGTTATCATTAATTCATGAAATCGTCAATTACTGTTATCAAAAAATCGCGGGGAAGACCGAAAACCACCGGGGTCGGCACTCTCGTTGGCGTTCGCTTTCATGACGCCGAACTCAAGGCTATCGACGGATGGCGCAAAAAGCAGACTGAGAAATTGACTCGTCCGCAAGCTGTCCGGCGATTGGTCGAGCGTGCGCTCGAAGACAAGTAGCGGCCATAACTGGGGGGAAGGAAATGCGATTTTTCGCGCTTGCGGCGGCTATAGCTGTTTGCTCTCAGCCTGTAGCAGCACACTGGCAATATACACGTTGGGGGATGACGCCAGATCAAGTGATCTCCGCGTCAAAGAATACCGCGCACATTGCTTCAGATCCCGCAATGCATGGCACGGCCGAGGCTCGCAACTTGCTGGATGGCAAATATCGATCGCAGGGCTTCGACTTCGACATCAACTTTTTATTCGACACTAGCAACAAACTTAGCCACGTAAGCTTACAGCTTGTGACGCCGGCCGACTGTCCAGTGCTTCAAGGAAAACTTTCCAATATCTACGGGTCACCGAAGACGTCGGTGACGCCGATCATCAATTTGGCAAAGTGGTGGGACAAACCGCATGGAAACGTGCTCGTCCTTATGCAGATCGGCGACGATAGCTGCAAACTTCAATACATGAAATACGAAGAAGCTGGCGCCGAGGGCGGCCTATAGCCGTCGCCATCTACCATCGAGTATTGATCCATGACGTGGTGCGCCGCAAGATGATCTGCAGATGATACGTTCTCGCTGCCCTCAACGAACCTCACAAGGTGGTGTTCGCGTGCGATATGGGCGTGAAGTTATGGAACGGTCGGCTGCCGGGAATGCTTTTTTGGAAGGAGAAACCAGAAGAAGGATTCTTCAGATGAAAAAAGTCATTATCGGCACAGCCATCGCAGCGCTTTTGTCCGCTGCACCAGCTCTCGCCGTGGAGAATTCGCCTGCCACGCCGCCAAACTCAGGCCCTGGCATTAAGGGCGCTCCAGGTAACAAAAGCGGACCAGCCGTAACGCCGTCCGGCCAGAATAAAATGGGAGGCACCGGCGCCTCACCCGGAGAGACCGGCAAGGGCCTAAACCCGGCGACACAGCCGTCGCAGGATTCGACTGGCGTCAAGGGCAAGCCGGGCAACAAGAGCGGTCCGGCCGCAAAGCCGAACGTGCCGGGCGGGACAGCGCAATAGCGATATTTGTCCTGCTTTAGAAAGGGCCCGTTTCGCTTGTTCGAGGCGGACCCTGTTGTGATACACTTTGCGGAGTTTTCTAAGCGCACTTCGGTCATGACGCCTTGGAAGTCGGTACTGAAACTTGATCCGGAAGCTTGGCTTCGTCGTGATTAGCGCCAATCGCTTCTTGCACCGCCCTTTGAAAAGCAACGGGATCGTTGAGCGCCGGTAGCCGTATATCGTCCACTCCAGTTCCGTGGAACTCGACATTCCCGAAGTTGAGTAGTCGTCCCAAGAAATTTTGATGCAGCTGTACTTCTTCAATTGCTCTTAGCTGAAGGTCGTTGGTTCGCCGTTGGAAAAGGCCACGTTTGTAGATCAGCCGAAGATTGGTAACGGCTATTTCCGTCGTCCACGGCTCGTATAAGATTGCGCAGAAACCGGTGGCCGCGCAGATCAAAATCAAGGCTGCTATTGCTGGAGCGCCATACAGCAGGCAAGCAATCCCGGCGACTAATCCAAACACCAGCGCCAGCCACGCTGCGGCGTAGCGGGCAGTTGGAAACCGGGCGGCGTAATGGACCGTCTCGTTGGCACCAAGACTTTGCTCGATGTAGCTCATGTGTCGTTGGCTTCGGTCGCTGACGATTAGAAATTAAACGTCATTGATAGCAAGATAGCAAG
>NZ_JBFRFO010000015.1:0-39482 GCF_052114865.1 Hyphomicrobium sp. 2TAF46 | reverse complement strand
AAGGTCAGAAGCTGGCGCACCTTGTCGAAGTGAACCGCGTAGCGGATGTAACGGCCGACCCGCGTGGCGTGGATGAGCCCCGCCCGATCCAGTTCCTTTAAATGAAATGACGCGCCTGTTGGCGTCGCTTCCACCGCATCGGCGATCTCGCCAGCAGGCAGGCCCGAGGGTCCCTCCCGCACCAGCAAGCGGAAGATGGCAAGGCGCTGGTCATGCGCCAGCGCGGCAAGGCAGGTGACGGCGTCTTTGTCGATCATGGGTGCATATTACAAGGATTCTTGCAGTATGCAATAATCTGTTTACCGCATTCCCTTCACGTCGTCGCGCACGGCCTCGGCATAGGAGAGATAGAGGCCGATCTCGAGAGCAAGCTTGAAGAACTCATCGGATGCACGGTACTTATCAAGGCCGTGGTCACGAACCAATTTCCGCGCACACTTGCACATGGGCGTGACGTCGCCGGACGAAACCCAATCGGGATTGCCAACCTGATCGACGAAGTCCTCGATAACTCTGTCGGGGAGGTCGGGTCCGAAAAGGAAATACCGCAAGTACGGGATGAAACTCGGGCTGATGTAGATCTCATCACCGCGCCTGCCACTTCGCTCGAAGATGCCTCTATGGGAGGTCTTCTGCCGACCGGAATGATAGTCAGGATCGGTCCAGTAGCGGAGGCGATGGGCAGGTACGGCCTCGCGCTTCCTTAGCGAGGCAATGAGGGACAGGATCGGCTGTTGGTTCGCCAAGTAAATGGCGTGGTCCATCTTGTGCAGCTCGATTTGCGCAAGGGTCGCCTGTTCGTCAGCGGTAAGAGCAAGACGATATTTTTCCATCCCGAGATTTTACATCAGCGCGTGATTCGCCGAAAAGGCCGCCTTACTCGGAAGACACGGGATACGAAGGTGTTGAACGAAGCCGAACGCGAGGCAGTCAAACTAGTACGGTGCTTGACACCTCAATGGCTATTTAGAACACCACCCGTATGTCCGTACCCTTCGTCGTCTCTGTGGCTGTGATCGTGGCCAATCGCCTAGCTTTCCTGAGAGAGCCCACGGCAACCGCATAAGAACACCAAAACCAATTTACGATTTGATGGCGACGGTTTTAGTACGCACCTATTCCGCAGGCGCTGGTGCTGCCAATCCGGGCTCTGCAATATCTGCCCTCTCCGCGAGAAGCCAGCGAGCAGCAGCAAGGGCGGTAACGGCACCAAGAAGCTGTGCGGCAATGAACGGTGAAACGTCAGCAAGTCTGATGCCCGCGAATGTATTGGAGAAGGCCCGCGCAAAAGTCACGGCAGGGTTCGCAAAGGAGGTCGACGCAGTAAACCAGTAGGCGGCTGTAATGTAGAGGCCCACGGACACGGGAATTGCGGCGGGTCTTGCCTTCAAGGTCGCAAGGATCGTCAAAACGAGGCCAAAGGTCGCCACCCACTCCGCGAACCATTGGCTACTTCCGCTTCTGACCTTCTCGGACAACTGCAGAAGCGGAAGATCGAACATCAGGTGGGCGGCGAAAACACCGGCGACGGCTCCTGCTATCTGGGCAACAACATAGAGTAAGCTGAGGCGTGCAGTGATTTCGCCGCGAAGCCAAAATACTCCCGTAACCGCAGGATTGAAGTGCGCGCCGGAGATCGGTCCGAGCATGGTGATGAGCACCACAAGTATCGCGCCGGTAGGGATCGTATTCCCGAGCAACGCCAGTGCATCATTTCCGCCAGCCAACTTCGCGCCCATGACGCCGGATCCTATGACCGTCGCAAGCAAAAAGGCGCTCCCGAGGAACTCGGACCCCGCGCGCCTAAAATCCGAATATTGTGCCATTGCGCCTATCCCCCATCTTTCGTTCGGCCTCTGCCTAGCTCACATCTGCTATCTTGCGAACTGCGTTTATCGGGAAAGCAAAGCAGCATTCCTGGAATAGTTGATCGTTGAAAGGAGATGTCATTCACCGGCCTGCTCGAAGGCGCGACGCGTGTAGGATGGCCCAATTTGGATATCGTCCCATGGCATCGGCATCATCGATGTCGTCCAGAGACGAAAGCCTGCCGACGGAGTGCCCCCGCAGATTAGCCAAGGTGTCTTCGAGGGCATTTGGCGAAGACCATCTGACAGCTCTAAAGGGATTTATTAGACGGGGACGGCGACGAAGCCCGACGGCCCAATAGCCTCCATCTGCAGACGGACCAACAACGGCGTCGTGCCTCCCGAGCAGATGAAACGCCTCGGCCACCAGCTCTTTGGTGATGCCCGGGACATCACTGCCGATAATGAGCATCGGTCCACGTGGCAGTCGAGAGGAGACGCGAGCCAGACGTTGCCCCAAGTCGCCCTTGCCCTGCGGCACGACATCGGACTGGCCCGGCCAAGGCCCGGAACGATCCGGAGTGACCGCGAGCCATGTTCTCCATCTCCGGTCGTGGCCCAGTCGTCGCAGTGTGTGTGAAAGACTCACTCTCTGAAAGCGTAGTGCTGTCGCGCCGCCGACGCCGGCCGCGAGACGGCGCTTCCCCGTGCCGAAGCTCGGGTAGCGCGTAAACAGAACAAGATGGCGGTCTAAGGACATTGCTCAGTGATAAACGCGTGAGATGAGACGCGTCGGCACGCCGACGAAATAGAGGATCAGGCAGAAGATATTCTGTGCACTTCGCAGAACCCATCCCCGTTCCATCCAGCGCTTTGCCGAGGTTCTTGCTGCGATCGGTAGAATTTCCAAACGACTGCGGCCAATTCGAAGAACAAGATCGACGTCCTCCATTATCGGAATGGGGCGAAAGCCGCCGATGCTGTGATAGAAATCCCGATGGATCAGCAAACCTTGATCTCCGTAGGGTAACCCGAGCCGGCGCACACGCCAGTCTACTATTGCCTCCAATCGTCGCGCTTCGGCGGACCCATGATCCAACTGGAAACGAAATACCGCAGCCTTCGCCGTGTTGGAGGGATCTTCGATAAACGACGTGACCGCAGCTTTCCAGTCACGTTCAAGGCAGGTATCCGCATGCAGAAAGAGGAGCCAGTCGCCGCGAGCGTTCGTCGCTCCTGCCGCGAGCTGGCACCCGCGCCCCTTTTGCGTGTGAAGCACACGAACTCCGGCACGCCCCGCTATCAGAACGGTGTCATCATGTGAGCCGCCATCGACAACCAGAACTTCGCAAGCGTCCCCCAGCGACACCAACGTCTGTGCCAGGGTCGCACCAGCTTCGAACGTCGGTATTACTATCGATAACGTCAATGCGGTTGTCTCGCCCTCGATTTCAGCAGGATAGGAAGCAACGACAAGAACCCAAGAACGACCAGGCCAGCTATCAGCGTCGGGCTCAGGACATCCTTCAGATGCACCTCCCGCCCGGCGTCAAACACCGTTCCGAGACTTGCTCCAAAAGCCGAGTAGACAAACGTTCCGGGAATGATGCCGATGCCTGTGGCGACGACATACGGCAAAAGCCGCATGCCGAGGATGGCTGGCGCTAGATTGACGACCCAAAATGGAAACGCCGGAACCAACCGAAGGAAAAGCAAGTAGTTGAACGCGTTTCTGCTGAATCCTTCTGACAAGCGCGCGAGGAAAGGGCCGGCCTGACGGCGCAAAACGTCACCGGCTGCAGACCGGGCAATCAAGAATAGGATCGTTGCGCCCGCCGTGGCGCCGATCACGGTCAAGGATGCTCCCAAAGCTGCGCCAAAGAGCAGACCTCCCGCGAGAGTGAGAATGGTTGCGCCGGGAAACGACAGAGCCACCGCGACGATGTAGACCAGAATGTAGATGAGCCCCGACAATATCGAGTGGTTCTGGACCAGATCTGAGAGTGCCGCTCTGTTGTCGCGCAATGCATCGAGGGTGACATAGCGATCGAGCCGGAGCGCGAAGGCGCCGATCAAAAGCGCAACAAGCACGAGGAGCGGCAAAAGGCGCTTCAGGGTCATCCGAATACTCCGAGGAAACGGACCAATCGCCGGATCCGAGGTGAAAAAAGTGCTGGCGTGAAGTAGCTGCCAGCCGCACGTTTGGTGATCTCGCTCAAGGTTGGGTAGGGCACCGTCAGACCAGCCAACGCGCCGATTTTATCTCCTTGCGCGATGGCGAGGGTCCAGGGCAGAAGCAGCTCTCCAGCGTGCGGACCAACGATGGTCGCGCCGAGAATCCTGCCTCTCTTCGAAACCACAGCTTTCAGAAATCCATCGGAGGTTCCCTCAGTCCTGGCGCGATCGTTTTGCGCGAAATCTGCGCGTAGGACACGAACGGAGCCGCCGTGAATCTGTTTGGCCGAACTTTCCGTCAAGCCGACCTGCGCCAACTCGGGATCCGTATACGTCACCCAGGGGAGATCGCTCGCCGATTTCTTGGCCGGGATACGAAACAACGCGTTCTTGAGCACGATTGACGCGTGATAACCGGCGGCGTGCGTGAGCAGTTGGCCGCCAATGACGTCGCCCGCCGCAAAGATCCGCTTGTTCGTCGTACGAAGTCGCGCGTCAACATCAATGCGCTTCTCGTCGTATTTAATCCCCGCCTGTTCCAGACCGAGGCCCGCGACGTTCGCGCGTCTTCCTGCCGCAAGGAGCAAGTGGGATCCGCGAAGCGTTCGTTCGCGACTGTTGTCGTTGATCGTGATGTCGATTTCCGAACCGGACAAGGCGACACGAACGATTTTGACAGATTCGATAATTTCCATGCCTTCAGATGAAAGTCTCTGGCGGAGAACCTCGACCGCTTCCGGATCATCTCTCGGCAGCAGCCGTTCTGCGTCGAGCAAGGTTACGCGCGCACCGAGCCTCCGGTGCGCCTGCGCCATCTCGGCCCCCATTGGGCCCGCGCCGATGATGATGAGGTGCTCCGGCAGCACCGTGTTTTCGAAGATCGTCTCATTGGTGAAGTAAGACGTGTTCTCGAGACCTTCGATGGGAGGAACGTAAGGTCGGCTTCCCGACGCAATGACAAAACGACGGGCGCGAACCTGAAAATCTCCGGCCGCCACAGTTTTGCGATCGATAAAACGCGCAGGCGCTTGGATCACGTGGCAGCCGAGCCCTGTGAACCGATCGACCGAGTCGTGGGGGGCTATCGCTTGAATGACGTCATGAACGTAACGTCGCGTTTGCGCAAATTCGACGCGCGGCTCATGGAATGCAATTCCGGTCTTCGCGCTATCGCGAACAGCTTGCGCAACTTTCGCTGCGGCGAGTAGTGACTTCGAGGGAACGCAGCCCGAGTTGAGGCAATCGCCGCCCATCCGGTGAGCTTCGATCAGGACCGTCCGGGCGCCCATTTGCGCTGCACCGGCCGCAACCGACAACCCGGCGGAGCCGGCGCCGATGATGCACAAATCGGCTTTAATGAGCTCTGCCATCCGCGCTCCTCGACGGCTCGATCTTAGTGAAGACGTCGGCGGGGCGGTGCTCTTCGTCCCCGGTGGCGGCTACCTTGAAGAGCGCAAGAAACTTCCGGTCGATGTGGTCCTTCCAAAGCCAGAGCATCCGACCGAGGAGGGCGCCGTGCGCAGACCACCGGCCGCGCGATGCAATCGCGTTGCCATCGCCGGTCGCCAATAGGACAAGAAAATTCCTCTGAGGCCTAAAGTGCCCCAGACCATCGGCTAGACCACTTAGCGCGGCTTTTACGTTCTGGACCAATGCCGGCCCCATTCGGACAGCATACACGCCGGCCTTTGGAAGCGGCTCAGCCCATTCGGCGCAATCGCCGACGGCAAACACTTGGGGATGAGAGACGGAACGCAAATGCGCATCGACCCGGATAAATCCCCGTTCGCTTACGGCAAGGCCGCAATCGCGCTGCCAAGCATGCGCTTCAGCGCCGGTCGCCCACAGTATTAGATCGCTGGACCTTGCAATCTCGTCGTTGATTTGCGTCGCAAGATGAATCGTGACACCGGCTCGCTCAAGAACGCGCCGCGCGCTTCTAACGGCCCCAGGTGCGAGGTCAGGCAGAAGGGATGCGCCACGGGTCACAAGCTGACCTCGAATGACGCGTCCCGGTTGCTTGGCACGCAGGCGCGCAAGACAAGCCAGCAAGGCCTCGACGCCCGCCGCGCCGCCTCCCACTGCTGTCACCATAAATGGCGCCGTTCCTGCGTCATCCTCGATGGTGGTCAGCAAGGTATCCCATGCCGATCGAAGACGCCCAAGTGGCCGCAGAGGCAACAGGAGGGTATCCGAAAGGGGCGGTGGATTGAGAGTCGATCCGACGTTGAGGCAGAGGATATCGTAGCCGAGCTCTTTGCCGCTGGCTAAGCGGACAATGCGACGATCAGGATCGAGCGAAGCCAATTCATCGACGATGAACTTGGCGCCGGCCGCGCGTGCCAAGGCAAAAAAATCGATGCAGACTTCCTCGAACGCGTAGACGCCGCTGAGCCATCCGGGCACCATTCCGGAATACGGTGCCTGCGTCGAAGGCGCGACGACGACAACTTCGACACCGGGTTGTGGTTCGTCGACCCAGGCGCGTAGTACCTGGGCATTGGTGTGCCCTGCGCCGATGAGTAAAAGCTTCTTCATGCCTGGTTCTTCGAGGGGCCGGCCTTCCAAGCCCGGCGGAGATGGACCTCCTGCCGGACGTGAGAGATCGCAACCGCTGGCCTTTGCTCGATCGTGCTCAACAGCAAGCGCCGGCGCTTGCGCCTGATGCACCCTCGCTCACAAACGGAATTGTCGTTCCGCACCCAGCAAACACGCCGAAGTGCGTCGAGAAATTTCCATGAAATGAGAAGTAAGGCTCGAACCTGCTTTGCTGTAGAATGTTCCAAGTGTTGCCGCAGACCGGGAAGTACCGGCCCTTCTCGATCACATGGTGTCCGTCCAGCGTGAGGGCATGTTCTGCGTCGGGCACCCCACCTTTGTATACGACGACTTGACCGTAATCCTCGCAGACCGGCTCTAATCCGGCGATTTTGAAAAGACGATAGGTCGCCGAGAAAAATTGCGCCGAGCCCACCTTCTTCTGAACGTAAGGATCGTCGATTTCGATTTTGCGGCTCGTCGCGAGGCGGGGATCGCCGAAACCAGCTCCCTTCGCAAGCGCCTGGAAATCACCCCAATACAAAGCGCCGCCGAGGCATTCTCCGTAGACGACGGGATCATCCCGCACCTCTGACGGCAACCGGCGATCGGCGTAGACGTCTGCGAAATAGAATTCGCCGCCCGGCTTCAAGAGATCGAATACGCCTTTGAGAACAGCCGGTTTGTCGATGGAAAGATTCACGACGCAGTTGGAAACGATGACGTCAAAGCTCTCAGGCTCGAGCCCCAGACTGGGAAGCGCTTCGATGAAGCCTTGCAAGAATCGAACGTTGGTCTTTTCATGCCCGAACTTTTGCATGTGCCAATCGATATGCTCGCGCGCCGTGAGCAGCTGTTCAGGCGTCATGTCGACGCCCACGACCTCACCCTTCGGGCCGACGAGCTGCGCCAAGGCATAGACGTCTCGGCCCGACCCGCATCCGAGATCGAGTACGCGTTTTCCTTCGAGAAGCTCGGGCACGACCAAACCACAGCCGTAGTATTTTGCGATGACCTCCTCGTGGACGTTCTTCAAGAGCTCCTTGACGCGTTCCGGCATTGAGTCCGGTGTACAGCAAGCCTTGGTCTTCAGGTCGCCCGAAGTTTTCAGGGTCTTGCCGTAGTACTCCTTGACGATGTCGATGTGCATTTGATGTCTCCAGAACAAGATGGGTGAGTTTTCGGGCTGCGACCCAATGCTTAGAAGGCGCGGTGCTCGGGTTTTAGATAGCGGCCCCAATGTTTGTCGTAGGGGTGAACGGCTTTGGTGACGCCCCCACTCGACTCCAAGGGTTGGTCTGCATTCGCCCAGGCAAAGATTGATCCTGCATAGTTGACGACGTTCGTGCGTCCTGCCGCCTGCAGGCGCTCGGCCATCTCGGAAGAGCGCCATCCCACCGAGCAATAGACGACCGTGGGATGGTCCGGCTTGATCTTCGCGAGGATGTCATCGTCCGATGATCCTGGTGGAACATTGATGGCGCCTGGAAGGTGACTGACCTTGAACTCCTCGGGTTCGCGGACGTCGATGACCTGAACGGCATCGTTACTCTTCAGAAGCCGCTCTACAGCCCCCGTATCTACATGTTTGACGTCGGGGAATTTGCGATGAACGGTCTCGATCATCTCGTTCAGGTCGAGCATTTCATTCGCATGCGACCCCAAGCCGAAGACGTACGCCGACGCAGCAGCGGCGATCGCAAGTGCGGCGATAATGATAGGTGTCCGTGCCACTACAAAGTTCTCCTGAGAGAAGCGATTTTAAGGTCGGCACCGCGCGGCCAAAGCGCGTGGTACGCGATCGTTGAGAGAATTGTCGTCCCAGCCATGATCACGCCTCGTACGGTTCCGGAAATTTTGGAACGTCCGTGCCGCCGCGATTGATAGGCGACGGGTATTTCCGTAAAGCAGGCAGAGAGCTGGGCTGCTCGAATTTGCATTTCGACAGTCCAGCCGAACCCGCGATCCTTCATGTCAATCTCATGAAGCAATAGCCGATTGACGAGGCGCATCGGACCAAGGTCATTAAACCTTGCTCCCCAGACCAGCCGGATAAGAACCACAGCCAAGCGATTTCCGAAACGTTGTGGTAACGTCAGTTTCTCCGCTGAATTGGACAAGCTCAGACGATCTGCGAGGACGAGGTCCGCCCCCTCTCTCGCGGCCGCGATGAAGCGTGGGAGAGCTTCGAGCTCATCGCAGCCATCGGCATCGCAGAACAGAACCCACCGGGCATGCTCTGGAAGATCTTGCAATCCACGCCAACAGGCCATTCCATAGCCAGCGACCGGCTCATCGATGACAACAGCGCCGGCGCCACGCGCTATTGCAGCCGTATCATCCGTCGACCCGTTATTGATCACTCGGATATGTGAGCACCCCAAAGCCCGCAGACGGCCGATCACGGAGGCAATCGACTCGGCTTCATTAAGCGCGGGGATCAATACGAAGATATCCTCGATGCTCAATCCTCGCGGGCTCATCGGGAATGATCCTAATTTTTTGATCAGCTGGTTTAGTTTCCGGCTTCGTCGAGTGCAGAGATCAGAAAGTCACTGCTTCAACGAAGCCGGATACAATCTGCTGTCGGATACAGCTGTCAGTCCCGGTGGAAAAGTTGATTGGGAACCGTCACATTTAGCTGCCATGTCGAGCGATCGGCCGTATTTCGGCCGTCGAACACGTCGGTGTAGGAAGCAAAAATGACCGTGCCGCCTTCCGTCACATAGCCGGCGCCTAACTGCCAGCTCTGCCAATTTTCCTTTCGGCCCACTGCGTTCAGCATACGATTGTAGTCGCGGCTATCCGGCGGACCGACTAAGTTAGCCGGCAAGTTGTCCGGATTGGATGGAAACGGCCCTTGCCCCGTATCCCAGCCGCTCTGGCTGTGCTGGAACTGATAGCCACTCGAAACGAAATATTGTCCCAAGAATTTGTAAATACCGACACTTCCGTTCAAATTGTTCGGCACGACGTCTTGCGGACCTTTCAAAAACTGGTACTCGAGGCCAGCATTGATCCCGAAGTCGATCGGCTTGAAATACCGCCCGAGGGCCACCCCGGTTTTAAATCCGTTTGCACCGTTACCGAGCGCCTGTGGCGTCGGCTCGTAGTCACCTTTAATGATCGCAGCGCCGTAAATCGCAATTGAGGGCAAGCTATTCCACCGCTCAGAGTCCTCTCTGATCGCGCGGTAGCGGAGGCCTATGGTTGAATCGAGGCGACCGTCCCGGCTTCCTTGCGGAATAGGATCCTGGCACTGCCGCCCCGCAAGCGTATTGAGGGGTTGGTTCCAGCAGCCGTTCGGGTTAGCCCTATTGGGGTCTTTTGAAAGACCACCGGTGAGCGTTCCGTAGCCTGTGCTTGCATCTAACGATAGGTCATCGGTAATGCCGTAGGAGATCGACACCAGATATTCCTGGATCGTTGTCGTTCGCGGATATTCCTGGAAACTCTTGCCTTGCCACGCGCTATTGTAGTCTTGATAGACCGTTCCAACCGACGTTTGGAGTTCCCCTTTGTTGGGCACATAGGCAGACTGCTGCGCCATGGCCTGAGACGTCCCGAGGATCGTCATCATAGCTGTAGAGCATGCCACAGCTCCCGCCAGCCGCAGCCCCGAATGGCGCGCGGCTTGAACTATAGTCTTCATTTCTATGCAACCCCCATACTCGACTTTGTCGACGCCCTCCCCCACGGACGGGCATTCTCAAGTTCTCTATGAATTCCGGCTATAGTCCCCAGGCGCACTGAGCCCGCTGGACTTCTTCTTCTTCTCTTTCTTCGGCTCCGAACCTTTCTTCGGCTCGGAAGCTTCCGCGGGTTTTGATTCTTTTTTGCTCTTCGGAGGAGTGAATCCGTTGGCGCCGCCATAGCTGCCGGACGCGTTCGCGGCATTCGTCGCCACAAGCCCGGCGAGAACGCACACTGCTATCCCCACAATACCAGTTCGCATTTATTTCCCCATTTTGGTCATGGCGTCGCCACAACTCGACCTCCGCTCGCTATATGCTCAGCGACGAAACAGGAAATAATCTTATCTGCTGAGTATTGTTCAATTTGGAATAAAGCGGCGGGAATATGTGAGGGGCGCGCCGGAGCACGACCGCGATATCGAGCCGCGCAAACCTTCGACTACACACCATCTGCTTTGGCTATTAAGCGGCCTGCGTCAGTTGCACTGAACTCCGCAATATCACCGCCAGGCCTAAGCATATTCTGTTTTCTTCGTTGGACTGCTGAAGCTCGATCTTTAAACGATGAGTCGAGGGCGGAGTTCGCATGGAGTGGCGACGGGGCGCACAGCGACGTGCTGGGTTCCAACATCCGTTACTTCCTGCTGCGAGATGTGATGACGATAGCTGTGCTTGAATCGACTGTGTCTGCGCCGGCTGCCGCGCTGCGCAAGTTCTCTGATCCCCGCGTCACGATCACCGGAGAGCCTAGGGCGCAGGTTCCGTTTCAGGGCTACCAGACTGTGTGGTTCAACACTGGCACTCTCTGCAACATCGCCTGCCAAAACTGCTATATCGACTCTTCTCCCAAGAACGACCAGCTCGTTTACCTCACGCGAGCGGAGGTCGGCCGGTTTCTTGATGAAGCGCGTCAGATCCCAAAGAAGCCGAGCATGATCGGCTTCACGGGAGGCGAGCCCTTCATGAATCCCGACATCATCGGCATGCTCGGTGATAGCCTGTCCCATGGCTTTTCAGTACTCGTGCTGACGAATGCAATGCGCCCGATGCAGAGGCATCGCGGACCATTGCAGGATTTGCAAACCCGCTTTCCCGGTCGATTATCGTTGCGTGTTTCGCTCGACCACTACAAGCAGGAAGGTCATGAGGAAATTCGTGGCACTCGCACTTGGGGGCCTGCGTTGGAGGGTTTGACCTGGCTCGCAAAGCACGGTTTTGACGTATCCATAGCAGGCAGGCTTCTCTGGAATATCGACGAGGGTGAGATGCGCCGTGGCTATCAGCGGCTTTTCTCCAAAGTTGGCCTCGACATCGATGCCACCGACAGTGCGCGCCTCATCCTGTTCCCCGAGATGCTGGATGACGACAACACGCCAGAGGTTAGCGAGGGATGCTGGAAGAAGCTGAACCTTAGTCCCCGCCAAGTGATGTGTGCCTCGTCGCGTATGGTTCTCAAACGCAAGGGCGAAGAAAGCCCGGCTGTCGTCGCGTGTACCTTGATTCCTTATGCGAAGGACTTCGAACTCGGCAGCACGCTCGATGACGCCAGGTCGACAGTGAGCCTCAATCATCGCCATTGCTCGCGCTTCTGCGTCCTCGGAAAGGCGTCGTGCCGGGTTGACGGATAACGTTCACAACACCGGGCGACCTATCCGAGGCACCATTCGTCTTAAAACAATTCGCAAAGACCCAAACATAAGGGAGCGGGGGCTCATGTTTACAACACAAGAGACCATGCGTCGGACCGGCGCTTTTTTCGCGCTGCTCCTGCGCCGAAGCTTGCTTTGCATCGCGTTTCTTTTGGCCAGCCATCAAGCCCGGGCTGACGCCCCTGCCGACCTCTTTGCCAGCGCGGCGAACGGTTCGCACGTTGTAATCGACCACTCCGCTTGGGATGGCATTCTCGGCAAATACGTCAAGCAACACGGAGGCACGACCAGCTTCGACTACAGGTCTGTCCTACCAGAAGATCGCCAGCGCTTGAAACATTACATCTCTCAGCTGGAGAGCGTGGATCCCGCAACACTTGACCGGCCGGAGCAGTTCGCCCTTCTTGCCAATCTTTATAATGCCAAAACGATCGACATCATTCTTGATCATTATCCGGTCGCGTCCATCAAAGATATTTCGCTCGGCGGCGGATTGGTGGCGACCTTCACCGGCGGCCCGTGGAAAAAAAAGGTTACGAAGCTTCGGGGGGTTGAACTAAGCCTCGATGACATTGAGCACGGCATTCTACGGCCGGTTTTTCACGATCCGCGCGTCCACTACGCGCTGAACTGCGCCTCCATAGGCTGCCCGAATCTCCAGACGGAAGCATTCACCGGCGCCAAGCTCGAGAAGCAGCTTGATGGTGCCGCGCGCGACTTCATCAATGACCCACACGGCGTCGATGCATCAGAGAAGGCACTGCGAGTTTCGGAGATCTACAGGTGGTTCAAAGAGGATTTTGGAGGTGACGACAAAGCCGTCATAACGCATCTCCGCTCCTATGCGTCTGATCCGCTTTCAAAACGGCTCAGCCACTTCGAGAGCATTGATGGCTTCTTCTACAATTGGAAACTCAATGATGCGGATCATTGATCTGCTCGAAGCGTGAAGCTCTTTGCCATCAATCGCAGTGTGGTCGGCTCAACGCTGATCCTGACCACATTTCTGGCGCTCGCGTGGTTAGCGCAATCGCCTCCCGTGCACGCGTTATCGTTCGTTATGTCAATGGGGATAGCGTGGCTTGCCTATGCTCTCTTCTTCGCCAGTCAAGAGCTCCCGCTATTTGCGCTGAGATGGGCAACAGCGTGCGCCATCGCGGTCCGTATGGCTGGGATCTGGAGCCACCCCGTATACGAAGATGACTGGGCGCGGTATCTTTGGGACGGCTTCAGATTCTTGGCTGATGGTACTCCCTACGGAGCACCTCCATTCTCGTATTTCGAAAAGGCTAGCGTTGCCCCTGCCTGGCGTGTGGTCCTAGCCCAGATCAACAATCCTGAAATTCCGACCATTTATGCGCCGTCCCTTCAATACGTCTTCGCGGCGTCGGCCTGGATCGCCCCGACAAGCTTAACCGCCCTCAAGTCGCTATTCGTCATTTTTGATTTGGGCCTCTGGGCGCTCGTCGCCCGGCTGGGCGGATATCGCGCCGGACTGCGATACGCGCTCTGCCCGCTCGTCATTTTCGAAATATCGTTCAATGCGCATGCGGATGTGGTGGGTGCTTTTCTAACGGTGGCAAGCTTTTCTCTGCTTCGTAAGGGACGTTCTATAGGAAGCGGCTTGGCGTTCGGTCTGGCGTTGGCCTGCAAACCATTCGCGATCATCATTGCTCCAAGTTTCGTGCGCAGCCGCTGGTGCTTGGTTTCTCTCGGCGCCGGAACCGCACTAGTTGCTCTGTATGCGCCGTTTATACTGACCGGCGCGACCGAGCAGGCAGGGCTGCAACAATTCGCGCAATGGTTTGAATTCAATTCGCTGGGTTTTGCTGTGCTGAAGGAGTTGGCAGGGGATGCTGCTGCCCGGATACTCGGCCTCGCGTTGGGATGCGCGTTAAGCGGCGCTCTAATGCTTCGTTGGCTGTATCGGGAACGGGATACTTTCCCACCTGCGGACATCTGGCTGATTGCACTTCTGCTATTCGCGCCCGTCATCAATCCATGGTACTTTCTTTGGGCGGTTCCTTGGGCGAGCTTGCGCCCTAATCCGATATCCTGGTCCATCTTTCCAGCAATCTCGCTCGCCTATCTTACTGCCGGCATCATCGGTATTGCTGATCACGGTTTCTACGATCATCCCGCATGGGTTCGGCCTCTCGAAGTTTTCACTGCCTCCGCAATATATTTAAGCGCGGCTTGGGTCGTGCCGCTGGTGCGGACGAGACGATTGGGGAAGACGGAGATCTAAGAGACGAGGCAGGTCGTGACTGAGCTCGTTCGTCGCAATTCGTTCTACACTGGAAGCAGGGGATGGTCGGAACCTCATGGCGGATCACCCGGTGGCCCGGAGTTCAACGTTCCGACGGGGCGGATATCAACAACGCGCTGAGATATACCGTGAAGAATGGTAGACGCTTTCGAGCAACGACATAGGCTCGTCAAGGTCCGCATTTGGCCCCGAGCCGTCATAGAGAATGTGTCTTCTGTCGGCGTCATAGCAGACGTATCAAAAGAAGCCGCTGGACATCCTGTTTGCCCTCGCACCCGATGTCCGCTCTCTCGGCAAAGCAGGCAGACGCCCGAGACCGCTCTGCCGAGGAAGCGGACCTCCACCATCGAACGCGTAAGACGTCCTGGTGCGTCAGCGCGACGCCCGCAATGCCATCCCAAGCAGACGTCCGTCAAATGACGCTTCGGGCCAAGACCTGACGTCGTCGACCAGATCCACGCGCCAGCCTTACGTCAACGCGTCAATACATTGTTTCCATGGCCGCCGCCTCCGGCGGAGAAGCGTTTCAATTCCGAATCCGCCCGGGGGTGAGAAGTCGGCGCAATCACGATCGAAGTCTTGCGATGCTCAGCTTCTTCACGGGCAAATTTTATCGCGGCATTCGGGTTTCCGAAGACACCCCCGAACCGATGATCGGCATCGGTCACCGACCAATAGCCATTCTTTTCTTGTTCGATGTAGACGATCGCATTCTGGATTTGTGGTTGGCTATGGAACATGTTTGTCAGCTTCTCCCGAAACAAGAGATCTATCGTCGACGCGTTGGGGCAGATGCCGGGCCGTGTGTGGCTCCCGCATCGGAACGCGTTTGATCAGGAACAGAAGGTCTCCGGCTGGCCCGCTCGGCGATTGAGTTCAATTCCGCAAGACGTGCGCAGCAGAAGAAAGTGAGTCCCGAGCTTATTGAATTCTGCGCGCTCACTTCGGAGCCAAATTTTGATAGGATTGGTACCATTCGCGGTCATCCTCCAGCAGAAGGAGATAGGCGACGTGTCGTTCGAACGCTATGATGGCCAAATTGATTTCGCATATGAAAATCATAAGCCCGATGCTGGCTGGGCCGTTGCGTCGCACGGAAATTACTGTTCGTCATCGAATGCAGAGTTGATTACGCAAGCACAGGCGGCGCAGGCGATGGCGATAGCGACCCAGCCAATAATTTCCGACACGCGTTCCCCTCGTCCTAAATCGTTCCAATCTCCAACTTGTCCGCGCCGAGGCGCGTCCATGCGCTTCGGCACAGGCAAGGCATCAGTGTTCGTCACGATTTGTTGGAGAGGAATTCGGCAAAGGATGTAATCAAGCCCGACTGAGGGTGTGTTTGGTCCGATTCAGTTGAGGTTCCGCTCGCGCATGATTTTGATTTTGCGACGATGAGAACGTGCGTTCCGTGATCGATCCAGCCCGGCAGACGGCAGAGACCTTCCTCCATCTCCTTTAGCTTTTCTACGAAGCTCGGCCGGTCCGGTAGACGGTCGAGAAGACATGATGTCCAGTTCTCGTCCGCCGCGAACCTGTTCACGAAGAGGTCTATTGCCCTGAGGTCCACAATGTCGGCGTGGGGCAGGAACATCGCCTCGAGCGCTTGCGCGGAATACATCTTCATGGGAAGCCGATGCTGACTACCGTCATCGAGCGTCAGCGCAAGATGACCGCGCGCAGGATCGTGGCGGTACTCCCGCACGTGCTCCATGCCTATGATGCAGGCTGAGGCAGCGCTTCCGACGGCCCGCAGAGTTGCGATCACTTGGCCGGCCGAAACGCGGCAGAGTTCGCTGATAACTGCGGGCACCGAATGTTCGGTGAGATGATTGAGGACCGTATAATTGCAAAGTACAAGTTGGAACGATCTGGCGGCCCAGGGCAACGGGTTGGAAAGATCTCGCTCCTGAAATTCCAGAGTTGGTTTGGGTTCACTTGAAAAGTGGGCCAGACAGCGCTCCGCCTCTTTGCGCGCGATTTCGAGCTGGGTCGTGGAAATATCGAAGCCAACCACTGTGGCCACAAGCCCGATATGGTTCGCGTAATGGGCAATCCTTCTCGTCCAGATCCCAGGGCCGCAGCCGGCGTCAAGGACGCGTACTTCTGACGCCCCGGATTTGCGGAGCTCATCGAGCGCGCTGCGAACCGCCCGCCAAACGATCGTATCGGCGTGGGCGAAACGGTGAGCCGTGGCCGGTTCTGGGTTTAATTTGTCGCCATCCCCATCTGCGAAACTGCCGTAGTCATTGCCGACGTAGTTGTACGCGCTTGCCGTTTGACCCTCGGGCGACGAATTAAGAGATCTGATCTTCGGAACGCTGACCAATTCGTGCGCATCCGACCCGAGGGCCTTACGTTTCGAGCGAAGTTTTGAGTATTTGATGTCATCGATGTGAAGCATTTTGGTCTCCGTTGGAGCAGCGATAGGATGCTGCCCGGGCCGAAAACTTCGTCAGAAGACCGTTAAAGCTCAACGGTACCGGAGCGGTGAAATTCTAAGAATCTCATAACGGAAAGCTGGCATCGCAGGCAGCACGCCGACGTTACTTTATATTCGCGTACTTCACTCAGAAGTGTCTTTGTTTCGGGCGTTGCTGCGGCGTTCAGCGTCGATTTCAACTCCGCGCATTTTATAAAACGCACCGTGTTTTATATTCCTCTCTTACAATTATGCTCCTCCGTTTCCATCGAATTCATACAGCGATGTGTGCGAGCGTCCCGGCTGTTCTTGCGCAGGCGCTTTCGATACGTCATTTGAGGTATTTCCGATGTCGGGCTTCAACGCTCTCATGGATGGACTCGCTCCATTTCAGCATCCATTTTGGGTTGCAGTGGCGGTGGCCTTTCTCGGCGCGGCGGCGGTGGGAATAGCGCTCGCGGCACTTGCGCATTTTCTTGAGACCTATGTCGGCACACGAAGCGATGCACCATCAAATCTCATTGATTCCGATGACGCCGCGTCGCGGCCGCTCAACCGCTTGAGCGATTACGGCAGGACTCGTGCTCTAGCGGCGACCGCCGGACGTCACGTCTTCGATCGTTGCCTGTATCTGCGTTCGCTTTAGGAAGCATCGATGTTCCGTTTCTCGCGCTTCAAGTCCGCGCTGATCATCGGCGTTTGTTTCCTCGGCGTCCTCCTAAGCGTGCCGAACTTTCTTAAGCCCGGAACGCTGCCCGCATGGATTCCACAACGTACGGTGAATCTCGGTCTCGATCTGCAGGGCGGGTCGTATCTTGTCCTTGAGGTCGACACCAAGACCGTCGTGAAAGAGCGGTTGCTCAGCATGCGCGCCGAGGTCCGGCAAGCGTTGATAAAAGCACATGTGCCGAACCAAGGCATCGCTGCCACGGATCAGGGCGTCAGAGTGATGCTCGCGAGCGAGGCCGATGCAGGCGCAGCTGAGAGAGCCCTCGCGGAGATCATAATTGCAAAGAGCGGCGACGTTGGCAGCGCACGGCTGGTCGACTTGAAAGTCGACGGAAACCAACTCAACCTGAAACTTTCATCGGCCGGTATCTCCGATATAATTTCCAAGGCGACCGAGCAGTCGGTTTCGATCGTCCGGCGCAGGATCGATGAGGTTGGCGTCAACGAGCCCGTCGTTGCCCGCCAGGGACAAGACCGCATTCTCGTGGAATTGCCGGGCATCTCCGATCCTGACCGTATCAAGCGCCTGCTCGGATCGACCGCAAAGATGACGTTCCGTCTTGTAGCGCCAGAGGGCTCACAAGCGGACTCCGAGACGGAATTTCTGCCGCGCGCTGAGAATGGCGGCGAGGAAGGGCTCGTCCCGGTCCGCCGGCACATCGAAGTCGACGGCGCGAATCTGACGAAAGCCAGTGCCGGCCAGGACTCGCGAACGGGCGAGTGGGTCGTGAATTTCGGGCTCGACAGTGTTGGCGCCAAGCGCTTTGCCGATGTCAGCACGCATCACGTTGGCGAACCCTTTGCTATCGTCCTCGATGGAAAGGTGATCAGCGCACCTGTCATCCGTGAGCCTATTCTTGGTGGCCAGGGCCAGATCAGCGGCAATTTTTCAGCACAGAGTGCGAACGATCTTTCTGTATTGTTGCGGGCCGGCGCGTTGCCGGCTCCGCTCAACGCCGTGGAGGAACGGACGGTAGGTCCAAGCCTTGGCGCTGAATCGATACGATCCGGCCTCATGGCGGTTTGCGCGGGTTTCATTTTAGTGATCGGCTTCGTTATCGCGATCTACGGGCGGTTTGGCATCTTCGCCGCGATAGCTCTGCTCTCAAATCTCGCGTTGACCCTCGCGGGGTTGTCGCTGCTCGAAGCGACGCTCACTTTACCGGGCATCGCCGGCATCCTGCTGGCCCTCGGAATGGCCGTTGATGCCAATATCCTCATCAACGAACGGAGCCGGGAAGAGGCGCGAAAGAGTGGCGGAGTCATTTCAGCGCTTGAGAGCGGATTCCGCCGAGCCTATCGCACGATTGTCGACGCGAATGCGACGACACTGATCAAGATGCTGATCCTTTTTATATTCGGTGCCGGCGCCGTGCGTGGGTTCGCCCTGACGATCAGCATGGGCATCATCATCTCGATGTTCACAGCAATCGTTCTCGTCCGATTGTTGACGTCCTACTGGCTGCAAAATAAGCGCCCCAAGTCGCTGCAGATTGGCACGCGATGGCATCTTCTGCCCGAAGGCACCAGCATCCCGTTCATGAAAGCTCGTTACTCGGGCCTGATCGTATCAGCGGTGCTAAGCTTGGCTTCGATTGGACTGGCGTTTTATCCAGGCCTCAGAATGGGCGTTGAATTTTCCGGAGGCGTTGCCGTCGAGGCGCGTGCTCCGGCTCCTATCGATCATTCCGGGTTGCGCGACAGGCTAAGTGCGCTGGAATTTGGACCTGTGCAGGTTCGAGAGTTCGGCTCGCCTACCGACGTGCTCGTGCGGTTTGAACCTCCCAAGGGCGATACTCAGGCCCAGCAGGCGGGCATCGCATCTATTCGAGAGAGCATCCTCAAGGCGTTGCCAGGAGCCGAAATTCGACGCGTCGATGTCGTGGGGCCGGCGATTGGCAGCGAACTGCTGCAGAATGGCCTGATGGCATTAGGCCTCGCCGCGATTGCAATGTTCTTCTACATCGCGTTCAGGTTCGAGTGGCCATTCGGCGTCGGCGCCATTCTGACGATGTTTCTGGATCTGACGAAGACGATCGGCTTTTTCGCCATTACCGGCTTCGAATTCAATCTGACTTCGATTGCTGCGATTCTCACCATCATGGGGTTCTCGATCAACGACAAGATCGTCGTCTACGACCGCGTGCGGGAGAACCTTCATCGCTTTAGAAAAATGCCGTTGCGTCAGTTGATCGACCTCAGCATCAATGAAACCCTCGCGCGGACCGTGGCGACGTCCATTGGGCTTTTCCTGGCGATTGTTCCTTTGGCATTGTTCGGTGGACCGGCGGTGCATGAGTTCGCAATGGTCCTCCTGTTCGGTTTGCTTCTGGCAACGAGTTCCTCAATTTTTATCGCCGCTCCGATCCTTCTCAATCTAGGGGAGAAGCTTTTCGGAGAACAAAGGCCCGTTGAGGTCGTTCCGGCGGGCGCCGGCGCCTCTGATAGTCTGAGGCGGGCGGCCCGAGGAGGTTGATCTCTTCGCGATCTTCGTGAACCGACTGATGCCGACGGTGTTCCTGGTCGGCATGATGATCGGGTGTGCGCCACGCGAGCACAATGACTGCTTTTGCTTTGTAAGCGGACGTCGCCGATGATGGCCGTTCATCCGTTTTATTCGCGATATCGATGTCAGCTAGTGGGAGTGGCTGTGTGAAAACGGCAGCGTGTCGAACTCCGCTAGAAGATTTTTCCAAGTCGCGTGCGCTACGGACGTCGAGCGCTCTGCTCGGCGCGATCATCTCCGCTCGTGATGGCTAGGGGAGCCAGCCCAAGGAATGGTTTTCTAAGGGCTCGCCGGCGGGGGACGTTTTCACACAGGCTCGGGATTGAACGTCTAGCAGTGCAGCGCAACAGACATCCCTTACGCTGTCGGCATATTAGCGCTTTCGACGTATCGAGATAGCTCGCCGTAGCGTGTACCGCGAAACATCCAGGTTGCGCGCAGCCTCGGCCGAAACGCGGACGGGGGACTGAGCAAGAACAAGATCAACGTCTCATGCAGTAAGTTTTGCGGGCCGCCCTAGCCTCGTACCCCTTGCTCGCGCAGCTGCCATTCCCGCTTTCGTACGTTCGCTAATCAACGAGCGCTCAAACTCGGCCAGCGCACCCAACATGTGGAACTGAAGCCTGCCACCCGCCGTACGTGTATCGATAGCATCAGAAATTGACCTGAACGCTACGCCCCTCACCTCGAGTTCAGCTACAAGAGAGATCAAATGCGAAAGACTTCGTCCCAAGCGGTCGAGTTTCCAGGTGACGAGAGTATCGCCGGGCGTCAGAAGAAGCATCGCGTCGTCGAGTGCTGGTCTACTTCGAAGGACTCCTGAATATCCTTGGTCGCAGAAAATGCGGTCGCATCTTGCCTGATTGAGCGCATCGATCTGCAGATCCAGGTTCTGGTCATCCGTCGAGACGCGCGCATACCCAATCAGCATTCCCAAAACCCTGTTACACCAGCACCTTCTTCAGACGTCGGAAGTCGGCGCACGAGAAGGCAGTGGAAAAGTATCAAAAAGGGTCCTTTTTGCTCCGGGTTGCAAGGGCGCGTTTTTCATTGCGAATGTCCCTGTAACCCCGAGCTTATTGGGTACTAACCATCCTGCAACAACGCTGCACAAAAAAGGACCGTTTTTGACGGTTCACGCGTCCAGAACTTCCAGGTGGGGATCGGATGAACGATCCGAAAAAGACCGCTCCCATCAGACTTACGCGCGAAGAGTTGCATCGGCGCGTTTGGCAGACAGAGTCCCGCGTTCTGGCGAACGAACTTGGAATTACCCAGAGACGTCTTCGAGGAATCTGCCGTCAGCTGGCGATTCCCTATCCTCAGCGCCGCTATTGGCAACGGATCGAAGCCGGGAAGGCTGTCGTCGCGTTCGATCTACCGAGGCGTCCGCAGAATACCCCCGGGGACATAGTTGTTGAACCCAAGCGGAAGAATGCACCGGTGCGACATTCGCCCCGAGGCTGGCAATAAGACAAAGGGTTGAGCGCAATCGATGGAGCGCGTTAGTTGAGTTCGCGCAGCGATTGGCGACTGTGGAGCAAGTCGAGAAATTTCTTGCACTACTCCAAAGCCGGACGGACGAGTTCTCGGTCATCGTAGAGGGCCAAGCGGTCTCAGGTTGGCTCGAATGGGCGAGGGCACATCTGGAAATGTTTGATCCGCGATCGCAAAGTTTGCGAGCGATTTTTGGTGAGATCGCACGTCAGGGCGATGACTCAAGGCGCCTGCCTGAGACTTAGTCTGCGAGCTGGAATGGCGTCGCTGAGCGCACCCTCCTCCGTCAAGACCGACGACGAATAGCTCCCTGAATCCCGAAGGCGCACCCCCTGATATTCCCGGTAATTACACTTTATCCGGAGGCGCTTTTTGAGAATCTGCCTCGATCCATGCGCGGCGCGCATGCGCAAAGCAGCGCTCCGTCCCCCTGCACTAATTGGTGGTCATGCGATTCTTGTTAGGCAAGTCGGCTTGACGACATCAACTTGTGCGAAGGGGAAACTGCCGTCCTGTGTCGAGTAGTCGGCTAAGGACGCCGTTGAGACCGAGTAGAAAAAAAATTTCACCTAAAGAGGGATCCCTGAATAAACAGGAATGAACCCTATATTGCGGGTCATTTCGAAAACTCGGCCGCAAGGCATGCGACTTGCGAATGGGTTGTCGATTGACGCTGTTTCCCTTCCTGTGCGCGGATGACCAGCTCGTTGGTCCCGCATCCCTCAGCATGCAGCTGGTGCCGCAGCAGAAGCTGATTTCTACACCACGCGCTTTCGGATGCGCGGGCTTTGATGGTGGCATGGTCTGGCGAGCCTGTTAAAGCAGCAGAGGCGAAGGCGGGCCAGGCTCGGGAACATGCTTGTCGCTGGACAAGCCGGTAGTCGGCAGGTGCAAAACGCTCCAGTCAAACGCTCCAGTCAAATGAAGCGTTTACGAAGACAAAGCGCTGTCAAAATTCTCGGTTATTCAAGAGTTTGTTGCGATATTGATGGACGGGTTCGAATTTCCTACGGGGCGCCAAACCTTCCTAAATTTTTTGGAATATCAGGGCGTTGCGTCCGGTGGGAAACGCACCCATCGAGTAGGTGGGAAACTTTTGTTCAGTTTTTGGTCCTTCGGCTGGCGTCCCTGATCAGAATTCTTCCCCGGCATCTCCGCTCCGATATGCCGCGATTCGATCATCCACTCGCGCGTCCAAAACTCGAAGCGGCACGGCTTCACGGTGATGCGTACTTTCCAGGCTCACGACCCGGTCCGGGCTCTTTCTAAGACGACATCTTCACCCGAACGGCAGCGACCGTCATGACAGCCGATGGCGAAAGCCGATATTGTCCGCGGACAGACGGGGATCATCCATGGCCGATGAAAAGAATCAAATCTCGAAGAGATTGCGAGTTGGTTATTGTAGATTCATCTCGCCGGCCCCTCGATGAGTGCCACGGTTGGCTGTCGCTGACGATGCATCTGGTGCCAGCGAAATTGTTGGCCCGATTCTGAGCAGGCGAGACGGGCACTTCGTCAAGCCGAACTGGCGTCAAATGACGTCCGGGCAATGAGACACGCGATCCTGGGTGATCGACACTCGGCGCACTCGTCAGTCAAAGCTTCGTTCTAAAGCCGACGTAAAATGTGCGACCGGCCTCCGGAAATCCGTATGCGGTTTGATAATTTTCATCGAGAAGGTTCTCGACACGGCCGAAGACCTGCGCAGCGCTGCCGGAAAGATCCTGCGTAATCCCGACATTAACGAGGTTATAGTTGTCGAGCGCTAGGGTCGAGAGTTCGTCTCTGGAGATAGCAACGCTTCCCGCTACATACTGGTAGTCCGCGCTCAGGACAGTACCAGACAGTACACGATAGTTGATGCTGGCCGTCGCCGTATGTTCGGGCTCGAACTGAACCGCGTTGGTTCCACCAGCTGTCGGAGCGAGATTTTCAGAATGAAGGAACGTGTATCCGAATTGAAGCCCGACTTTGTCGATCGGACGGTATGTCAACGTCGTCTCGACACCCTGGAATCGCAGCAGATCCTTGTTCTCGAAAAGCTGCGTGGCGCGATCCTTGGAGATGAAGTTCTTGGCATCGATACGGAAGGCAGTGACGCTCCAGAACGCGTTGATGCCGCGCATCTGGTGCTCAAGTCCGACTTCGTAGTTTTGCGTGACCTCTGTCTTGAGTGACGTATCGCCCTCGTCCGTACCGTAGAGGTTTCTGAGTGTCGGAAAACGAATTTTGCGGGCAACGGAGCCGCGAAGCGCCGTATCATCAGTTACCGCAAATCGAAGCCCGGCAAGGTACGTGTAGTCACCATCGGAGGTATCCTCACGATTTTGCTCGGCCCAGCCTCCGCCGACAACGGCCGACAGGCGGCGGGTAATTTGCGTTTCATACTCGACGGCAGCCGAGTAAACATCGAGGCTCTTATCGTTGGCGATGGTGTTGCGGGCGTTGGTGCAGCTGCTTGTTGCCACGCCATTCGATACCGAGATGCCGTTACCGCTGCCGCCACCGCTCCCGTTTCCGCCACCGCCGCCGGTTCCACCACCCGTTCCGCTTCCGCTACCGGCCAAAGTCCCGCCCTGGCTGGTGCACGCAGCTAAGAGCTTGGCCTGACAAGTCGCGTTGCACTGCGTTTGGCTAGACCCCGGTGCCGTCACCTGAATTGATTTGCGGCTGAAGCCTTCCGAATTCCAGTCTTCGCGGTGGCCATCCAATGCGAGGGTTACGAGATTGTTCGCGTCCATACGATAGGCGAGCTGAGCGCCACCGCCGAAACTGCTCGTTTCAGCGTCCTCTCTGCTTGCCCCGTTCAGCAGCTGACTGTTGTAGTTGGCATTGTCGTAGCGGTTCGTAAGCTCATCGAGCTTGTTGTAGTAGGCCATTGGCCGAAGCGTGAGACCGTGGCCCAGCTTGATCAAACCCGATGTCTGCAAGCTCAGGCTATCGTAGTCGTCGACGCGCTCGAACCGGCGTCCGGTCGAAAACGGATCGCAAGGCCCATTCGTTGCTTGGTTCTGACAGACGCCGGCATTGTTGAAGCTATTGAAGGTGGTCGGCGGTTTGCCGTACTCACCGGAGCGATTGCTGACGCTGAACCCCCAGCTGAACGTGTCCGTGGGTGTCCACTGTGTATTCGCATAGTATGACTGATCCTTACGATCGCTATTGACGCGCTCGTCGCCGGGTTGAAGCTTCGTAAAGCTGAAGTCATCCGAGAGACGATAAAGGTCCTGATTATAGACCGACGCGCTGGCGAAACTCTTGACGGTGCTCGATCCGTAGCTCGCAGTGACGCGCCCTTCTCTCTCCTTACCAAAGCCATAGCTGGCCTCAGTGGTTGCATGCAGACCCGGCCCAGCGCTTTTGGTGATGATGTCGATGACGGCCCCATTGCCGCCAGGCCCGTACAAAACGGAGCTCGCACCGCGCGTGATCTTTATTCTCGCGATGTTGTCGACCGGAATTGCGCGCGGATCGAATTGACCGTCGTAGGTGGCATTCTGGGGCACGCCATCGATCAGAAGCGTGATGTTGCGCGTCCGGAAACCGCGAATATCGATGCGGGGAACACCGTCACCACCATTCACGATCGCAACACCCGGCACGAGCCGCACGGCTTCATCGAGTGTGCTCGCGCCCGATCTCTCAATCTGAGCCGCTGTAACTTCATCGACCGTCGTGATCTGTTCGACGATGCGGTCCGACTGCGTGCGCCCGCTGCTTACACCTTCATAAGCAGGCTGCGGCGTGCTCGAGCCGGCGGTCGCGCTATATCCGGAGCTTCGCCCCGCGGCCGCACTTGGCGCCTCGGCGGCCGTTGGCGAATTGACCACCTGCTTGGAATTGCTTTGAGCGGATTTCGCTGCCGGATGATTGGCATCCGACGTCGTCACAACCTCCGGGAGGTTATATTCGGGATCCGCTGCTGCACCTTGCGCCGTTGCAGTGATGAGACTGACTGAAGCGAAGAGAATTCCAAAGCGATGAAAGCGCACGATCCCACTCGACAAGCTACACTTTACTTATAGCCGACCGTATACATCGCTCATCTTGATGGGCAACACGGCTGTGACGGTCTTGGGCGACATGTTGCCGATCAGTAACGCCCTAACTAGAGGGTGTGGGCACGGATTGAATGGAGCAGCGCCTATCGATGAAGACTTTCATTTTGTGGTGTGCCGTCGGCTTGGCAGTCATGCGGCTCGGTCCGTTCGCATCGGCCGACACGCTAACAACACACCAGAACAAGCCCGTTCGCCTTGCCATTGTCTTCGCGCCGGTGATGAGCGGACTGATAAGCGATCTCATTGACGACTTCAGGAAGCAGAGCGGGCTCGAGGTCGAGACCGTCGCGGGCATGGACATTTATGAGCGCGCGCGAGCGGGCGACGCCGACATTGTCATTTCCCACTGCGGGTTCAGCGAGGTCGAGCGCTTCGTCGAGGATGGATACGGCCGCTGGCCCCGGCTCGTATTTGCAAATCAAATGGTCCTGATCGGTCCCCCAGATGATCCAGCCCACATTCAACAAGCAAAAAGCGCAATCGAAGCGTTTCGGCGGCTCGCAGAGACGAAGTCTGCTTTCATTCCGAATGCTCTGCCGGTCGTGATGAATCTCGCGGACTATCTTTGGGAAGGAGCAGGACGGCCCTACAAGGAAGGCTGGTATCTGAACTCTACGGAATCTAAGGGGCGCGCCATACAGCTTGCAGAAGAAAAAGGCGGCTACGTCATTTGGGGAGCGGAGCCGTTTCTGCAATTTGTCCAAAAGCACAGCACAAAAATGAGGATCCTCTTTGCGAGCGATCCCATCCTGCAGCGCGTTATGTGTTCCGTTGTCGTCGATCCCGGCAAGGTACCCGGTGCAAATGCGGAAGGCGCATCGGCATTTGAGAAATATCTGCTATCGCCCCGAGCGCAGGCACGCGTTGCAGCATTTCGGACGCCGGGCGCGAGTACCCTCCAGCTCTGGTGGCCAGCGGCGCTCCACAACGACAGTGGCGCGGCTCAATAGACCGAGCCCTCCTCCGAATGTGAATGAGAACAGAGGATCATTCGTCGTGCCCCTCGTTTGCGTTATTGCGAGCAGCAGGCCACCAGAGTTGTAGATCGCTGCCGGGTGAGCGAAACGCTGCAATCTTGGCCTGCGTCTCAGCCTCCAGCAAATAGCTTACAAACTGCTCAGCTCCTTGCGCGTTGACACCTTCAACCTTCTCCGGCTTCACGACGATCGCCGCCATCACGCGCTGCAGAATGGGATCGGCTGAAACAAGAATCTCGAGTTGGGAATTGTGCTTCTCTTTGAAACGCAGAAACGGAAGCGCACCCCACATCACATAAGCTTGCTTCTCTGCTGCGAGCGTGACCGCACGTCCCTTGCTCTCGTCCGTAGCAATCAGCCAGCCATCCTTGCTTGGCCGCCCTGCCTGCTGCCAGACGAGGTCAAAAATGTACTGCATGCCTGGAATTGCGTTTGCGACGAAAGGCGCGCGCGCATCCGCGATGCGGCGCAGTGCTTCCGAGGCGCTCGTTAGTCCGGCGATTTTGGCTGGGTCACTTTTCGGGCCTGCGATGACCGCTTGGTTTGAGAAGACCATGCGAGGCCACGTCCCATACCCATCAAGAACGAAATGTTCGACTTCGCTCTTTCCATAATGGGAAATCACAAGATCTGCTTGCCCTGCGCGTGCGCGCTCGTAGACGTCACTGCCGCCATAAATCTCGACGTGAATTCCGCTCTTGGCGGAAAAATCGGCCGCGAGAGCTTCCATCAACCCGCTGAATTGGGGTGTGTTCACCACCGCGATGCGCACGGCCTTTGCATCCGCCGCCTGCGCTCCGATCGGCGTAGCGAGAACAGCAAGAACCAGAAGGCATGTTCCGCTTGTTGAACTCCGGAGCCATCGCCCAAATGAATGCATCCCCGCAGCGAAAAAGCAGAGACACAAGGCAAATATTTCAGCGATCATTTTGGACAGTCCTTAGAGTCATATTCGCAACGCAGGCCGGTGCAATGAGACGTGCGGTGTACATGGGTTATGCTAGACTTCCAACATGAGCGAAACCGCCGTTCGCAAAATCATTCATGTCGACATGGACGCCTTCTATGCCTCGGTCGAGCAGAGGGATAATCCCGAACTGCGCGGCAAGCCGGTTGCCGTCGGTTATGGTGCCAAGCGCGGCGTCGTCGCGGCCGCGAGCTATGAAGCACGTGCGTTCGGCGTACGCTCCGCCATGCCCTCGACGACGGCCCTGCGGCAATGCCCCGATCTCATCTTCGTGCCACCGCGCTTCGAGGTTTATCGCACCGTCTCGCGTCAGATCAGGGATATCTTCGCCGCCTACACGCCGCTCATCGAACCGCTTTCGCTCGACGAGGCGTATCTCGACCTCACGAAGAATCTCCGCGGCTTGCCGACGGCTTCCGAAACTGCCTCCGAGATTCGCGATCGCATCTTCGCCGAGACGAAACTGACGGCATCTGCCGGAATCTCGTATAACAAATTTCTCGCCAAGCTTGCCTCCGACATGCGCAAGCCCAACGGGCAGTTCGTCATTCCACCCCAGCGCGGTGCGGATTTCATCGAGAGCCTGCCCGTCAAGAAGTTTCACGGGGTGGGCCCGGTGACGGCCGAGAAGCTCAACGGGCTTGGCATCCACACCGGCGCCGATCTTCGCGCGCAGAGTCTTGAATTCCTGCAGCAGCATTTCGGAAAATCCGGCGCTTGGTATTACGCTATCGCACGCGGCGAAGACGATCGGCCGGTCGAGCCCAATCGACCACGAAAGTCGTCGGGCTCCGAAACAACCTTTGCTGAGGATCGCGTTCTTCCCGCTGAAATCGAAGCGGGCGTCCTCGAAATGGCCGATGATGTTTGGGCTTGGTGCGAGAAGAACCAAAGCTTCGGCGCGACTGTCAGCGTGAAAATCAAATACGCGGATTTCCGGATCGTCACCCGCAGCCGCACCGCATCGGGAGTCGTCGCGACGCGCGAGCGCCTTCACGATATCAGTTTATCGCTTGTGCGATCCGTCTATCCGGTCACGACCGGCATTCGTCTGGTCGGCGTCGCCGTTTCCAAATTTGCAACCGACACCGACGACCAGCTTGATCTCGCTTTCGATGCGAAGCTCAGCTAGGAGCGCGGGCTTGTCGAGGCACAGCCGGCACCAGCATCTTCTGTTTTTGGCTCTTGGTGGAAAAAGCCCGGCGGTCTGCTTGGCAATGAGCAGCAGGCCTATGCTGTCGACAATTAGATCACCTGCTCCGGCATAGGGCCAATGTCAGCTTCCTCGGCATAGCTGCCTTCCAACGATGGCCGCAATGCCGAGAGTTTGCGAGTGGCCGCAGCTGGCGCGTCGTTTGCGACGCGATCGTCCCAATAGTAAAAAAAAATCAACGAGATTTGGCGTGCGTCGCAAGTAGAAATGCCGGATATCAAGCGGCCCAGGCATCCGTGATTTGGAAAGCAGGCGCTGCCTTTGCCACCGCCTCAGCGTGCGGTGCCGCGGACGACACATAACCGGAGGGGCGCGCCTGAAGAGTTATGATGCGCTGACCGGGGGGCAGATCATTGAGCGGAATTTCAAAGTGCATAGTTTGATGCTTCCCGGCACGGGAACGCAAACGGCCTCGTAGGCGATGTATGACCCTCTCGCCGGACACGACCTCGATAAACACTCTCCTCGATTGACGGCTAGTCGGAAAACGCAGCGATACTCCACATACCGTCACATCCGGCTCAGATTCAATTTCGATGCAATGACCAACCGACGCAGCCATATGAGCCTGCGCCAGAGGTATGCGCCTCCACCGGCGCGGGTACCAAACGCCGCGATTGTCGCGTGCGACTCCGATCAAATTGTCGGATTTGGCCGAGCGATGATAGATCGCACGCGGTAGGAGCGGCGATGATAATACGTTGGCAATTCTTTGCAGCAAGCCGCGCTTACCTCTGTTCGAGCGGATACTTGCGTAGTGTTTCAACCAGACGCCGGGCGCGACCGGCGTCTCGGCTAGTCTGCGCATCACTTCCTGCGGCACACCGAGTCCAAGCTTGTGCAGATAGTTGAGACCAGCGAGCGCCAATGGAACGAGGGCTCGGCGCTCGACAAGCTCGGTCGCCCGATCCCAATCGACACCGCCAGCGTTAATACGCTGACCGATATCGATTGCCCAGTCTCCATCGCGGCCGACCACGCCATGTGAGAGACTGATCGCGATGCTGTCCGCAGAAGAGGGTACGCAAACGTCAGTGCCGCCGAACGAGATTAATCTCGCATCACGCCACAGCGCGCTTTCGAGTTCTTCGTCGCGACGACAAAAGTGAAACGCCTGAGTGTGCAGATCGACTTCGCCGTAAACACCTCGACGGTAATTTGAGGACGCGCGAACCGGCGCGAGCTGCCGCAGCAGGAGCGCAGAATCGCCGTTCGTTGCCTCCCAACCTGCTGCTGTCAAAACGCTGGCGGCACGCGGTCCATCCGCTTGTCGAACGAGTATATCGACATCGCCCATCAAACGACGAACCGTTGGTCCGAACCCTTCTGCGTATCCGGCGGCGCCCTTGATTAGCATGCATTCGATCCCGGCCTTGCGTAAGGCTTTGATGGCCGGCAGCGTTTCACTCAGCATGATTTGGGTTTGGGTCCAATGGGATTTGGCCAGTCCCTCGATGCGAGGCCGGTAGGTTGAGTTCGGATCGAGAGTCCGCAGGCGGCCTGAAAGAGGTGCCAGAATACGCATCTCAGGCCAACTCGCATCGTTGAGTTCGCGGCTCGCCAGCCAGCGGTGCCAGGCCGCACGGGCTGCGTCCGGCGGAGCGAGGCAAGCTTGGAGCAGAAGATCTATCTCAGGGGCTGGTCGCGCCCCTTTCAATGCAGGGCCCCTCATGTTGATCTCGCCCTCCTACGCTCGAGCGAGGCACGGACAACTTCGAGATAACCGCGATCTGACATCGTGTCATAGCCGTAGCTCAAGCTCCCCGGCAGAATCCGACGGAGGCCCAATACCTCCGGCAGCGTCTCGAAAATCAATCCGAGTTCGCGACCTCTTTGCAGCCAATCGATCATCTCACCACGGCCACGCGCACCCCCTGGATCGTTGACGGGGCCGATCGCCGCAACGGCGGACGTGCGCAACATCATTGCGGAGCGCGACAGGCCATCGGAAACCGCGCCACTCGATCGATCATCGCTGCCGTGCTGGAAACGCCGAACGCGACAGAACAGACCATCGACGTGTGGTCCGCGGGCAAATCGCTCCAATTGCCGTTCGGCTTTGTCAGGCAGCCAAATGTCATCGGCGTCCAAACCGGCAACAAACGGCGCCGATACGTTTTTCAACCCTACGGTCGTCGCTGCAGCCGCCCCCGCATTGGCTTGCCGGATAACGCGAACCGTGCCGCCGTATCTCGCGGCAATATCGGCCGTATCATCTGTCGAGCCGTCGTCAATCACGAGGATGTCGCTGGCGGCAACCGTCTGTGCAAGCACCGACCGGATTGCTTCATCCAAAGTGCGCGCCGCGTTATACGCGGGGATGACCACTGCATATGCGTTATCCGACATGGAATTGGTTCCCAGGCCTAGACATCGACGCCACCAGCGGATGCATGATTGGACCCGTTCGTCCCGCAGCGCGGCGACGCTTCAACGATGACTGGAACACCTTGACCAGTTCGAGCCGCAGGGCCGCGACATTTCCCGATGTGTTTCCGACGTGACGCCGGTGCAATGTCGCAATTTCTCGTTCGACCGCGATCTCATGATCCGTCTCAAGCAGGCGCAGGATTAGGTCAAAGTCGTCTGCCATAGTGAATGTCGTGTCGAAGCCAAATGACTGGACAGCACTGGTCCGGAACAAGCCCGCTGACAGCTGTATGCCGAGGATGCGCGCTGTATTGGTGCCGGGCAAAGGTATCCGGTCCGCGCCGAGGGTCTGGAACATGAGCGTTTCGCCCATGACGGCCGCTACGGGCGTTCCCTGCATCAACGCCGCTTGACGCGCGAGGCGGCCCGGCATGCAAAGATCGTCTTGATCAAGAAATGTAAGAAGAGCGTGCCTAACTTTGACCAGCCCGGCATTGCGTGATCCGGCGATGCCGCGTTTCTCCCCGGTGAAAACGCGGACACGCGTATCACGCGCCGCAAATTCGTGCAGGCGCGCAAGAGTTCCGTCCGTGGAGGCATCATCGATTACGACAATATCGAGATCGACACCGGTCTCAGACGTTAGAGACCCGATAGATTGCTCGATGAATTCCGCGCCATTGTACGTCGTCATAATGACCGAGATTCGCGGGAGGGCTTGATCGGTCATTGGATCTCTGCCTTTGAACAGTCGGGCGCATCATCCGTTGGCGGCCTACTGAACAAAGCCTCTGCCTCATGGTGCTGCACGAAGAACAAGTTCAGCGGCTTACGCCGTCCAATGGCCCTTCGCCGCGCAATCGATTTATTGAGAACCTCGAGCGTAGACGTGCGGATGGCGCGACCGTTGCGTGTCATATTGCCGTCGTGCCGACGGTAGAGGGAGGCAATCTCACCTTCAACAAGCATGGGCTCATCGTGTTCGGCCAGCCGAAAGAAGAAATCTAGGTCTTCCGAGAAGGCGAGCTTTTCGTCGAACAGACCGAATTGGCTGAACACGTCTCTTCGAAAGAGCGCACTGTGCAACGTAGGCAGCAACATGCTTGCGCTCCGCGAACCAGGCCACGGGCACTGCGCATCATCAAGCTGCTCGAAAAGCAGGGTCTGCCCGACGACATACGCGATATCAGGATTGGCGAGAAGCTTTCCGAGCTGGCGCGCAATACGCCCGCGCGGGCAGACATCATCGCAATCGAGAAAAGTCACAAACTCGCCTTGCGCCGCCTGGACGCCGAGATTGCGCGCTGCGGCGACGCCTCGATGTGGTCCGCTAATGATGCGCAGGCGCCGATCGCGCCGACTGATTTCAGAGACGATATCCAGCGAACGATCCGTCGATCCGTCATCTACAATGACGATGTCGAGCTGAAGGCCGGGCTCTTCTTCTAGCGAAGCCAGTGCTTCCTTAAGGTGCCGCTCACCGTTGAAAATCGGTATGATGACGCTGACGATGTGAGGAGTCATGTCACACCGTGATCGAGAAACCGACGTACCGCTCTGCCGATCTCAAACGGGTCCGAGGAAAGATTCATCCGCCACGTCGGAACGCGCCGCGTCAGCGCCGTGGCAAAAACAAAGCCTGATTTCTGCGCACCCGGAAGCTGCTGCCAGATGGATGCGGCTGCGTGAGGGAATAAATCCTGCGGTCGAAGAGGCTCGAAAGTCGTCTGATCTGCACGCGCAATCCGGGGAAGCACGAGCGCCACAACGTCAGCACTCTCGGCCATGCATCCCCTAAAATGTAGCTCGGGATCGAATTCAACCTTGCCCTGCCAATTCAGCGCTAAGGACGTCTCTAACGCGTGTGGTCCAAGCACGCGGTTGATGCCGGCCGGGTCCTGTTTCAGCAACTGATGCACCCGATGAACGCGAGGTACAGGATCGGCCGTGACCACGACATAATCATCGCCCACGGTCTGAAGTCCCGACGCGATGCCCGCGAGCGTCGTACCCGACTTGCCGCTGCCGCCCTCACCGACGAACAGCATGGCCCGCTGCCGTGAGACGAGAGAGCTGGCGTGCATCATGCGCATTCCGCGCTGTGCGGTTGCCCAGTGGATTAGCAGACGGAAGGGCGAACCTGCATCCCACGGTGGCAGATGCGCCAGCGAAGTGACCCACTGCACGCCGACGCCTGTACGCGGATTGAAAAGCGTGCATGGCTCGGTCGGATTGTTGTGCGTGTCTGTTCGGCCGACGATACCGACGAGGCTCGCCTCTCCCGCCAGCCGCTCGAAATCGGGTCCCAGGGATTGGTAAAAAGCAAAATTTGCCGCACCTGGGCTACCGACGGACGATGGCTCGCCCATGTGGAAGTGCAGATCATCGGTCCCAGTATTCGTTTTGATCGCACCACCGAGCCGACGCGCATAGAGATCGGCCATGGCGGCCGATGGCATGTGGAGACAGATGGACATATCTGCTACGCGGACCCGGACCTGATGTGCGCGTTTAGCGTGTCGCGCAGTGAACAAGTCAAGCGCGTCTAAAAGCTATTGTGCGCTTGGCCGGTTTTCATCAGATTGCGCGACACCGGACAGGGCGCTCGCAATCATGCGCGGACGCCATTGTCGTTGCGTACGACGGGCCAGCCGAGGTGCTCCTCGGTATCGTGCACCGGATCTGCCAGGATCAGGTCCTTCATGTCCTCATAGGACTCGACCGAGAAGGCAATTTCCCCCGCCTCTGCACGTGCCACCGTCTCGCTCGCCTCGAGTTCAACCGGGCGCAAACTGCACCGGCGAAGCAGGCCAGCATTCACAAGATTCGCAATGACGAGATTGCTTTCATGAGCAAGATTTGAATCTATCTGAGCTAAGCGGTCCGCGATCGCTACCGGGTTGTGGCCTGACGTAACATCCCGCCACAGTGCGGCCGCGAGATCGCGCAGACTCCAGTAGACACCGCTCGACAAATTCAGTGCCACGATCTCGCCGTCAAAATCGTTTGCGACGCAGTCGGGAGTTGACACCTCTAAGATATCAATATCGGCGGCAGCGTCTAACATTCAGAATCTTCCCCGAATTTTAACAGGCCCGTCGAAGTTGCTGGATTAGCCGACAGACGATCCATCTGGCGCCGTTTTGGACAAAAAGCGAGGCGACCGCCCCCAATTGTTCACAAGATTCACAACACGGCCGATTTCGCGAAGTAGCGTTGCGGTTCTGCTACTCTTGCCCTTTGTTGTGGCGGATACAAATGCCGTCTTAACCGCATGCTGAGAAGCATCCGGCAACAATTTGCGTGCATCGATCCCTTACGCCGCTTCCTCAAGTTGGTGAGATTAAACTCGCGGCCACACCGTTGAGTGATCGACGAGTACGATGCCTCGCAACCTTTCAAATCGTCAGCCCAAATCGACGATGACCGCTCGTCATTCGATAGCAGTTAAGTCCGTTTTCCCCCGCGACTGGTCTGCTTCGAGTCAATTGCCGCCGCCGACGGCCTAGCCTGAAGGTCCGCTCTTCAACTGTTTGCTGACGCGACACCAGCAGATACAGATGACGTCTGCAATTGGAATTGCAGCCGACGATCTTAAGGGTAAGTCCAGCTTGTCTGGGATGGCCGTTATTGGCCTATCGCGTCATTTGACGAACGTCTGCTCTGGAAGGCATTGCGGGCGTCGCGCTGACGTACCAGGACGCCTTACGCGTTCGATGGTGGGATGTCCGCTTCCTCGGCAAAGCGACCGTTGGGGTCCGCTCGCTCGGGGACAGCCGCGGCTCTGACCGCACTCAAAGCGTCGTCGGTTGGACACATCAGACAAAACACCATGGAAATGGCCGAGACGTTTTGGGGTCCAACCTTTCGCTAATACATTGATTTTAAAGACCGGCCCCGCTCCCCTACGGGGCACCACAATTCGTCAAAATCATTTAAAATCAATACGTTATAGGCTCCTCCAATATCGAGTCGACGCCCTTTTAGGGCGTCAATTGATCCCCTAAACAGATATTTTTGAGATGCTCGAGCCGCCCCCAAAAGAGGTCGGCCGCTCAAAGGTTTATGGGAAATCCGACACTTCGCGCCTTGCAAAGAGCTATGTGCGAGGCGAGGTCCTCAGTATCAGCCGCGAGCAGACGTGCACTTTCCCGAGGCCACGATCGCCCGAACAACAAGTGCGATACGTTCGCTCCGCACGTTGGGCCGAATTCGGCCTGAGCGCTCGAGCGCGGCGAGCCCATGAAGGGCTGCCCAAAAAGTCTCGGCCACAACCGCTACATTGACGCAAAACGGTGCAACGACTGCCGCAAGCACTTTGAAGGCGGCCTTTAGTTCCAGCTCGGTTTCCGGTTCGGCGAATCGTAAGCTCGTTTGCAGGGTGAACATGGCATCATAGAGAGCCGGATGCTTCCGGGCGAAGGAGAGATAGGCCATGGCGGCGTTCTCGAGCGCCTTGGCGCGATCGGTCGAGCCGCTTGCCGCATCCTGAAGCGCTGCTGTGATTTCCTTGAATCCCTCGACAGCAACTGCTGCAACAATCGCATCCCTGTTCTCGAAATGCGAATATAGGACTGGCTGGCTATATTCGATTTCTTCAGCTAGACGGCGGATTGTGACGGCATCCCATCCTTCGCGCTCCGCGATCAAGCGTGCTACCGTGATAATTTTCTGCTCGCGCTCAGCCCGTGCCCTACCTTTCCGCTCGGCAATACCCAATCCCTGATCTCCCGACTTTGAACGGCCGACCTCCTGGATTATAGGAGGGCTTGATAATCTAGCAATGCTATTCTAAATATTCTAGCACTGATAGATTATATGTCATCGCAAGGATGGAGGCACGAATGCACTCGATTTCGATTGGTCTGGCGCTGCTGCTGGCACTCGCGATCATCCTGATCGGCGCTCAGTATGTGCTGAGCCCAAGGGCCGCGACGCGCACCTTTGGCCTGCCGCTTCCCGAAGACGGCCAGAACATCACCTGGTGGCTTCGCCTCAAAGGGGTGCGAGACATTGCTTCGGGAGTGGCCGTACTGGCCTGCATGGTTTGGGCCGGCCCCCGGGTGGTCGGCATCGTCCTGCTGGCACTCGCGATCATCCCCGCTGGCGACATGCTCCTCGTTCTCGCATCGAAAGGCTCGCCCAGGAGCGCCTTCGGCATCCATGGCTTCACGACAGTGTTGATGCTCCTCGCAGCTATTCCCCTGATCATGGGCGGCTGAACTGCGTCTCACGCGCCTTACGCATGAGCAATAGAATACGATGATGCGCGCGCGTGCCGCGGTGTAGGGAGGGGACGTGGCAGCGGCGTCTGTCGTCAAACCGTAATGTTGCCTCACTACCTAACCAGAGCGTCGGCTTGGGACGTGCGCTGGCGCACAATTTGAGCCGGCGGCGGGCAGATCGTGGCGCTTGGAGGCTGGACCCTGTCTTGATCTGCGTGGGCGGGGACAGTGTTGATGTTTCGAGCGACCGTAGCCGACTTCAAACCAGATCTTGCCAAGTTCATCGTTGCCGCCTTATCCCGCGCATGTGGTTTGTCTGTCGCGGCCATGTTTGCAGCGACGTTTCCTACTGCGGCTCAGACAAGGTCGGCGAACGCGCCGATCGAGTTCAATATCCCCTCGCAGCCGCTCGGCGATGCGCTCAGTCGCTATGTCGATGCCACCGGACACGATGCCGTCTATGACACGAGCCTTGCTGCGGGCCGCGTTTCCGGCGATGTCCGGGGCGTGTTTCCGCCCAATGAGGCGCTCAAGAAGCTCCTATCCGGCACCGGCCTCAATGCAGAGTTTGTCGCTGCGACGACCTTCGTTCTGCTCCCGGCGCCAGCCGATCAGCAGGCTGCACAGCAAGCGCGATCGCCAGCGCATCGTCGTTACTACGGACTGATCCAGGCTGGCATTACCGATGCCCTTTGCCGATCGCACGGCGCGCGTCCCGGACGCTATCGCTTCACCGCAGTGCTCTGGATCACATCGAACGGGACTGTTCGACGGTCACAGCGCGTCGGGTCCACTGGTAGCCTCGACGCCGACCAGCGGATTGACTCCGCCTTGCGCACCGCGCGGTTCAACGAACCGCCGCCGGTCGGCTTCTTGCAGCCGGTCCTGATCTTGATCGTGCCGCAAGGGCCTGACGTGGTGCGGGGCTGTGATTAGTCATGACCGAGAACGCTCTTGCGATCATCCGCCGCCAGTTTGTTGATCGATATGACGACCTGAAGGCCCGTTTGACCCAACGTCTCGGCTCGGCCGATCTCGCCGGCGACGCCATGCAGGACACATGGCTGCGTCTGGCGCGGACGGAATCGATCGGTGTCGTGCAAAATCCGAACAGCTATCTATTCAGGATTGCGATGAACGTTGCGGAGGACCGCAACCGGATCGAGCGGCGGCAACGCCTATCGCCCGTCGAGATCGAAAGCCTGCTCGAATTGCCCGATCCCGCTCCTACACCTGAGCAGATCGTGTTGGCACGCTCGGAGCTTGCAGCCTTCAAGGCGATCGTCGCCGAGCTTCCGGAGCGGCGGCGGGAAATCTTTCTCGCAGCGCGGATCGGCAACATCCCCCGCCAGGAAATCGCGGAGCGGCTGGGGATCTCTCGGCAGCTCGTGACGAAAGAACTCCGGTTGGCCCTGGAACACTGCTTGGCGCGCTACAAGGAATTGAAAGAGTGAGCGTGTCCATCGGGCCGGCGAGAATCGTCTTAGAGGTGAGAATTCCTGCAGTCGTCGTCTGTCTCCTCGCGGGAAACGAGCGAAGGGCGCGATATTGAGATGAGCAAGGCACATACCGATTTGGACCCGGTCGAGCGGGAAGCGATCGACTGGCTCGAGAGGCTCACGTCCGGAGACGTGACGCCCGAGGACGCTGCCGCGCTTGAACTTTGGCGCACGCGCGATCTCCAGCATGAAGCGGCATTCCTTAAGGTGAAGCGTCTCTGGCACACGGCCGGCGCCGCGGACTATAGCTTCCTCGACTCGAATGAGAACTTCGCTGCCAGGCTCGACGCGTTGGGGCAGCGCCGCAAAAAGACAAGCCGTCGCGCGGTGCTGGGCGGCGGCGTTGCGGCCCTGGCAGCTGCGTCAGTGTACGGTGCAATCAACCCGCCGCTGGGACTTTGGCCGTCCCTGTCCGAGCTGAGTTCGGATTTCCGCACAGGCACGGGTGAGCAGCGCCGTGTGACCTTCGCCGGCGACGTGACAATCGGCCTGAACACGCAGACGAGCTTGGCCATTCGAACTGCGGAAGGTGTCGAAGACCGCATCGAGCTGATTGCCGGCGAGGCATCATTCGCAACATCGACCCGTGCTGCGCGACCGCTCGTAGTGCTGGCGGCAAACGGCAAAGCGATCACCGAATCCGGAAGATTCGATGTGCGCTACACGGCAAGCGGCGAGCGCTCGCCGGTCAGCGTGACCTGTTTCGAGGGCACTGTGCGGATCGCGCAAGGTGCCAACGTGGCCGATCTGCAGTCCGGACAACGTGTGCATTACGATCGTTCTGGCCTCAGCCAGATTGCCGCGGTCGATCCGCAGATCGCTTCGGAATGGCAGCGCGGCATCGTCGAATTCCGTGGAACGCCCCTCATCGAAGCCGTCGAAGAGATCAACCGATATCGGCCCGGCCGCATCATCCTCACGAATACAGCCCTGGGCCAGAAGCAGCTCAGCGGCCGTTTTCGCATCGATCAGATGAACGAGGCGCTATTGGGAGTGGAGCGCGCGTTCGGAGCGAAACTTCAGCATTTGCCGGGCGGAATCGTCCTGCTGAGCTGATTTGCGACCGGCGGCGGAAAAAAACTCAAAAAACTGCTCCCAAAGCGTAGTCATCGCCCCCTCCGGAATCCGTCATAGCGGTGAGACCTGTTTTCACCCGGAGGCCGCGGCGACATCTTGCTGCTGCCTCAGGGCCCTACCGTTTGCGCGAAGGAGCCGCCTGATGCCCGTCAACCCGTCCTTGATCGCCGCTGGCTCGAGCCGCCGCCATGCACGTCACGCGGCCCTGTTTGCGAGCGTTAGCATTGCGGCCTTGTTGGTGGTTGCGCCGGGGGCTGGCGCCAATCCGCTGGCGAGCGGGAACAACCTGCCGACGCCGTCGGCGGCGGCGATTGCCGCGGCGCAGTCGGGGTCGCAGGAGGCGGCCCGGGCGGCACGCGCGGCGCAGAACTCGCTGCGGCGCGCGACGCTGGCGATCCAGGCGATGCAGGCGAGCCAGCAGGCGGCGCGCGACGCGGCGCAGCTGCAGCTCAACGCCCTGCCGAACCTCATTCCGAACGGTCTCGGCGCGGGCGGCCTGCAGATCGGCGCGGGCGTCGTCGGGGCGGGCGGCGTCATCAACACCGACCTGTGGCAGGGCGCGAAGCTGCCGGGTCAGACGACGGATGGCGACCGCGTCAAAGTCAACATCGGGCAGACGCAGCAGAAGGCGATCCTGACCTGGGATACCTTCCACGTCGGCGGCAAGACCGACCTGACGTTCGACCAGCAGGGCAACCGCAATTGGGTGGCGTTGAACCGCGTGCTCGGCACCGACGGCAAGCCGAGCCAGATCCTCGGCAACCTCAAGGCCGACGGCTCGGTCTATGTCATCAACCAGAAC
>NZ_JBFRFO010000014.1:0-43465 GCF_052114865.1 Hyphomicrobium sp. 2TAF46 | reverse complement strand
CGCAGCACGTTCTGCGCCGCCCGCGCCGCCCGCGCCGCCTCCTGCTGACCGGACTGCGCCGCCGCAATCGCCGCCGCCGACGGCGTCGGCAGGTTGTTCCCGCTCGCCAGCGGATTGGCGGCAGCCCCCGGCGACGCCAGCGCCAGAGCCATCACGCTGACGGTCGCAAGCAAGACGGACCGCTGAATGAACCGCCTTGAGACGTGCGCACTAGCGGTGACGTTCGGGATGAGCATCGGGGTTTCCCTGCCAAGTAATCACAGATCCCATCGACCAGCGATGGCGACTTCGAATCTGTGACACCGGCCGGCGACCCAACCCTCAACGAAATTTTCTGACCGCGCTGTTGGGGCCCACGCCTCGTGGCGATAAAGCCTCACTCGGGTTTGCTTAACTCAGGAGAACCAAACCGCCGGGCAGGACACGGCTTTTGATGTCAAAGGCTTGCTCAAGTTGCAGAAGCGCTTCATCAGGCTTGTCTATCCGGAACTGTCCGTTGACGGGAGCACGCGCCTTCTCGCCGTTGAGCAATATGATGTGGCCGCTGCGGTAGCGGTTCAGCTCCTCGACAACCTCCGCCAGTGGCGTCATCTTGAAAATCATCATGCCCTTGCGCCAGGCAGTTGCAACGTCGGGGTCGACCGCGATGGCGGCGCTCAATCCATCCTCGCCATAATTGACGCGTTCTCCGGCCCGAAACGTTTTCTTCTGCCCTTGGTAAGCGACACTTACTTCGTTTTCCAAACAGGTGACGCAAGCACCCGACTGGAAACGGCGAAGGTCAAATCTCCCGTTCGTTGTCGCCACCCGTCCACCGGCAGCCACGACCTCGAGTGCGCCAGCGGAGCGATCCGACTTCCTGGAAAAGGATGCTTCCCCGGCAACCAACTCGATCACATCGTTAGCAAGAGATATGCTGGTGCGGCTGTTCATCTGAACCGAGACACCGTCGCCGAGCGCGACCTCGCGCTGCTCGCCAGCACCCGTTCGGTAGTCCGCACTCAACTCGGAAAAGGACGGCCACAAGCTAAAAGGCGGCCGGGCGATCATAATCCCAGCCGCGGAGGCAGCAAGAGCGCCACCAAGAACTGCCCGCCGACCCACGAGAATTCGCGACCTGCGGGCGCCGGTCACGCTCGCTACGCGGTCGTCATTGATAAGAGATTGCCCCGCCGGTCCCATCGCCTGCCAGAACTGACTCGCGGCAGCAAATGCGGCCGCATGCTCCGGACTGAGAGCGCACCAGCGTTTCAACGCCTCGGCATCTGCCGCAGTAGCCTCCCCCGACGCCAGCAAGCGGATCCAGGCGTGTGCCTTCTCATCGAGCGGCCCGAGTTTGTCATCGTCCCCTCCGCTCATTTTAGGTCTTATCCCCATAGCCAGCCGCCCTGCTGCCTTCCGCAACTCTGGTGCGCAGCGCCTCTATCCCAAGAAGAGAGACACCGCGCAGGCGGCTCGGCTGCGTCAGAATTATTTGTTTTTGACCGTTTTTCATGAGCGACGCCGGAAGCGGGCAACACATTTGATTTGCGCCGCCCGCAGCTCCTTTTCGATCATGCTAACGGAAATCCCGAAGCGTTCGGCTAATTCCTTTCTCGATAGCCCGTCGAGACGCGCCGCAAGCAGAATAGCTCGCTGGCGCGGCGGCAATTCGGCCATCACCTGCTTTAGCTTCGCCAAGTCGGCGCGGCTCTCAATGATCTTCAACGCGTCGGGTGCATCGTCGGCGATGTGGAGCAGGGCTTCGATCTCGGATGTCGTAAGGCGTCGCGCTTCGGCACGGCGCTGGTTTATGGCGATATTCAATGCCGCCTGGAACAGGTAAGCGACAGGGTTTCCCGGTTGCCCGTTTGGCTTTGCCGCTTGGAGACGAACGTAGGTGTCCTGCAGCGCATCCTCCGCGGAGTCGAGCGACCCGAGTCGGCGTGCAAGACGCGTCCTGAGATCGGCATACCGGGCAACGAGGACGACCCGCAGCTTTTCTGCCTCCGTCTGCTCCCTCAAGGTCACCGGGTCTGAGACCTGCGCCTCGAGAAGAGCAGGCGCTCTTACCCTCTTATTCACGTGCCCTCTTATTCACTTCTTTGACCGTCGTCGCTTGAGCGGCAGTCAACCGTGCCGCCTGAGGATTGCGGCAACACGACTGCGGTTAACGGCTGCGGCAAGCCCGCCGGCGGCGGCGCTCCGATCCGCGCGCGGCGCAAAGCGTCTGCCGCGGCCGCATCGCGCCTGTCATCACCAGTCGTGTCGAGCAGCTTCACATGCCTCAGTTCTCCCGCCTGACCGATCGAGAAGCTCACGGCAAGCCGGTAGCTGCCTGGCCGGGTCCATGCGCTGCCACAGAGAGCCTCGTTGAGGCTTTTCTGAATCAAGCCCGAATAGCGTTGGATAGGGCCCGGCTGCGCAGCGAGAAACGCCTGTGCGATGTATGCCGGGGCGACCGCCGCAGCAGGGCTCGTATCCGGAACGACTACAAAAGCGCCGTCGGTCGTGAACTGGGCCGTAAGCCCGCTGCCACTGAGCAATTGACGCAAGGCGCTTTGCGGGCTCAACCGCCCTCTAGCTCCGCCCGAGGTACGACCAACGGCAAGATTGCCGTTATAAGCTGCAACGATACCTGTCTTCGCGCTGTAGGCGTCCAATGCTGACGCCACTGGCTGAGCCGGAATGTCAAACGACATCTCTGCATTTGGCGGAGCGCTCGTCGGCGTCTGAGCCGACACCTCTCGCGGGGCCACTGCAGCCATTGCGAACGTCAGGAGGTGGCCGACGACCAGCATCCACGGACGCCCGATTAGGGACATGTTCCGATGTTCAAGCGGCACGCAGCCCGATGTCCCCCGGAGCAATCCAGAGCGGCGGAGTTCACCACTTAACTGTCTGGACCGCAAAAATTGCCCTCAGCCGACGCTTACTCGCCTTGCACGAAGAATTCATGACTTGCCAGCGACCCATGGCAGATGGCCGGACGTCCGGCAAGCAACCGCATCTGCGAACCGGCGAGTCGACTTCTCGGTACCTGGACACTGCTGCAAACGGCGCATACTCATCCCCATGAATGATATGTCCGCTCTTGAAGACATGACCGACACGCATAGGGACTGGTCCCCGCCCGATTACGCAGGTGTCTGCTTTCCCGGAAATGCGAACAAGGCCAATTGCGACTTCATAAGCTTCGAAATGTCTGCTTGGGGCCAGAACCGGACGCTCTTCAATTTCGCGGAACGACGCTCGCTCACAAACCGCAGTGGCTAAACCGCATCGCCTTCGTGTCGACAGTCATCTCAAATCAGTCAAATCGCCCAAACCATCGCGGGCAAATCGCCGTTGTTGCGGTGATGTCTGTACGCGACAATCCTGCTGGTGCGTTCTGCCGCTCATCAATTCGAGACCGCGCCAAATCGGAAATTACGGATTGATCTGGAGGAATTTCATGTCGAAATTCAACGACAGCAATATCGCATGGCGCACGCTGGACTGGCTGCCTAACGTTAGTTTTTTCGTATACGACGTGGATGAGAAGGCTGGCGTCGTCGATGTTATCTTCAAGTTCGCCGCCAACAAGCAAGTGATGCTGCATATCCATCATGCTCCCTACATCACCTTGGTGGTCCAAGGCGAATTACGATTCCAGAACCCCGACGGCTCTCCGAAGGAGATCCGACCATGCGGGAGCTATGTGAAGGGCGTGGTCAATGGCGTGGCGCACACAGAAGGAGGCGCTGGCGATGAGGATGCAATAGTCTTCTTCAGCAATCGCGCCGTCACCGGGAATCTCTACGAATTCATCGACGAGAACGGCAAGCAATTCAAGATGCTCGGCATCGCGGATTTCCGAGAGCAGCTTGAAGCGGAAATCGCCGCCGGGGAACTTAAGAGAGTCTCCGCGCGCGCCGCCTGAACTCCCACCAAACCGGGCCTCGCGCAAGTGGGGCTCTTGACCGCCTCTGCTCGAACATCTCGATCGTTCTGATTTAATCGATGTCCATTTTTTGACTGACGAGTGGGCACCGGCCATTCTCCATCCTTCGGATGCAGGGTGCGGGGCATTTGGGCCAGGAGCTTCTGGAGGTCATATCACCCCAGTGTGGTGCGGTGGCTGGTGCGCTCACAGCAGCTGTTTGCGATGTCAGCGCGCGCTACGAGCACACTTGTCGGACATTTCCGTGACTATCGACAAAGGAACGGTGCTTTCCCCCAAGACACTGATCGTCTTGGCAAAGTTCACTCTCGCCTCACCCATCTGAGCGGGTCCACAGGACTCTTCTAGTCATTTCTTGCATTACAGCCGGGTCGCCGATTTGCAACACTTAGATGATTTCCCGATGAATCCTGAGCATATGGAAACGTAAATCTTTGACTGTCGCTCGTCCCCGCCAATAGAACTTGTACGCACTATTCGGAGAATCTCTTCCGAATTCACAGGAGTGTCGATGATGCCCCAGGCTGAGAAATCTGAAGTACTTCCACTGCTGTTCAGAAAGCGTCGCCCAGTGGATAGCTCTATCGCCGTGCAGTATGTCGGAACCTCGACCGAGCTCGACATAAAATAAGCGACGTGAATCGGCGATCGATATTGATCGTTACGCACTCCGCTGATGATCATGTACCGCTTATCGAAATCGAACTGGCTCAACTGGGTACGCAATTCGTCCGTTTTGACACTGACACATTCGTCAGTGGCAGGGAGGCTGAATTCGCAATAGAGGCGAGCGAGCCGCAGGTCGGATTGTGCGTCGGTTCAAAAAAGCACTGTGGCGAAGAATTCGCCGCAGTGCTTTTTCGTCATATCAAGACCCCTCCGCCGACCCAACATGACGATCCCGACGCTGGCCGGCTAGTCGCATCCGAAATGGCGGCAGCCCTCGAAGGCAGCATATTGGCATTAGAACCGGCATTGTGGATCAACCATCCGCTGGCCAATAAAAACACGCGAAACAAGGTGTTGCAGCTTCGGGTCGCCGCTCGGCTCGGATTTGAGGTTCCAGACACCATCCTCACCTCGGATCCGGCACGCATCCGCCGTTGTTTCGAGCAGTGGGACGGAGAGATGGTAGCAAAGCTCGTTGGCGGGCAAATTGTGGGACGTTCAGTTGATAGTCAGTTCGTTATCCACACCACGCGTCTGGAGGCACAGGACCTGGACGACGAAGCGGCGCTGGCAGCGGCGCCCGCAATCTACCAGCGTCTCATTGCAAAAGCCTCGGATGTGCGTGTCACCGTGATCGGCGATACGATCTTCGCATGCCGAATTGCCTCTCAGGGGCACAGCGACGGAGTGGTCGATTGGCGCGCTGCGGGATTCCGAGCGCTCCAACATAGCGCCATTGAGTTGCCAGCTGAACTCCAAGCCCTCTGCCGCTCGATCGTGCGCCGGTTCGGACTTCACATGGCTGGCATCGACCTGATCGAGCGACCCGATGGTTCTTACGTTTTCCTCGAGATCAATGCCGCCGGCCAGTGGCGTTGGATCGAGGATATGACTGGCCTGCGCATCGCCGCCGAAATTGCCCGGCATCTCAACGCAGCAGCATTGGGGCGCGAGTTCGGCGAGCGCCCATATTGAAGCATCCGCTACCACGCCCGCCAGTTCTCGTCGCCGGTCTTGGACGGGCCGGTGAGGCGGCGCTTCAGGCTGTTTTCAAGGCCTGCGGACCGGAGGGGGTCTACGCTTGGGATGCAAACACCGCCTCGCCAATTCGACGTAAGGCTGCGGCTTGGCGGGCCAGGGGCGTCGAGGTCGCACTGGGCAGCGATGGCACTGAGTTCATCCCACGGCTAGAGCGGATCGGCACGATCATCAAGAGCCCGGGGATTGATCTCGACATTCCCCTTATATCGTTCGCCCAGGCCGCAGGTATTTCCTGCATCGATGAACTCGAATACGGCTGGCGCCGTGCCGATTGCCCGGTCGTTGGTGTCACCGGGACTAACGGTAAATCAACCACCTGCGCCCTTGTCGCAGCAGTGCTGAGAGCGGCGTCGCAGACCTGTCAGATCGTCGGCAATACCGAGTTTGGACCACCCTTATCAGCCTGCTCGGCCAGCAACGATGTTCTCGTCTGCGAGGTGTCGAGCTTTCAGCTGGAGGCAAGCCCGACGTTCCTGCCGGAGTTCGCGATATTCACGAACTTGACGCCTGAACACCTCACAAGGCACGTCACGATGGCCAACTACGGCGCCGTAAAGAGCCGAATGTTCGTCAACGACGGCAAAACATGTGGTGTTGGCATCGTCAACATTGACGACCCCTGCGGACGCAATCTGCTTACGAGCACCACAGCGGCCAGCGGCCGCGTGATATCCTATGGTTTCGACTCGCACGCCGATGTTCGGGTGATGTTGGCCGAGTGGGATGTTGCGGCGGCGCGGATCCGACTGCAATATCGCGGGCAAACGTATGAATTGACTACGCGGCTCCCCGGACGTCACAACGCACTGAATGTCGCCGCCGCATTTGCATTTGGTGCCGGTGCAGGCATTGATCTCGACACAATACGGGCTGGCCTCGAGCATGCTGACGCCCCTCCCGGTCGCTGGCAGATCATCACCAGCGGCGAACCCTTCGACGTAATCGTTGATTATGCGCATACCCCCGACGGCTTGAGACAGGTGCTCTCGACGGCGAAGGAAATCGTGCGGCGGCGGGGGGCGCGTTTGCACACCATATTCGGCCCGGTCGGCTTACCTGACCTGCCGAAGGCTGCTGGGTGCGCTTCCGCAATTGCTTCATTGAGTGATCATGTCGTACTGACTACTGGAAGCGCGCCGCGCAGCGCTCGGATACTCCGCATCAAGGAGTTGCTCGATATGATCAAGGGCCGCTGCGAAGTCGATATCTTGCTGTCGCGGCGCACGGCAATTGAAAGGGCCATCAACACCGCGCGGCCAGGGGATATAGTTGCGATCCTTGGCATTGGGGCCCTTACCAGGCTGATCATCGATGCCCGCGGCACGACGGAGCCATTCGATGATCGCGCATGCGCGCTGAGCATACTTAAAGGGATGCGACTGTGAGATTTGTGATCGCGACGCGTCGGTTGCGCTCGCCCGGGGGCGCGGAGACATTCGTCCTGACGCTCGGCGAAGCCCTGGCTCAGCTCGGTCATGAAATCGTTCTATTCTCAAACGAGCTCGGCCTGGTGGCCGAGGAAGCGAGCCGACGCGCGTTCATCGTATTATCGGATCTGCACCAACTGCCGCGCGAGATCGATGCAACGATCTCGCTCGATCGGGCCCACGCTATCGACCTTGCACGGATCTACCCAAAAGCCGTACGGCTCTATGCGATGCAAAACACTCTTGAGCAGGATCTGCCGCCCCCCGAGCCCGGTATCGTCACCGCAACGATCGCGCCTAACACCCGCTTCGAGATATTGGCGCGAGGATGTGTGGGCGCCGGCGATGTGCTTCGCATCCGGCAGCCGATCGACATCTTGCGCTACAGCCCGCGCGGCTTTGCCAAGCCAGTACCAACCGACGTCCTCTACGTCGGCAACTACAGCCTTGCCGAAGGGCAGCGCCTGACGCAACTACAGGAGGCTTGGGGCGATTTTGGTTTGAAGTGGCATTACCTTGGGCGTCCAACTCCTACGCTCGACGTGGCCAAGGCGATCGCCCAGGTTGATATCGTAGTCGGCTACGGACGCTCGATACTGGAGGCAATGTCCTGCGGGCGACCGGCCTATGTGCATGAGCACTCCGGCTCAGACGGCTGGGTGACAGCTGCGAACTACACTAAGCTCGAGGCCAACGGCTTTGCCGGCTCTGCACTTCGCGCGCACCCCGACATGGCGACGCTTCGAGCCGACTTTGCCAACTATAGCCCCGACTACGGCCGCATCGGCCAAGATCTCGTTCGCATGCACCACGATGCAAAGATGGTTGCAGCGGACCTCGTCCAGCGCATATCTGCGCTCGCGAGCCCGTCAGTCGTGTACGACGCGAGTGCCTTATACGGGCTCAGACGCTTGGTCGAGAGCCACGCACGCGCCGAGGAAAGGGCCGAAAAATATCGTACGGAAGCGAAGGCTGCGGTTGCACTGTGGAAGATTGTTAATCTGCCCGCGCGCCTGATGTACAAGGCCAAACGACGCGCCCACATGTTACGGCGGAGGCTCCTGGAAGCAACGAACAGATAACTATCGTGCAAACGACTGCGACGATCATCCTTTCGCCAGTTTGCCCCCATCACCAGAAAGGCGTGCCATCGGCTGCATTTCGCTGAGAGCCGCACAAGGAATCGGGAGCTGTATCTCGAGCGGCAGGCAGATCCGAGCGCCAAGAGCCAGATGAAGTTCCGGAAGGATGAGACTTCCAACTCCATCCAGATGATCAGTACAGCAAGACAATTGATGGCACATCCCGCTGGGAGCGACATCGAGGTGTGCCGTAAGGCTGCCAGTCGGACCTTACATTACCAAACGGGCCCGCAAGCGCCCGTATTCCTGATCTGAAACCGTTCCATCAGCTCTCAACCGGTTGAGCTTTTCAAGCTCATCGGCGACGCTAAAGCCTACGGTCCTTCGTAAATCATCTCGCACCTGCTGCGCGTGTTCCACGCGTCGTTCGTACATGCCGTTGGACTGCGTAAGGATGTAAGCGAAGACGCCGAGGTACGGAAATACAATGAGCACGATTGTCCATATCACTTTGGCGAAGCCGGAAATATCCCGACGGCTAAACAGATCAGCGAAGACGGTTATCAGCAGCCATATCAAGATAAAGAACATGAAGATCGTGAAAGCATCGACCAGAAAATTGCGGAATGTGAATCCTTCATTGAAAAGCATTGTCGGCCTCCAACACGCTTAGTTTTGATCGAGCGAAGCGGCGACGCAGGCGAGAATAGGTTTTCTCATAGCTTCTCCAAGCTCGCTTAAATTCGCGCGCTCACTGTGCGAAGCCAACTCATAAGGTTAGAAGCTCGGATCTGATAAGGACAGCCACTGACCCGAGAGCGATGAAGAATCGTAATATTGCGTAAGCAAAGCGTGAACCCACAGCGCAAAATAGGCGACAATCCCTATGCGTCCCTTCCGTACATCTCCGCAGCCGAAGAAACGGCATCGGGCGAGTGTCCGTCTTTCAACTTCTCAGTTGCCAATGATCCCGGGATCGGACGGACGGAGTGCCTTCTACATTGCTTAGTAACGTGCGAAGCGTGCAGCAACGGCCGCGCAACGATGAAACACTAATCGACGTTCACGGACGAAATATACGGCTCTGAACCGGCGAACCCGCTTGACGACGATTTGAATTGCTTTGCCTATGCGGTTTATTCCTTGGGGGCGCACGATGCGAACAGCCGCGATGACCTTCCGCTTGCTCCCTAGATCTGGGCGCTTCATTTATGTCAACTGACGCTGCCCTTCGTCTCGCTCAACTTGGTGTTCCCGCCGAATTCCACGCAGAGATCGGGGCTCGTCGCTCGCCGCGCTTTCACACCCTTACGCACCTCACGATCGTTCTTTTCTCTATTGCGCTGGCGACGGCTGCGATCGCGACTTGGTCCCGCTATGTCGACGTCGCTGGACGAGATGAAGCGAGATCGGCGAACGCCCTTCTTTACGACAACGATATTGGTGCGGAGTCATTGGGCCTTTTATTCGCGATGCTGTTTGCAGGCGGCTGGCTGTGCGGCTCGATCACTTGGCGGCGTGGAAGCGAAAACGCTCGCAACGGCTGGGCGGCCGACCTCATCCACGAACCGGCAAAAAACAAGGCCGTAACCGATTGGGTCTGGCGCGCGATGATCAATCGGCACACGCGTGGGGCCATTAGCGCTGACGGGTTTCTAGATCGGCTGGGCCCGGGGATCGTTCGAGATCTTCGGTTTGCTTTCTTCGCCATGCTCGGACTGACGGCCGCGCTCGGCTTGATGTTCCCGGCTCACATTTCTTTTGCAACGGATAGCGCGGTAACGGATCGCCCCATCCTGCCCTTCTCACGCGGTCTCGTAAAGCTCATTCCGAATGCGACGACTGTCATCACCGGTTGTCCGGTATTGCCGAAGGAGGGCAACACGCTCGTCTATCGGTTGCGCTTCGCGGACGGAACGGACGCGAATATTGGTGGCTGGCAACCGCTGTCCGGAAGCCGGATTGCCGCCCTTGCGATCATCTCGGCTCGATTGCCAGCGGGAATCGCCCGCGAGCGTTTCAGCAATCCGATTGGCAGCGAACCCTTGGCGACGGACTGCATCAAGGCCTACGGCGGGGACGAGAACGGCATTGCCAAGTTGTTGCAGTTATTGAGGCCGTCGGAATCCGAAAAGAAGGCCCTGGATGGAAGATCGTGACCAAATGAAACACGCCGCGCGGCAGCGGGCTCGCGACCGAACGCGCCCCCGGAGGGGACGGCTTTCCGCGAGGACAATCCCAATAGATGAGATCGCACCGCTAGGACACCAAGGGTTAGATGCCACCCGGAATTGCAAAAGCATAGCCGGAGCGCCACGTTTGAGTCATCCGGCCGCCTTTTGGTTAGTGGACCCGTGGCGCAGGCCAATCACCACAAGCGGAATAAAACTCAAGCGGCTTGAGTCATACATCTGTGCTGCCAGCAATCCCGTCGCCTCAACCCCCAGGGCGAAGCAGCGGCACCCGCCCGGTCGGTCATGCCACACTGGCCGATCGGGCACCCCGCAAGGGCCTCACGTTACGCAATTGCCCTACCCGATGGTTATGCTCAGCGCGCCGTGAGGGAAGCGCGGCGCCGACGTGCGCGTCCTCGTCCGCAATCCCGCGAAGGCCAACTTTCCGACTGACGTTGAGGTCGTGCAGGGTGACCTGCTTGATATCGACAAGCTCCGCTCCGCTTTCACCGGTGTCAAAACCCTGTTCCTGCTCAATGCGGTTGCGGGCGATGAATTTACTCAGGCGCTGATCGCACTGAATGTGGCCCGCGAGTCCGGCGTCGACCGGGTCGTCTACCTGTCGGTGATCCACGCTGACCGCTTCGTCAACGTGCCGCACTTCGCAGTGAAGTCCGGCAGCGAGCGGATGATCGAGCAGATGGGTTTGAGCGCCACGATCCTGCGTCCGGCGTACTTCATCGACAACGAGCACATGATCAAGGACGTGATCTTGAACTACGGCGTCTATCCGATGCCGATCGGCAGCAAGGGTATCGCCATGATTGACGCCCGCGACATTGCCGAGATCGCCGCGATCGAGCTGATCCGCCGCGACGAAGCCCCGGGCAAGCTGCCGATGCAAACCATCAACCTGGTTGGCCCTGACACGCTTACCGGTACGGACGTGGCGGAGATCTGGACCAAGGTCCTGGGGCGCGCGGTTGGTTACGGTGGCGACGACCCCACCGGGTTTGAGCAGAACCTGGCGAAGTTCATGCCGAAATGGATGGCTTACGAAATGCGCCTGATGGCCGAACGCTACGTCAGCGACGGCATGATCCCGGAAGTCGGCGACGTCGAGCGTCTGACCGGGATTCTGGGCCGCCCGCTGCACTCCTATCGCGACTTCGCGACCAAGATCGCGGCAGCCGCCAGTGAGTCGCCCTGATCGTCTAAAAGCAACACCCGCCAGAACTACGATCGTGATTTATTCGATTGCCACCGTCCCGGTGAATCCGAAAGACGAAATCAAGCTAGCCCGCGCACAAGCATGGGCTGGCTTGGAGCTCAAAGCCCGCGACGCCCGGTTGTTCCTGCCACCGGACCTCTGCTCCCCGCTGCGATGTCGTGGAAGAAAGCGAGAAGCGCACACGCGAACTGCTCGCGGAGGCAAAATCTGACTCGGACAATCAAAGGGCGTGGTTGCCTCCTATCAGTGGCTACGCCCACGCTCGCAAAGGCTCGCATTCGAGCGCTAGCCACCTCAAGACACCTCGGAGCTTAATTGCAACTTAATTCGCGAGGAGAACCGTCCACTGAAGAGCTATTGATTTAGATGTTCGAGATTGGCCCTTTTTTTATTGCCGAGTGAGCCTTGAGCGGCAGAAGGCATACGTCTGAAATCTTGGGGGTATGCGGAACTCAATTAGGACGCTCTACAGTGGAACTTCGACCGATGTCGGCAACTGGCCCAAGGTTGAAAAAGCAGCTTGGTCTGCCTACCGCAGAACTTCGGACACAGCGGCACGCGGGAAGAACGCGACGCGATCTTCGCTTATTGACACGCACTCGACGTCGATTCCGTAAAGTCTCCGCATGCTGGCGGCGTTCAAAACTTGTCTTGGTGGTCCTTCCTCCTCGACACGCCCCTCGATAATCAGCGCGATGCGATTTGATGCTTGATATGCGAACTGCGGATCGTGGCCCGTCATCAAAATCGAGTAACCGTCGTCGGCCAGCTGTTTCAAGTGCCGGGCGAGCACGCTTTGATAGCCGAAGTCCAGACTCGCCAGCGGCTCATCGAGAATTAGCGTTGAAGTCTCTTGGGCGAGCGAACGCGCTATGAGCACGAGCTGGCGTTCTCCTCCCGAGATCTCGCTATAAATGCGGTCGGCAAGATGCGGAATTTTAAGTTTCTCGAGCACGCGTCGAACGACATCGCGATCAAGCTCCGAAGGACTGCCCAATAAACCCATTCGCGTGAGCCGTCCCATGGTCACGACTTCGCGAACCGTATAGGGAAATGGCGTCATGTGAACTTGCGGCACGTAAGCAACCTGTGTCGCAATTTGCCGGTGAGAGAGCGAAGTCAGTGGGCTTCCCCCAATAAGGACCTCTCCCCGCGCAGGAGACGCTAGCCCCAACAGCAGCCGCAGCAGCGTGGTTTTGCCAGCCCCGTTGGCGCCGAGTAGAGACACGACTTCACCGGGTCTGAGAACGAGGCTTACGCCCTTAAGAATGTCGCACCGTGCAATTCGAAAATAAAGATCTCGCGCCTCAAGACGGGCGCCCAGCAGCTTTCCGGATCGCATCTCGTGCTGCGTTTCCATGCGCTTCTTCTTCCAGAGCCGTTATAGCCAAGCGCGGCGCGTTCGCCCCAGCACCAGAATGAACGCCGGGATGCCGAGCAACTCCGTCACGATGCCGATGGGAATTTCAGCAGGCGTCAGGGCGCGAGCAAGACAGTCGGCGCTGAGAAGAAACAACGCTCCCAGTATCGCGCTCAAGGGTAGCAACCGAGCATTGGCCGGACCAAAAAGCAATCGCGCGAAGTTCGGCACCATCAGCCCGACCCAACCGATGATTCCCGCGATCGATACCGACAGCGCTGAAATGAGCGTCGCCGCGAAAATCACGCCGTAACGAACTGCCGTAACCGGAACCCCGAGCGATCGCGCTTCATCGTCGCCCATCGACAGTGCGTCGAGCGCGCGGCCGCACAATGTCAAGCCCACGATACCGCCGAGGATCGGTACGACAACGATCGAAATTTGCTTCAGTTCGACCGACTGTAGACTTCCCATCAGCCAGTAAACGATGGCCGGCAATTGATCGTATGGGTCGGCGGTATATTTTATGATCGATAACAGCGCCGTGAACAAAGCGCCGCTGATGATCCCGCCGAGAATGAGCGTCACCATTGTACCGCGCCCGAAAAGATTGGCTATGAGAACGCCGAGCGCAACGGCGAGCAGCGCCATCACGAAGGCCAGCAGTTGCACCATGATCCAATGACCAGAGATCAATAAGCCGATCGCAGCTCCGAACCCTGCGCCTCCGAGCACCCCGAGGATACCAGGCGAAACGAGAGGGTTGCGAAATATCGCTTGAAACGCGGCGCCCGAAACCGCGAGCGCCGCCCCGATCAATGCTGCAGCCATGATGCGCGGAAGCCGGATCTCGACAATGATATTGTGCAAGAGCGCGAAGCGATCTGGCTCAATCTGACGAAGCCCAAGAGCAGCTTGGAAATACTCGCTGATGTCCACAATGCCGAGCGGGTATCGTCCGAGGGTCAGCGATAGCGACATCGCACCAAGCAAAACCAACCCGAGCAGAAACATCGGCGTAACTGCACTCTCACGGTTCATGTTGCGGTCCTGGCCGTAAGCGCCGTTTCCACGCGCGGCCGAACTTCGCGGCTGAGGAGAGTGAGTGAGCGATCGAGAAGCTCCAACGGCAAGAAACCAAAAAATGCGCTGAGGGCGTTGAGGTAGGTTATGCCGAGTTCTTCGTTAAGCTCTACGATTCGACGAGCACAGCTTTCCGGGCCCCCCGCGATCACCATCTCGCGGTAAAAAACCTCGGGATCAAGCTCGTCCTCCGATACGATCCCCCTACGATTAAAGAGACCGATTCCCTTAAGCCGCGCGGAGAGTTTGAGAACGGTTGGCCATAGCTCTTCTCGCGCGCTCGCGTCAGTCTCGCTGACATAGACAAATCGGCCAAAGGGTACTTGTTGGACATCGCCGCCGGCATCTTTGAAAGCGCGCATAAGGCGACGCTGGTTCGTCATGTTTGTGATGCCGTGACAGATGAGTGCATGGCCTTCTCGTGCCGCCCAAGCGGCGGTTTCGTCGGAATAGGTTCCGATGAAAATGGGGGGATGAGGCTTTTGGATAGGCTTTGGCTCGATGGAATAGCCATTTTCGCCGAATGGCATCTTTTGGTCCTGCCAAGCACCGAGCAAAAACTGCAATGTCGATTGAAATCGCTCGTTCACGGTCTCGGGTTCGATGCCGTAAACTTCGAGATACCTGGCATTGCCGCCGCGCGAGATGCCGAAATCAACGCGGCCGTCCGAGAGCACGTCAAGCGTCGCGATCTCTTCGGCAAGACGCACGGGATGGTGAAGCGCGAGCAATAGAACGGAGAAGCCTACTCGCAACCGGCGCGTACGCGCGAGAATTGCGGATGCGAGAATGAGCGGAGAATGACAGCGCCGGCCTTCAACCTCGACGATGCTGCCCTGAAAATGCTCCTCGTTGAGCCAGAGCCCGTCGAAACCAAGTGCCTCTGCCTTTTCGGCAAGAGCGAGCAACCCGGACGAAGAAATTGCCTCCAGACCTCCAGCACAACCGGAAAGCCCAATGCGAAACCGAGGCGTGGTCTGTCGGGGAATCTCAGATGAAGTTCGTTCGTCGCGATCGGAGTTGCGACTGATATTTCTGCCCTCGCCCATCGGCCCCTCAGTCCGTCGCACTACTGGCAAACGTCACTGACGTCCCGCCACGACGGCTTCATCTAGATGCACCTGCTCTGCCCGCGAGGATCGTACTCACATCTTCGCGACTGATGTCCGTTTTGAAAAACGTTGCGTAAAACGAACGAACTTCATCCTCGATCGCAATATCGGCAAAGAGCTCGGGTTGAAACACTTTCGCCGCCCAAAGGACGGTAAGCGGCTGTTCGACGGTGCGATTTCCCCACACGTGGACACCCATCGGAATCGCATAGACGCGCTTGTTCTTTATCGCTGAAACGTTGGCAAGCCTTGCATCGTTATAGGCGTCCGCAATCTCGGGCTCGGCAGTGACGACGATCACCTCCGGATCCCACGCGAGTACTTGCTCGATAGAGAAATTGAAGGCTTCCCCAATTCGGCCGTCGTCGGTAACGCTTCGCCCGCCCGCCTTTGCAATCCACCATTCAGCGATTTTGTGAGGCTGCGTCATACGCCTGAGGTCGGCGTAAAGAACTCGCGGCCGCTGATCGGCGCGCAGTGTGTCGACGCGAGCGCCGACTCTTTCGATGGTTCTATCGAAGTACCGGCTGTAAGCCTCGGCCGCCTCTTCCTTGTTATAGAGCTCACCGAGAAGGTGCATCACGGTTTTGACGTCACTTGGCTTTTGCCAGGACAGATACAGCGCCGGAATATGGGTGCGGGCAAGCAGATCGATTGTTGTTCGATCCATCGTCAGCACGACATCCGGAGAGGCCGTGATCACGCCCTCGATATTCGGGCCCTGGCCAGTTTGAATGACGGGTCCCTTTGCGAGGCTCGGTGCAACGACATACTGAAAACGCCAGCGGGAGCCCCCAAGATTGGGCGGTAGATTATTGACGATCGATCCCGCTTCGCCCAGTGCGAATACGAAGCTGTTCAGGACAGGCACCGGTCCAATCGTGCCAACGCGCGTGACTTTGTCCGGCACTTTAACAGTGCGCCCCGCCATATCTGTGACGACACGCTCTGCAAAAACCGGCGAACTGCCGACAATTGCCGCGAGACAAATCGCAAACCATAGCGACGCTAAATTCTGAATTCCTGTCCGTCGAGCGAGCATGAAGTACATCCGGATATCGGCAGAGGTTTGTCGCTCTCGTTGAGCGTGAAGAAACGGGGATGCCCGCAGGCATCCCCGACGCCGATCCTCAGAATTTTACCGCGACGGTCCCGATAAATGTCCGAGGTGCACCGACGTAATACTGTGCGTCCGAACTCAAGTCGGTATCGTTCGGCGATATTTGCGAAATGTATTGCTTATCGAACAAGTTCACGACACCGAATTTGAGCGTTGCTTCCTGCAAACCGAATTTCTCTCTGACGTTATAGGCGACTGTGAAATCAGAGACGGTGTAGCCAGAGACTTTGTTGAGGTTCTGGGCATCGCCGTATCGTTCGCCGATGAAACGAACGACAGGCGTGAACGCGAAGTCATTCCAAGTATAGGTCACGCCCGCCTTAAACATGGCTTGCGGCGTATTTGGAATTTGCTTGCCCTTCGTCGAAATCGGAACCCCGCCGCTCAGTGTCTGTGTGTCACCATCAAAGGTTTCGGACGAAAGTGTCGCCGACCCAAACGCGAAGAGTTGCGATCCGAAGTTATAAGATGCCTGCAGTTCTGCCCCGTACTCGGTGCTTGAGCCGGTTCCCACGTAATAGGCAAGATTGTTGATGGCAGGATCGTTGATCTTGACCTGTTTGTGATCGTGCAGTGCGTAGAAGACACCTGGAACGACCGTCAGCCCATTGCTGCTATACCTGAGCTGAGCCGAGAATTGATCGGCAATTTCTGGCCTGACGTTGTCGACGAGGTCCTGTAGATCGATACCCTTCGATTGAAATGTCGTGCGGTTGCTTATGTAGTTGCTTGCCTGCGGTCCCCAGTCCGGCCGCCCGAAGTTGCGTCCGTAGGCGAAATTCGCGCTCCATCCGCCGCCAAAATCCTTCGTGACACCGAAGTTCGGCAAGAACTCGTTGTAGTCCTGCGCGGCTACGAGCGCATCGCCGTATGCCTTCAGACCGGGATAGGCCAACGCTTCATCCAGCGTGCCATTGGGGACGCCCGCCGTCATGTAATAGCGCATCTCCGGTGCGCCGAGATTCATATAGCGCACGCCTCCCGTCACCGTGACGCTTCCGAGCGACTGTGTAACTTGAGCGTAGGGGCTGTTGATGACGAAGTTGTCGATCTTCGCGATCGTATTCCAGTTCGCGAACGTGAGCTCGCCCGCCGAAGTGATGTTGAAACGACGTTGATCGGTCGGCGGCGGCGGCGGCGCCAATGACTGCCACCAGTAACCTACCGCTACATCCGTCCCGGTAGCAAAATGTCCATTGTATTCCAGCACCCCACCGAGATTATCGTTCTCCTGTCTCCAGATCTGGGTCATCTTGCCGGCGGCAGACCATTGCTCGCCATCGTTGTTCCAGTAGTAGGGCTTGAAAACGAGGTGCTGACCTTCGGCAAGCCGGTAATCGACATTCGCGAAAACCGCGAAATCCTCTGAGCTCACGCGATTGAGCTTGTAGTAGTTTGCCGGATTGGTCATATCCAGCTTCTTATCGTAGTCCAGATCGTAGTTTTTCTTGAGATTCAAAGTCTGCTGATACGTCAGAGCCTTGTAGGGATTGCCGTCGAATTTGCTGTAGACCGCGCTTACATCGACCTTGAGGTCCTCATTGACCCTTTGGCTTATCCCAACGGCAAAGTTGTCACGCGATTCATCTCCCGCGCCCGACCATTTGTCGGCGCTGGCGGTCGAACCGGATATGAAGAATTGCGTTCCCGTACTGAGCAATCCTGTGTCGATGCGTGCGAATGTTTTATTGAAGTTCCACGACCCGAAGCTCTGTTCGGCGAAGGCGGAGGCCTTATCCTGAGGGCCGAGAATGATCTGATCGATTACACCCGAGGCATTTGAAACGCCTAGGCTCCTGTCGGCTGGAATCGGCCCTCTGTAAACATCGAGACGAGCGATGTTTTCGAGATCGTAGAGATCAGCGCCTCCGACGATCCCCATGATCGGGAGACCGTTGATGTTCCTCGAGAGATGAAAGTCGCCTTTGCCCGCGATATTGATATTGCGCGTATTGCTTAGACCAAAAGGATCAGGGCTTTCATAGTTGATCGACGGAATAACGTCTGCAGCCTGATAGAAGCTGGTTTGCGCTCCGCCACCGAGAATGTTGAGGCCCTCGCGGCTTACGCTGCTGACGCGACCGAGCGTCGGATCGCTGACGATCACGCCGCCAATGGTCTGCGCTGTCACGGATGGCGACATGACGCCCTGGCTATCTGGACCCGGTCCATTTGCGTCGCCGAGCGACAAATCTACGCCGCTGGATGCCTGATTTGATGTATCGGTCGCCTTGGCTTTCTTAGGGACATTCTTTTTCTTCGCGACCTTCGGCGTCGGCTCTGCATTTTTATCGGAGAGCACCGTGACGGGGGGAAGAGGTTTTGTAGCGTCACCCGAGTTCGCCTCTTGGGCGAGAGCCGCGATCGGCGCTAACAGTAACGTACTGCTCAGCGCAAGTTTCTTCTTTATCATTGTAAGCTCTCTCCATATTCGCACGGTCAAATCCGACGACGCCGCGCCGGAACCGCAGTGCTTTTTTCTTGATGGTTTCTCTGTCGCGCGCAGCCGCGGTGACTTCACTTAGAAGCCCGCAGCGCGGCCTTAAGTGTTGAAGATCAGCGGATCTGTTGTGCGTTCAGCAGGCGACGATCTTCGAAAAGATCGCGCTCATGACGGCAACGCGGCCACCAAGCAGCAGTGCTTTTGCTACCGTTCCTATGCTGATCTTGCGCAGGATAAGGGCGCACAGCCGCTTGAGCAGCGGCGGACAGGTACTCCGACACGACTTCCCCCAAAGACACTCGACGCCCCCCGGCGTCACAGTGATCGATATATTTGCACGACTATATCGATACCTCAAATAGAAATTACTTATGTGATTATTTGTGGGGCCGATCGTCGCCCTCCCGAGTGGCGCTTCTGTCCGACGCTCAGCTTGAGCGATTGGGATTGCAATTGAGCCGAAGCAGAACCTTATCAACCGGCTGATGGCTTACGATTGAAAACTGCAAGTTGTGCCTCGAAAGCGCGTTTGAAAGCGAGGCGCTTCGCCTCGAGAGACATAGCCGGAGAGGTTCGCGTATTCTTGTAGAAGGCCAGAGCTGCTCAATCTACGCAGCAACGTCACCATCATAATGTCAGCGGCACTGAATTCACCGGCCAGCCAGCTGGAATCACCGAGGTGACTAGAAAGTTCGCCGAGCCGTACGCGGATGCGCTCCTCAAGGACTGGAAGGCGCTGCGATTGCCAGGGTTTGTCGTTCTCCAGGAGCAAAGCCGCTTCGCGTTCAACGATCGGCGCCTTGACCGTGTCAACCGCAGCAAACATCCATGCAATGACCTGAGCCCTGGCATCCCCATTGGTTGGCAACAGGCCAGCGTAACGCTCCGCCCCGAAAAGCAGTCGCGTTTGACGATATGACGTCGAACGGCCATTGCCGGTCGAGAAGCGCCCGTTGATGATGCTCCTCGACCAAAGCAATGAAAGACCGAACGGTACGGAATCTATGATTTCACCGCCCGTAGCAAGCCAGTCTTCGGATGGCAGTTGATGTATTCGTAATATTGGTTGGCCGCATCGAAGACGGATACCTCATGATACAGCGTGAGATTTTGGAACTTCTTGGCGAGACGATTGAAGGTCACGAAAATCTGAAGGTGGGTATAGTGCGACGCTCCCCACGTCTCGAGAGCAGACAGTGATCGCCAAAGGCTATAGCCGAAACCTTTTTCTTGGACGTTTCCATTCTCATCCATGTGATGGAGGTATCGATTGCAATAGCAGCCGACCTCCAGTCCATCATCGCGCAGATAATTCATGCCTTCGTGTAGAACGGGCTCGATGTCGTTATACCAAGTGCGGCGTTCTTCGCCCTCGGTCGTGCTCCAGTCCTCGCCCGAACGGATGAGGGTGAGATTGTCGTGGCCATTGATAATCACGCGGCCTCCGAGAGCGGGGGACCCCACCTGCAAAGACAATTCTCCCTCCGCATCCATGACGCTGGTCTGGGATAGAGGAAGCCTATCGCGCATCGAACCCCAGTAGCCATGTTCAATGATCGGGCCGCTCATTTCGGGAAAGAGAATGCTGACGCCTTCGAATGGTCCGTGTTCGTGAGTGAAAATCGTTTCGAACTGCTCCATCCGAGGACGCAATATTTCGCGGAAGTACCCAACCCCTTCGTGCAAGCGGTCATCGGATGCCCACCACTCTTTGACGGCTCTGCTTTCGTGCCACTTCTCAAATTGCGCCGGATCTATCCAGTAGCCGACCGCGATAAGGTTTAGATAACCCTCGGCATCGACGAACTGCACGAGATCATGGCGAGCCGGTCCGTCGGGAAGTTTGAAGCTCTCTAGTATCTTCTGGAAAGCCGCGCAGGCGTGTCCTTTATTCTCGTCGCCCTTCGATTGGACACCGAAGTAAGACATGACGATACTTTCGATGGACGCCGCCGGCCGCGATGAATAGGCAGGCACTGGCGGATTCCACTTGTCGCTGACTTGCCGCGTCCTCGTTCTGGGGCAGCGCAAGTGGCTGGGGATCGATGAATCCAATGGCATGATGTTCCCTCCCGGCTTTCTGATTGGCTGCAGAGCAGCAATCGATCTATATATCCGATTGGCTATTCGGTTGAAGGGCAAGGAGCCCGAAGAATCCGACGTCTTGCCCCTCAACCTTGCGCGGGTGTGTCGAGAGCAGAAGCTTTTTCTCGAGAAACTGGCAGAGGCTTCCGGCGTCAGCAGAGCGATGCTGAATCAAATTGCAGCCGGCCGCAGTGTTCCGACGGTTGATCTGGCCGAACGCATTGCGATCGGGCTGATCGCTACACTCGAGCGGCTGAGCGCAAGCGCATGGCAGCGATCGGAAAGGGGAAGTTGCTCGAAGGGGTCAATACTGACAAGAGTGTCCCACTTTCATGCGCCGTTCTCGACGGTGGGACAAATCGGCGAAAAAACCTAACAAAATCAAATGGGGAAAAGTGACTGGCGCTCCCTACTCTAAACGGGGCGTCGGGAGAGAGACGAAGAGATCTTCGCGAGCCGCCGAAAAACATACAATCGCTTAGGTCCTCGCCTGCGGTCACGCAAAGGGCCCTACCGAACGCCCGGCCTTACAAATCGCTGCTCAAGAACTTTCTTCCCCCATTGAGTTCCGGGCCGTTCCTCCGCGCAAGCGAACCCATGCGTCTCATAAAGATGGCGCGCGGCCGACAGGCCGTTAAAGGTCCAAAGGTGCGTTTTCGAGAACCGGTGTGAATCCGCAAAAGCCAAGGCATTGGTCAAAAGCTTGCGACCGACGCCGCCTCCGCGCGCGGCATCATCGACGATAAACCATCGCAGATGGGCGATATTCTCGCCTAGATCTTCTCCGTCGATGGCGATGGAACCAACCACCTTGTCTCCCTGCTTCGCACTCCAAATCTCGTTACGTGGATTTTCAAGGCGGTCGCAAAAGGAGGCTAGGCCTCCTGCAATGACTGACTCGAACCGCTGCCCGAAGCCCGACGTACGCGAATAGTAACGCGTATGCATATCCGTAATCTTCGCGATGATGCCCGGCTGATATCCCTGCACGATCGCGGTCGCGGACGAGGCAAAAGGCTTCCCCTTCGGTGCCAAGGCCTCGGCATAAAGCCGAAGACCCTCGGCTACCTTATGATCCTCGCCCGGTGGCAGCTTTTTGATCGCATCTGCGACTTGTCGGTTCGCGAAGGCATGAATCTCCGCGACCAGCTTTTTGCCGGCGGCTGAGAGTTGTAGCTTCTTCGCGCGGCTGTCATCCTTGTCTTCGCGTTCGATGATGTAGCTAGAGTTCTTTAGCTTTTGAAGCATCCGGCTAACGCTGGACTTCTCAAGCCGAAGGACCTCGCCAAGCGCGCTTGCCGTCACCCCGGGAACGGCGTCAATCTCGATTAGCGCATGGACGGACGAAGGAGAGAGATCCGTTCCGGCAAAACTGCCGCCCATAAAACCGAGTTCGCGCACCAGTTGGCGCGACGCGGAACGGATCGTCGCGATTATGTCGGGTTGAACAGTCATCATCTTCTCATATAGTTGCATAATGCAACTATATGAGAAAGGTATAGTGGGTGTCCAGAGGTCCGACTAATTTAACGCGACAGGTGGCGTCGCAAGACCCTGCTTGAGGCAATAAAAAACAAGCTCGATGTCGTTACGAACACCAAGCTTCGACTTGATGGCGTAATGGTAGTTGGCAACGGTCTTCGGACTGAGGCTGAAGGCTTCCGCAATTTCCTCGGTCGTCTTCTCATCGAGGATCATGCGCAAAATCTCGAATTCGCGCGGCGAGAGCGATTCCAATGCCGACTCCTCATGGAACAATCTGTTGGCTGCGATGGCACTGTTGATCTCCGCGCAAAGGGCTGGCCGTCCCGAATACACCGTCTTGATCGCGCCGATGAGCTCCTCGGGCGGGCTGCTCTTGGTCACATATCCCTGCGCGCCGGCCTTGAAGGCCTGTTCGGCGTACGATGCGTTCGCGTGCATCGTGAACATCAGGATCCGTGCTTCAGGGTCATAGAGCCGTAATTGCCGTACAAGGTCTATCCCTCCCCTTCCCGGCATGGAGATATCGACAACGGTCACATCGGGCGTAAGATTTTTGTACGAATGATAGGCCGAACCGGCGTCGCTGGCCTCACCCACCACCTCGATTTCATCCTGACTTTCGATCAGCCTACGATATCCTTGCCGGACTACAGCGTGGTCGTCGACGAGAAGAACTCGGATTTTCTGCATCGTCACTGTCCGGGTTGAGCCGAAAATTCGATATGAAGACCAAAGCCACCTGCCGGATTGGGCCCGGCGGCAAATCGGCCGCTCAACGCGAGAACGCGCTCGCGCATGCCGATCATACCCCAGCCGCTCATCGCGCTTTTGTCTTGCGTTGTCATTCCGCAGCCATCGTCATCAACCGCGAGTTCGATTCTGTCAGCGCCTTTCTCTCGATATTTGTTGAGTTTAACTTCGACATTGTGAGCCTGGGCGTGTTTCGCGGCGTTGGTCAGCGCTTCCTGGACGATGCGATAGACATGGGCGCTGGCTTCCTTGCTCAAATCCGCCAGATCGCCACTCGTATCGAGCGAAAAGTGCGTGGCGCCATGCGCGAGAATGTTGTGCTTTTCCACTAAACTGCGAAGGCTTTGGATGAGGCCCAGGTCATCGATCTCCGAGGGGCGAAGGTAAGCAAGGGTCTTGCGGAGCGAGACTATCAGTTCCGAAGTCATGCCCTCGAGTTCGCTTGCGTCCTGAGCTGCCGTGACGTCGTTGCGATTGACCTTTCTGCGCACGCATGCGGCGACGGCGTTGATGCCGCTGAGCTGTTGAGCGACGTCATCGTGAAGTTCACGCGCGATGTGCAATCTTTCCTGTTCCTGCGCATCCACGAGCTTGCGTGCCAGTTCCGCACGATCTGCCGTTGCCTTGGAGAGATCACGAGAAAGTGCGTTGAACACTTCGCTGATACGATTGAGTTCGGCGAGATGGAAGGCCGGCAACCTGCACTCGAGGTCGCCTTGCGCCAATCGGTTTAACCCGGCGAGGATGTCTTTCGTGGGTGCCAGCGCGCGGTCTATTACCCAGTATGTCACCACGCAGAGCGTGGCGATGAGAAATGCGGATAACCCCAGCATCGGCGAAATCGTGGTCCAAGCCTGAGCCGCTGTAGCGACGGGGTCCGAACTCGCGACGACCATGCCGTGCGGCTCGCCCCGATACTGAAGAGGGCGAGAGGCCGAAGCTTCGGCATTCAAAAAATACTTGTAGGCCGCGATAAACCATTCGGGCGCGGATACTGCGGCGTTGTTGACACCTTCGCAACTGGATCTCAGCACCGCCCCCTTCGCGTCGAAGAGCTGAACGCATTGTCCGGGCTGGAGCGCATAAGTCGTCACTAGGTCCCAGTCAGGAAACCTCTTTGCAATGTCGAGCGCCGTTTGAATACGCACGAGCTGAAGATCAAGCTGGCGGCCAACGGATTCCGCGAGTTGATTGTTCTGTCGCTGCACGTCGATCGCGGTTCGATAAATCGAAAATGCCGAGCCGAACACGAAGCAAGCTATAGCGACCAGCACGATGCGGCGCACTAAGAGCCATTTGAGATCCATGCAGGCACGCTCCTTTCGCAAGGAAGACGGTTAAAACAACGTGGTCCAGCTGTGAAGAAGGCCCAACGAAGATCGTGTGAAATGCCCAGGGACCTCCGTGGGATCCGCCGTTGTTCCCTCCGGTAAATGTCATCAAATATCCGAGAGACATTTTGGCCCGAAACCAGCCGAAATCGAAAGGAAAAAGGTCGATCTCATGCGCAACGTCTCGATGCCAATTGTCGGCACATCGACTGTATGGATTAAGCATGCTGCACGAACTGCCACCGCTCTTGCTGCGTGTCTTTTCGCGGCTGCCTGGATGGTCACAGCTCCGGCCCATGCCGATCCGCAACGTATCGCCCTACTGGGCGTCCACCTGCAAAACGACAATGAAGGATACGAGCCGACCTCGGACGCGGAGAGGAACCGGATGAAGGCTGTTTCCGACGCCTTCAAAAAGCAGCTTGAAGCGTCCGGCAAGTATACGTTCGTGTCCGTTCCAGCCTCGGAGCAGCAGAAGATCGATGCGGGACAGCTCGTGGGCGCGTGCGGTGGGTGCGAATATGATTACGGCCGCGATCTCAACGTCGACCATGTCGCTTGGATCCGAGTGCAGAAGATCTCGAATCTGATCCTGAACATCAACGTCTATATGGCCGACGTTTCCAAACAGCGCGTCACTTTCATCCATAGCGTCGACCTCCGCAACAACACGGATGAGGCCTGGGTGCGAGGCATCAACTACCTCGTGCAAAATTACCTCCTGCCAGCCCCTCAAGGCTAAGCCTTGATTCCGCACCTTCCCTCAAACGCCCCCCAGCGCCTGCATGCACCGGCGCCGGGAACTGAATTTCAACTCGGCATGGAACGAATGAGAGCGATCGCGTTGATAATTGCGCTTTGGAGCGCGTGTGAACCAGCCCTTGCGGCTGATTATGCGACGCGAGACGTCGTGTCCCGCTTGTTCGCATCGACTATCCAGAAGCCTGTAGACTTTTCAGCCAAAGATCTGTCGAACCTTGACCTGGCGGGCGTCGATTTCAAACACGCAAAACTAAAGGGCGCTATACTTTTCGGAACCGATCTCTCCGGCGCGAATCTTGCCGGTTGCGATCTCGAAGGCGCTATTCTCGATCGCGCGACGCTCACCAAGACCGATTTCTCAAACGCAAATCTGCGGTCGGCTCGCATCCGCAGGCCCTCGATCTTCTCCGACATGTCGCCTGTCGCTGCCGAATCCCCGTCCTTCCGAGGCGCAAATCTTGAGAGCGCCTGGCTCGAGGGGATACTCGACTACACAGATTCCAGTGGCGCGCATCTTGTTGGCGCACGCTTCGGCGCCCTGAACCCGAGGGACAACCAGGGAATCATCACCGGACCAACGTTGCGCGGAGCAATTTTTGCGAATGCGGACTTAACGGCCGCTATCCTTGAGCGCGCCGATTTGAGCTTTGCCAACTTTTCAGACGCCAAACTGGATGGCGCGAATTTGCGAAGCGCCGACCTGTCAAAAGCGAGCTTCCGAGGTGCTAGCCTTCTCGGGACAGATTTATCATCGGCACTTCCCGACAACACGGACTGGACAAATGCCGTGTTGCCAACTCAAGACCTATATCGCTAAGCCCGCTTCGTCGAGTATGGCGCCTGGAGGCATAAGATGACTTTTCCGAAACGCATGATTGCCTGGCTTGGTGCTCTTGTCGGCGTCGTCGTCCTAACTGGAAATGGCTTCGCCGAGACGGTCACAGCCGCGCGCTTGCAAGCGGCGACTACTGACAATGAGAACTGGATCCTTCCTGGACGCGATTACGCAAACCAACGCTTTTCGCCGCTTGCCCAGATCACACCGGCCAACGTCAAAAAACTTGTTCCCAAATGGATCTATCAGACTGGGATTGCAGGCACCTTCCAGACTACGCCTCTCGTCGCCGACGGAGTGATGTATGTCACCACGCCATTTTCCAACGTGGCGGCATTGGACGCGCGAACCGGACGGGAGATATGGCGATACGACCACAAGCTTGCCCCCGGATACAAACTCTGTTGCGGTCCCGCCAATCGCGGCGCAGCGCTCGGTGACGGCGCCGTACTCGTTGCGACGGTCGATGCCCACCTCGTCGCGCTCGACGCTTCGTCTGGAAAGGTTCGATGGGATGTGGCCCTTGTCGATTCCGCTGCTCCGGACGCTGGAGGCAAGAGCGAGGACAAGACCTCATCGCTCGGAGCCGACGACGTGCGCCTGAAGGCGAACGTTCAAGGACAGACTGGAGTTGGGTCCGCCGCAGCGCCCCTCGTCGTCGGCGACCTCGTCATCGCCGGCATCAATGGCGTAGGCTACGGCCTACACCTCGACAGCAATCGGCCGGGATCTCCGCTCGGCACGGTCGTCGGCGTTTCTGGCCGCTTCGGCAGGCCAGGTTTCATTGCCGCCTTCGACATCAAGACCGGAAAGCGCGTCTGGCAATTCGATACCACGCAAGCCGGTTGGGAGGGTCAATACGCTTCGACCACGCCAGACGGCGTACCGCTTCATCGCGATATCGATGCCGAACGAGCAGCGGCGACTAAGTTCTCCGACGCCTGGCGCTATGGCGGCGGCAGCAGCTGGCCGACACCCGCTTATGATCCCGCCCTCGGCCTAATCTACATCGGAGTTGGCAATCCCTCGCCACAAGCAAGCGGTGAAACGCGCCCAGGCGATAATTTGTACACCGTATCTTTGGTCGCCCTCGATGTTCATACCGGCAAGCGGGTCTGGCATTACCAGCTCGTGCCGCACGATGTATGGGGTTATGACGTCGCGAGCCCGCCCGTTTTGTTTGATGCGACCGTCGACGGCAAATCCGTTCCCGCGATCGGACACGCAAGCAAGCTCGGATGGTATTATACCCTCGATCGCCGTGACGGACGGCTGCTGTTCAAGTCCGAGCCGTTCGTGCCGCAGCAGAACCTTTTTGCGCGAGCGACGGAGGATGGCTTGGTGGTCGCGCCGGGCGTTGGTGGTGGAGCGAATTGGTCGCCGACTTCCTTCGATGCAACGAACGGCATCGCATATGTCGCTGCTATGCACATGCCCTCACTGTATAAGATAGGCGTCATCCCTGCGACCGGCGAGAAAGCCGCCGTCGAGTTCGCGACTATCGAACCAGAAAAAGTACCGCAATGGGGGACTCTGACCGCGATCGATGTCGCGAAGACGGGAAAGATCGTCTGGCAACGAAAGACTGAGCAACCCCTGATCGGCGGAGTGCTCGCAACAGCAGGCGGATTGGTCTTCAGCGGGGAAGGAAATGGCGATTTCTCAGCCTACGATGCCAAATCCGGCGATCATCTTTGGAGCTTCAATTGCGGCGCCGGCGTCAATGCCCCGCCCATTGCATTCCAAATCGATGGTCGCGAGTACGTCGCTGTGGCCGCCGGGGGCAGTCAGATCTGGGGATTTCCGCAAGGCGATGCCGTGATTGTTTTTGGGCTGTCGGAATGAGTAGCGTGTGTGAACGCTACCTGCCGCACTTTCTCAACTGTCGTCCGATAATGTCCAGTGCGTATGTGGCTTGCACTCCCCTTTTCGGAGTGGGACAAAATGCATTAAATTTCCAAGTTATATTAGATGATTATAATTACTTTGGCGCTCCCTACGGGAGCAGGCGCGCGCTTAAAATTCAATGACTTACTTCCGAGTGGGACAGAAATATTCCCATAGAGTTCCAATACGTTATGTCCACGAGTGTCCCACCAAACGACGGCTTATGCCCCAGAGCAGACCTCCATTGGCTTCGATCGTAAGCGCTATTAGCACGTTCGACTGATCGAGCGCGCCATCAATGAGCACACCATTCGCTCCTGGCTAAGCAGCTTTCGCCATCTTGGCCCTCGAATTGACGCCTCCCGGCTGAGCCTAAGGGGTTAGCCAGAGGGCGTCGCATGTCGCGCGAGAGCAACATCCACAAGCCATCTTGACTGGTGATGCTTACAGCATGTGGCAGACCTCGGTTAGAGTCGAGCTGATGATCTGAAGCTTGTCGCTTCGACGCGCCGCCAATAGTGGGGCGTCATCAGCGCCAGCGCGAGATGTATAGAGACTCAACGGAACCCGCGATGCGCGATTTCAACTTCGTGATGGCATCGATATCGATACTGTCCGTAGTCCTCGTGAACGTTACGCCTGCCATGGCGCAGACGGAAACTACCTCGAGTGACTGTCTGGGCCTCTCGGTTGACACCGAAGATGCACCGCAACTCAACGCAGCGATCAGTGTCTGCACCCGTGCGCTCGGCCGCAACGATCTTAGTCCAACGACTCGGTCAGAGTTGCTCGCTCACCGAGGGGTCGCCTATCGCAACGTTAGAGACCTCGACGGATCTTTGGCCGATCTCCACGCAGCGCTAGACCTCACGCCGGGGACTCCGCGGGTGTCGCGTATGCTGGCGTGGACCTATCGCGAGATGGGGCGTTCGGCAGAGGCCGAGAAGGAGTACGGACATGCGCTAGAACTCGAGCCGCACCCGCAGGCTTTCCTATCGCGCTGTTTCGTGCGGTACGACATGAAAAAGCTCGACGACGCGCTTGACGACTGCGCGAGAGCGCACCGCCTCGACCCAAGCGAGGACAGCACCTACATGACCGCCCGGATCCATCGCATGCTGGGACGATCATCATCCGCGCAGTCGTTGCTCGAAGCCGCGATCGGTACTCCAATGGAATCGGGCCGAATCTACGGATTGCTGGCCGAGATCTACGGCTCCGACCGCCGACCTGATGACGCGCGCCGGATCAGACAGCAAGGGCAGCGCAAGTTCCCAAAGGATAAGGACCTGATGTCACCGCCCAAGAGGTAACCGGGCCTGTCACAGGGCGACGGCAAAAAAGGTCGGCTCATGCATCTGCGTCCACTCGTGACAGATCAACAGTATGCTCGGCTGACACTTGCGCAGCAAAGCCTCGCAAAACACTCCTGCAGTTGGTTCTCCTTATAGCGGCAGGTGCCTCAGCTCTGGCCCGCCACAAGCGTCAAAATGGCAACCTGGCGACGCATGCAGCGCCTCGTGCCAGGCCCGCTCTGTCTCGGCGGAGAACCCAGCGCCGAGACATAGGCGAAGCGTCCAGATCAGCGTTTCGCCGAGAGCCTCATAGTGATTGTCGATCAGCCGGCAGACTTTATGAGAACGCGCCAAACCCCTTACCGTCGGCAAAATCGCTCCGAAGCGTCTGAATTCGCCGAGCACGAGCCTGAGAGTGTGGACAAGCCTCGTCTCCTGCGGCTCGATGCCCGTCGCAAACACCCGATAGACGTCGGGGTGCCTGTTGAGCAAGCGGGCAGCGAACATGGCGTCCACCAGCTCGGTCGCCGGAAACAACTTTCCAAGACTGCGCAAGATGAGTGAACAGGAACGTTCATCCATTCACCTCACCTCAAAACTTGACGTCGAAGTTTGCCTTGACGGACTGATCGGAGAGACCGGATCCGAACTGGCCGCCAGAGGTGACGCCGAGCGTGGCGGCGCGTGACAGCGCGAGGTCGAGGCCGGCTTCGATCACTGCCGCATCGCGCGCAATCGGAACGCCAGCGATCGAGAAGGCATCGCTACCACCGGCAAAGCGCATGACGGAGAGCGGCGTCGCATCGCCGAAGGCATGGCGCCAGCCAAGCGTGCCCCTCGCCGTGGCCTCGATACCGCCCAGCGTGAATTTCGTCGAAGCATTGAAGCCGAGCATTGTGAAGGTTGCGTCCGTCGTCGAGCCCCGGCTGGCGAGCGCTGCCGCGCCGCCCTGCTCCGTGAAGCGGTCCGTATCGACGTTCACGTAGGCGAGGTTGGCAAAGGGTTCGAACCGCGCCGCGCCGGCATTGATGCCGTAGCCAAGTTCGCCGAAGACCTGCGCGGTGCCCGCGTCGTAGCTGCCCTTCAGGCTGTCGGCGAAGCCGGGGAACGCTACGTAGCGTGAGGTCGAGACGTCATGCCAAGTGTAGGCAGCGCCCGAGCGGAATGCGAGACTGCCCCAATGGGTGCCGCCATAGACGCCAAGATGATAGTTGTCGCTCGAGCCCGATGAGTGGCGATCCTTCACGTCGAAGCTCGTGCGGCTGTAACCCGCCACGGCGCCGAAGCGCCAGCTGTCGAACACCGGGGCATCCGCGCCGAGGAAGACGCCGCCGATTGTGCGGTTGAGACGGGCGGCATTGCCGTCGCCATCCGTGTCACCCCAGGCGCCGAAGCCTTGGCCCCACGCGGCCAGTCGATCCGTCGTCGCTGCGACCGCGACCGGCTTGCCATCGGCATAGGTGGCGACGCCGCCCTTCGCGGCGCCGGCGCTGTCGAAAGCCGCGCGCATACGGTCGTAGACGGCATTGCGCAGGAAGCGGCTGTCCTCGATCATCGCAGTCTTCGCCGAGGCGTGGATCTCGCCCGAGAGCTGGTCGAAGGCGTACTGCGCCTGCGGTGCCGACAGATTCAGAACGCCGTCGTAGACCGAGTTGCCGGAGCCGAGGCTCTCGACACCGCCGCCGCTAGCAATCTGGTTCGGCGTGATCCCGACGTTGCTGAAGCCAACGGCGTTGCGCGTCATCGTCAGATAGACGTTGCCGGTATCGTAGCTGAGCGAGGGATCGAGGAAGGCGAGGTTCGAGTTGACGCCTTCCGTGAAGGTGCCGGTGCGCCCGCCGTTGGCTGTGAGGATGGTATAGGTCGTGGCTGGCGCATAGTTGCCCATACCCGCCAGCACGTTCACCGAGCCGCCGTTGATCGTGGCCGCACCGATCGCGACGATCTTGTCGGACTGCCCCGCCGCGTTGACCTCGACTTCGTAGATCGAGCCGACATTGAATGTGATGTTGCCGGCGACGTTCAGCGTGCCGATCGAATTGCCGGGCGCAAGCGTGCCCGAGACGACGGTGTCGCCCACCGTGCCCGTGCCCTGCAGACGCCCTGGAAGCCAAACATCCACCATGCCGCCGAGCTTTCCGTTGACGCTCAGAATTCCGCCAAAAACCGTCGTAGTGCCGGTGAAGCTGCTGGAATCGGCCGTGAGGATCGTCGTCCCCGAGATGACATTGACCGAACCGGATCCCTCGATAACGGGCGCGAACGCGTAGTTCGCGCTGGTGTGAAAGAAGTTGAGGGCACCCCAGCTGCCGAGATCGATGGCCGCTGCATCGATGGTGCCCGGATCTTCAGGAAGAAGCACACCGGGCGGCGGATCGATCGGAATATTACCGCCGATATTTATAACACCGACAGAGTCCGCGACATTGGCCTCGGCGACGTGAATGGTGCCCGAGCCGCCATTCACCCTGACGACGCCGCCATTTTGAACCGTGAGCTCTCCGTGAGCGGCTGACGAGCCGACGCCACCGATATAGAGGTCTCCCGCCACCACATTGAGAAGGGAGTCCTTCCCGGTGACCATCACCATCCCCTCCGACCCCAGATTGTAGCCGATGAAAGCGTCAGACGTAGAGACCAGCACCCTGCCGCCATTCTCAATCTGCAGGCTGCCGAGGCCTTGGCCAACCAGACCGATGCCAACGCCCAGCCCAAAATCCGATGTGAGCGTCGAATTTTCTCCGCTGACGAGAACAGAGCCGATACCTGATCCATTTCCGACCATGACAATTCCGGCATAGACCGTGCCACCATCTTCAATGCTTACCGAGGCTCCGCCATCCACACCAACCGTCAGCGCATTGGTCACCGTCCAGTTCGAGCCTGGACCCATCACGTTTACGAAACCGCTAGCCCCCTGATTGAGGCCGAGATAAGCGTCACCGGCTGAAGTGAGGGCGGCACCTTGGTCAATCGTCAGAATGCCGAATCCACCATTGTAGGCTCCTACGTAAAGATCAGTCGTGTGCCAAACCGATCCCGCTCCCGAAACGAAAGCCGTTCCCGAGGCTTCAGAACCCACAATGCTAAGACCCGACGAAATCGCAACGGCACCGTCGGTGACGATGAGTTCCCCGCTCCCACGCCCACCGACTATTGTGTAATTCGTATCCATCCAGGAAGAATGATCTCCGGTGATCGTCAGTCTTCCGAGTGACCCCGACTCCAGGCCGATGTCCATGCCGGCGCTTTGAAGGTTCGACCCAGCTTCGATCCGGACTGAACCGACACCATATTCACCGATGATCAGTCCACCGCTATTCGTCCACTCCGACGAGTCCGACACGATGACGGTGCCGACGCCTGTCGTTCCTGAGCCAAGCGATGCTTGCACGCTCTGAAGCTCGCCATTCGAGAGCGTTAGCTTGCCAACGCCGTCGCTCCCGACCACCAGCGTGGAGCCCGCGTGCCAAATCGCCGGGTTCAGAAAATCCGAACCCGTGAGCTTAACGTCGCCCGAAGACCCAAAGCTGTTACCGATCATGGCGGAATCACTAATGACCGCGCCGTTTGGACCAATCAGCAGGCTGCCGGTCTGTGCATCCCCTACGGTGAGTTTGCCGCCGACATTCCAGGGAGACGCTTGCGTGCCTGGCACCGTTTCGCTCGCCCCGCCGTCGATAACCGCTTGCGCCAATGATGCTCTGGAAAAGCTCGCCAACGAACAGAGCGCTGTGGTCGCCAGCAAAGCGAAGCGGGTGAGACGAGCCGTGTTCCGCCTAGCCCCGGCTCGTTCGTCGTTGCGGTACATCAATCCTCCGAAAACTTTGATGATTTGGTTTCGGCGGATACGGTATGAAGTACGCCCCTCTACGTCTTGGGCCCGCTAGCGAAGCGTTTTGGGGCCCGCGGAACTGAAAATTGAAAGCGAAATAATTGTTGCGGGCCAACAACACAATTTGGATGAGATCTGCATAAGCGGAATGCAAACGTCGCGGCGCCCCGTCAGAAAACTCCTGACTGGTCTTCAGCCGAACGACAAATCGCAGAATCGATTGTGACCGCGCTCGAATTTCAAACTCGATAAGCTAGTTCGAGCGATCGAGATTCGCTCTTTGCCGGACATCCGACGGTGTTTCGCCGAACCTGCGCCGAAAACAATGATTGAAATAAGAGATGTCACCGAACCCGCATGCCAATGCGGTCTCGCCAATCGTACGATGGTAATTCTCGGCATCGCATAGCAGGCGATACGCGTGCCGCAATCGCTGCTCACGTACGAAATCGCCAAACGTCGTCTGATCGCCGTTGAACAAATCTCGAATATAACGCGGCGAAATTCCTTGCCGTGCGGCAACGCGTTCGATGCTCAAATCCGGATGGGTGAGGTTGGCGAGAATGTCAGCCTTCACAGCCTGAAGCCGTGCCGCACGTAATCCGCCGTTTCGTGCGCTCTCCGCCGCATCCCGCGTTGCCCCGAGAGCCAGAACCGCCAGATCGCTTACATGCACCGCGCTCAGGGCCAAAATCTCGGACGATGCCGGCGCATTCGCGTCCATCAAGATGTTGATATAGGAGTTCAGCAGTCGCAACGCTTCCGTCGAGGGAGGAATGGGACGCATAACAGCGTCCTCGACGTCCTTGACCGCCCCTTTCAGCATGGGGCGCGATAGAGCCACGGAAACAAAGTCGCAGGTTTCCAACTGACGAAGCGTCCCCTTCTCTGCATTCGACCAGAGAAAGGCGCCTTTCTGATCCGGAAAAACTTCGCGGTCTCCCTGCGCCACGGCCAATTGGCCCCGGCGAAGGATATTCAGAACGAAATTGTCGTCGCCGTCGGACACGTGGGTCGACGTCCTCGTGACCGTAACCACTCCCGACGTTAACGACGACCAAATCGTCATACCAGGGAGAGCACGAATACTCGATTCACAGTGAAGCGGACTCTCGCTGACCAGCTCGAGATCCACCTTAGCGATCGAGCGCCCAAAAACTTCCCGCCAGATAGGCACTCGGTCCCTTTCAGGAAGCTCCTCAGTCGAAAACGTCGAAATGCCGGACCCGCCGGGCATTGCAACCATACGTATTCCCCCTATGCGAAGGCCTTGAATCTACCGCACCGCCCGACAGACATCTTGGGCTAAGCGGTATTTCCTCTTGGGTTGCGCGGTAGAGTGATCATCGGCACCGAGCATACAAAGGGAAGCCTTTCGCGCAAGGCGTCCTTTTTAGTCGTCGCTCTATAGTCCCGGGCGATCAACTTGCCTCGCCCTTTGGTCAGAACTTCACATCGAAGTTTGGCCTTGACGCTGCTAGCTGCAGAGCACGCTCAAAGGAAGGGTGCGCTCGCGAGGGTCATATTCGTACTCAAAGCCCCTTTGGATGCGAAAGCTCTTCATCGTACCGCGCGCACCGATGGCGCGTTGGATGTCCGTTTGTGTATGGCAGCGACTGTTCCTACGGGCAAAATTTCCACGATTCCCGCTTCTGGCCCTGAGCATGCGCGGATGACCACTTCCTCTTGCGTCCGCTAATGCGAAGCGAGCAGACAGAAACTGCCATCGCGCGCATCCACATTTGAACGAGGAAGTCTTCGCTGAAGACCTGAGCGCGATCCGCGCTGGTTCGGGAAAGGAAATAAACGAATCTTTGCACGCTCCAATGCCCAGCTTGCACTCCCATTTTCGGGGCGGGACAAATCGGCGAAAAAACTTAACAAAATCAAATGGAAAAAAGTGACTGGCGCTCCCTACGGGAGTCGAACCCGTCTTTTCAGATTGAAAATCTGACGTCCTAACCGATAGACGAAGGGAGCGGCCGTCGGCAACAAGGGGCACCCTATAAGCGGCTTTGACCGCCTTTGGCAAGCCGAGTACGCGCTCATTTCCTGCGACAGGATGGGCCATAAACGGCGAGGCTCTTATTTTATTGGCGGCGCGGGTCGGCTGCGTCCTCGATTTGCAGTTCGATGCGCTCGCGGCCGCCCCAAGTGTCGCGCCGTAAATGGCCCGCGACGTGCAGCGGCATTCCGCCCGCCGACGTCAATAGATCACCCAGCGGCTGCCCTGCCGCCCGAAATGCGACGCCGTCGAGACGGGAACCGTCGCCGCCTTCCAGAATGACGCGGACGTGGGCTTCGCCGATCAGCTTCGCGAACTTGACGCGATGCGCCGGCAACGCGAAACGCGCTTCCGAGTTGCCCTGGCCGAATGGGCTGACCCGCTCGATAAGATCCATCAGCTCGCGCGTCGCGCCGGAGGCAACGATCGAGGCATCGATGTCGAGATGCGCCGTGTCGCCGACGCCTTGCGCCGCCGTGCCGAGTTGCGCGAGCATGAACGTCTCCAGCGCCGGAAGGCCGTCTCTGCTAACCGTCAGGCCGGCTGCCATGGCGTGGCCGCCGCCCTTCGCCAAGAGGCCTGCCGTGACAGCCGCACGTATGGTGGCTCCGAGATCGACACCGGGGACGGATCTCAGCGAGCCCGTACCCATTGCGCTTGCCTCCCAGGCGATGACGCATGCAGGCCGGCGGAAGCGTTCGACGAGGCGGCTGGCAACGAGGCCGACCACGCCCTTATGCCACGTCTCCGAAGCGACGATGAGAATTGCGCGCGATGGATCTTCGGCAACCTGGCGATCGGCGATCGCGAGCGCCTCCTCCAGCACCGCCGTCTCGATGTCCTTGCGTTCCTTGTTGAGGCGATTGAGCAGCTCGGCGATGCGTTGGGCTTCGACCGGGTCGGATGTCGAGAGCAGCGTTGCGCCAAGGGCGGCGTTGCCGATGCGGCCGCCTGCGTTGATGCGCGGCCCGAGTATGTAGCCCAAATGATAGGGCGTCGGCGGCACCGTCAGGCCTGCCACGTCGGCCAGAGCCGTCAGGCCGGCGTTTTCTCTCGCGCGCATCACGGCGAGGCCTTTTTTGACGTAGGCGCGGTTGAGGCCGACCAACGGCACGACGTCGGCGACGGTCGCGAGCGCCACGAGATCGAGCAGGGCCAACAGGTCGGGTTCGCGCGTGGATGCATAAAATCCGCGCCGCCGCAGTTCGCGGGCCGTCGCGACGAGCGCGAGGAATACGACGCCGGCCGCGCAGAGCATCCCCTGCCCTGAAATGTCGTCCTGACGGTTCGGATTGACGATCGCCTGGACGTCAGGCAGCCGCTCGTCCGCCTGGTGGTGGTCGATGATGACGACGTCAGCGCCAAGCTTACGCGCAACCGCGAGCGGTTCGTGGCTTGTCGTTCCGCAGTCGACCGTCACGATAAGCTTCGCGCCTTCTTTGACGAGCGACTCGATGGCGGCTGCGTTCGGGCCATAGCCTTCGAAAATGCGGTCCGGGATGTAGATGCGCGCGGGCGTGTCATGATGCTCGAGAAAGCGTTTCATGAGGGCCGAAGAACACGCACCATCGACGTCGTAATCGCCGAAGATCGCGACATTCTGCTTGGCCTCTACCGCGTCGGCGAGGCGTGCTGCCGCCTTCTCCATGTCGCGGAGCGAGCTCGGGTCCGGCATCAAGGCTTTGAGCGTCGGATCGAGAAAGGTTGCGACGTCATCGAGCAGAACACCGCGCGCAGCGAGCACGCGGCCCATCAGCTCGGGCAATCCGTGGCGCTGGCTGATTGCCGTTCCGAGGGGTCTTAGATGTTGCGGCAGACGCTCGCGCCAAGCGAACCCGCGCGCGCTTTTGTCAACGCCGAGAAAAGCACGCTCTGCGCCGCCGTCCAATTCCATCGTCGCGAGATTCGTGCGCAATCGATCACCCAAGAGTCTTTGTTGGCGCACGACGACTCCCCTGCGGGGAGCCGGCCGCCGTGCGCGTTTGATCAGGCTCAGGTTGTAGGTCGATTCGGTCTATCCGGCGGCGGCGGCTCGCGTTGTATCCACTGCGATGCGAGCCGCGCGCCCTGCCAGACCTTCCCTGCCCTCAGATGAAGCGCGATCCGACGTTGCGGACGGTTGACCTGATGCGGCGGACAGTGCCCGTCTTCGAGCGCATCACGACCGTTTCGGTTTCAGCGAAATCGCCGCTGATGCGGACGCCCTTCAGCAGCGAGCCATCCGTCACGCCGGTTGCCGAGAAGACGACGTCGGCGGATGCCATGTCCTCGAGTTTGAACTTCCGATTGATGTCGGAAATGCCCATCTTCTCGGCGCGCTGGCGTTCTTCATCCTTCATCGGCATGAGGCGGCCCTGGATCTGTCCGCCGATGCAGCGCAGTGCTGCGGCGGCGAGGACGCCTTCCGGTGCGCCGCCCGAACCCATGTAGATATCGATGCCCGTTTCCTTCGGATCGGTCGTCCAGATCACCCCGGCGATATCGCCATCTGGAATGAGCGATACGCCAGCGCCGGTTTCGCGCACGGCGCGGATCAATTCGGCGTGGCGCGGGCGGTCGAGGATGCAGGCCATGATCTCGGAGATCGGCACGCCCTTCGCCTTCGCGAGCGCTGCGAGATTTTCGGCTGGCGAAGCATCGAGATCGACGACGCCTTCGGGATAGCCGGGGCCGACCGCGATCTTGTTCATGTACATGTCGGGGGCGTGCAGCAATCCGCCCTTTTCAGAGATCGCCAGAACGGCCAGCGCGTTCGGCATCGATTTGGCGCAGATGGTCGTGCCCTCGAGCGGATCGACCGCGATATCGACTTCGGGACCTTCGCCCGTGCCGACCTTCTCGCCGATATAGAGCATCGGCGCCTCGTCCATCTCGCCTTCGCCGATGACGACGGTGCCCCTGATTTCGACGCGGCCAAGCTCGCGGCGCATCGCATCGACGGCGGCCTTATCAGCCGCCTTCTCGTTACCGCGGCCTCGCAGGTGTGCAGCCGCGATGGCGGCAGCTTCGGTCACTCGTGCGAGCTCGAGCACCAAAATCCGATCGAGACCCGGCCCGTGCGTGCCGTTCGATTGCTCAGCTCTGCTCATCTTGATGTCCTTCCACGCGGGGGTCTAAGGGAAAATCAAAGCTCTTCAATTCGGATCATCTGCGGGCGTTCGGTGACGTTGCCGTCTTTCTCGATCGTTTCGAGCGCCCTGCGCATTGCTTCTTCCGTCGTCTCATGGGTGATGATGATGACGGGCTGATCTGCCTTCTTCGGAACGCGCGAACCGACGCGCGGAGCGTGCAACGTCTGCGGGCGATGCTGCACGATGCTTTCAAGCGAGATGTTCTGGTCGCCCATGCTCTTGGCGATGTTCGCCATGGCGCCCGGCTTATCATACAGCGCCAGCCGGACGTAATACGAGCCGTAATGCTGATCGAGCTTGGCGCGCCTGTGGGCTTTCAGCTGCGCGACGGGCGTAACAAACGGCGGCACGACGAGCCCCCGCGCGATATCGAGGATATCGCCGGCGACGGCGGATGCGGTCGGCTTTGCGCCGGCGCCCGGCCCGACGAGCAGAATATTTCCGGAGAAATCGCCATCGATCGCGACGGCGTTTGTCACGCCGGAAACTTCGGCGATTGCGAAATCCTTGGCGATCAGAACCGGCGAGACGCGCGCTTCGATGCCGCTTTCAGTTTCCGTTGCAACGCCGAGCAGCTTGATGCGGTAGCCCAGACTGTCGGCTGCCTCGATATCCGCCTGTGTGATCGACTGAATGCCTTCGACATGAATTTGCTCAAAGGCGACCCTCGTTCCGAAGGCGAGGCTCGTCAAAAGTGCGAGCTTGTGCGCGGCGTCGAAGCCGCCGATGTCGAACGTCGGATCGGCTTCGGCATATCCCAGCGCCTGCGCTTCTTTCAAAACATCGGCAAAGGTGCGCTTTTCAGTCTGCATCTGCGAAAGGATGTAGTTGCAGGTGCCGTTCAAGATGCCGTAGACGCGCTTTACGCGATTGGCGCCCAGCGCTTCACGAAGTGTCTTGATGACCGGGATGCCGCCCGCCACGGCGGCCTCGAAATTCAAGGCGACGCCGTTTTTCTCCGCAAGGCGCGCGAGTTCAACGCCGTGCTTTGCAAGCAGCGCCTTGTTGGCGGTGACGACGTGCTTCTTGGCGTTCAAGGCCGCTTCGACCGCATCTTTCGCGACGCCATCCTCGCCGCCGATCAACTCGACGAAAACCGTGTTCGAGGGATCGCGTGCGAGTGCGACGGGATCGTGGAACCATTTGACGCCATCGACGGCGATGCCCCGCTCCTTGGCGTGGTTGCGGGCCGAGATTCCCGTGACGCGAATTTCGCGGCCGATGATGTTGGCGAGGTGAGGTCCGTTGGCTTGAAGCAATCCCAGCAGGCCACCGCCAACCGTGCCAAGTCCGGCAATACCAAGTGTGAGAGGTTCCATGGGTGATGATTATCGGCTAGCGGATTTTCTGGGACTGGAGACGGGATGGACGGGTTCGGCTGATTCCGAAAAGAGCTTCTTGATCGACCGCGCAGCCTGACGAATTCGCTGCTCGTTTTCAACGAGAGCGATACGAATGAAGCCCTCCCCGTATTCGCCGAAGCCGACGCCTGGAGAAACGGCGACATCAGCTTTCTCGATCAGCATTTTCGAAAATTCGACCGAGCCCATATCGCGATAGCGCTCGGGCACCGGCGCCCAGGCAAACATCGTTGCAGGCGGCGGCGGAATGGGGAAGCCGGCCTTGCCGAAGCTTTCGACGAGCACGTCGCGGCGGCTCTTGTACATCGCGCGAATTTCGTCGACGCAATCCTGCGGCCCATTGAGGGCAGCGGCAGCCGCGACCTGTATCGGCGTGAAGGCGCCGTAATCGAGATACGACTTCACGCGCGCCAGCGCTCCGATCAGGCGTTCGTTGCCCACGGCGAAGCCCATGCGCCAGCCGGGCATGTTGTAGGTTTTCGAGAGCGAGGTGAATTCGACGGTGATGTCCTTGGCGCCCGGAACCTGCAAAATCGAGGGCGGCGGTTCGTTGTCGTAATAGAGCTCGGCGTAGGCGATGTCGGATAGGATGATGACACCGAGCTTCTTCGCGAGCGCGACCGCTTCCTTGTAGAAGTCGAGCCCGACCACCATCGCCGTCGGATTGGATGGGAAGGATATCACCACCGCCAAGGGCTTCGGGATCGAGTGCTTGACCGCGTGCTCCATGGCGCGGAGGAAGTCGTCGCCGTTGCTCGCCGGTAGATGGCGCAACGAGGCGCCCGCGATGATGAAACCGAAGGCGTGGATCGGATAGGTCGGATTGGGCACCAGCACCACGTCGCCCGGCGCCGCGATCGCCTGCGCGATGTTGGCGAAACCTTCTTTCGATCCGAGCGTCGCCACGATCTCGGTTTCGGGATCAAGTTTCACGCCGAAGCGCCGCTCGTAGTATGCGGCCTGGGCTTTGCGCAATCCCGGGATGCCTTTGGATGCCGAGTAGCGATGCGTGCGCGGCTTGTTGATCGTTTCGATAAGCTTATCGACGATATGCTTCGGCGTCGGCATATCGGGGTTGCCCATGCCGAGGTCGACGATGTCCGCACCGCGCGCGCGGGCGGCCGCCTTCAAACGGTTCACTTCCGCAAAGACGTAAGGAGGCAGGCGCTTAATGCGGTGGAACTCTTCGTTCAAAGATCTTTACCCCTCGGCGCCGCAATAAAACGGCAGTTAGTGTCGGCTTCAGCGAAGGTCCAAAAGTATCACTTGGAGCCAAGCCCGCAGCCGGGTGCACCTTCGCGACCGTGCCCGGCGCTTGCCTCTTTACGCTTGCGCCCTACGTCCCGTCCAGTCCGGAGCGCGCCGCAGCAAAAAATGGCCTCAACGGCCGGCTTCCGGGCGATTTTTCGCAGCGCGGAAGCGAACGTGCCGCGGCCATGATGATGCCATCTCCGCCTACCTAATCCTGATCCCCGGCATGTCCGATTCGCCCTTGATTCAACCTCTGCCTTGACTGCACAGTCTTCTCAGAGTTTCGGCAGGAACGAGCCCACCCCCGCCGGCGGGACAAGAACAGAAAGCTTCTAAAGTCGCCATGCCGCAAGACAGCCACGAGTTGCCGCCGCTTTTTTCTGCGTACCACATTTCGGACCCGGAAACGTTTACCTCGAATCTCCTCAAGGCATTCGAACGCGGCAGCGTGGCGTTTGCTCAGCTTGCCGAGCGTCCGGATGCGAAAATAGGCCCGTATACGCCGGCGAGCGAGTTTTCGGCTGCAACCGAGACGATTTCGGCGCTCGTGAGAAAATGGCTTTCCGATCCGGTCAAGCTTTCGGAGGCGCAGGCTGAATTCGTCGGCCAATTCGCGGCGCTTTGGAACAACGTGTTCCTCCGCATGATGGGTCTCCCCGTTCCGCCGCTCATTCAGCCCGCACCCAACGACAATCGCTTCAAAGATCCGGACTGGGACAACAACCCGTTCTTCGACTTCTGCAAGCAGGCCTATCTTCTCGCCTGCAGGTGGGCGGAGGACCAGCTGGCGTCGACGCCGGACCTCGAACCGCACGAGCGCCATCGCGCCGAGTTCTATCTGCGGCAGCTGACGAGCGCCTATTCGCCGTCGAACTTCCCCGCGACGAATCCTGAGGTGCTGCGGGAGACGATCGCCACCAACGCGGAGAACCTTCTCAAGGGCGCGGACCTGCTGGCGGAAGACCTGAAGCGTTCGGGTGACCTGATGAAGATCAGCCAGACCGATCCGAACGCGTTCGAACTCGGCCGAAACCTCGCGACGACACCGGGCAAGATCGTCTTTCAGAACGAGCTTCTGCAGCTCATCCAATATGCGCCGACGACCGAGCGGGTTCGCTCGCGGCCTTTGATCATGGTGCCGCCGTGGATCAATAAATATTACATCCTCGATCTGACGGCGTCGAAGAGCCTCATCAAGTACGTCGTCGACCAGGGGTTCACGGTTTTCGTCGTGTCGTGGGTCAATCCGGACGAGCGGCTCGCGGAGAAGACCTTCGAGGATTACGTGCTCGAAGGCATTCTCGAAGCGGTGCGCGCCGTTCAAGAAGAGACGGGCGTCGAGCAGATCAACGCGCTCGGCTACTGCGTCGGCGGCACGGCGCTGGCGACCGGCCTCGCCTATCTTGCCCAGCGCGGCGAAGAGCCTTTCAAATGCTGCTCGCTGCTGACGACGCAGGTCGATTTCTCGCTGGCCGGCGATCTTCTGCTGTTCACCGACGACATGCAGCTTGCGGGCTTGGACGCGCTCATGAACGAGCGCGGCTTCCTTGACGGCTCGCGCATGGCGAATGTCTTCAACATGATGCGGCCGCGCGACCTCATCTGGCCTTACGTGGTCAACAACTACCTGCTCGGCAAGAAGCCGTTTCCGTTCGACCTCCTGTACTGGAATCAGGATTCGACGCGGATGGCTGCGGCCAATCACAAATACTATCTGCGCGAGTTCTATAACGAGAACCGGCTTGCGAAAGGCGAGATGTCGCTTGGCGGCATCAAGCTCGATCTGAAGCAGGTGAAGCTGCCGATCTTCTCGGTCGCGACGCGCGAGGATCACATTGCGCCGGCGGCTTCCGTCTTCCGCGGAATTCAAATGTTCGGTGGCCCGGTGGAATTCGTCCTCGCCGGGTCCGGCCATATCGCGGGCGTCGTCAATCCGCCGGAGAAGGTCAAGTACCAGTACTGGACCGGGGGCAAGGCGATGACGAGCGTCGCCAAGTGGGAAGCTTCCGCCGCCGAGCATCCGGGATCATGGTGGCCGTACTGGATCGATTGGCTGTCGCAACAGTCCGGCGGCTGGGTCCCAGCGCGCGTGCCTGGAGCGAAGCTCGGCGCCATCGAGGACGCGCCCGGTTCCTACGTCAAGGCGCGCTAGCGGCCGATTATATGCGATTGGAAAGCGTTCACCGGAACGCGGCCGTACGGATTGGCCGGAGGCCCTCCGTCAGGCCAATTCGAATTCGCCTTCGTAGTCGACGGGCCAGAGCACAGTGAACTCTTCCGCGTCGAGATTGCGAAACGCGACGGCATTGATATCGAGTTCGTCGGATGCCCCCTCGACGATCGGCTCGATCTTCTCCCAGACTTTCGCGGCGTTCTTGGCCAGCAGAATGAGGTTGATCACGCCGTCGCCGGGCTCATGGCCGTCAACTTCCGCGGCGGTCGAGCTGCCCAGAACTTCGATCAGACGATCCTCGAGTGCGATGACCCTCTCAAGGGTGTCGTCGTCGTCGCCCTGAAACTGGAGGACAAGCTGATGGTTCATAATCCCTTCCCGATCGCAAACTCAAACGGGCTTAAACCAGCTGCTTGCTGGATGCCTCTTTGCCGTCGTCACGTGAGCCGAAGCCGCCCCGGCTAGAGGTAATGTCTCAGTTTGAAATTCTAGCCTGTGTGGTCTTTGCGGCATCCTTCATCGGCACAATTGCCGAAGGGCATTTGGGCGTAGCCGAACGTCAAACTGGCTGGGTTCGCGCCGGGAACGAATGCGAACGGATCACCGGCTATAAAG
>NZ_JBFRFO010000013.1:0-48468 GCF_052114865.1 Hyphomicrobium sp. 2TAF46 | reverse complement strand
CATACGCCTCGCCTCAATAAGATGCATTCAAAATGCACTATTTGCACAGCTTGGCGGGAAAATCCAGTATATGATATGCATCTTTTATGAGATTGTCGCTCCAGACCGACTATGCCCTTCGGACGCTGATGTTTTTGGCCGTCAAAGAGGGCCACCACTCGATCGCCGAAATCGCAAGCGCTTATGGTATCTCGAAGAACCATCTCATGAAGGTTGCGCAACGACTGACGGCGGAAGGATTTGTCGAGAGCATGCGCGGTCGGAGCGGCGGTCTCAAACTAGCACGGCCCGCCGAGAGCTTGAACGTCGGTTTGATCATGCGCGTCATGGAAGACAACGGGGCCTTCGTGCAGTGCTTCGACGCGGCGACCAATAACTGTGTCGTGACGCCGGCATGCGCGCTACGTCATGCGCTGGCGGGAGCGCTGGAAGCTTTCGCGCAGCATCTCGACCAATTCACAATCGCCGATCTTGTGCCGAATTTTGAAAGCTTTAAACGACAATTGGACCTGCATCGCGCGCCCAGCGGTAGAAGGCGTCGTACAGCGCCATCGCGGCGGTGAGTTGCTCGAGGTCATCGCAGTACATGCGCGAAAACCCTAGCGACGCAGCCAAAAGTCCGGCAGCTTCGGGCGCAAGATCCGACCTTGCAGTGTCGGCGCCACGCACGATCGTGGCGACGCGGTCCAGCTCCGGAATCGCGAGGCCGAATTCGTCAAGCATCGTGTCGAAGGAACACCTCTCGCCCCGGTGGCTCCAAAACACATCGGGAATATCGGAGAAACGCTTGGCGGCCTCCAGCACTTCACTTGGTGCCACGAACAAAAACACGGCTTCAGGATCGACGAAGCGACGGATCAGCCAGGGGCACGCGATGCGGTCAACCTTGGGGCGCGCGCGTGTTACCCACACAGTGCGTCCCTCGACGTCGCGCGGTGGCAAGTTCTTGGTAGTGATAAGTGGCTGGCCGGTCTTCTGCCACGCGGCGTAGCCGCCCTCGAGCGTCTCGGCGGCCACACCGGTATGGCGCAGCCATACTGCAATGCCTTGGCTCAAAGCGCCACCGTCCTCGCAAATAACAACGGAGGGTCTTTTGCCGATAGTGGCAATCAAATGGTCTGTTTTAGCGTCTGGTCGCGGAATAGAGCCGGGAATGAGATGCGGATCATGGACAGGAGCATCGTCCGGCCGCACGTCGATGAGCAGCGGACTATTGCCCCGTCGCGAGGGCCCTCGCGCTCATGTGTGCCCCAGCGCAACGCAGCGTGCACGGAAGACAATTCTGCAAACGACCATCTAAGCTTAGAAATTCTATTCAGTTCTCACATTCGTTTCTCGTGAGTAAATCAACTTCCGTTTTAAGCGCAGCGGTGTGGAAGTTGACGGATGACCTAAATCGGCGGCTGCAAAGATGCGGCCCTTGTTCCTAGCGCTTCGGCGCACTGCGTATCGCGGACGCTGTTTCCGCTGAGATACCGGCACAAATCACAACATGCATTTCACAATGCATTTGAAGTGCAACGGTCAATCATTCCGCCGCCCAGGCGATACCTGCGGCGCACGACGGCTTCGCGCGAATACGGGAATTGAAAAAAGAGAACACCCATGGAAGTCGATCAAGAAGGACTGGCGCTCACGGGCTCGACCGAAAAGGGAGCGGAGCTTTTTCGCAGCGCTCTCGACGAGTTGGTCTACTTCAAATCCTCGGTTCTTTCGACGCTCGATAAAACAATAGCTGAAGATCCAGGGTTCGCCCTTCCCTATTTCGCACGGGCCTATCTAGATCTCTTCATGACCGAACCACAGTTCGCTGAGCGCGCGAAGCACACGCTGGAAGTGCTTAAGAAGACCGTCAACATCGACAAACTCTCGAACAGAGAACGGCATCACGCGGCGGCAATCGAGGCATGGATCGGCGGCGATCTTAGAAAGTCGGCACGCATCCTCGATCAGCTCGGGCTCGATGAACCGCGCGATATTCTAGCGCTTCGGATCGGACACGAACTTGATTTCTTCATTGGCAACAAAAGAAGTTTGCGCGATCGCATCGCACGCCAACTCAACGCCTGGACCCCATCGGATGCACACTACGGCATCGTACAGGGATGCTATGCCTTCGGACTCGAAGAAAACGGCCAGTTCGAGCGAGCCGAAGAGCATGGCCTGATCGCGCTCAGCGTTCGCCCCGACGACGTCTGGGCCTTGCACGCCGTAACGCACAGCTTCGAGATGCGGGGCGCCATCGCCGACGGTCTTCGCTTCATGACAGAACGCAGCAATGATTGGGCGGAAGGCAATCTCTTCAGCGCCCACAACTGGTGGCACAAGTCGCTCTTCAACACCGATATCGGCAACTACTCCGCCGCTTTCGAAATCTATGACAATGCCATCTTCAACCAGGACTCGCCGAAGATCGCCCTCGTCCTGCTGGACGCATCGTCCTTGCTGTGGCGCCTTCATCTTCAGCGCGTGCCAGTCGCGGATCGCTTTTCTAAACTCGCCGATGCCTGGGACGCCGTGGCGCAGGAACCCTTCTACGTCTTCAACGACGTGCATGCCGTCATGGCCTACGTCGGCAGCGGCCGCATTGCCGCCGCGCGTGCAGTGGTAAACCGCCTCGATCAATATATCGCCAACGGCCATCAGGACACGAACAATTACCACAACACCGTTCGCGTCGGACGCCCCCTCGCAAGAGCACTCGTCGCTTTCGGCGAAGACCGCTACGAAACTGCGCTCGATCTTCTTTACAGCGTTCGCGAAAACGCGATCGAATTCGGCGGGTCCGAAGCGCAGCGCGACGCAATCGACCGGACGCTGCTCGAGGCAGCAATCAGAAGCGGGCGCTTCAACTTGGCCGGCGCGCTCGCATCGGAACGCATCAATCTCAATCCGAGCAATCCGTACAACTGGTCGAAAATGGCCGAGGCGCTTCGCTTGTCGCAGGCTCTGGAGCGAGCGGGCGAGAGCGACGCTCGATCGCAATCGCTCAGAGATGAAGTCTTGCGGAGTCTCGATCAGCCATACCCGCGAAGCAGCGCCGCGGCACACGCCTATTCCCAACAACACTGACGCAACAACAACGCATCACTTCCCTCACCAAAAGTCAAAAAGGACGAAGTTTCCGTGTCATCGAAGAAATTCCACTTGGGTTGGTTCACGAACTTCACTGCCGACGAGTGGAACGAGCCTTTCTCGAACGGCGGCAATTCCTGGGACGGCAAGTTTCACATCGAAATGGCCCAATCTCTCGATCGCGCCGGTTTCGACTTCATCATGCTCGAGGACAAGCTCGCCATTCCCGAAGCATATGGCGGCAGTTTCGAGGTTTACCTGAAGCATGCACTGGGGATGGCACCCAAACATGATCCGGTTCCACTCGCGACGTTGCTCGCGGCATCGACCAAAAATCTCGGTGTCGTCGCAACCATGTCCACGCTCGGCTATCCGCCGTTCCTCCTGGCGCGCCTGTGCTCGACTATCGACCACTTGGCCGGCGGACGTTTCGGCTGGAACATCGTGACGAGCGCCGAAAACGCCGCCGCGCAGAACTTCGGCCTGGATCGTTTGCCGCCCAGGGAAGAGCGCTACGAACGAGCACACGAATACATGGACCTCGTCTTCAAGCTTTTCGATTCCTGGGAAGACGGTGCCATCATCCGTGACCGCGCATCGGGAACCTACGCCGACTTCAAGAAGGTCCACACGATCGACTTCGAGGGCAAATATTTCAAATCACGCGGTCCCTTGAACACCGCGCGGTCGCCGCAAGGGCGTCCGACGCTTCTTCAAGCTGGCGGATCGCCAACGGGCCGCGACTTTGCGGCAAGATATGCCGACGCCGTGATTGCCGTCAGCGGCGGTGTCGAAGGAATGAAGGAATACCGCGACGATATTCGGGCTCGCGCCAAGAAGCACGGTCGCAACCCCGATGACGTGAAGGTGATGTTCCTCGTAACGCCGGTGCTCGGAGAAACCGAGCGCGAGGCACGCGATCGGCACGAACGCATCACACTCGCTCCGGGCTTCATCGAGCAGAACCTCGCATTGATTTCCGCGATCACCGATATCGACTTCAAAAAATTCGATCTCGAAAAGCCATTGGCTGAACGCCTCGTTACTAACGGGGAGCAGGGCTCGCTCGACATGTTCCAGCAATGGGGCAGCAGCAAAACCTTGCGCCAGCTCGTCGTCGAAGCGTCAGGCGGAATTTGCGCTTCGATCGAACTGGTCGGAACGCCGGACCAAGTTGCAGATCAAATGGGCGAAGCTCTCGAGCAGGTCGGCGGCGACGGCTTTTTGATCACGACACCAAGCCTTTCGACCAACCGCCGGCATATCGCCGAAGTGACAGACGGTCTTGTGCCGGCGCTGCAGCGCAGAGGCCTGGTTCGCGATGGCTACACACACAAAACACTACGCGAAAACCTGCGAGCATTCTGAAACATAAACTCGAACCTTCTCCGTAGCCCCTCACGAGGAACTCATGAAACGAATTATACTAGCTGCACTTCTCGCGTTTGCATCGCTCCTGCAAGCCGGTACCCAATCCGTTCACGCAGCTGAAAAGCCAACATTCAAGCTCGGATGGATCGTGTTTACGCCTTGGATGCCCTGGGGATATGCACAGCAGAGCGGCATCCTGAAAAAATGGGCCGACAAGTACAACGTCAACATCGAGCTCGTGCAGCTCAATGACTATGTCGAGTCCCTAAATCAATATTCGGCAGGCGGCCTCGATGGCGTGCTCGGCAGCATCGCCGACGTCTATTCCATCCCGGTGGCCAACGGCGTCGACACGACAATCTTCCCCATTGACTACTCGAACGGCGCCGATGCCATCATCCTGAAGAAGAAGGACAAGCTCGCCGACATCAAGGGCCAAACGGTCAATCTCGTCGAGTTCTCGGTATCCCATTATCTACTCGATCGTGCGCTCGAGACCGGCAATCTGAAACCCGAGGACGTCAAGCGCGTCAATACGTCCGATGCCGACTTCGTGGCAGCCTATAAGAGCCCCGACGTCTCAGCGATCGTCGCGTGGAACCCACAGGTCGAACAAATCCAGAAAACCGGCGACGCTCATATCGTCTTCGATTCTTCGAAAATCCCAGGAGAAATCTTTGAATCAGTGCTCCTGCACACAAGCAAGCTGAAGGAAAACCCCGACGTCGCCAAAGCCCTGCTCGGCGCTTGGTACGAAACCGTCGGCATCATCAACGGCACATCGGCCCAGCGCGCTGAAGTCATCAAAGCGCTTGCCACCGCTTCGGCGACCGATGCTGCGGGCTATGAGCAGCAGTTGAAATCCGTCGTCCTCTTCTCCGACGCCAAAGCCGCACTCGCATTCGCGGAAAGACCGGAAACCAAGGACACGCTCATCCGCGTTCGAGATTTCGCCCATCGCTATAATCTCCTCGGCAAGGACGTGAAGGACGCCAACGCAATCGGCATCGAGCTCCCGAACGGCGAAGTCGTCGGAAATTCGAAGAACGTTCTCTTGCGGTTCGACAGATCGGTTCTGGCTCTCGCGGCAGCAGGCAAACTCTAAGAAAAATCCGATGGCTCGCTTACTGAATACAACACCGTCTCGAGGGCTGACCTTTGCCCTCGGGGCAGCTCCCTTTATCACCGTCGCGAGCGTGTACGCGTTCGCATCCGCTGAACGGTTGCTCGTCAATGCGCGTGACAATCTCTTGCCATCTCTCGCGACGATGCTCAGCGGACTTCAACGCGTCGGTTTCGAGACGGATCCAATCTCGAGCCACCTTGTCATTCTGGCCGACACACTGGCGAGCCTCGAACGGCTCGGCGTAGGGCTCGGCATCGCCGCGATTATCGGGCTCTGCATTGGCGTCGCCGTCGGACTGATGCCCCTTGCGCGCGCGACGCTTGCGCCGTTCGTCGCCGTGCTTTCAATCATTCCACCGATTACGCTTCTCCCGATCCTGTTCATTGCATTCGGCTTGGGAGATACTTCGAAAATCATCCTGATTGTGATCGGCATCGCGCCTTTCATTGCACGCGATATCGCTGCTCGCACGGGAGAAATCCCGAAGGAAATGCTCATCAAGGCGCAGACCCTTTACGGATCGACGTGGTTGATCACGCTCCATATCGTGCTCCCGCAAATATTTCCGCGTCTTCTCGAAAGCATCCGCCTGAGCCTTGGTCCGGCCTGGCTTTTCGTTTTGTCCGGCGAAGCCATCGCCGCGCAGAGCGGTCTCGGCTACCGGATCTTTCTCGTCAGGCGATACATGGCCATGGATGTCATCATCCCTTACGTCATTTGGATCGGCATATTGGCCTTTATATTCGATCTTGGGTTACGTTGGGGCGCGCGCCGGCTCTCACCCTGGTCACAACCTGGAAACACAAGATGAGCCAGATCACCGTCCGCAACCTGGATGTCGTGATTGATGGACATCCCGTTCTCCGTCACATCAACCTCGACGTCTCGAGCGGTGATTTCTGCGTTGTCACCGGCCCGTCGGGTAGCGGCAAGACGACGTTTATCCGCCTCCTGCTCAGTCAGTTGCGGCCAACGGCTGGCGAAATCTTGATCGACGGTACTCCGATTGCTGCCTTCCCAGGGCCGGATCGCGGCGTCGTATTTCAGGATTACTCCGTCTTCCCGCACAAGACCGCGCTGCAAAACGTCCTTGTCGGTCCGCAGTTCAAACGCTCTCGCCTTATCGGCCGCGTCTTCGGCAACGAGCGCAGGCAGCTCGTCGCGCAGGCGACACAAGCGCTTTCTGATGTCGGCCTCGCCGAGGCCGCATCGAAATATCCGGGCCAACTGTCAGGCGGCATGCGCCAGCGTTTGGCTATTGCCCAAGCGCTCGTCTGCCGGCCGAAAGTTTTGCTGCTTGACGAACCGTTCGGAGCGCTCGACCCCGAAATCCGCGCGCAACTTCATCGCGTTGTTCTGAGACTTTGGCGCGAGAGCCGCACGACGATCGTTATGGTGACCCACGATCTCGCCGAAGCACAAACCTTGGCAACCCGGCTCGTATCCTTCGGTTTCGCCCCGGGCGGCGGGGGAACGATCGCCTCCGACGGATCTCCGGAGGCAGGCTCGACCGTTGTCACGCCGTTTACTCAAAAGAGCGGCAGGCAAGGAAACCGCTCAAAGAAACGCAAATACCGCTGACCCATAGCAATTGTCCGCGCATAAATGCGCGCAAAGACGACAACTGAACGGAAATAAGCAATGATTCAAAGACCAGATTCCACCTTCCACGCCTCTCCGAAACTCGCCATCGAAGCTGCGCCCGAGAAGTTTGCCTACACGCTCTTGCTGAGCGGAGACTTCTCGAAACCGGACGCGCTCGCCATCGTCGATGTCGACCCGGCATCATCGCAATACGGAAAAATCGTGCACACCGTGACGATGCCGAACAAGGGCGACGAATTTCATCATTTCGGCTGGAACGCCTGCTCGTCAGCACTTTCTCCGCTCTCGGGTCACGCCTTCATCGAACGACGTTTCCTCGTCATCCCTGGCCTCCGCTCGTCGCGCATCTATGTCATCGACACCAAGCCGCATCCGGCACAGGCGAAAATTCACAAGATCATCGAGCCGGAAGAAATCTTCCATAAGACCGGCTATTCGCGCCCTCACACGGTCCACTGCGGACCGGACGGCATCTACGTCAGCACGTTGGGCGGTGCCGGGCCCGACGGTACCGACGGTCCTCCGGGCATCTTCATTCTCGACTGTGAAACGTTCGACGTGCTCGGCCGTTGGGAGATCGACCGCGGACCGCAACTGCTGCACTACGATTTCTGGTGGAACCTGCCGCGCGATTACATGGTCAGCAGCGAGTGGGGCCTGCCGCCGCAGTTTGAAAACGGCATCGTGCAGGCAGACTTGCTCGCGAACAAATACGGACACCGCGTTCACTTCTGGAATTTGCGCGCACGCCGCAACGTCCAAACCATCGATCTCGGCGCTCAACATCAGATGGCGCTCGAAGTGCGCCCAGCGCATGATCCCGCCCGGGAATATGGCTTCCTCGGCGTTGTCGTAGATACCACCAACCTCGAAGGATCGATCTGGACGTGGTGGCGGGAAGGCTCCGAGTTCCGCATCGAAAAAACGGCGACAATTCCCGCCGAACCCGCGGATCCGGAGTTATTGCCTCCCCTCCTCAAAGGCTTCGGTGCCGTCCCGCCGCTGGTGACCGACATCGATCTCTCCCTCGATGATAAATTTCTCTATGTCGCGTGCTGGGGAACGGGCGAGCTTCGCCAATATGACGTCACCGACCCGCGAAAGCCGAAGCTCGCCGGCAGTCTTCATGCTGGCGGCATCGCGCGGCGGACGCCCCGACCCGATGGAAGCGCCTTCGCAGGCGGCCCGCAGATGCTCGAAATCAGCCGCGATGGAAAACGCGTCTACGTAACGAACTCGCTCTATTCGACATGGGATGATCAATTCTATCCCGAGGGAGTTCCCGGGGCCTTGGCGATCGTCAACGTCGAACCGGCGGGTGGCATTTCATTCAACAAAACGTTTCGCGTCGAAATCCCTGAAGGCTATCGCACGCACCAGGTCCGGCTCGAAGGCGGCGATTGTTCGACTGACTCGTTCTGCTACTCGTCCGCCTGACCATGAGCGATGGCTTGAACATCGGACTTTGGCTCGCCGTCCTCGCCAGCGGCATCTATCACGGGATCAACCCCGGCATGGGTTGGCCGCTGGCCGTCGCTGCGGGCTTGATGGAACGCAGGCCATCTGCGCTCCTGGCAGCCCTCGGCCCATTGGCCGGCGGCCACTTCCTGGCGATGGCCGTCATTTTATTGCCCTTTGGAATGTTGACGGCCCTGCAGTATTGGAACCATGAGATCCGCATCGTCGCGGCCTTGATCGTCATCTGCATTGGCATTCTGCTTTTCGTCTATCGCCGGCATCCACGCGTGCTTGCGCGCATTCCACCGAGCCAGCTCGGGCTTTGGTCGTTCGCCATCGCCACCGCCCACGGCGCGGGATTGATGCTCGTGCCGATGTATCTCGGGCTCTGCACGACAAAGCCTTCATCGATCCTGGACCACGACGCGGCAATGTCGATCGTCACGAACAACCTCGGCCTGGCCGTTCTCGTATCCGCCGCGCACGCAATCGCGATGATCAGCGCCGGCGGCGTGGTCGCGTGGCTCACTTATCGCTATTTCGGTCTCCAGGTCCTGTCCAAAGCCTGGATCAATCTCGATACGGTTTGGGCGGGAAGTCTCGTCGCCGTCGGCCTTGTTGCAGTCGCTGGTGCGCTTTGATGCGCCTCAGTCAACGTTGCACCAGTTTCGAAGCACTACGCGCTGCCGCAGAAGTCCGCTTTCCGAAGGTAAGCGAACGCCTGAGAGCAGCTGACAGATGGTGGCGAATGACCCAAAGCGGAAGATGTGAATATTTATTTCGCCGCTCTCCAAAGACTGACGCGCCGCGACAGCTCTTCCGTACTTTCCTTGCGCTCGCTGTAGCGGTCCACCAGGTACTCGGCGCGGTCGCGGGAGAGCAGGGTGAACTTCGGAAGCTCCTCCGTCACGTCCGCTACGCGGTCGTAGTAGGACGACGGCTTCATGCGTCCGTCTTTGTCGAATTCGATTCAACAAGCATGTAGAAGTCGGAATCCGCTAAGCTAGGTTCGCCAAACCCGCATACGTTTGCTTCCTCAAACTAGGTAGTAGAGTTTCGACCGCTCGTCCTCGTCTCCTTTTTCCGTTGCGGCATTCGGCGCACCAAAATCAATCTTTCCGAGTTTTGCGTAGGCATAACGCACTGCCTTGAGCGTCGCGGAGTATTCTTTGTCTTCCTCTGGGAAGACCTGCTCAGCCGAAAACCAGCTTTCAAAGCCGATGTTGCGTAACGCGCGGAGCGTATCATCGCGCACGCCGGCGAGGAGCACGGTAACGCCATGCGCCTGTTGCTCGCGCAGGAAATGATCCAACCGCTCGATACAAACGACGTCCGGGTTACGGGCACGCTTCAAGCGCAGCACGATGAATTTCGCCTTCTGTGCGGCCACGCGCTTGGCGAGCGCGTCGAGATAGCGGTCGAGTTCCGGGGCGGCGCCGAAAAACAATTCGCCTTCGAGATCATAGATGACGAGCCGGGGATCGACGGAGTCGGACGCCAGCCGCTCGCGTACAACGCGATCGGGTGTTACGATCAATTCTGAGGCTTTCAGCTTAGCCGCACGCGGCACGAAGAATAGGATCGACAAAGCGATGCCGAGCAGAACGGCGGTGTCGAGGTTGATCGCGATCGCAGTGACTGCTGTTATGATGGCGAGAGCGGCGTCATAGCGCGATACTTTCAAGGTATAGACTAGCCGCTTGAAGTCGACCAAGCGCGCCGCCGTTAGCAACAAAATACCGGCGAGCGCAGGGCGTGGCACGAAATGCAAGAGCGGCGCGAAGAGAACGAGGGCTACGGCGGAGGCTCCCGCCGTAACAATGCCCGAAAAGCGGGTTGCGGCGCCCGCCTGATGGTTGATCGCCGAGCGCGACAGAGATCCTGAGCCCGGCAAGCTTTGGAAAAATGCACCAGTCAGATTGGCAATGCCCTCAGCGATAATCTGGCGGTTGTAGTCGATCTTCTGCCCAGTCTCGTGGGCAATGGCTTTGGCGATAGAGAGCGCCTCGATCACGCCCACAAAGGCGATAGCGAGCGCACTTTGCGTAAGATCGGGAAGCCAGCTCGTCTTGAAAATAGGAACATGCAGTGTGGGAAAACTTGCCGGAATTTTGCCCGCGACCTCGATCGCCGTTTCACCGCCGGAGCCTGCAACCGACCAGCCCGCTATGTAAGCGATAGAGCCCGTCACAACTAGCACTAAAAGCATGTCGAGGCGGGGCAGTTTATATCGGCGCACGATCGATCGAAAAAGCACAGCAAGAACGATTGCGACGGCACTCAGGAGCAATGCTTTGAAATTGACATGGTCGCCGTGAAAGAGCGTCAGCCACAGGCGTTCCAGAACCTGCATATGGCCGTTTCCTTTATTGTGCATCCCGAGCGCGCCGGCAATCTGCCCAATCGCGAGTAAGAAAGCCGCGCCGACCATAAAACCAATGATGACGGATTCGGAAATATAGCGCGTAAGATCGCCGAGCCTGAAGACGGCGATGAGGATCTGAAATGTGCCGATAAGGAAGGCGAGAAAGAACATGGCTTCGAAAAGATCCGTGCGGTTTTCAGGGTCCAGAAAGGAAAGCGCCCCGAAGACGAGCAGCGAGATCGCGCTCGTGGGGCCGTTGATGAGCTGCGATGAAGAGCCCAAAATTGAGGCCACCGCCGTCACCACGATCATCGAATAAAGACCGAACTTCGGATCAACGCCGGCGATCAACGCGTATGCCATACCCTCTGGGACCGCAATTGCCGCGACGGTCAGGCCGGCAATGATATCGCGACGCCCTCGGATCCAATCATAATCCAATGCAAAGCTCATATTTCCCTCCTCGGGCCCGTGCGGCACTCGCAGCCGATCGCGGCGCGAAATCGTTTGCTTCTCATTTCGTTTTGGCTGGCGCGACTTGATCGATGATACCGTTGTCGGCGAAGAATTTCTCGCGAGCGTCATCCCAATCTTTGGCGATGGCGCTGATCGGGAATAGATTGATGTTGGGCAGAGTATCGGCACTTTTTGCCAGAATTGCCGGGCTTACCGGCCGATAGCCAAATTTGCCGATCGTTTCCTGAGCGGCGTCCGTGAAAAGATATTCGAGATATGCCTTAGCGAAGTCCGCCGTTGCCTTGTCCTTGACATTTGCATCGACCCACGCAACGGCCGGTTCGGCCCTTATGCTGACCGGAGGATAGACGATTTCGAATTCGTCCTTATTCGCACTAACTTCACGGATCGCCTCGTTCTCCCAAGTCAGATGCACATCGCCGGTCTTCTCGATCGCGAAACTTGTCGCCGCGCCACGCGCACCCGCGTTAAGGACAGCGACATGCTTGAACAGTTCTCTCAGATAGGCGAGTGCCTCGTCGTCGCCGCCCCCCCTTGTTGTGACGGAACCCCAGGCCGCGAGCACGCTCAATTTGCCGTTGCCGGAAGTGCGCGGATCGGGCGTCACGATGGCGACGTTACCCTTGATGAGATCCGGCCAGTCGTGAATGTTCTTTGGATTACCCTTGTGGACGACGAAGACGATCGTCGATGTGTACGGCACTGAATTATTGGGCAGGCGTGCTCGCCATTCCGCCGCGATCAGCCCGCGTTTGCGCAGCGCGTCGACGTCCGTCGGCAGAGCCAACGTGACGACATCGGCCTTCTGCGAGCCATCAACGACGCTAAGCGCCTGCCGCGAGGAGCCACCGTGCGACTGTTTGATTTGCAGACTTACGCCAGTCTGATGCTGATATTGCTCGACGAATTGCGTATTGAGCGTGGCGTAAAGCTCACGTGTCGGATCGTAAGAGACGTTGAGAATCTGCTTCGACGTATCGCCCCGCAGATTTTCATTCGCAATCAGGCTGCTTGCCAGGATGACGGCAAAGATACCAAAAACATTCAGCCACTGAATACGATGCCAAATATGCGGGTTGGTTCGAGACGTCTTTGTCGTATCCAACATAGGCATTCGACCTTTGCTCGCAATTCCAAGAACCGATCGCAGAGATTCCTAGCTGAGAGCGAACAAGGTATTTCTCGACGACATTTTCAGTGTTAAGCCACTTCTCAGGCCCATTCAATTTGAGGCGCGCTAATGCGCTTCTCATATTTTTTCATATCCAATGCACGCATCTAACCGCTCGGTGCAACATCGTCGAGACGGACGGCGACCACGTCGCAGTTACTTTGAATGGGTCCAAGATTTCTCAAGCTATATCTGGAGCGAAGAGGAATAGTCGACGCTTTTGGGAAGATTTGGACTTCCGCAGAAAACAACAGAATTTCCTTACGTACCGCGACTTATGGCATCCTATTTTTCTTCGAGAAATCTCTCGATGTCACGCGCTACACGTTCGGGAAATTCCCAATGTGGTGCGTGCCCCGCATCGTCGTAGCGGACGGTTTGGGACTGCGCGAGAAGACTTTTAAGCGCCTTCTGACTCTCTGCATCGAAGAGGCCGTCGTGCGCACCCCACAACACGAGCGCCCGCACCGTTACCGGCTGAGGAGCGCCGGGGGGCTCGCCTATGAGGCCATCAAGAGCGCCGCGCCAGGCACCGAGACCAACTCTGCGGCTTTCGTCGATGTATCGGAGAATAGTCGTTTCCGAGATGGGCGCGTAAACGGTGGAGCGCTGAAAATCTTCGATGAATATGTCCGGAACGGCCTTATCAAATCGTGCAAGATCATCACGAAGTTCCAAAAGCCCCGGATGGTTGGCGGCCGTTGGCGCGGCGGCAATGAGGACGAGTTTTTTGACGAGATCAGGGCGCGCTGTAGCCACACGCTGGGCGACGATGCTGCCGAGCGAATGGCCGACCAAAATCACCGGCTCGCCGATGACCCGCTCGATGAATTCGGTCGCATCCACAGCGTGATCGGCGAGCGTGTAGCTGTCGGCCTCTTCCGTCGCTCCGTGGCCGCGCCAATCCAAACTGAAACTATGAACGGGATGCTCAAACGCGTTGAGCAAGGCTTCGAAGCTATAGGAAGAATCAATATATCCGTGTAGAAACAAAACGGATGGACCGGACGCGTATCGTTCCAAATAGTGGTACTTGCGGCCATTGCCAAAAGTTACGAACGAACTCGTTGAGGCGCGTGACACGGAGACGGCGTTCGAGCTCATCGTGATCTCCATTTCTGTCCGAAGAATTCCCTTCACCGTGCCGCGACGACGTCAGAGATTGCGAATAGAGCTATCGGTGACTTCGCGTTCCGTCCAACATTTGATCCTGCTATCCTTTTTCGGATTGCGGCGTTAGCAGCGATGTCCCGTATCACATCGACCGGACCGCTTTGATCCGATCGACGTGGTTGGGACCTGTACGTTCACGAGCGTCAAATGCATCAAATCCAGGAGTGCAACGGCGGATTGACCCCGTTGAGGTAGTATTGCCCGATAGCGAAGGGCTTCCAGCGAACCGGGTCGTGTACGGTGTGGGTCCGGGCGTCGCGCCAGTAGCGATCGAAGCCGTTGGCCTCAAGCGTTGCGCGTGAGCCCCCGAGTTCGATGATCTTGTTGGCGGCGAGGATCACGAGTTCGGTCGTCAGCACTTTGGCTTCCGCGACCGCGACCTTCGCGAGAGCGATTGTGTCTTCGTTGGTATTTTTGTACGTCGCGTCGAGCTGATGGCCGGCGCGCTCCAGCAGTGCATCGGCGGCTTCGAAGCGGATCTCGAGATCGCCTATGTCGCGCAGCGTGAACGGGTCCTGGCTCGCTGCGTCCTGGCCGCTGTCGATCCACGGCCTGGCGCGCTGCTTGACAAAGGCTATGGTGGTATCGATCGCCCCTCTTGCAATGCCGAGGTCGATGGCGGCGTGGATGAGCTGGCTCTGCGGGCCGACGGGGCTCTGTCGTTCATAGACGATGTGGGCGGGAAGAACGCGCGAGGCTGGAATCGCGACGTTGTCGAGGGTGACGGTTCCGCTCGCTGTCGTGCGTTGCCCGATGCCCGACCAATCATCGACGACCGTTAGCCCCTGACTATTGCGGTCGGCAACGGCAACGAGGACGTGCCCTTCTTCATCCAGCGCCACGATCGGGACGAGGTGCGCGAAGAGAGCGCCTGTCGAATAGAACTTCTTCCCATTCACGCGATAATGGTCGCCATCCCGCGTGATCCGCGTGGAAAAATCTTCGACATTCTTGCCCCCTGATTCCGAAAAGGCATTTCCGAGCCGGGAGCCGGAGAGGATGGCGCCGAATAGCTCCCGCTTCTGATCGGGAGTTCCTGTCGAACGAATGACGTCCACGATCTCGAAGTGGCTTTGGGGCAGCTGAGCAAGAGACGGATCGGCGGCCGCGAGCGTTGCAAACACCTTGGCGACCGTCGTCTGGGACACACCGGGTCCGCCGTCTTCCTTAGGGATCGTTATCCCCCAAAGACCGCTTTGCGAGAAGCGGTCAATCTCGGCCACGGGATACTGCCGGTATCGGTCACGCGCGCTCGCGCCTTCCGCGAAGATGGGCGCGAGACGGTGAGCGGCTTCGATGGCCTCTTTATCGCTGGTGATGACGGTCGCGTTCTGCAGGGGTCGTGATGGCGGCCAGCCAGGAGGGAGCGAACGCTCGGACCCGCGGTCGATCTGATCGGCAAGTGGCTTATGTTCTGACATTTGTCGTTTCTTTCGTTTTGCAATTCGATTTCGTCGATGGGCCGCGCAGCATCGTGGTGAGAACGGCTTGTCGTTTGTGCGTCCTCCGCCCGCGTTGGCGCGTAGCTAGATCCACGAGTGGCGGGGCGGGAGTACGTGATTGAGGTGGTAGTTGCCGATGATCGGATACTTCCAACGCACCGGGTCATGGATGGTGTGAACTCGGGCATTGCGCCAATGGCGGTCGAAGTTGTTTTTGAGAAGCGTCGAACGCGCGCCGCCATGCTCAAACAGCTTGTTCGCTGCGAGAAGTGCAACGTCGGTCGACAGGACTTTGGCTTTGGCCACCGCAATTGATGCCGCCGCGACGGTCTCAGCGGTTGGATTGGCCACGGCCTCGTCGAGGACGCGCCCGGCCCGCGCGAGCAAGGCTTCCGTCGCGTGCAGCTTGATCTTGAGATCGCCGATATCGGAGATCGTGTAAGGATCTTCGACTGCTTTCCCTTTGCCGCTGTCGATCCAGGGACGAGCGGAATCGTGGACGAACGCAATGGTATCGTCGATGGCCCTGCGAGCAATCCCGGCATCGACGGCGGCGTGAATGATCTGGCAGACCGCGCCGTTCGCACTTGGGCTATCCTGCGCCGCATAGGTCGGAATGACACGTGAAGCAGGAAGTACGACATTGTCGATGATTACAGTGCCGCTTGCTGTTGTCCTTTGGCCAAAACTCGACCAATCGTCGATGATAGTAAGACCCGGAGTGTAGCGGTCGGCGACAGCAATATAGAGCCTGCCTTCGGCATCGACCGTCGTGATGGGGACAAGGTGGGCGAGAAGCGCGCCACTCGAATAGAACTTCTTGCCATTGACGACATAGTCATTGCCCCGTCTCGTGATCTTCGTCTCGAAATCGGCAGCGGTGCGGCTTCCGAGTTCGGAGAAAGCGTTGCCGGTACGGGTGCCTGCGAGTATGGCGGGGAAGAATTCGGCTTTCTGTTCGGGCGTTGCCGTCGTTCTAAGCGTATCGACGAAATCGATATGGCTTTGCGGCAACTGTCCGAGGGATGGATCCGCTGCTGAGACGATGGCAATCACTTCAGCGATCGTCGAATAGGAAAGATCGGGCCCTCCATAGTCTTTGGGGACGTTGAGCGACAAGAGCCCGCTCTGGGTAAATTCGACGATCTCGACGACTGGCAAATGCTGCTCACGGTCACGTTCGCTGGCGGAACCCGCAATTTTTGCGGCAAAGCGTTTCGCAACCTCGACTGCTTCATTTGCATTGGCGACGACGTGAGCGCCTTTCGGCTCCTCGAGAATGGGCAAGGATGTTTTCGTTAAGCTCGCGGTCGATTGCAGTTCGGTCATGGTTTGCTCTTTCCTGATTGAGGAGCGCGCGGCGACGTCGCCAAGGACGTCACCGCGCTGACTTTCTCAGCCCTTCACTGCAGGGGGAGTGCCGAGCAGGTCGTTCTCAACGGCGACGAGCTGGTCAGGAGCGATCACGCGCTGAAGGAGGAAGTAAGCGACGCCTACGCCAAGCAGCCCCAGGAACACGTAGGGCAGAATATTGTAGGGCCACGCAGGTACGGGATAGACGGTGCCGACCAGCACGACGGCAAGCAGCACGATTGCAGCCGCAGAGGAGAGAACATGGTAGAACTTGAGGCTGCCCTGTTGCCGGAGATAGAGCGGTGCTCCAAGCGACACCAGGAAATACGAGACGAGGAACCCGTAGGTCGCGATCGAGCCGAGAATACCGTAGCCATCGAGTAGCCCCCACCCGCCGAACGTCAATGCAACAGCATGAACGAGGGCAATGATGGCTACGAGCGTTACGGCGATGTGAGGCGTGCTATTGGTCGCGTGTGTTGAGCGGGCCGTGCGATGGAAGAGGCCGTGATGCGACAGCGTGTAAAGCACACGCGCCGCAGCATTGATTGAGCCCAGAATGCAGGCAAAGAAGCTCAACGCTACGCCGATGGATACGAGAAACCCGACCGTTCCCGCTCCGAAGGTGTTCGCGAGCGTCGTCAGCGGTGCTTCGGCCGTGCTCAACGGCGGATTGGCGCCTCGAAAGCCCGAGGTCAGGCCGTAGGAAGCGATAATAAACAACAAGCCGACACCGATCACGCTGACGATAACCGACCGCGGAATCAACCGGTGGGGATCCTTCGCCTCGGCACCGAGTACGGCGGCGCTCTCAAAGCCTACGAAGCTGAAGAACGCCAACACCAGGCCTAGCCGGAGCTTATCGAAATCGACTTCCTCCAAGTGGAGCTGGGGTTCATCGATGATACTTTGACGATGGATAAAGTAGCCTGCGACGAGCGCAAGAATGAGCACGATAGTGGTGAGCTCGATGGCGAGTGTCGTCCGCGTGGAGAGGCGAATGTCGCGGTATGCAAGCCACCAGGCCGCAAACGTAGCAATGACCGCGATGCCATAGTTAAGCACCGTATCCAGGGTCGTTACCCCGAGAGAGTGGAAGACCGCCAATGAGGTGTAGACGGTGCCGTTGATGACGGCGGCGGCTGTGAACACATAACCGATGAGCAGCGCCCATCCCGAAATCACCCCAAGAAAAGGTCCGAGCCCAAGTCCGGCATATACATAGAGAGCCCCAGGCGTTGCGACGCGTGTCGCAAAGACGTTGATCTGGAATGCGACAATCAGGAGTGCGATCGTCGCAAAGGCGTACGCGAGCCACGTGCCGTTGCCGGCCGTCGCAAAGACGACCGAGATGACCAAGCCGGGCGTGCCGGACGGTGCAATGGTCCCGATGGACTGGGCGACGATTTCGGAAAACGATAGATAATTTCTTTTTAGTCCCTTGCCCGGAGTGATCGCATGAGATGCGACCTCCGGCGACGTGCTGACCATGGATATCTCCTGCTCTCTGGCCTTGTCTCTTGACGTGCCGAGGTCATCTGTCGCCGGCGCTGAAGGGCGAGGACTGACCACCTCCCGTGTTCAGTCAGTGCCAACCGGAATCGGTCGAAGGGACACCGAATGATAAAAAGATGACGCATGAACCCACGAACGCCTTCGAAACAGCCGCCCGCGGTTCGCGGCGATAATCGTGGCTTCAAGCCAGGAGGCGAACAAAGAAAAACATGGAAGAATATGAGCGGCCGTGAATTCCGATTGCGGTACGTGTATCGCATCGTGGCGTCGCCCTTAGTTGTCGGGCGACGCCAATTCGGGCCTCTTTCAAAAGCCGATCCGGAATCGGCTGTGTGCGCACTAACGCTTGTCTAGGCAAAGGCAGTGAGGCAGATAATCCAGGCCATGTGGCTTCGGCATATGCCTCAAAAGTTTTGTCTTAACGTCAGTTCGTTTCACGAACGGCCTGATGAAGAGCTCGTCCGGTTTCAGCGGCGAAGGCTTTCACCTTCCGACTGCCTCACTGGCCGTCCAGGAAGTGGAGCACCGTGAAATTGAAGAGAGCCGGATCCTGCAGAAAGGCGAAATGGCTGACATTTGGAAGGATCAAGAGGCCTGCATGCGGGATCGTCGCCGCGATATATTCAGTATGTTCGCGCTTGATGGCTTCGTCGTGATCGCCATCAACGACGAGGATCGGCGTTACGATCGACTTTAGCTGCTCATCGGTCCAATTTGGCTGCTCGGCCCACATCTTGCTGATCTGATCGACGAAGGCGTTGTATTCTTTTGGCGTGGCGGAATGCGCTTCATACTCGTGGCCGGCACGCTCGATGTATGCTGCGAACGTTGGATTCTTCTCAACGCCCTCCTTGACGCCCGAAGTAACGGTATTCGCTGCAAAGGCGAAGACTTTGCCGACACGATCCTTGTGCCGCAAAGCAAGATCGATTCCGAGAATGGCGCCATCGCTCCAACCGACAATGTCTGCCTTGGGAATCTTTAGAGCGTCGAGCACGGCCACAACATCGTCGGCCATTAGGTCATAGCCGTAAGGACGGTTGTCGCGCGTGCTGCGGCCATGGCCGCGGCTATCGATGAGGATGACGGTATGGTGTGCGGCAACGGCGGGAACTTGGTTGCCCCAATAATCAGTATTGGCGAGACCGCCGTGCAGGAAGACGACAGGGGAACCTTGGCCGTAGATCGCATAGTGGATTTTGATGCCGTTGGCCGCAATTTCTCCGCCGCGATCCGTGGCAATGGGAGCAGGTGTCGGCGGCAAGGCTTCCCATTTTTCCGCCCCAAGCGTCGGCGTCGTTATGGCCAATCCCAAAGATACGAGCGCGAAGAAGCGCATCAATTTATTCCTCTATGTTCCAATTGATCGGTGATGAAGATAGCGGCGCTCGAGAAAAGCGAAGCCGGTGTTCCGCTCTCGTGAGACGCAAGTCATTTGGTTAGCGTCGCCGAGTCGGAGATCGACGCAGCGCGGGTTGTGGCGCAGCTAGGGTATTGCGGGGTGCCCTTATAGGTAACGAAGAATTTCTTCGATGTTTATCGCATTTCGACCCTGTTTGGCCCGCTCGTGGTGCCGCCCGAGAGACGCCGTCGACGCGCCGGACTCACTTCTTTCTCCGAAGCATGGGCACGGATGTGGGGAACTTTATTCCGATAAAATCGATATGCGACCACCAGATGTCAGGCAGTCAATGTCTGAACATTGGAACAGCGAATTTATCGGGATAACGCTGTTCTATGTGCGCCAACGTAACGGCCATCCAATCATTGCCGCGCGGCTACAGGTGAAAGGCACGATCAATATCGGCTTCGGTGGGATAGAGTTTTGGGTCGTACGGCGACATCAGGTAGGCCCGCAGATTTCTTGCCGATCCAAATCTCCCTTCTTCCGCGATACTCGGTTTCGCCGCTGTCGTTCAAATCATTTTTTCTCGGGTGCAACGCATCTCTGGAACGGGTTTTGTCAGACTACATTGTGAAAAATGTGGAAGGTGAAAAATCAGCATAGCGAAGGCGAAAAGCATTGGAGGAGAGAAACCGCAGCACGAGCGCTGCATTCGTGAGACGAACTTAGACGCTCGGCTGTTCTATTTTGTAACGCCCGGACAAGCCATGAGCAACGACAAAGAACTGGAAGTTGCGAAGCAAGCTCTTGTTGGCAACTCTCGTGCGATAGAGATCCGGAAAAAGTTTTTGGCCGACACGGCAAATTTTCCTAGTCCCAGCATCTTTGCGATGCGTTCAAGCGCTCTCAAAATCATCGCTCAACTCGAAAACGCGATCCACGGCATATTCCCCCGGCTCAGGCGTGAACGGCAATCGCCATTCGGATTTTCGAAGCAATCCGCCCGAATAGCCGCAAATTCCTCTAGCCCCTTTAGGTGGCAGGAAGCGATCGCTGCGTGCTAACTATGTGATGTCGGTTAGTGGCCCTTCGCGTCATTTGATGGACGTCTGCTTGAGATGGCATTGCGGCCGCCGTGCTGACGCACCAGGACGTCTAACGCGTTCGACGGTGGGTGTCCGCTTTCTCGGCGAACCAGAATAGATTGCACCGGGCAGCGCGTAGAGCTTCGCATAATGCTCACGCGCCGCTTCGGTAAAGCGTGCTGGCGTCGCCGAGAACTCGTTCCAGAAGCGATCGAGAGAGGGAATAGCCGTAGTCGGCGTCGCGATCGGGGTTGTCGGCAACAAAGCGGGAGTCTAGTTGGGCCCCATCGCTGAAGCCCAATAGTTTCAGAACTGACCGGATGGAGCCGCGAAAGTTCAGCGATCAACTCCGATCCAGGAACGGCCCAATACACGTCGCTGTCGCACATGCGGCATCCCTTTTCCGGAGGCGCTCTATATCTCCTTGTCGCGGGAGCTCGCCCGCACCTCAGAAGGCGTTGCACCGTAGCGACGCCGGAAGGTCCGATTGAAATAGGAGAGATCGCTGAAGCCGACATCGAATGCAATGGTGCCGATCTGGTGGGAGGCGAGCCTCGGATCACGCAGCATGCGATAGGCCCGGCTGAGCCTCTCCCCGAGTACGAAATCGGTGAAGCTGGTACCGCTCGCAAAAAAGAGCTTTCGCAGATAGGCCGGCGATATGCCCTGCCGGGAAGCGATCTCGGACGCCGAAAGAGAAGGCGAGCCGAGATGGCGGGCGATGTCATCCTTGATGGCGCGCAAACGTGCCGCTCGCACGCCGCGCGTTTCTACCGGCTCCTGAGATGATGAGCCAATCGCGACGATCAGGTCGGCTATATGGTCTGACGCATACCCTTCAAGATGCTCGCTTCCCTCATCGCGCAGCAGAATTCCGGCGTAGGCCTTCGCAAGGTCCTGCGCCGAGGAGTGTCGGCCGATGGGTTTCATGATTTGGGATTCCACAAGCGGTCGGCGCGCGCGTAGCCACGCACGGGGCGCTTGCAGCGCCAGCAAACGGCAGCTCCCGTGCGGAGCAGTAATTTGGGATGGTCGGTACTGTTCGATCAAAACCGATGATCCCTCGCTGAGATCAACAACCCCCGCGCCCTGAACGATGCGTATCGCTTGTTTCCCTGCGTTACACAGCAGCACGATGTTATCCGTATCCTCCAGCGCGATTTCCCGTCCTGTCCGGGTGATGGCTTTCACCGTGCCTTGAATGGTGCCGACGGCGACGTTGCGGAGAGCCGCGATTCTGAGCGAGCCCCGGAACGGCACGCTCACATCAGGATCAGCATTCAGCCGCACATAGCCGGAGGAGAGATTTTCGATCCATTGATCCTTGCGTTGGCCTTCGTCGCCGGGCAATCCGGCTGCATCAAAAATGATCCGTTGCATTATCTTCGACAGCCAGCCAGCGATGCTCGTCAATCGTTACGTCGGCTCGGTGGCCAACCAACTGCATGTAGCCCAATTATAACAATCGGTTCGAAAAGAGCCAAGGAGCGCGCAGTCCTGATCGTTGGAGCGCCCAGTCCAAGAGCGCACCGCCGACTCCGAGTACGCCTTTTCCAATAAGCGGGGAGGGGACTGTGCTGCTAAGAATTACGATTGCGACTTTGCTCGCCATCCTATGCGAGGCCGCGCAGGCGGCTGATTTGCAGGCCAAAGCATCCGTCCATGACTGGGCCGGTTTCTATGTCGGCGGAAACCTCGGATATGGATGGCAGCCCGGTCCCGTCGATTTCGGATCGGGTAACGCGTTCAGCGACGCTTATTTTGTCGGGGGCTTCGTTCCGCGATCTCAGGATATTCATGGATCAGGTCTGCTGGGCGGCGCGCAAGTGGGCGTCAATTATCAGACCGCCGGCTACGTTTTCGGCATTGAGGCGGATATTTCGGCCGCTGCGCTGAAGGGAGATGCTTCAACAGCGGTGGACGCATTCCCGGTCACGTTTGCGAGCGCGACCCAATCCAGACTCGACGCATTCGGGACGCTGCGCGGCCGCCTCGGCTTTACCCCTTGGGATAGCTCGCTGCTGTATGTCACCGGAGGTCTGGCCTTTGGTCAGGCCGAAACCTCGAGCAGCGTTGTCGGCATCAATGATTTCAGCAGCACGACCAATTGCGGCAACGTCGCCGGCCTATGCGCTTCGAACGCGGTGAAGGAGTGGCGCACGGGCTGGACGATAGGCGGCGGATGGGAGCAGGCCTTTGCCGATCACTGGAGCGTCAAATTCGAATATCTCTACTACGATCTTGGCCGGATCTCTTACGGGTTTCTGGATTCAGCATCGGGAGCGGCCTTTACCGCTTCCGATGAGCTGAGCGGCCATATCGTCCGCACAGGCATCAATTACAAATTCTAGGCGAACTATTCCTGCTCGCTCCGATAAGAGTGAGCTGCCTGTCCGAGTTTGCCCTAGGCAGCTCGATGGAGCACACGAGTGACAACAAATTGCTTTGCTGCAGCACCCGCCGGGCTTGCCGCCGTCCTCGTCGTATCGGGCCTCGTCGCATCGAGCGCCTGCGCCGGAGACTGGTCTGGCCCGGCCCCGCCGCCCACGACCCAGCCGGACTCATTACCCGTAATACGTCCACTGGGTTGAGCGTCTGATCGAAGAGTGTGCCAACAGCATATGCCGAAAGCACGAAGGCACGTCGAAAGCACTCGGTAGGAGCCATCAGCCTTACGGCGATTGTCGGGGGACTACATCCCCATCTCACAACGAAAATACTCAAGTGCGCCGTACGCGAACGTCCTCACGGATGCGCCTGCTCAGCACGCGACCTTAGGAAGACTGCGGTCATGAACATGATGCTAAGGCAAGTTCCGAAGCTTTAAGTCACGATTCTCGCCAGCATGGGCGCTGACCTTCTATGAAGGAGCGCCCATACCTGATTTCCAAAAAGACTTTCAGAATCTCACGTCGAAGTTGGCCCGGACGGATTGGTCGGTTGAGTCGGAGCCAAGCTGACCGTTATAGGAGACTCCGAGCGTCGCATTCGACGTCAGCATGTAATCGAGACCCGCCTCTAGCACCGCCACATCGCGCGCGATCGGAACGCCGCCGATGGTGAAGGCGCCGCCGCCAGCAAAGCGCATTGTCGAGAGCGGCGTCACATCTTCGAAGGTATGACGCCAGCCGACCGCACCCCTGGCGATGAGGCCTACCCCGTTGAAGTTGAATACCGCCGTGCCGCGCAGGCCAAGTGTCGAGAAGGTTGCGTCGGTGCTGGCCGAAGCGCCGGTCAGTGCTGCCGCACCGCCCCGCTCGGTGAAGCCGTCTGTCTGCAGGCTCACATAGGCGAGGTTCGCGAAAGGCTCGAACTGGACAGAACCTGCATTGAGGCCGTAGGCCAATTCACCGAAGACTTGGGCTGTACCGGCATTATAGTCGCCCTTGAGGCTGTCGACGAAGCCGGGGAACATCACGCCCCGCGATGTTGAGATGTCGTGCCAAGCGTAGGCCGCACCGGTACGCAAGGCGAGATCGCCGCCCGCTAAACCCCAATGCGTGCCGCCATAGACGCCGACATCGTAGTTATCGCTCGAGCCGGACGAGTTGCGGTCCTTCACGTTGAAGGTGGTGCGGCTGAAGCCAGCCACGGCGCCGAAGCGCCAAGTGTCGAACACCGGCGCATCGGCGCCGATGAAGAGACCACCGGTCGAACGATTGAGACGCGCCGCGTCGCCGTCACCTTGCGTATGACCCCAGGAGCCGAAACCCTGACCCCAGACAGCGAAGCGATTGGTGTTGGCTGCGACCGCCCGCGGTTCGCCGTTTTCGTAGGTGACGACCGTGCCGCCGATTCCCGCGCCGTCGTCGAAGGCCGCGCGCATGCGGTCGTTGACAGCATTGCGGATGAAGCGACTGTCCTCGATGAGCGCCGCCTTCGCCGAGGCGTGGATCTCGCCCGAGAGCCGATCAAAGGCATACTGCGCTTGTTCGGCCGACAGGCTCAGCACCGCGTTATAGACGGGATTGCCGAAGCCGAGGCTTTCCACGCCACCGCCGGTGGCGATCTGGTTTGGCGTGATGCCGATGCTTGCGAAGTCGATGTTGTTGCGGACCATCGTCAGATAAACGTTTTTGGTGTCGTAGCTGAGCCAGGGATCGAGGAAGGCGAGGTTCGAGGTCGCGCCGTCGAAAGCGCTGTTGGGCGAAAGCCCACCATTGGCGGTGAGGATCGTGTACGGGGTCAGCGCCGCGTAATTGCCTGTGCCCGCAAGAACCTTGACCGTGCCGCCGTCGATGGTCGCCGTGCCCGATGCGAGAATCTTATCCGACTCTCCCGCTGCGTTTACCTCGACCTCGTAGATCGAGTTTGGGTTGAAGGTGATGTTGCCAGCGACGTTGAGCGTGCCGATCGAGTTGCCGGGCGCGATCGTGCCGTTGACGACGGTATTGCCGATCGTGCCGATGCCCTGCAGGCGCCCGCCGGTCCAGATGTCCACCGAGCCGCCGAGCGAACCGGCAACGACAAGCGTCCCATTCACAATATTCGTCGCGCCGGTGAAACCGCTGGAATCGCCGCTCAGGATCTGGACTCCTGCGCCCGATTTGACGAACCCGCCTGACCCAGTGATCGCACCGCCGAAATCCCACGCTTGGCCATTGGCGGTGTTGATCGTCAGCGTTTTGTCGTTGATCTCGACCGTCGTCGTATTGCCCTTCTCGCTCATCAACCCCTTGATCGTATTGTCCGCCATAAGCGCGAGGGTTACCGTCGCGCCGCCGCCCACGCGCCCGAGGTCAACTCCTGAACTGGAGAAAATCACATCCGCCAAACCGAGCGTCAGTGTGCCGGCCTCGATGAATGTGCCACCCGTATAGGCTTGCACCGCGCCGAGCGTGACGTTGCCCGTGTTGCCGCCAGTGCTGTCGTCTTTGACGAGACTGCCGGAGAGCTTTGTGGTGCAGGCCAGCATCATCTGGCAGCCATCGCTGATAACGCCACTATAGGTGCCATTGGTTGCCTGATCGAAGACGACCAAGCCGCCGGCATTGACGATATTGGAGTTACCGCTTGAAACATTCGCAGTGGTAAGATCGAGGATCGATCCCTGCTCGACGATTGTCCCCCCCAAATAGTTGTTGCCGGTTCCCGTCAGTTGCAGCGTGCCGCCGATCAGGTGCATCGTGCCGCCGCCGGTGATGTTGCCTGCGAACATGCCGCCCGCATTCGACGCGAACTGCACCTCGCTTCCACCCACCGTCACGATGTTATTCGTATTGGTGAAAGACGATCCGCCGACTCGCAACGTGCCGGCGTTCACCGCGATATTGCTGCCCGTCGTTAGGGTTAGCTTGGCGCCGGACAAATCGAGCATGCCAGTGCCGGCTTTGACGATCGCCGTCGATCCGGTAGCGACGTCAGTATCCGTAATCGTGCTGGAGATCGTCGAGTCCAAATTATTCAGCGCTGCATTGGCGTTGCCGATCTGTCCGATGGTCAGCACGGTGTTCGCGCCGGAGACCGTGATCGAACTGTTGCTGCCGCCGCTATTGAGCGAGGCGAAGGCATTGCTGGCCGACATCGATAGGCTGGCCGCAGCCGGATTGCTCTTGACGTTCGATAAGTTCACCCTGCTGACGTTCAGCAGCGCGTTGGCGGCGGTCAGATTCAAGGTGCCGGAATCGATGTTTACGGCGCCCGAAAGGCCCGGCGATGCCGCGGCAAGGGTCAGCATCCCCTGGCCCGCGAGGGTCAGTCCGTTCGTGCCCGTGATCGTCGAGGATATCACATTGCCTGTAGTGCCCGCGGTGCTTCGCGCGTAGATGATGCCTTCGCTGCCGCCGAAAGCCAGCGTGCCGCCTGAGATACCGGAGGTATTGCTGCCACTTCCGCCGAGGATCAGGCCGGCCGGATCGACACCGTTGCCGAGCGTGATCGTGAAGCCGGTCGCCGTGATGGTATTCCCGGAATCGACCTTCAGCGCATAGGCCGCCGCATTTTTCGCGAGCGTCGCATTGCCGGTCTGCTCGACGATATCGCTCGCCGTCGCGGCGCGAATGCCCGAACTAGAACCAGAACCGACTTGGGTATAGGTGGCCTTGATGTAGCCTTTGACGGGGCTATAGGTCAGGAAATCGTAAGCATTCGCTCCGCCGCTGTCGGAAATCATCCAGGCCGGAGCCAGACCGTTGATCAGAGACGATGTTCCAACTCCAGAGAAGACGAATTCGCTCGCACCGAGCGACGTCGCGGACGTTGGCTGGATGAAGAGTGTCGATCGGTCTGTGCGGGTGACGCCGTTAGTGAGGTTGACGGTCGTATGGCCGCTGCCCCCGGCCTTGAAGGCCAAGGTGGAGGTCGCGCCGGTGGCGTTCGTCGTGTTCGTGCCGCTGATATTGAGCGAACCGAATGTCACCGCGCCATCGTTCGCGCTGCTGTTGGTCACGGTAAGCTTGCGTTGCACATCGGTGAGCGAGCCGGCGAACGAGGTCGCGAACCCGTTGGTGTCGAAGGTGCTGCTGCCGGTCAGCGCCAGGCTGCGAACCGAATTGAAGGAGGCGCCCGCCTGGAAGGTTCCACCGTCGAGGATGATCTGGCCGATTGTATAGGCGGGACCGGTCGTATTGCCCAACGCCGCATCGCTCGAAGCCTGCAACGTGCCGCCCGAGATGATCCAGTTGCCGTAGAAATAGGGATTGCTGCCTGCAGTCGGGGCAAGAACGACCGTTCCGCCTCCCGTTTTCGCTATGGTGAGGTCGGAGAAACCGTTGGCGTTATCGTCCAGCGAAACGATCATCCCCGCCAGCGTGACGGTATTGCCGTTCGGGTTGATGATCGCGGTTTCGCCGCCGACACCAATTGGCCGATCGAACGTCATCGAACTGTTGATTTGCAGCGTTCCGTTGCCCTCGCTGAGGCTGTTGAAAACGATGCCGTTCGCGGCGCGCACGTCGTCGGCAGTGTGAATGCTCGAAATGGCCGGATTCGACGGGCTTGCCGCGCCGAGGTTGGTGTCGCTGCTGACAACCAGCGTGCCCGCGAGAATCGTGGTGCCGCCGGCATAAGTGTTATTGCCCGACAGCGTGACCGTGCCGCCGCGATCGGCCCCAAGTTGCAGGATGAAGCCGGTCGTTGAAGCTGGTGTGCCGATGGTTACGGTCCCGAGATCGAGACCACGCAGGCCGGTGAATCCGCCATTGCCATCCAGCACGCCACTGTTGACGGTATTTGTGTCGATGACGCTCGAGATATTGAGGCTGTTCGAAAGAATGTAACCCGGAAGCTGCGCCACGGTGACGTCCGTGCCGCCTTGCTGAAGCTTCGTTACATTGGCGCCGTTGAGATTCCACTGAGTCGCAAGCGCAATGTCGCCCGGCGACAGATACGGCAGGCCAAGTCCGTTGTTCGCGTTGCGGTAAGCGTTCGCCCAAATGAAATCGGAGTAGTAGGCGGCAGTCTTGTCGAGACCGGGAATCGAGGAGCCGACAGCCCCGGTGACGTTCGCAGCCGTCGGAAACAGCTTTGAACTCTTGTTCTTCAGAATTCCATATTCCAGTCCCCGATAGGGGTCGTTGGTCATGCCGGAGAGCGCCGATGGAATCGGGGACCCGGTGAGCGGATCGACAGGCGTCACAACGCCATTATCGAGCGGCAGCAAAAAATTGCTGGCCTGCATTTTGGCCCAGAACTCGGCCTCGGTCAGATTTGAATAGTTCGCGATGACATTGACATAGACCAGCGGATTCGACGCGCCGTATATCGACTGTTGCAGCGACGTAAACGTATGATGGCCATTGGTCAGATAAAGCTTGCCGCCAGGGCCAATAACCACCGGCTCGATGCTGCCGCCCGTCAGCAAATCATTGGCGAGCCCTGACGGAGTTAGCAGATCATAGGCGGAGACTTTCTTGCCGATCTCCGCAAAACCCAGATTGGCCTGCGTCGGTAGGATGTCGTTGACCCGCACCGTGTAGAGCGCGGTTGGCCCGGCGGCAATGCTCGCAGCTACGCTCGCGTCGTAGTTCTGAAAGGCCGATGCAGGGAGCTGCCCCGCCACGCCTGGATCGGCCAAAATAAGAGCGGCGACCGACGCGGAGCACAACAACTTGAAACGCCGATGCAAGCTCCCCTGAGACTTCCGATATCCGCTAACGCACGCGACTGAACGCACCAACCCCACGACTGAAAACAACATTCGCTACCAACTCTCCGCCCCAAACCGGCGGGCTAACTAGGACAGTTGCATAAAGCATTTGTGACGATTCTCCTCTTCAATGGCCGCAATCGAAGAAGTCCGCGGAGCACGGCCAAACGACAACACTTAGGGTCATTGACTACCGTTGGGCCGCCTCGCGAACGGCAGCTGTTCAGCGGGATTCTTCTTCGCGTCACTCACATCGATAACGGCTTCGAAGTCGTTTGTGGGATTGAGCGGCCGTTCTGACGGATTGTCTACGATGGCCGCTATTGGCCCAAAGTAGCGTCGTTACTCGGTCGGGCCGTCTTCCGCTGACCGTCGCTAAGAAGGAAATAGTCCATCGGAAGTGTACCGGATCGGCTATCGATCAACCTTAAAGATGATGCAAAAGTTCTCATCTTCATCATCTCAAGAATTTGAATGCGCGCCGATATTCTCTAAGTATCGGCTTGATGTCGTCGACTCGCTGAACGCCCCCGACCATCCATGGATAAGCTCTCTCATTTTAAGAAGGCTCAGCTTGGCTTCTTCGACGTCCTTGCCGCCCGCCTCCATCAAGGCCATTAGCCTGGTCAGTAGGCTATAGTGCTGCGCACGCCGAAAAGAGCTCCGTCCGGGATGGCTGACGCTGGCGCGGTGGGGTTCGGAACATTTCCCCCAGGATGCACGATATATTGAAACAACGGCTGCACCGTCCAGCCCGGCACAATCTGCGACTGATAGTTTAGCTCGAAAGTCAGCTCATAATCTCGAAGCGGCTGGTCGACTCCGGTGAAAGCGATTGTGTCGCGATCGAGGGCCCGCGCACGATCCGACATGTGCCCGTAGAGGAACGAAGCACCGAATTTATCATCTGGTCGGCTCGGCAGCATGCCCGAGAATACGATACCGCCATCGAGATAGAAGTCGACCAAATTGCGGTCTGATGGAGTTCCGGCGATACGGCCGAACACACTAATTCCTCTGTTTGCATCTCCCCCTTGGGGCCGATAGATCTGTTGATCGATGATGCCGTAAATACCGCTCGTTTCACGAAACATGCGGGCCCGGCCGCTACTTAACGGGCTCGCGAGCGAGAGATGGGTGTCGTCGAATCTCTGGTCCTCAAACCGCCCTAAGTGCTGCCATGCGCCAAGGCGCAGAATTCCAGCCAAGCCTTTGGCATCCTTCACCTGATTGTAGCGGTATTGTAGCTCGCCCATCAGAAGTGGCGGATCATCGATTGGGAAGTTGGTCCCATGGCGATTGACCGTAGCCTGATTGCCGGGGTCGCCGTTGAACAGCGCGACCAGTGCCGTCCAATTCTCGGTTGGCTCGAACTTCAATCGAACACCGGGCGTTGCCAGGGGATAGGCCGGCCCGCCACTGGGTAAGTTGGCGCCCGTGATCAGCGGCCAATCGCTGCTAATAAATACCTGACTGACGTCGCTGATGAAGAATTCCGCATCTGCGGCGAGTTGGCCAAAACGAATGCTAAAGCGGTCGTTGAAGAGCTTCTGTTCCAGCCACAGCTCAGAAAGCCGCGTCGACGGCGTCGCTTCGATGTTGCTTATCGTGAGCAGGCTTTGAAAATGATCGTCGCGTGGGCCTGACGTTTGATGGATCTGGAACGCATTGGCGAAAAAACTCAGCCCCGATATGCCAGCGACTTTCTCCAAATCTACATCGACAAAACCTTCGAGCTTGCCCTCATAGAGCGCGCCGCGCCGAACGCCCCCGGACACGTTGCCGAGCGCTTCGCCGGTATAAATGACGCCGTAATTGACTCCACGCTGGGCTAGCCATTTGCGGGCGCCTGTCGGGTCGCCGTTGGCTGGCAAACTTGTGGCAATAGAGGGTGTGGGGATGCCGTCCGGGCTATTCTTCGCGTCATCCGCAAGGGCGGGATTCGCCGCGAAAATCCCCGACGCCAAAGACGCGGTCGCAGCAAGAAGCTGAGGCCCCCACAGTCGCTGCAAGCGCATGCCAATTGCAACGATGGTCCGCGTTAGCTCCCAATCGATCATGCGAGGAGTCACGTCGCAATCCCCTTATTGCGAAATTTTGCCACCAGAACGGCGATCGGGTTGGCGAAACTGTCGTCTGGTGCTGCCCCAGATGATCGGGAGTGGACCGGCCACCAACCCTCAAAGTCGATTAATTTCTCGAGTAACTTGTGCACCCGCTCTTACTGCACACGTTCAAGCCTTTGCGTCGGCATTTTTCATTTGCGCTCCGAATAGCATCGGGCTTCGTGGCCGCTGGAGGACCACTGACCATGTGCCATCTGGTGGGAGACATGCTGTAGCCGTAAGCGTTGCAAACCCAATACCCCTCAGCAGGACGCGCGTCTGAACGGGCTGCCGTCGTCATCGCCAGCGCAGCCACGACAATTGTGACTGACCTATGCACGAATAGCCGCATTTGCTCTTCGCCCCCGTTTTTTTTCAGGTTCGTTGCTCGTCACGATTGCTCATCGACGGCTGTTTGATTTTCGCCTTTGTGAGCCGGCCAGCATTACATAGTCCTTACAGCGGAGCCGGCTTGCGGAGCGCAGCTATCGCCATTCCGGTCAGCGAATTGCGTCCTGTTAGTACGGAGGGCCTTTGTTGATGCCATTTGGGCACTCAATAAATTCAACGCCTAATAACCAGTTGAAATAACAGAATCGCGATGTCGGGGTTTATTGGACGCATAAATCGGTCTGCCACACATATTCGCAGGCATAGAATCAAAGATCGAAACAAGCCGATTTCAAACCGCGTGAATTTTATTGATGGAAGCTAGCTACTTGCAGTCACGCGCAAACGCAAAGATGCCTACCGAGCTATTTCAAATAAAGCGACGAGCCCACCGCGCGTCGCCTCATAGCGCAATTGCGCCTCCATCAACCGGCCAACAAGCTCGATGTAATTCATTTGGCTTTCGGTTCGGGATCGTGTGGCATCGAGCAGATCCATAATTGATCCACCCCGCAATCGATAAGCATCCTCTGCCATGCGCTTCAGCTCCGGAAGGCGCGGCGCAACAGATTTCTGAAAATTCTTGAGCGCTTGAGTGCGCTCGACGACTTGCGACCGAAACTTTGTAAGATCGGCCTCAAGTTCCACCTCGGCAACTTGCCTTTTCAAGGCGGCCGCCTTGCTTTCCGCTTGCGCCTTTTCGACGGCACCAATACGGGTGTCAAAAATCGGCACCTCAATAGACACGCCGACACTTGTCGTAGCGCCGTAAGGATTGTCCGTCCAAAATCGATCGCCGGTCAGCGAAACTTCGGGAAATCGTTCGCGCCGCGCCGCCTCGACGCCAGCGCGCGAAAAGGCCTCGTCTCGCCGCGCCGCCACAATGTTGGGATGGTCGGCAATTGCTGCGAGATCCTCGGAACCGACGACGATCGACCAAGGCTTCAGCTTATTGACCCCGCGAGGCCGCCAATCTTTGTAACCGCAAATGGAGGCAAGTTGTCCTTGCCGCTCCGCAAGGTCTGATTTTGTCTCTGCGATGTCCGTACGAAACGATGACATCTCGACATCGAGCCGGAGTGAGTCATATTCGCTGGCCATGCCGCTCGCCTGCCGTCCGCGAACGATGTCACGAAGACGCGCCAGCTCCGTTTGATGCTCCATTTGCGTTTTGAGCTTTTCCTGCGCCACCAGGAGACCAATGTAGGCGGCACCAGCCTCCACCGCTCTGTTAATTCCCGATGCTGTTGCTCGCGCGGCCGCGGCCTCGATACCCTTCTGTGCCGCTTCCTTCCGCGCTTGTCGCTGGCCGCCAATCAAGAGAGGCATCTCGATCGAGACGTCGTGCGCATTTTTGCTCGAAAAGTTTGTGAGCTCTCCCGGTTGATGCGACCCAGTATAAGAAAGCTTGGGGTTGGGATAAGCGCTGGCCGTTTTTTTGTCGGCGCGCGCCGCCTCCACATCCTGCTCGTCCAAAGCTGCACGCGGGCTATCGCGAAGCGCAAGATCGAGTACCCCACGAAGCGTTATCTGTGCAGGCAAAGATTGAGCATTCGCTCCGCACGACATCGCGAAAAATATGAACAATGCCGAGATCCGCTTCATAGCGCTATTTCCTTGCTTTTCACCTCGCGCGGCACAAAGAGGCTGTAGAAGACGGGCAGTACAAAGAGTGCGATGATCAGCGTCGTGACCATGCCGCCAACGATGACCAACGCGAACGGACGCTGCGTCTCGCTACCAACACTTGTCGACAAGGCCATTGGCAGCAGCCCAAGCATCGCCAGGGTGGAGGCCATCAGGACAGCCCGAAGCCTTTCGACGGAGCCTGCGACGATGGCATCGCGAACGCTGACACCGGAATGGCGAAACTCATCAATGGCAGACAGAACGAGCACGCCCATGAGAGAAATCTGGCCAAGGAGCGCGATAAACCCGATCGCCGCACTGACCGATAGGTATGTCCCTGTCAGCAGCAGGGTGAATATTCCCCCAGTGATCGCAAAGGGAACGGTTGCAAGCACGAGCAGTGCATTTCTCAGGCTGTTCATCGCCGCGTACAGCAACACCAGAACGAGCACGACCGCCAGCGGAACGATCACCATAAGCCGCTTCGCGGCGCGGTTCTGATTTTCGAATTCGCCACCCCAAACAAAGTAATGGCCATCGGGGGCCGTAACGGAAGCGTCAAGCGTTTCGATCGCTTCGCGAACTACCGAGCCCATGTCGCGGCCCTTGACATTGAACTTCAATGCGAGAAAGCGAACATTGCCTTCTCGAACAATCGATGCGGCGCCACTCGCGACCTTGATGTCGGCAAGCCCCTTAAGGCTCACGCGCCCGCCCGACGGCGTCGGGATGGAGAGAGCATTGAGCTTTTCGATGTCGTCCCGAGCAGTCTTGGCAAGTATCAAACGGACCGGCACTGGCCGTTCGCCTTCCCACAATTGTGTAGCAACGCGACCTGCCAAAGCCGTCTCGATCGTTCGGGCGGCGTCTTCGATCGCTATTCCCGAGCGCGCGAGCGCCTGTCGGTTGAGATGAATTTGAAGCTGGGGAATAAACGCGTCGCGATAGAGGTCGAGTTCTGTAACGCCGTCGACTTTCTCGATCACGGCCTTCGCCCGCAGGAGCGTGGACCGCATGAGCTCTAAATCATCGCCGAAAATCTTGAGAACCACTTTGCCGCGCACACCGCTGACGGCTTCCTCAACGCTATCCTTGATAGGCTGAGAGAAGTTGAACCGAACACCTTTGATCTCGGCGAGCGAAGATCGCATCGCCTGAACAAGTTGCGGTTTCGTCCATTTCGTTTCCCATTCGGGCTCCGGTCTGAGCTTCACGAAGGTTTTCAGCATATTGACGCCTTCGTTGTCAGTGCCGTCCTCAGGCCGGCCATGTTCCGTGTGAACTTCCGAGACTTCCGAGAACTTTTGGAGCCGTCCGTGCACATCAAGCAGAATTTCTTGCGCCTTTTCCATCGATATGCTGGCTGGCATTTCGACGAATATCGCAATGTCACCCTCGTCCAATTCCGGCAGGAACTCGGTACCGAGATTTCTTGCCGCGACCACCCCTGAGAGGAGCAACACGGCAGCCACTGTCAGCGTCACACTTCTATTGGCGAGCAATCGTGCAAGCCCGTCGCGATACATCTCGCGCAACTTTATGAGCCACCGTGGCTCCTCAATGAAAGCGTGCTTCGGACGAAATGCGAAGGCACACAAAGCTGGGATCAGCGCCAAAGAAAAAACAAGTGCGCCAGCAAGCGCGAACGCGTAAGTCAAGGCCAACGGCCGAAACATCCGGCCCTCGACCGACTCGAGCGTGAACACGGGCATCAGCGCCGCAATGATGATGAGCATCGAATAGAGCGTCGGCCGGCCAACACTCACGGCCGACTGCACAATAAGCCTGATCACCCCAATGCGCGTTTTAGGTCTTTGAGCATTGAGTGCATGAAAGACGCTTTCGACCAGAACGACGGCACCATCAACGAGTATTCCGAAGTCGATGGCCCCCATAGAGATCAAATTTGCGGGCAGGCCTAGTGAATACAGGCCAATGAATGCGACGAGAAGCGAGAGCGGAATCACGGTCGATACGATCGCCGAACCGACCACGCTGCGCAGAAACAACCAGACGACCGCAACGACGAGGATAAATCCGTGTAGTAGATTTTCGTGCACGGTTGCAAGCGTGTGCTCTACCAGTACGCTGCGATCGTGCGCGATATCAATGCGCATACCTTTCGGTAGAATACGATTATTTAGCTCATCGACCTTTTGGTGGATGCCATCGAGAACGACCGAGGGATTCTCCCCGCGTCGCATCAAGACAAGGCCCTCGACCACCTCTTTGCTATCATTCCAAGCTACCGAACCGCGTCGCGGCGTAGCGGCCATTTTCACCGTTGCAATGTCGGAGATCGTGAGAGGTGAGCCATCCTTCGACTTTAAGGGTATTTTTTTGATATCCTCGGCCGATTGCAGCAGTCCGATACCACGAATTGTTAGTTCTTGATCGCCCTGTCGCAGGAAGCCGCCGCCGACGTTTAGATTGGCCTTGGTAATTGCATCTTCCAGTTCGCGGATCGTAAGGCCGGCGGCATAAAGTCGGCTCGGGTCGACCTCGACATGAAGCTCCTTGAGAAAGCCTCCGAACGGAACGACGTCGGCAACACCCTGCACTTGGCGCAGGACACGCGTGACGTTCCATTGCATTTCGGAACGCAATTGGTAGAGATCATGCGCGTCGCTCTGCAGTCGAAAACGGAAGATCTTTCCGAGCGGGGTTGCTTCCGGCGCTAGAGAAGGAGTCACGCCTTCGGGAAGCTCGGCGCCGCTCATGCGTTGCGCGACAACCATGCGGCTAATGAACGGATCCGCATCGTCTGCGAAGATTAACGTGACGATGGAGAGTCCGAACAAGTTTTCGCTTCTAAGCAGCGTCATTCCCGGCGTGCCATTCAATGCACGCTCCAGCGGCACGGTGATCTGCCGCTCAATTTCCTCGGCCGCATAGCCCGGCATCTGGGTGATTACCTGCACCTGTGCGTTGGTGACGTCAGGGTAGGCTTCGATCGCCGTTCTAAGATAAGCGTGAACGCCAAATGCCGCCAAAATCAGCGTCATAAAAACAATAGCGCTTCGGCGCTCGATGCATTGCTCGATGAACAGTTTGAACATTGAACTGCCCGTCAGAGCAATTGCTCGGCACTGCTGTCGAGCAGCAGGGCACCGTGTACAACGACGCTGTCGCCGGGGTGAAGACCATCCGAGACAGTTACACGCCCGTCTCGCGAAGCAGAAACGATGACAGGGCGCGCTTCCAAACGTCCGTCCTCGCGCAAGACATAGACAATGCGTTGCGCGCCGTCCTTGATCAGCACGGCTTCGATAGGCAAGCTAATCAGGGAGCTGGCTTTGATGTGAAAGCGGACTTCGGCTAGCATGCCGGCTGTCAGGCGCTCACCGTCGCCTTCGAACGAGAGATAGACTGGCGCTCTGCGCTGCTCCCCATCGACAACACGGCCAACGGTATCGACAACGGCGGGAAACGACCTATTTATTAGCGGAAGCGAAACTTCAGCCCGTTGTCCGCCATCAATCCCAATGATGTCGCTTTCCGGCACATCGGCAACAACCCCAAGATTTGACGTATCACCGACGTCGAACAATGGCTCTCCGTCGGGCGAAGCCATCGCGCCGAGATGACCTCTGACGGCAGTTACGACTCCGCTCTTTGGGGTACGCAATATAAATGCGTCGCCATCGCCATCGCCAATCATATGGGCTGCGCGCGTTGCGCGCGCCAACTCGGAACGGGCCTCGCGCGCTGCAGTTTCCGCAGCGAAACGTTCGGCTTCTAATCCGACCCCTTTCTGCATCATCTCTTGTTGGCGCTTGAGCGCATCCTCCGCGGTCGCATTGCGCGCTTCTGCCTGCTCAAGTGCAGAACGTATTCCGGCAACTTCCGAACCTTGAAGTGTCGCCAGAGGCGTATCGGAACTGACGAATTGTCCTGGGCTGACGTGTATCGCAACAATCCGAGCCTGTATTGGCGTATTGACTGCCGCAAGTGCAGTCGGCTTGAAAGCCAAACGCCCAGGCACAACGCCGCTCAGTTCGCCGGACGTGCTTCGAACGACCTCGAACCTCAGAGACTCATTCGGCTTCTGTGGCGGGTCATCCGTTTTGCGATTGCTGGCTTCCGAGACAGGATTGGAGCAAGCGCCGAGCAAGGCGCAAACGAGCAGCCAAGCCGCACGTGGCGCCGCCTTTTGTATGTCGGCCATCTTGCATTCTCCGGAAAGACCAGCTTTCTAGGCCACTTACGTGCTGCATTCTCACTTACATTGTTCTTACAAACGGCAGTTCTTGAAGCATGAGACTTCTCGTTATCGAAGATGACGCCGACCTCCGTAATGCGCTGGTGAAGGCGCTGACACTGGCTGGCTACAGCGTTGATTTCGTTGCGGATGGCGGAGCTGCTGAAGCGGCACTTGCAACGGATGTCTACGACTGTGTCGTTCTGGATCTTGGATTGGCCGATATCGACGGCCTTACCGTGCTTCGCAATTTGCGTCTTCGACGGGACGATACGCCTGTTCTCATCCTGACAGCACGCGACAGCTTGGAGAATAGAATCACCGGCCTGAAGAGCGGCGCCGATGACTATCTTGGCAAGCCGTTCGCTCTCTCTGAGCTTGAAGCGCGAATTGAAGCATTGATCCGGCGAAGCTCCGGCGGCGTCGTGCGGCTCATCAACGGGCCTCTTGAGTTCGATATCGAGGGGCGCACCGCACTTCTACATGGCAAGCGAATTGATTTTTCTTTACGCGAGCTGTCGATACTTGAAGCGCTGATGAAGAAGATCGGAAAAGTGGTTCTGAAAACGAGCTTGGCGCAACAGGTCAGCGACTGGAACCACGAAATTGGCATCAACGCCATAGAGGTTTACGTTCATCGCGTTCGGAAGCGTCTAGAACCTCACATCAATATTCAGACCATACGTGGCTTAGGCTACCTGATGGACCTCCATCGTGAAAAGTAGCCGTTGGACGTTGAGAGTTTGGCTATTGCTGTGGCTACTTCCACCGGTAGCGGTTCTGACCTGCATTTGGATATGGGCAACTTACACCGTCGTCCTCCGCTTTGCCGACCTGGCTTATGATCGGGCTCTGGAAGATACAGTTGATACAATCGCGGGACAGATCACAGAGGATGAAGGCTCGATTGCTATCGACCTTCCCGCTGCCGCTCAAAAGATGATTCTCTTCGATCGCCTCGATAGAATATTTTATTCGGTGTCAGACGGATCAGGACGTGTGATTGCTGCAAGCGAGTCTGTACCGCCGCCCCCGGAGGCAACCGCCCTGGGTGGTACCCAATTCTATAACTCCCTCATTCGAAACAGCCCTGTCCGCGTCGTCGAGCGAGCATTATCACTCGCCTCTACTCAAAAGCCACTTCAGATCCGCGTTGCCGAGACCATGCGCAAGCGTGAAGTTCTCGCAGCAGAAGCTCTTGCTTACATGATTGCTCCACAAGCACTGTTTTTGTCTGGATTGATGCTCTTGCTTTGGAATGGCGTCGGCCGAGGTGTGGCACCAATTAATCGCGTTCGCGATGCAATTTCCGGGCGCTCACATGATGATTTGACGCCGCTCGAGACCAAAGGTCTGCCGACGGAATTGCGAGAACAAGTTCAAGTCATAAACGATCTTATGGCTCGATTGGATTCGATTATTTCCAGTCAACGAAGATTTATTGGCGATGCCGCGCATCAACTCCGTACCCCGGTTGCCGTTATTCGAACGCAGGCGGAAATGGCTGTGCGCGCCACCGATTTGAATGATCTGCGCGGCATCGTGAATAATCTCGATGACACTTCGGCGCGGCTTGTCAGATTAGCCAAGCAATTGTTGAACCTCAGTCGCGCAGAAGCAGGGCTGGCTGGAATTATTGATTTCAAGACGATTGACTTTGCAGAGCTCGTTACCGACACGGTCGCTTTGCTGGCGCCTGATGCCCTGCAGAAAAATGTAGATCTTAGCGTTGCGATAGATCCTCAAATCGGACGGATTTGGGGAGACGGTGACCTTCTTGCCGAGATGATCGCCAACATCCTCGACAACGCCATCCGATACACTCCCCGAAATGGGAATGTCAGCGTCGCTGTCACGCAGATAGCCGACCGTGCATCCTTGAAGATCTCTGACGACGGGCCCGGCATCAACGATAGCGAACTGCTCCAAGTATTGAAGCCGTTTTATCGTTCGCCAGGAACAATCGGTACGGGCAGCGGAATCGGTTTAACGATCGCAAACGATATCGCATCCATACATGAGGGATCACTCATCTTATCGAGATCGCCGAATGGTAATGGATTGCTGGTATCTATCGAGCTTCCAATTCGTGTGAACCGCCAGAAGTGAGAAGCTCAAGTAACCCGCTCCCTGAAGACTGCACCGGCAAATCCGAGGAAAACTCTCGCTTTCAAGACCGGGCGACAAATCCAAAAAGCGTTCGACCCTAACCGTACAGGATTGCTATGGGCCCGACAGGTACAACGTGGCCACGACACCGGGCGTCAACAAGGCTGCAGACCACAGAAAGGCCGACGACCAGTTAGCAAGCTGAAACATGGCGAAGGGCAGATTGCAGACACCCGCGATGAAAGGGACAGTCGCCCTCAAGGGACCGAAAAATCGACAGAGAACAATACTGAGCGCGCCCCACTGGGCAAAGAAGGCCTCCCCGCGGGGTAAAACTTCGGGATAGCGAGCAGCCAATCGAGATTCGCGCACCGCGTGCGCGAAGTGCAGACCAAGCCAATAGGAAACCCAGTCTCCCAGAGCTGCACCCGTGCTGATCGCAACCCATATAGGCACGATCTCAAGGCCACCCCTGGCGACCACGAAGCCTATGCCAAGAAGAACCGCGGTGCCTGGCACTAACAGGGGAACAAACGGAAGTGATTTCACGAATGCCAGCGCGAAGGTGATCAAGATGATCCAATGTCCCGCTTGCTGCATCAGTTCGCGGGCAGGTACCGTATACCGATCCAATTCGGCGAAGAGCCCAATCATCACGCCGATAATCCCAGCTCACTCCGACCGCACCCAAACGCATTCTCGCCGTCGAAAGCATGCCGCAATCGTCGTTTGAGCGTTTGTTTCCTAGGCCGGTTTACGTAGTCCTTACAGCGGGAGCCAATTGTGGATCATGAACCAATCAAATCGCCAGATGTGTTGCATTGAAGTGGCACTGATGGCGGCGCTCAATGGTTGATACGTTCCCCCATGAAGTGGTCGCCCCGGAGACATTTCCATTCCGCGCGCCACGAAAGCTCGCGAAAGAATTATTGTTTGTCGAATATCGTAGTGTGTCCAATCGTGACGAACCGCAAAATGGTCCCGATCGAGCTTGCCCGACTGCCTTTCGCCGATTTATTTTTAGTTCGGCGTACTTTGCAATTTCAGGGATGCTCGATTTCTCTTCATGATCACGTTCACACTCATATTTTTTAGATTTGGTTGCACACTACGATCGTATGCAAAAGCCGACCACAGCCAACTGGAAAAATGAGCTGCATAGGAGCAGCGGGTAGCAGGTACGACAATCAGGTTGCAAGTCGAAGGATCGTCGATCCGTTCCGAGACCCACGGATCATCATTGGCGAAGCTGGCGCCGCGTTACAATGCAAGTCACCCAGGACCGTACACAAGACGGCCGCACCTTCCGCGTGCTGGTCGTGCTAAATCAGTTGCGCGGCGCTGCCCGGCGATTGTTGTCGCGGAGACGGCTCAGGTCCTCTGTCAGCTTATCCGTCTGGCTTGCGTTGAATTTGCCGTTCCCTAACACACGGAACATACCGTTAGGATCGTAGCTCTGGCGACCTGGTGATCTATCTCGCTCCTTCTGGCGGGATATGCACCCGCAGGCAAAGAAGGTCGTCGAGGCTTGAAAGGCCATCGCCTCTTCTTTGATTTCGCCGGGGGTCGTGAGCAGCCGCGCGACCAGAAGATAATCTTCATGGAAGTCTTTGGTGAGGACGTGTTCCCCGCCGAAGTCGAGGATGGCGCGAGCTAAGGAACGCGTGCCGGCCATTGCGTCGGAATCGCCATCGCTGGCTCGGAGATGGCGCATTCCATGGACATGATGATTGCATAGCAAGCAGCAACGCGCGCTTTGGTATCGTCGGCGCTGACCATCCGGTTGAAGCGCGAGACGAACTGGTGGACGTCCGTGGTCAAGGCTGCCTTCATGGAAGGATTCTCTCCCTGCTACATTTCAGGAGCATAGCAATCGGTGATGTTCAGATTCCTGATATGGAGTTGGCTGATCTCTGCCGAATTCCGTTTTGGTTTGTCACCACTGATAGCGAAGGGTGCCCTTGCCACCGTAGGTTTGGCTTTGTCCAGAGAAGGCGCTATCGAAAGAAGCACCGACCGCCCAGCCGTCGCGCCACTTCATCTCGGCCGAGACGCTGGTGAGCGCCGCATCGTGGCCAATGGAAGCACCATCCACCGTGAACGAAGATCCCGGTAGTGCCTGGAACGACGCTGTGGCGGAGGGCGTCGGGGTGAAGTTGTGCGCCCAGGCGAGACGGCTCCCGAGCGTGACGACGCCGTCCTCGACCACGAAGGATTTATCGGCGCGCAGGCCAAGCTCCACGCGGCTGTCCGACTCGGTCTTCGAGTCGTAGTTGAGCGCGAAGGTCCCGTCGCCCGACTGCGCATGCTCGGAATAACCCGGCAGGAACAGGCCGGTGAACTGCCCGGCCGCATAGGGCGTCAGACCGATCCCGCCCGGCGCATCGAAGCGCCAGCCACTTTCCAGCCGGCCCGAAAGCGCGTTGGCGTTGAAGTTGGCGTGCAATTGACCCGCGACGGAGCGATCGGTGGTGACGTCCTGCCAGCCATAGGCGAGCGTCCCGGTGATATAGGCCGGTCCCATGGCGTGATGGACGAAGGCGCCCGCCTGGAACAGGTCGGATCGGCCCGAGCCCATGCCATTGCCGAGACCGAACCCGGTGGCTCCGCCACCCGTCGCGAAACCGGCAACCGTATCAGGCGAGAAGCGGTAGTTGGCGCCGACGGCAAGGCCCCAGACATGGCTGCTCACATCGCTCGAGCCTATGGCGGCATTGCCATCGGTATTGCGGCCAGCCCCATAGGCTGAGCCCCAGACGGTCCAGCGGTTGACATCACATCCAGGATTGGCCGCAGTGTTGCGACGGCCGGACTTGGCGATATCGCAAGTTCCCCATCCACCAACTGAGGGATCAGCCATCACGCCCATGAACTGGTTCATGGCGTCAAAGGTCACGCGCTGCACGCCGGTGGCGAGCTCGCCATCGACCTGCGCCAGGCCGGCCGGCGACAGCGCACCGAAGGCCACAGGAATGCCGTCGCTCGTGTTGAAGTAGTTCGTCAGCGCGTTGGCGACACTCTGCTGGTTGCGGTTAAGGCCACCCGGTATGCTGAAGTTCAGCACCAGATCGAGATAGGCGTTGTTGGCGTCGTAGCTCAGGCTGTCGGTGATGCTCGATGGCAGGTTGGTGTTGGTGAGCCCGCTGAAGGTCGTCCCGCCCAGACCGCCGGTTGCGGTCAGGATCGTGTATTGCTTCGAGATATAGCGACCGGAAGCATAGACGGCATTGACAGTGCCCCCGAGTGTCGCGGTGCCGTTGACGATCGCCTTCGAGGCCGTCGCCGGATTGACGTTCACCACATAGGTGGATCCAGCGCTTAGGGTGAGATCGCCGTTCACGGTGGTGGTAGTTCCGGCGACACCACTGCCCGGCCGGAAGCTCGCGCCCGAGGCGATCGTCAGGCCGCCTAGAGAGCCGGCACCGGTGAATAGGCCGCCTGAGACTATGACTGCGCCCGTGATCGAGCCATTGTTGGTAGTCGTTCCCGCCGTCTGCGTCAGGGAACCGTTGATCGTGCCTTCGTTGTCAACGACGCCGGCCGTGTTGAAATTGCCGTTCCAGTTCGCGCCGGCGCTGTTGACGATGGCGCCGATGTTCGAGGCGACATTGGCGTTCTCTATGGCGTTGTTGGTGTAAAGTCCGGTATTGGCGAGATCATCGGTCACTGTGCCGTTGTTAGTGAACGTGCCATGGTTGGCGATCCCGCTGTTCGCCGTCAGTGCGCCGCCCGCATCCACGGTGACGGTTCCATTATTGGTCAAAAGACCGGTTACGACCGTGCCGGCGTTCTCGAACGTGGCGCCGTTGGCGACGGTCGCATCCGACGTAGGGCCGGCGGCGCTGCCTATGCTCCCGCCCGAGGCGACGACCAGTGTGCCGGCGTTGACAGTCGTTGAACCGGTAAAGGTGTTGATGCCCGACAGCGTCACCATGCCAGCGCCGCTCTTGGTCAGTGCACCGCTACCCGCGAGCGTGGCGTCGATGGCGCCCGCCTGAACGCCGAAGACGCCTGATGACGACAGTGTGCCGTTGGTGATGCGGCCGCCGGTCAGCATCACGCCGCCGTTCTGGATCTGGGTCGTGCCGCCGAGGTCGAGCGTGCCACCCGCAACAGTGGTGGTGGCGCTGCTGGCGCCGAGCGTGCCGGCGCCAGCGATCTTCAGCGTTCCCGTATTGATCGTGGTGCCACCGGAATAAGTGTTGGCGCCGATAAGGATCAGCGTGCCGGCACCGGCCTTGGTCAGCGCGCCCGGACTGGCGCCGGCGTCGACGATCACGCCAGAAAGCGTGAGCGTGTTGCTATTGGTGTCGACCGTGCCGCCACTGCGGCTCAGCGCGATGGCGTTGCTGATCGTCAGATTGTTGGCGCCGGCCTGGAGCGTACCGCCGTCGATCGTCACCGTGCCGGTGCCGAACGCGGAATTGTTGCCGGCCACGGCCGTTCCGTCGATGGTCGTGCCGCCGCTGTAGGTGTTGGCTCCATTCAGGACCACGGTGCCGCTTGCGATCGCGATCGCCGCGCCCGCGCCGGTACCGGCGGCGAAGCTCTGCCCGGCCGCCACGCTCGCGGCGCTGTCGTCGGCGATGGTGCCGTTGATGGTCAGCGTACCAGTGGGGCTGAATGTGGTCGTCGTGCCGCTCATCAGGAACAGGCTGGAGCCGGCGGCCGCACCGCTGATCGGGCTGCCGGAGGCACCGGCCGTCACGCTGTTGCCGGTGAACGAACCATCGCTGACGGTCAGGCTGGCGCCGCCACGCACRAACACCGCGCCGCCAAATCCCGCACCGCCGCCGCCAGAGTTGCCGGAGCCATTGCCACCGCCGACGCCGCCCGCCCCGGCGCTCGGCCCGGACTGCGTGCCGCCACCGCCGCCACCAAAACCGCCGGCGCCGCCGTTCGTGCTGTAATACCCGGTACCGCCGCCGCCACCACCGAAGCCGCCGTTGCCGGGGTTACCGCTGTTGGTGCCACCGCCGCCGCCGCCGAAGTCGCCGCCATTACCGGCGTTGCCGCCGCCGTTGCCGCCGGCGCCACCTCCACCGCCGCCGATGCCGCCGTTGGTGCCGGCGCCGTGGGTGCCTCCAGTGCCGCCGGTGCCCGCGGCGAGGCCGCCACCACCACCGCCACCACCGCCATCGATGTCATTGGAGGTACCCGAACCGCCGGCGCCGCCACCGATGCCACCGCCGCCGCCGCCGCCGCCGGTCTGGAAGGATAGCCGGACGCCCGACGCGCCGCCGGCCCCGCCGCCGTTCGCGCCCGGGCTTCCGCTTGTCCCCATGCCACCGTTGCCGCCACTGCCGCCAGGGCCGCTGCCGCCGGCACCGCCAGGAATATTGAGGCTGCCATTGTCGGTCGGACCACCGCTGCCGCCACCACCGCCGCTGTAGCCGCCGCCACCGCCGCCGGCGTTCTGTCCGGCATTGCCGCCGCTGCCCCCCAAACCACCGCCGCCGCCACCGCCAGGTGTGCCGCCGCCGGTCGCGGAGCCGCCGGCGTTGCCTCCGACTGCGCTGTTGTTGGCAAAGCTGACATTGCTGATCGTGGCATTGCCAGTATTGACGAAAATCGCGCCGCCGGCGCCAAGCCCGCCGCCACCCTTGCCAGCGCCACTGCCGCCGGCGCCACCCTGGGCATTGCCGCCGACCAGCGTGACGTTCTGGATCGTCGCCGTGCTGTTGAGAAAGAATATCCGGTTATTGCCCTGCGCATCGATGGTGTGGCCGTTGCCATCGATAGTGATATTGGCCGCCACGGGCGGCAGCAGCGTCGTGCCGAGCGCGATATTGTTTTGCAGCAGGATGCGGTCGCCCGCCGCCGCGCCCGCGATCGCAGCGGACAACTGCGATGCGTCGGACACCAGAATGTCGCTGGCGGCAGCGGGTGTCGTCCCGATTGCCGTTAATGCCAACGCTATGCCCAGAGACGTTGACAAGAGCAATACAGCGCGCAACCGGCGCTTGCTTCCAAGTCGATCCACACCCACTGCCACTAATGCGCTCCCCCTTCTCGCGGCATGGATCAGCCTGCTCACTCATCCATGCACGATAGCCCCCGCAGTTCGGAAAACGAATCTGCAGCGAGTTCATCTCATTGGTGGGAGAGCAATGTCCTGAAACCGCTGTGGATAGCGTTCTGAAAATTTCTGAAATTTCCGATTCAACACCGTTTTCAATAATGTTCTGTTGTACTTATAGGCCGAGAGCTGCTCGTTATCGTGCCGTAGCTTGGGCGCCGCCTTTGGGGTATGAGGCGGCACGCAAGCGCCGCCTTTTCGGGGGTGTGAGACGGCTCAAACGCCGCCTTTGGGGGAACCTTTGATTCGTTTCGCCGGTTTCGAGCTGCACCGGCAGCGCGCTGAGCTGCGCGGGCCTGACGGCATTGTCGTCAAGCTCCGGCCGAAGACCTTCGAAATGCTGCGTGTGTTCGTGACGAACGCCGGACGTGTGCTCAGCAAGCAAGAGTTGATGGAGGCGGTCTGGCCGAACATTCACGTCGGCGAGGACAGCCTCTTCCAATGCATCCGCGAACTGCGCACCGCGCTCGGCGACGACCAGCGGCAGATGATCAAGCTCGCATCCGGCGGCGGCTATGTGCTGACCGCCGACGTGGTGGCCGAGCGTGTTGAACCGCCTGCTCCCGAAGTCTCCCCGGCACAGCCCGCGGATACCGCGCCCAGGCCACCGGCCGAAACTGTAATCGATCCGTCACAATTCCGGCGATCGATCTTCGGTTCGCGCGGACGGATCGCGGCCATCGCTGCTGTTCTCTGCGCGGTCATCGGGCTTGCTGTCGCGACATTCGTATTGCAGGCGGACGCCCTCTTCAAGCGAACGCCGCCGGTCATCGCCGTGATGCCGATTGTCGACGCGAGCAACGACCCGCACGGCGTGGTAATGGCCGGAGAAGTCACCAGCGGCATTGCCGATGGTTTCGCCAGGATCGACAATATTAAAGTTGTCGCATCACCCTCTACGACGCCTGCCGATTTCGAAATCCGTGGCGAACTGCAGCGCGCTGACCAATCGTGGACCTTGCGCTCGCGCATCATCAAGACTGCTACCGGCGAGGTTCAATCGGTCGCGACCGTTTCGGTCGATTCCAACGAGATGGGACAACTCCAGCAATCGCGGCTCGCCGCGGGAGCTGGCTATCTGCTGGCGCAGCGACTGAACGAACTGCTGGAAGCCGAGGACTCCTCCGCCGCGAATGACGGCGTGCCGATGGGCGACAGCAAAGTTGTCATCGAGCAGGCTCTCGCCTCGATCAACAAGACAACGCCCGAGCGCTTTGGCATGGCGCAGACCGTGCTGAAAAAGGCGCTCGCCGACAAACCCGACAGTGTGAACATCGCGGTCGCGCTTTCCTCCCTTCAACTGCGCGGCATTCAGTTGAGGTGGTACAGCCCGGACGATGCGATCGCAGTTGAAGGCCAGGCCAGCGCCATACTCGAGCGCGCATTGCGGACGAAGCCAAATTCCGTTGCAGTGCTGGAAACGTATTGCCGCTTCCTCAGCGCGACCAATCGCTTTCTGGAAAGCCTCGTCGCCTGCGCGAGGGTCTTGAGCTTCGACCCGTGGCATGGCGGCGCGCTCTATCTCATCGGCCTCGGGCAGATCAACCTTGGCCGCTTTGAAGATGCGCTCGCGACATTCCAGCAAGCCGACCGCTTCGACACGCCCGCAGTGTCACGCTGGACTTGGCTGCTCGGCGCGGGATGGGCGAACCTCTTGATGGGCCGCAGCGAAGACGCGTTGCCATGGCTGCAACGTTCAATCGCAATCACCACGGCGTCCGGACGCACCCACATGCTGCTCGCCGCCGCCTATCAGAAAGCCGGTCGGCTCGACGAAGCAAAGGCCGCCATGCAGGAAGGCTTGAAACTAGTGCCTGGCACGACCAAGCTCAACGTCGCGCCGCCGACGAAGAACTCCAGTCCGGTTTTTCTTGCGGCGTGCGAAAAGGTCATCCAGCTTATGGTCGATGCGGGCCTGCCGGAGCAATGAACGCAGCTGACATTCGCCATCCACGCCGAGAGCCTTGAACCGGGCCATTTGATCATCCGTAAGCCCGGACGTGCTAACGATGGTTTGGTTGTTGCTGCGGCGGCCTTGGCTGCTGCCTCGGCTTTGTCTTTTTTCTGGCCAATCTCGAAAAGCGTCGAGCCAATACGGGCTTCTCGCCAAGCTTCATGATATGGGACCGGGCGACCTGGACGCCCTCCACCAACTGCTGTCCGATTGGACAGTGAAGACGGCCAAGATCGCTCTCGACGTCATTCAGACGCGCCTCAAACTGCTCAAGGAGTTGGACATCAAGTTGCGCAATACTTCGGCCGACGAGGTGAAAGAGCTTCAGCCGCTAATCGAAAGTGCGCTATGGATCTTCGGACCGGAGTTCGAGAGCGTTGAGTACACGTCTAATCGCGGCATGACTACTGTTGTCCGCGAGATCTTCGGCGACAAGAGCAAGATCGGCTCACTCAATCGGCCAGACTTTGTCATCGTTCCGCAGGGCAGCGTTGGCTTCTGAGGCGGACCCGATCGTTCGCGGTTATGACCGCGTCGTCATCTCTCCGATAGCGTACCCCACATTTATCAGGCGAGGCGAACGTCGAATGATGAATCTGCGCGACAAGCTGCAGGACGCACCATTCCTTAGAGACAAAGGGATCGACATAGCCAGCTACAGCGAACCTTCACCACCGCGTCAGACTTTAATGCAGATCGACTGACGCGAACCCTCTACATATGCGGCCTGAATGTTGGACGCTTCTAAGGCTTAAGCCGACGTCCTCCAGCTTGCTGCCGCCGGGGCATCCTCGCTCTGAGACGATGTCTGCAAACTCGGCATTGCGACATAGCTGCAAGATCCCATTAGCGGAATTCGCTCGCTCGATACGCAAGCGTGGTGGCACATCTCACGCGGTGTCTGCTTTTCGCGGAGAACCGGATGTCAGCTGACCGTCGCCGACAGACACTTCTGACTCGGCGCAGCCAGCTAAGACGACCGGCCATCTGTCGCTTTCGAAAGATTGACCCGCCGCGATAGTTCCTCGGCGCTCTCCTTACGTTCGCTGTATCGATCGACGAGGTACGCCGCGCGGTCGCGGGTGAGCAGCGTGAACTTCACGAGTTCTTCCATCACATCCACCACGCGGTCGTAGTACGAGGACGGCTTCATGCGGTCATCCTCGTCGAATTCATTGAAGGCCTTCGCCACCGAGGACTGGTTTGGGATGGTGATCATCCGCATCCAGCGGCCGAGTACGCGCATCTGGTTCACGGCGTTGAAGGATTGCGAGCCGCCGCTGACCTGCATCACCGCTAGCGTCTTGCCTTGCGTTGGTCGAATTGCGCCCGTCGATAACGGTATCCAGTCGAT
>NZ_JBFRFO010000012.1:0-148177 GCF_052114865.1 Hyphomicrobium sp. 2TAF46 | reverse complement strand
CTTTATAGCCGGTGATCCGTTCGCATTCGTTCCCGGCGCGAACCCAGCCAGTTTGACGTTCGGCTACGCCCAAATGCCCTTCGGCAATTGTGCCGATGAAGGATGCCGCAAAGACCACACAGGCTAGAATTTCAAACTGAGACATTACCATATCGCAGCGTGCGCTTGCAGAACGAGAGGAGAACGTGTAGCGTACATACATGATTTGTACCGTCATCCTGCGGGTGACCGACCGGTGGTCAGCGTTTCGGCCGTCGGCGCTCGCACAGCCAGAAAAGGCTTGAGACGAAACGCGATGCTCACCGAGAAACAGAAAGACCTGCTGCTGTTTATCCACGCGCGCATGCAGGAACGCGGCGTGCCCCCTTCCTTCGATGAAATGAAGGATGCGCTGGATCTCCGGTCAAAGTCCGGCATTCACCGGCTCATTACGGCCCTCGTGGAACGCGGGTTCATCCGCCGCCTGCCGCACCGGGCGCGGGCCATCGAAGTGATCAAACTTCCGGACAATCAGAGTGTTGGCCAGGGCGCAGGCGCGAGCGCGTCGGTCGCTTCGATCGCACCGCAGCGCGGCGGTTTCCAGCCGAGCGTGATCGAGGGCTCGGGGCCGCGGGCGAGCGTTGCGCCACCACCGCCTTCGCACGTCATCGACGCGCGGACGGTTTCGATCCCGGTCATGGGCCGGATCGCCGCCGGTACGCCGATCAGCGCCATTCAGAACCACACCCACGACATCGCCGTGCCGCCCGACATTCTGACGAATGGCGAGCATTTCGCGCTCGAGGTGAAGGGCGATTCGATGATCGAGGCGGGCATCCATGACGGCGATACCGTCATCATCCGGCGCTGCAACAACGCCGAGAACGGCGACATCATCGTCGCGCTCGTCGAGGGCGAGGAAGCGACGCTGAAGCGGCTGCGCAAGAAGGGCTCGACGATCGCGCTCGAAGCCGCTAATCCGGAATTCAAGACGCGCATTTTCGGGCCGGACCAGATCGACATTCAGGGCCGGCTCGTCGGGCTTCTCAGGCGCTACTGAGCGTCGCTGGCGGGTGGTATTTCGGCGGCCGGGTCTACTTCGGGCCAGTCGCTCGCAAGTTCGGCCCCCTCCCCCGGATCATCTTCGGCACGGGTTCGCGGCCCGGCTTCGACCTGTTCAGTCGAGCGCACCTGCGCGGTTGGCGGGGGTGTCCCCGCCCCCGGCGTCTCCACGATACGCGGCTTCGGCAGTCCGGGCGTCTTCCGTTCCGGCATCACGCTCCAGGGCCGTTCGCCGCGATGGGCGGCGACGGTTTCGAGGCGCACGCGCGGTTCCGGGCTATCGTCGCTCCGGTCGACATAGAGCGCATAGGCGCCGTTACGCCAGCGGTCGAAAACATCGATGACGGTTCGCGGGACCGCGCAGTCTTCCGGCTTCGGGTCGTTGATGACCAGCACGTCGGCGTTCAGGCAATCGTCGGCGATGGCGGCGGGATGCTGAGCGACGGCGACAGTTGCGCCTTTGACATGGGCGATGCATCCGGCCGCGTCGCATGTGAAGGCGTCGCCGCGTTGGGCGTCGCGAGCGGTGCGGCCATCGCCGTCGTATTCGAGCCAGCGGTCGAGATCGTATTTCGAGCCCTTCGCCGGCAGCGCGGAAAGCTTTCCGGAGGCGTCGCGCACGGCGATCAAGCCCTTCTGGCCGATCAGAATATCGGGCCGCGGCATCCAAGGCGCGACGAGCAGACCGAGAAACACGAGAGCGACGCCCAGAAGGCGGATGCGTGTCTGCCAGAGCGAAAGCCATATTCCGCCCGTGAGCATCAGCACGAACGCCAGCGCTGGAATTTCCGGAATGTGGCCGACGGCGCCGGGCAACGCGCCGACCTTGTTCGCGCACCACGCCATGCCTTCGATGCCCCAGCCCATCGGCTTCAGACCGATCCATTCCAGTCCGAACGGCATCAGCACCATCGCGAGCAGCGCCGACGGCATAACGATGATGTTGCAGATCGGAATGGCGATCATGTTGCCGAGCACGGCGTATTGCTGGCTCTGGTGGAAATTGTAGGCGGCGAACGGCGCGACGGCGGCGCTCGCGACAAGAGTCGAGGCGATGATTTCGCCGAAGAATTTCACGATCTTCAACAGTGGGTTCGGCCGTGACTCCCGTCCGAGGAAATTGCTCAAAGTCTCGTGCGACGCGATGAGCGCGGTGACGGCAGCAAACGACATCTGAAAGCCGGCATCGAGGAGACTTTCCGGATAAACGAGGAGGATCAGGAACGCCGCGAGCGCCACGTTGCGCAATGCCAGCGCCGGACGATCGAGAAGGACGGCTCCGAATATGATCAGGATCATCAGCGCCGAACGGACGGTCGCAAACTGTCCGCCGGAAATCGCGAGATAGGCGATCGCGCTGATTATTCCCAATGTGGCCGCGATTTTTTTGATCGGCAACGTCAACGCGATCAGCGGAACGGCGGCGAGCATCAGACGGACGGAATAGAACACGGCGCCGGCTGCGATCACCATATGCAGGCCGGAGATCGACAGGATGTGAAAGAGGCCGGAATTCTTGAAGGCGTTGTTCGTCTCGGCTGTGATGCCGCCGCGCTCGCCCGTTATGAGCGCGAGCGCGATTTCGCCGGTTTCTCCCGGCAAGGCCTGGCGAATGCGAACGGCAATTCCCTGGCGAACGGTTTCAATCGCCTGGCGATACCACTGGGTAAGCGTGCCGGATTCCTCGTGCCCTTCAATGATGGGTGCCGCGAAGGCATATCCCACGGCGCCGACGGAATCGAACCATGCGGTGCGGGCGTAGTCGAAACCTCCGGGCAGCTGCGGTTTCGCAGGCGGCGACAGGTTCGCCTTGATGCGAATGCGGTCTCCCGGCGCTGCGAGCACGCGCGCGGACATCGTGCGGATGCGAATGACCGCGGGGGTTTGACTGGCGCTCAAGCCTGCGATCTCGGGCTTGCGTATCGTGAGCCGCTGGCCGCGCGGGATCTTCGCTTCGACCATAGATACGGTGCCCGTGACCTCGACACTGTGGAGGGCTTTGGTCAAAACCGGCGCGCGCACGGCTTCGACACGCAGCTTTGCAAGCGCAAAGCCGGTTCCGGCCAAAACGAAGGCCATCATCATGGTTGCGGACAACGTTCCGGAGCGCACGGTCGAACGCAAGATGAGCGCCAGCACGACAGGCGCGAATGCCATCAGCGCCGGTGGCTCGACGGAGAGTGCGAAGTAGGCGGCGATGCCGGCGCCGAGACAGACGGGCGCCCAGAGAAAAAAGCTTTCCCGTTCCGCGTCGAACAGAAGCGCGGCACGGCTAAGGCCACGCTCCGGTTGCGCCGGAAATCCGATCTCTGGCCCCGCCGTTTCGACCGACATGCCCCGCCCAATTGCAAGCCAGGCCGATTTTTGCGGCCTCTTAACTTGTTCCACCTCACATGCTACGAGCGGAGCCTCATTCCCTCAATGGCAGGCGAGCAAAAAGGTCCAATGTCCGAGACCGTTACACCGAGTGCGCCCATCGTACGATTTGCACCCTCTCCGACGGGCTATCTGCACATCGGAGGCGCGCGCACGGCGCTCTTCAACTGGCTCTATGCGCGCGGCCGTGGCGGACGCTTTCTCCTGCGCATCGAGGATACGGATCGCGAGCGCAACAACGAAGCGGCGGTTGCTGCCATCCTCGACGGCGTGAAATGGCTCGGCCTCGAATGGGACGGTCAGGTCGTCTCGCAGTTCTCGCGCGCGGACCGGCATCGGGAGGTTGCGAACGAGCTTCTCGCCCGTGGCGCCGCCTATTACTGCTATTCGTCGCCCGCCGAAATCGAAGCCGCACGCGAGAAGGCCAAGGCCGAGGGGCGGCCGCAGATTTTCCTTTCACCCTGGCGCGACCGCGATCCGGAGGATGCGCCGAAAGACGTGAAGCCGGCGGTTCGCCTCAAGGCGCCGCGCGAGGGCGAGACGATCGTCGACGATCACGTGCAGGGCCGCGTGGCATTCCCGAACAAGGATCTCGACGATCTGATCATCCTCAGGTCCGATGGCAATCCGACGTACAATCTCGCCGTCGTCGTCGATGATCATGATATGGAAATCACGCACGTCATCCGCGGTGCCGACCATCTGACCAACGCGGCGCGGCAGACGCAGATTTATCAGGGCATGGGCTGGCACGTTCCGGAATTCGCGCACGTTCCGCTCATTCACGGGGCGGACGGCGCGAAGCTTTCGAAGCGTCACGGTGCGCAGGGCGTCGAAGAATATCGCGACATGGGCTACCTGCCGGTTGCTCTGCGCAATTATCTCGTGCGCCTCGGTTGGAGCCATGGCGATGACGAGATCATTTCAACGGATGATCTCATCCGCTGGTTCGACATCGACGGCATCAACAAGAGCCCGGCGCGGCTCGACTTCAAGAAGCTCGACGACTTGAACGGCTACTACATCCGCGCCGCGCATGACGAGGAACTCGAAGAGCACGTTCGCGGAATGCTGCCGCATCTCAATTTTCAGGCGCTCCTGGAACTGCCGTCCGATCCCAAAGCTCCGGCGCGTCCGGACGTTGCTTTGGCGCGCGAGGTGCTGCGGCAGCTTCCCGCCGTTTCGACAGGCAAGGAACTCGCGGATCTCTTCGGGGCCAAGGGATGGGGAAAATTCACGCAAGCCATTCCGTCGCTCAAGGAGCGCTCGAAGACGCTCGCGGAACTCGTTGGCGGCGCGTTGTTCATCGTTGCCGAGCGGCCGCTGAAGCTTGAGGACAAGGCGGCGAAGCTGCTCGGACCGGAAGGCCGCGCCTCGAATGGCGAGGTGCTTAAACTCTTGTCAGAGGTCGGTGAGGCGGAATGGTCCGCCGCGCTCTTGGAAGCCAAGGTCAAAACCTACGCGGAAGAGAAGGGCTTGAAGCTCGGCAACGTCGCGCAGCCGCTTCGCGCGGCGCTCACGGGGCGTTCGGTTTCGCCACCCGTGTTCAACGTGCTTGAGGTGCTCGGGCGCGAGGAGAGCCTCGGCCGGATTGCGGATGCCGCCGGTTAACCCCGACGTGCGGCACCTTAACGATCTCTTGCCGCACCGCAAAAAATCCGTTAAATCCTTCATTAGCCGATTGCTTTTTTGAAGGCCGCCATACGTACACCGGGCCGCCGACATCAGCCCCGTGCACGGGAAATGCGATAGTTACTTCAGGCATCGGTCGTGTCTTCCGGGGTGAGGTTGCGAGCATGAACATCCACGACAAAGGTGCCAAGGGCGGAACGAAGCCCAGCGCAACATTGACGGTCGACAATAAGCAGGTTCAGCTTTCGGTGCGTTCCGGCACTATTGGCCCCGACGTCATTGACGTTACGAGCCTCTATAAGGACACCGGCTGCTTCACCTACGATCCGGGCTTCACCTCGACCGCGAACTGTAAGAGCTCGATCACCTATATCGATGGCGACAAGGGCGAGCTGCTCTATCGCGGCTATCCCATTGATCAGCTCGCGGAAAACACGAACTTCCTGGCGGTCTGCTATCTCCTTCTTTACGGCGAGCTGCCGACAAACAGCGAGTTCATCGGCTTCCGTAAGACGATCACGAACCACACGATGGTTCATGAGCAGATGACGCGATTCTTCACGGGCTACCGGCGTGACGCGCATCCGATGGCCGTCATGGTCGGAACGGTCGGCGCGCTGTCATCGTTCTATCACGACTCGACCGACATCAACGATCCGGCGCAGCGCGAGGTCGCTAGCCACCGCATGATCGCGAAGATGCCGACGATGGCGGCAATGGCCTACAAATATTCGATGGGCCAGCCCTTCATCTATCCGCGCAACGATCTCGACTACACGTCCAACTTCCTGCAGATGTGCTTCGCCGTTCCGTGCGAGCCCTACATCGTCAATCCGATCATCTCGCGGGCGCTGGATCGCATCTTCATCCTGCATGCCGATCACGAGCAGAACGCCTCCACCTCGACGGTGCGCCTGGCGGGCTCGTCGGGAGCCAATCCCTTTGCGTGCATCTCAGCCGGCATCGCTTGCCTTTGGGGTCCCGCACACGGCGGCGCCAACGAAGCTGCGCTGAACATGCTGAAGGAAATCGGCACCGTCGATCGCGTTCCTGAATTCGTGAAGCGCGCCAAGGACAAGTCGTCCGGCTTCCGGCTGATGGGGTTCGGCCATCGCGTCTACAAGAACTACGATCCGCGCGCCAAGGTGATGCAGAAGACCTGCCACGAAGTGCTCGATGCCCTCGGCCACGGCGACGATCCGCTGCTCAAGGTTGCGATGGAACTGGAGCGCATCGCGCTTCAGGACGAGTACTTCATCGAGAAGAAGCTCTATCCGAACATCGACTTCTATTCCGGCATCACCCTTCGGGCGATGGGTTTCCCGGTCGATATGTTCACCGTGCTGTTCGCCGTCGCGCGGACGGTCGGCTGGATCGCGCAGTGGAAAGAAATGATCGAGGATCCGGAGCAGCGCATCGGCCGTCCGAGGCAGCTCTACATCGGACCGCCGCGCCGCGATTTCCCCTCGGCCTGATCCGCCACAACCGACAACACGACACCTGCTGCCGCCTCGCTTGGACTCGCGGCGGCGGGGCGAAGCTTTTCCGGCGCGAGGCTTAGTCCTTCGAGTTGCGCCGAGCGAGCATCCGTATCGCTCAGAAGCGGCTCGATGGCGTTTGCCAGATTTTCGGCCGTGCACGCCTCCTGCAGATATTCGGGATAGACGTTCCGGCCGATCACGAGGTTTGCCAACACGACGCTCGGCACCTTCAGCAGGAACCTGAGATTCGCCATCACCTTGTCGACCTTGTAGGCGACGACCGACGGCGTGCCGGCGAGCGCGAGTTCGAGGGTCACGGTGCCGGATGCCGCGAGCGCGGCGCGGGCAAGGCGCATCGCCGCGTATTTGTCGTCAGGGTCGATGATGTGCGGCTTCGGCGTCCATGCCACGGTTTTCGCGACGATGCGATCGCGCAAATGCCGGACGGCCGGAATGACGACTTCGATCGGCCCCTTCGACGACGCGACGCGTGCTACGGCCTCGCCGAACACGTCGATCAAGCGTTCGACTTCCGACGTGCGGCTGCCCGGGAGAACGAGCACGACCGGACGGTCAGGCGCGAGACCAAGGCGAGATGCGAGGCCGTCGGCATCGGCCTTTTGAATTTCATCGAGCTTTTCGATCAGCGGATGACCGACGTAAGTGCAGTTTGGGCCACCGAGGCGCGCGTGCGCTTCCGGCTCGAACGGCAGAAGCGCCAGGATATGATCGACGTAGGGTCGCATTTTCTTGGCGCGTCCCGGTCGCCAGGCCCAAACGCTCGGACTTACATAATCGACGATCGGGATATGCGGCGCGCGCTTCCTGATGCGTTTCGCGATCGGGTGGGTGAACTCGGGGCTGTCGATGATGACGACAACGTCCGGCGCGAACGCGATCGCCGCGTCGACGGTCTGATAAACGCGGCGGATGATGCGTGGAAGCTTCGGCAGGATGGACATCGGGCCCATGACGGCGACGTCTTCGATTGGGAACAGGGATCGGAAGCCCAGCTCCGTCATCTCCTCGCCGCCGACGCCCGAGAACGAAATCGGCCCGGCATGTTGCGTCTTCAGCCCGGCGATCAGCTTGGCGCCCAGCGCGTCGCCCGAATGCTCGCCCGCGACGAGAAAAATTTTCAACGGCTCCGGTCCTGTTTCCGACTGTGAAGAGGCGACGAACATTGCGGAACTGTTTGCCAAGCGAATGACACTGGAAGACGTCGCGAGAGCAGCGGCGTTGCCGGTGGTCACGATGCCTGTGAGGTGCGCATCCCGAGCGGCAGCCACCAATGGTTCGTCGAGCCGATATTTTTCGCCGACGACGAGGATGCCGCGGCGGCGCGTATTCTTCCCGCGCAGCGATCTCACACGTTCTGCGACCGCTGCGGGCTCGTCCGATGTGCCGACGGCGAGGATGCGTCCGCCGTCGATGACGACCGCCGAGCCGCCGCCAAAAGACGACAACGCGGAAAGAACACCGGCGGCGCGCGCGACATCCGCTTCGGCCGCAGGATTGATCGGAAGATCGCCCAGCACGTCCGTCCGGACGTCGGCGAAGCTCGCCGTCTCGCGCTTCCCTTCACCGGCTTTTATGCCGGCAATGAAGAGGCCCCGCACGACGGCATTCGCGATCATGGCGGAGCGGTTGGCGGCGAGCACATGATCAGCCATGACAGCGATGCCAGCCAAGCCGGCAGCGTCGGCGCCTAGGACCGTGTTCGGACCGATGGCGGGGAGATCGACGCGAAGGTCCTGCCCGGGCTTTGGACGCTTGACGAGAACGCCATAGCGTTCGCTGTCGCCGCGGGCCCGGCGCGCGTCGGCGACGCGTTTCAACATGCGGTCCGTGCCTTCCGCACCCTCGATCGCTTCGATGTGGCCGCGGCTGACGACCGCTGCCTGGCCGATGTCGAAGCGTCCAAGTGCGGCGACGAGATCGAAACCGTGCGCGATGTCTGCAGCGTTCTCCGCTGATGGCAAAGTTGCCGTCAGATTGACTTCGCCGATGAGAAGTTCGGGCGCTACTTCACCGACGCCAACAATATGAAGGCCAAGCGTTTCGAATTGCGCAAGCACGCCGCGCAGCACGGCGTCGTCGCCGCCTGCCTTCAACAGTTTCACGACGGCCGGAGCGAGCCGCAGGAATGCGAGGTCAGGACGCGCCGTCAAAAACGAAGGGCGCCGATAACCGCCGAGCAGCAGCGCATGACTGATGCCTGCACTCCGGAACGCCGTCATCGCGCGTCCGGGCTGCGCCCAATTGACAACGGTATGCGGGAACGCGGCGAGCGCCGGATCGGCGGCGCCCTCGACCATGATGACGTGAACCTCGCCGCCGCGGCGCGTGACGCTTTGGGCGACTTCAAGAGGAAGCGAACCGGCTCCAGCGATGATCCCGATGCGCTTCATCGGACCGTCCATTGGCGGTTTCAGCTCTCTTCGCCGTTCTTCGGCGTGCACAGCGATCGCTTCCCGCCCTGGCGTATGAACGCGAGAATTTCCTGCACCGAGGCGTGACCGGCAAACTCTTCGGCGACATCTTCCATGCGCTCGATGAGCGTGCCTTCAGCAGCGAAGAGCAGCCGGTAGGCACGGCGAAGATCGTGAATGTCGTTCCGCGAAAAGCCGCGCCGTTGCAGGCCGACAATGTTCAGCCCCGAGAGATGGGCGCGATTGCCGAGCGCCATGCCGTAGGGGATGAGATCGTTTTCGAGGCCCGACATGCCGCCGACGAAAGCGTGATGGCCGACGCGGGCATACTGAATGATGGCGGCGCCACCGCCGATGATCGCAAAATCACCGACGTTGCAATGCCCGGCCAGCATGACGTTGTTCGAGAAGATGACGCCGTTGCCGACGTGGCAATCGTGGCCGACGTGGCTGTTCGCAAGGAAGGCGCAGCCGTTGCCGACGACCGTTACCGAACCGCCGCCTGCAGTACCAGGGTTCATCGTCACGCCTTCGCGGATGATGCAATCCGAGCCGATCGAAAGCGAGCAAGGCTCGCCCTTGTATTTCAGATCCTGCGGCTGATGGCCGATCGATGCGAATGGAAAGATGCGCGTGCCGGCGCCGATATCGGTCGTTCCGGCAACGACAACGTGGCTCACGAGTTCGACGCGCTCGGCGAGCGTCACTTCGCGGCCGACCACACAGAAGGGCCCGACTTTAACGCCGGCTGCCAACTTCGCCCCGTCTTCGACGATGGCCGTCGGATGGACGTCCACGTCAGCCATTTTGGCTCGCAAACGCGCGCGCATCGGCGGTGTCCGCCAACATGGCGCTGATTTCGGCCTCGGCCACCGTTTTGCCGTTGACCTTCGCTTCGCCCTTGAAGCGCCAGACGCGGCCGCGATTGCGGATCTTGCGCACGTGGTAATGGAGCTGGTCGCCGGGCAGAACGGGCTTCCTAAACTTGGCGTTGTCGATGCCCATGAAATAGACGAGCTCGGCCTTGTAGTCGTGACCGACGTTCGAGACGCAGAGCGCGCCTGCCGTCTGCGCGAGGCCTTCGATGATGAGCACGCCCGGCATGACGGGGAACTGCGGGAAGTGGCCCTGAAAGAACGGCTCGTTGATGGTGACGTTCTTGACGCCGACGCAGCTCTCGTCCGCGTCCATGTCGTACATCCGGTCGACCAGAAGGAACGGATAGCGATGCGGCAACAGCTTCATCACCCGGTTGATATCCGCGGTGCCGAGGGTTTTGACCGCCGTTGCCTTGCCTTCCATCGTCGTGTGCTCCAAAAAAATTATGCTCGAACGACCGAGCCTACCGGGGCGTCAGCCTTCGTCAGGCTCCGGCGTCCCGTCCTCATAGCTGTCTTTATCGCGCGCGACGAGCCGCTTGATCATGGCCTGTTCACGCGCGGATTCGCGCAGGGGCTTCGCTGGGGTGCCGAAATAGCGGGCACCCGGCGGCACGTCGTGTGTCGGGTGCGAAGCCCCGCCCACCTGCGCACCGCTGCCGATTTTGATGTGACCGACAGTTCCGGATTGACCGCCCATGACGACGAAGTCGCCAAGCTCGGTCGAGCCTGAGATGCCGCACATCGCAACGATCACGCAATGGCGACCGATGATGACGTTGTGCCCGATCTGGACGAGATTATCAATTTTCGTGCCCTCACCAATGATCGTATCCTTAAGGGCGCCGCGGTCTATGGTTGTATTTGCTCCAATTTCGACGTCGTCCTGGACGATCACACGGCCGATTTGAGGCACTTTGAGGTGTCCGGTGCGGCCCATGGCGAATCCAAAGCCGTCCTGGCCGATGCGGGCACCGGAATGGATGATAACCCGGTCGCCGACGAGAGCGTGGGTTATGGTCGCCAGCGCGCCGATGAAGCTGTCCCGTCCGATCGTTACGCGCGCCCCGACGACGGCGCCCGCGGCGATACGGGTCCCTGCACCGATTTGCGCTTCACGACCGATGATCGCGCCGGGCTCGACGATGACCCCCGGCTCGAGCTTCGCCGTCGGATCGATGGGCGGAGCGCCTGCGGTGGCCACCAGAGGCTGCATCGCACCGGGATAGAACAGCGCCAGAGCGCGGGCGAAGCCATGATAGGGCTGCTTGGTGATGAGCTGCGTCGTGCCGGCTGGAACGCGTTCGGCGAGCGCCGGGACGACGAGGCAGGCTCCGGCTTTCGTCGCATCAAGCTGGGCGAGATATTTCCTGTTGTCGATGAATGAGACGTGGGAGGCGCCCGCCTCATGCAGCGGGCGCACGTCATCGATTTTGACGGTGGCGTCCGCGCCGCTCGGAATTTCCGCGCCGGCGGCCACTGCTACTTCGGAGAGTGAATAAGGTCCGGCGCGTTCAAAGAATCCGGGATGCTCCATAACGCCGCCTCCGGTCGCCGTGGTTACAGTTCTGTCAGTGTTGGAGGGGTTGAATGAACGACCGGAAGGATGTTGGCAAGTCCCTGACGGCGATAGCCCATTCCAGCGTGCTTAAACCCATAGGAAAAAGAGCGGCGCTGATGGCGCCGCTCTCGAATTTAGCAAATCTTCGGGCCGTTCGGCTCAGACTTAGAACTTCGTTTGTGCACCGAAGCGGAAGAACTGCGTCTCGTCGTAGCTCTCCTTGGTGATGACCTTTGCGAAGTCCATGCGCAGCGGGCCAACCGGCGAGTTCCACATCAAGCTGCCACCGACAGACGAGCGGACTGAGCTGCTGTCTCCCAAAGTGTCCGTACCAACGGACGCGATTGCACGCTTTGCACCTGCCGTCGCGTCCCACAGCGAACCGGCGTCGGCGAAGACAGCGGCGCTGATGCCCAGATCGTCAGGCACGTAGGGGATCGGGAAGCGGACTTCGGCAGTCGCAGCCCAGTACTTCTGGCCGCCGAGCGCATCTGAGTTCGGCGAATTTGGACCGATGTCGCGCGGGCCATAGCCCGACCGATCGAAGCCGCGGACCGTCTCGCCGCCTTTGAAGAAGGCATCGAGCAGTCGAACGTCCTGGCCACCCCAGCCCTGGATCATGCCGCCGACGGCGCGGCCGACGAAGGTGATCTTGTCGGTGATCGGGTAGTAGAAGCGACCTTCGGCATTGACGCGCCAGTACTGAGCGTCGCCGCCGAGACCCGCGAAGTCATTGCCGACTTCAATGTAGTAACCCTTGTTCGGATTCTGCGCGTTGTTGCGCTTGTCGTAGCTGATCGTGGTGCCGATGAGCGACGTCCAATAGGCGCTGTTTTTGCAGTTGGGAGTATCACCAAGTGTGAAATCGGTGGCGCCGCAAGCCTCCTTGATCGCAGCCGAAGCGTCGTTCGAGACGTTGAAGATTTCATCACGCGAGATCGAGTACGCCGTCTGCATCCAGAGGTTTTCGGCAATCGGGAAGCCGAGACGAACCTGGCCACCCAACTTCTTCTGTTCGAAGCCGGACTGCTGCGTGTAGTCGAGCTGCTTGTAGAAAAGGTCGAAGCCGGCCGCCAAGTTGCGGTCGAGGAAGCGCGGTTCGGTGAACGAGAAATCCACCTGCATGCGTTCGAAGGAGCCAGCGAGTTTCAGGCGAACGAACTGGCCATTGCCGAACAGGTTGCGCTCGGTGATCGACACGTCGCCGATCACGCCTTCACTCGTCGAGTAGCCGGCGCCGAACGAGAGTTCACCCGTCGACTGCTCTTCAACGACCACATCGAGGACGATACGATCAGGCGCCGATCCGGGACGCCGCTTGATGTCGACGTTCTTGAATAGTCCAAGACCCTGCAAGCGCTTCTTCGCGCGATCAACCATCAGCGTGTTGAAAGCGTCGCCTTCAGCCAGGCGGAATTCGCGACGGATCACGAAGTCCTTCGTGCGCGTATTGCCGACGATGTTGATACGTTCAATGTAAATACGCGGGCCCTCGTCCACGACATACGTAATGGCGATCGTGCGGCTTGCCGCATCGGGGATCGGACGTGGGCGAACGCGGGCGAACGCATAACCTTGGTCCGCAATGCTAAGCGTCAGCCGTTCCGCCGTCTTGTCGATTTGCGACGCGTCGTACGTAGTGCCAGCCTGCGTCAGCAGATCACCGGTGAACGTGCTGCCATCGATGCCCGGCAGCGAGCTTTCCACGTTGATCGCGCCGAAGGTATACGGCTGGCCTTCGTCGATCGCGAACGTGATGAGGAAGCCCGAACCATCAGGATCAATCTCGGCGTTTGCAGCCGTGACGGAGGCGTCGGGATAGCCGTTCTTGAGATAGTATTGGCGGATGAGCTCGCGATCGAGGTTCATACGGTCGGGGTCGTAGACCGACGTGCCCTTGAGGAAGTCGAACCAGCCGGCCTGCGTCGTCGAAATGATGTCGCGCAGCTGGCTATCTGAGAAGGCGTGGTTGCCGACGAAGTTGATGCCCTTGACCTTCGTCGCCGCGCCTTCGTCGATTTCGAAGACGAGGTTGACGCGGTCTTGCTCGAGCTGAATGATTTTCGGTTCGACGGCGGCGGCGAAGCGGCCCTGCCTGCGATAAACGTCGAGAATGCGCTGAACGTCAGCCTGAGCCTTGGCGCGCGTGAAAACCGTGCGCGGCTTCAACTGGACTTCACCGGTCAGGGTCGCAGTGTCGACCTCGCTGTTGCCCTCGAAGGCAACCTGATTGATGACCGGATTTTCTTTGACCGTGATGACGACGGTCTGGCCCTTGTAGTCCATGGAAACGTCGGCGAAGAGGCCGGTTCCGAACAGGGCTTTGATCGACGCGTCGATCTTCGAGGCATTGTAGGGATCGCCCGCCCCGAACTGCAGGTACGAGCGTACAGTTTCAGGTTCGACGCGCCGGTTACCGACGACTTCGATGTTCTTGATCACACCCTGAGCCGACGCGGGACCGGATATCCAGGCAGCGTCACTCATGGCGACCATCGGCGAGAGAACCGCAAGCGCCACAATAAGGCGCAGTCCCGCCAGGATGATCCTAAATTTCTGCATACGCGGAATTGCCCCCGTGTGCCGCCGACCCCCAAATTCACATGCGAGCTGTCGGCGGCAGCGTCACACTCATGCGTATTCTCGTTCGTCGTTTTTTATAGGTCTTACTGGTCTTTTTTGAAGTTTCTTATGGTCGTTAAGGCTCTTAGTTCCCCAGCGCTGCAACTCACGACTTCAATTCGGCCCCCCGATTCGAAGTCCTAACCTGCTGCGCACCATCACGCTTTTAACGATTCAGAAAGCCTCCGCAAAGTGGTAAGTTTACGCCACTCACTCAGGATTCCGCATGGATTCAGCCGGTACCCGTCAAACGCCGCCAAACGTTCAAAATGTCGTTGAAATTCACGAAAACCATCAACATCATCAACAGCGCCAAACCGACCTGAAAGCCCATTTGCTGAAGGCGTTCGCTCGCTGGCTTCCGGCGTATTGCTTCGACGGCGTAGAACATAAGGTGTCCGCCATCGAGAACCGGTATCGGCAGCAAATTCAAGAAGCCAATGTTCGCCGAAATGAAGGCGATCCAACGCAACATCGGCTCGATGCCGAGTTCCGCAACTTTGGCCGTGACCTCGGCCATCATGATCGGGCCGCCCATTTGCTCGGCCGATTGACGGTGGGTGATGATGTCCCGAAGGCCAGCCAGCGTCTGCGTTAAATTGCCGTATGTCTCGGACACGCCGAGCATTACGGCTTCCGGCAGACCAACCTGAACCGTTTTCACTTTATCTGGGGAAATCGCGCGCTGAATGCCGATAAGGCCGCGGCGGAATGTACGCCCCATGGCGTCCTTCTGCTCGTCAACACTTGGGGTTGCATTGAGCACAAGGGTATCTTCGCCACGTTGTATGGTAAACTTCAACTCTTCTCCGGCGCTCGAGCCGACGATGCGCTGCAGGTCATCGAACTTTGCGATCTTCGCGCCGTCGATGGCGAGAATCATGTCGCCGGGCTTGAAACCGGCCTTCTCGGCCGGCGAGTTGGCGACGACCGCATCGACCAGCGGCGGCAAAATATGCAGGCCGACAGTGGCATTGAGGGCCGAATAGAGCACAATGGCGAGGAGGAAATTGGCGAGCGGTCCCGCCGCAACCACGGCCGCGCGCGCTCCGACGGACTTCGAATGGAACGCCCCTGCCTTCTCGGCCGGAGACAGCTTCTTCTCGCCTCCGAAGGAGGACGCGTTGTCGTCGTCGATGAACTTGACGTAACCGCCCAGCGGGATCCAGGCGAAGCGCCAGCGCGTGCCATGCTTATCGTAAAACCCATATATTTCAGGGCCAAAGCCGATCGAGAAGGCTTTGACCGTAACGCCGCACCAGCGCGCCACGAGGAAATGGCCGAGCTCGTGAATGAACACGACCAGCGTCAGTACGAGCAAGAACATGATCCCGTATTGCCAGATCCCACCTGCGACCGACGTCAAAAATTCCATTTGAAAATCCTTTGAGTGCTGTTTCGAACAGCGGGGTCGAAAAGCCTGCGCCCGCGAACCCTAATAGCTACTGAGTTTGTCTTCCGACAGATAGCGAGCCAACTCGTCTACGGCCAGTATATCGTCCAGGGTTTCGGCGGGGCAAATCGCGCCCTGCCGCTCCGCTGCGTCAAGTGTTTCCTCGACGAGGGCGGCAATGTCCAAAAACTTGAGCCGGCGGTCAAGGAAGGCCTTAACCGCGATTTCGTTGGCGGCATTCAAAACCGCGGGGGCCGTGTCGCCTCGCTGCATCGCCGCTTTGGCAACGCGCAACGCCGGAAAACGGGTTTCATCAGGGGGCTCGAACGTCAGCGTCGCGAGGCGGGCGAGGTCGAGCTTCTCGGTCGGTGCGACCATGCGGTCGGGCCAGGCGAGCGCGACGGCGATGGGTGTGCGCATATCGGGCGCCGCCATCTGGGCCAGCACCGAGCCGTCGACGTAGCTCACCAAGCAATGGACGATCGATTGCGGGTGGACGATGCAGTCCAACGCGTCGACCGAAATGGGAAACAGGTGAAACGCCTCGATCAGTTCGAGGCCTTTGTTCATCAGGCTGGCGCTGTCGATCGTGATTTTTGCGCCCATCGACCAGTTCGGATGTTTCAACGCCTGTTCGGGCGTCGCGGCCTGGATCTGCTCGTACGTCCAGGTGCGGAACGGGCCGCCGGACGCCGTCAATACGATCTTCTCGATGGCGCTCGGATCGGCGCCGACCAACGCCTGAAAAGCCGCGGAATGCTCGCTGTCCACAGGCAACAACTCGGCGCCGGAGCGCGCGACCGCGGCCGTGAAGACATGTCCGGCAGAGACGAGACATTCCTTGTTCGCGAGTGCGACGCGGGCTCCCTGCGATGCAGCAGCAAACGTCGGCCGCAATCCGGCTGCGCCGACGATGGCCGCCATGACGCAATCGGCGGGCTCGAGCGCCGCTTCGACAAGCGCCTCGGCGCCGCCCGCGGCTCTGATGCCGGTTCCGGCCAACGCGTCCTTCAATTCGCTCAAGCGGCTTTCGTCGCCGATCACCGCCAGCTTCGCCTTGTGCTTGCGCGCGATGGAAGCAAGCTCACCGGCGTTCGATTGGGCCGTCACCGCGACAATCTCAAAGCGGCTCGGGTTGCGCGCGACGAGATCGAGCGTGCTCGTGCCGATCGAGCCCGTCGCGCCGAGGACGGAGAGGCGCATCGGCCGGGATACGTCCGCAGGTCCGGGACGCGCGGCCGACGCCAGCCCAGTCAATCGAGAAGGAACGCTAGCTGTCACTGCCATTCGCCTATGATCCGTAGAGGAGTGCGCGTGCGGGAGCAAAAGCATCGATGCCGAAGCCGATCAAGGCCGCCAGGATGCTCGCGGTGACGAGGCCGTCCATGCGATCCATGAACCCGCCGTGCCCCGGTATCAAGTCACCTGCGTCCTTCAATCCGAAATGCCGCTTCAATGCCGATTCTGCCAGATCGCCCCATTGGGCCACCAATCCTATGGCAAGACCGAGGCTCGCAAGCCATCCGGGGCTGCCAGTCCCGGTGAAAAATGCAAACAGAAAACCGGCGACGGCTGCGGTGATAATGCCGCCCAAGAGACCTGACCACGTCTTGTTCGGCGAAACCTCGGGCCAGAGCTTCGGGCCGCCGATGGTTCGTCCGGAGACGTAGGCGGCGATGTCCGTCACGGCGACGGACAGCACCACGAAAAGCGTTGCGAGAAAGCCGAGCGGTTCATCCGACCGGAGCCATCCGAGCGCCACGACCGGCAAGGCCGTGTAGAACACGCCAGCGCCCGAAAGCCGCGCCCGGCCGGTTCCTATGGCAAGAGCTGCAACCACGGCCGCACCCACGAGCGCCACGGCAACGCCCCAACCGGCCATATCGTTGAGCACATAGATTGCGGCTACGAAGACTGCAGCGATGTGAGCGATAAGGGCGCGGTCCGGCATGTCACCCCTGACTATGCGGCCCCACTCCCAGCTCATCGCCGCGGCGACTAGGAACGTCAGCACTATGAAAGCTTCCGGGCTCCAGTAGAGCATGACGAAGGCAATAATCGCGATGGCGACGCCCGATACGATGCGCAGCTTCAGCTCTTGCGGGATGAAGTCGAGTGCGCCCCAAGGAAACTGTCGTTGATTTTCGGGACCCTCGGCCGGCATCGTCCTGGCCCTCAAGCGGTCGAGCGTTTGGAGAGGCCGCCAAAGCGGCGCTCACGCGAGCGAAATTCTTCGATGGCGATTTCGAAGGCGGCCTTGTCGAAGTCCGGCCAGTAGCAGTCCAGAAAGACGAATTCCGAATAGGCCGTTTGCCAGAGCAAGAAGTTCGATAGCCGCATCTCACCCGATGTCCGGATCAAGAGATCGGGATCGGGGATGCCGGATGTGTCGAGCGCGTTGGCGATGCGTTCGACGGTGATGTCCGAGGGATGCAGCTTGCCTTCCGCCACTTGCTCGGCAAGCTTGCGCGCGGCGCCTGCGATCTCGGAACGCGAGCCGTAATTGAAGGCAATGACGAGCGTCAAAACATCGTTGCCACGGGTCAGCTCGACGGCTTCGTCGATCAGCGTCGTCAGCTCGCTGTCGACGTGCTGACGCTGTCCGATCACCCGGATGCAAACCCCGGCCTCATGCAGCTCGGCAAGATCGCGCCTGATGAACCGCTTCATCAGGCCCATGAGATCGTCGACCTCTTCGATCGGGCGCTTCCAGTTCTCGGACGAAAAGCTGAAGATTGTCAGATACGTGATCTTCAGCTCGATCGCGGCGCGGACAGCGCGGCGGACGGCTTCGACACCCTGGCGATGTCCCAGCGCTCGCGGCAATCCGCGATCACGCGCCCACCGCCCGTTCCCGTCCATGATGATAGCGACATGACGCGGCGGGACGAGAATTCCGGACCCATCGTCGGTAGGCTTCGCTGCTGCCGCCACTGTCGAATGGCCCCTGGGATCAAGATCTCAGTATCACTTGCATGCCTTCCTGCTCCCAAAAGAGCAGGAGATCAAACCTTCTGAATTTCGGCTTCCTTTGTGACGAGAGTCCCGTCGATCTCCTTGATGAGACGATCCGTCAGCTCCTGGACCTTCTCGGAATTGCCCCGATGGTCGTCCTGGCTCATTTTGCCGTCTTTCTCAAGCTTCTTCAGAACGTCCATTGCTTCGCGCCGGACGTTGCGGATCGAAACCTTGGCCTGCTCGGCATATTTATGGGCAAGTTTGACCAGTTCCTGCCTGCGGTCGGCTGTCAGCGCCGGGATCGGCAGGCGGAGAATCTGACCGTCGGTGATGGGGTTGAGGCCGAGGTTCGCTTCACGGATCGCCTTATCGACGGCGATGACGTTGCTGCGATCCCAGACTTGAACGGTGATCATGCGCGGCTCGGGCACGGAAACCGTCGCGACCTGGTTCAAGGGCATGCGCGAGCCGTAGACCATCACCTGGACAGGATCGAGCAAGTTGGCACTGGCGCGACCGGTGCGAAGGCCCGAGAACTCGCGCTTCAGAGCGTCGATCGAGGCGCGCATGCGCTTTTCAATTTCTTTGATGTCGTGATCTGCGAGTGCCATTTTCCTATTCCTCCAAGCGCTCGAAAGCTCAAAACCATCGCCGCCGCAGAAGGCGGCGCGAGGACGGGGCTTTCAGCGGCTTTCAGCCGGTTCCCTCGATAAGGGTCTGGCGCGCTTCCCCGCGCAGAGCTTTCAAGAGATTTCCGGGTTCTTCGATCGAGACCACAATTAGCGGAAGTCCGTTATCGCGGGCAAGGGCAATGGCCGCGCCGTCCATCACTTTGAGATCCTTGGCCAAAACTTCCGAATAGGTCAGCTTATCGTAGCGGACCGCGTCCTTATGCTTCTTCGGGTCGGCGGAATAGACGCCGTCGACCTGGGTCGCCTTGAGGACGGCGTCGCAATTCATCTCGATGCCACGAAGGACGGCCGCCGTGTCGGTCGTGAAAAAGGGGTTTCCCGTCCCCGCCGCAAATATGACGACGTTGCTCCGGGCGAGGTAGGCCAAGGCCTTCGGACGGATATAGCTCTCGCACACCGTCGGCATCGGAATGGCCGAGAGGACGCGAGCCTGGACGCCGCGATGATCGAGCGCATTCTGCAAGGCCAGCGCGTTCATCACGGTCGCCAGCATGCCCATGTAATCGGCCGTGGCGCGATCCATGCCCTTCGCCGCGCCGGTCAGTCCGCGGAAAATATTGCCCCCGCCCACGACAATGGCAATTTCGGCGCCTTCCGCGACTGCGGCGGCCACATCGTTCGACAAACGGTCGGCGACGGACATGTCGATGCCGTAGGGTTGCGCGCCCATCAGAGCTTCGCCGGAGAGCTTCACCAGCAGCCGCTTGTATTTGAGACCCTGCGCTCCAGGCATCCGCTTCACTCCCATCGGCACGACAATTGACTAGCCATGAAAAACCGGCCGGTCGCAGGGACCGGCCGGCTGATACCTAACGCGCTTGGACGATTCCGGCCAGCCTACCCGGCCATTCGACCGGGCAAAAGCTCAACCGCCGCTCGCGAGCTTGCGGACTTCCTCGCCGAAGTCCTCTTCCTTCTTGTCGATGCCTTCACCGAGCGCGAAGCGGATGAAGCCCGTGACCTTGATCGGCGCACCGGCCTTGCTCTCGGCTTCCTTGACGGCCTGAGCGACCGTCTTGGTGGTGTCGTGGATGTACTGCTGCTCGAGCAGGCAGTTCTCCTTGGCGAAAGCCTTGATGCCGCCCGAGATGATCTTCTCGAGAACGTCCGGCTTCTTGCCCTGGTTCTTGTCGGCGAGAATTGCCTTCTCGCGCTCGATCACTTCGGCGGGCACCTCGGCGATGTCGAGGGCAACGGGGCTTGTCGCGGCGACGTGCATCGCGATCATGCGCGCGAGTTCGAACAGCGTCGGCTCGTCGCCAGCGCTTTCGAGCGCGACGAGCACGCCGATCTTGCCGAGGCCGTCAGCCACGCGGTTGTGGACGTAGTCGGCGACGACGCCATCCTTGACGGCGAGCGCCGCGGTCCGGCGAACGGTCATGTTCTCGCCGATCGTTGCCACGGCTTCCTGGATCGTCGTCTCGACGGTGTTCTTGCTGCCGGGATAGGTTGCAGCCAAAAGCGCCTTCAGATCGCCCTTCGCGGCCGGGGCCAGCGCGGTGATCTCGCGGACAAGCGTCTGGAACTGCTCGTTGCGGGCAACGAAGTCGGTCTCGGAGTTCACCTCGACGACAGCGCCTTCGCGGCCCTTCGCGACGATGCCGATGAGGCCATCGGCGGCGACGCGGCCGGACTTCTTCGCGGCTTTCGACAGGCCCTTCTTGCGGAGCCAATCGACAGCGGCTTCGATATCGCCGTTGGTTTCGGTCAACGCCGTTTTGCAATCCATCATGCCGGCGCCGGTCATATCGCGCAGCTTTTTCACATCTGCGGCGGTGATCGTCGTCATTCTGTCACCTATGAGGTTCGAGGCGCCACGATGGGCGCCTCATATCAGTTCATTCACAGTCGTGCTTCAGAAGCACGTCAGTTCGATGTCAGGTGCCAACGCCGATCAGACGGTGGCTGCCTCGACGAGCTTCTTGGCCTGAGCGACCCAGTCTTCCTTGGCGATCTGACCCCTGAGCTTCAGCTGACGGTCGAGCGACTCGGCGTACTCCGGAGTGAGGTCGGCGATCTGCCAGAAATGGTAGACGCCGGTATCGTTCAGGCGCTGCTCGATCTTCGGTGTGATGCCGGTGATGCGCTTCAGGTCATCAGCTTCGCCGCGCGGCGCTTCAATGCCCTTGAAGACGACCTTCGGCAGGTCCTCAGCGGGCGGCGTTTCGGATGCACCGACGTCAACGCCGGCGGCGCCCTGCGAGCGCTCGAGACCATCGAGAGCGGCGCGTGCCATCAGATCGCAATACAGCGTGATGGCGCGGCCAGCGTCGTCGTTGCCCGGAACCGGATAATCGACGCCGTCCGGATCGCAGTTGGTATCGACGATCGCGACGATCGGGATGCCAAGCTTGCGTGCTTCCTGGATGGCGATCGATTCCTTGTTCGTGTCGATGACGACGAGGAGATCCGGCGTGCCGCCCATGTCCTTGATGCCGCCGAGCGACTGGTTGAGCTTGTCGCGTTCGCGCGTGAGGTTCAGGATTTCCTTCTTCGTGCGGCCCTGCGGATCGGCAAGAATCTCGTCGAGCTGGCGAAGACGGCGGATCGACTGCGAAACGGTCTTCCAGTTGGTCAGCGTGCCGCCGAGCCAACGGTGATTGATGAAATACTGGGCGCTGCGCTTTGCGGCTTCAGCGATGCCCTCGGACGCCTGGCGCTTCGTCGCGACGAACAGCACGCGACCACCGCCTGCGACGGTGTCGGAGACCTTGAGCAGCGCCTGATGCAACAGCGGCACCGTCTGCGTCAGATCGAGAATGTGGATTTTGTTGCGCGACCCATAGATGAACGGTGCCATCTTTGGGTTCCAGCGGTGGGCCTGGTGGCCGAAGTGAACGCCAGCTTCCAATAGCTGACGCATGTTGAAGGCAGGAAGTGCCATCGTAACGTTTCCTTTTCCGGTTAGACCTCCGCGAGACTTGAGAAGAGATTTGCTAGCCTTTTCAGGGTCTTAGCTCGTCTCCACCGGAGCACGATGCGGGGCTTTTCATCCGCATTGCGCGAGCGTCTCGCGTGTGAGATGGCGGCTATATACGGGGGATCGTCCGATTGCGCAACCCACGGGTGACGTTTGATCGCCGTGCCCGGATTCGGGAGGGCCCGAGGCCCATCTTCCCCTCGCCCGCTTATTGAAGAAAAAACGCACCGCGACCGGCGGTCATTGCCGCGGCTCGCAGTGCGCCTATGATTTTTCAGGCTATTTTATCGGCGGTTAGGCGGGTGCAGTGATGCAGGCGAGGCGGTCGACGTCGACTTACTTACTGCACTTGCCGTCGAGGGTCGATACAGCCTGGTCCATCGCGGTTGCTTCAGCCGATCCGTCGGCAGCGTCCTGGCCTGCGTCCCATGCGTTCTCGAAATCGTCGCCGAGCGTCTTGAAATAGCCGTCGATTTCATCGCCAGCAGCTTGAGCTTTCTTCTCGTCGTCGCCGATCTCGTCCATTTTCTTCGACATTGCGCAATAGGCTTTGACCTTTGCCGGGTCGGATGCGGCCGCCTCGAGATTCTTCTTGATATCGGCAGCGCCCAATTTTTGGTCGGCAGCGTGAACGCCCGGAGCGAGCAGCAATCCAGCGACCAGGGCGGCGTAGAACTTGGACATGTTTTGCCTCTTATTTGGCTAGCTCAATGGAGCGGAGCTATGTACGCAAACTGTGTCAGAAGAAGGCAGCGCCAGCGCGCTGCCTTCGATTACGTCAGGGACGCTTAGCGCCAGAAGCAGTGCCGGTGGCCGTGACGGTAGCGGCAGACCCACTTCTTTCCGTGACGGTGGCCGCCCCAGTAGGGGCGCTTGTGATAGCGCTTGTAATAGCGCTTGTTGTAGTGAACCTGTTCGGCAACGGATTTTTCGGCGTGGGTGCTGATGCCGTTCAGACCGGCACCGGCCACTCCGGCGTTGGCAGCGCCTGCGGCGCCGAGGGTGATGGCTGCGAGCGTCGCCGCAGCAATCAAGCTCTTTTTCATTGGATAGGCTCCTATCGAGAAATCAGACGCGTCTCTCACGTCTGGCTTCTTAACGTCCATTCGAGAAAAAAGCCGTCGATGATGGTGAGAAATATTTTTTGACAGTCGCAAAATATTTCGATTCGCAACCGCCGGTTTCAGACCTCGATGATTTCCGAAACGATTGGCAGCGCTTCAATGCGAAGGGCTTCACGCGGGGAAACATCATATCGGCCCGGCAATAGGAATTCCATTTCGCGGTTGCGATCATCGAGCGCAAGCACAATGCGAATTTCTCCGCCGCGCGGATTCGGCTTCAGAAATTTGCCGACGTCGGAAACAGGCGCGGCCTTCGCGAGCACGGACTTGCGATCAAGCACGAGCTTCAAATTGCGCGGCACGGCGGCAGCGGCCTTATCCAGCTCTTCTATTGATTGCACACGCAATTTCATCGTTTCGCCGTCGCGCTCGGCTTCGACCGAGACGATCACCGGCGTTCCCGGCTCGAGCAGATGCCGGCTCGCGGCCAGCGTGTCCGAAAAGATGATCGCCTCAAACTGTCCGGTCGCGTCAGAGAAGGTGGCGAATGCGAACTTGTTGCCCTTCTGAGAGCGCCGCTCGCGCGCCGCAATGACGATGCCTCCGAGGCGTCCCGCAGTTGCGCCACGCATCACCAAAGCCTCGAACTCGCTGACCCGCTTCACGCCGAGCTTTCCAAGCACGCGATCGTATTGGTCGAGCGGATGGCCGGAAAGATAAAAGCCGATCGCCTCGAATTCAGCGGAGAGCTTTTCCATGCCCGTCCACGCCGGCGTCGCGCGCAACACCAGATCGGCAGGCTTCCCGCCCGAGCCAAACAGATCCGTGATGCCCTGCGCTGCGTCGGCCGTCCGCCGCTGAGCCGAAGCGAGGATCGTATCGGCGTTAGCGGCAACGAGAGCGCGATTGGAATTCAGACTGTCGAACGCGCCAGCCTTGGCCATCGTTTCGACTGCGCGCTTATTCATCGCCTTCGCGTCGACGCGCCCCGCAAAATCGCCGAGCGACGTATATGGGCCGCCGGTATTGCGCTCACTGACAATTGCCTCGACGGCGCCCGCACCGATGTTCTTTAACGCCGCGAGCGAATAGCGGATAGCGCCCAATTTTGAATCGCCCGAGGGCGGTTCGACGCCGAAATCGACGCCCGATTGATTGACGCACGGCGGCAGCATTTTAATACCGGACTTTCGCGCTTCGGACGCAAACATCGCGAGCTTGTCAGTGTTGCCCATATCGAGCGTCATCGATGCCGCGAAGAATTCCTCGCGGAAATTCGCCTTCAAATAGGCGGTGTGATAGCTGACGAGCGCATAAGCGGCCGCGTGCGATTTGTTGAAGCCGTAGCCGGCGAACTTATCGACCAGCTCGAAGATATAAATTGCGTCTTCCTTTTTGACGCCGTTGGCGAGGGCGCCTTCGACGAAGCGCGCTTGCTGCTTCGCCATCTCGGCCTTGTCTTTCTTACCCATCGCGCGCCGCAACAGGTCGGCTTGTCCGAGGGTATAGCCGCCCATCACCTGAGCGATCTGAATGACCTGCTCCTGATAGATGATGACGCCGTAGGTTTCCTTCAGGATGCCTTCCAGCATCGGATGCAGGCAGTCGACCGGCTCTTCGCCGTGCTTGCGGTTGATGTACGTCGGGATATTGTCCATCGGGCCGGGCCGATAGAGCGCCACCATGGCGATGATGTCCTCGAAGCGGTCGGGCTTCAGGCGCTTCAAGCTTTCGCGCATGCCCGTACTTTCGAGCTGGAACACGCCGGCCGTATCGGCCTTGGCAAGCATCTCGTAAGCGGGCACGTCGTCGAGCGGCAAACTCGGAAGGTCGACGGTAATACCACGCACGCGCTTGATGAGCTGCACGGCCTTTTCAAGAACGGTCAGCGTCTTGAGGCCCAAGAAGTCGAACTTCACGAGGCCCGCCGCCTCGACCATTTTCCAGTTGTATTGCGTAATCGGGAAGTTCGATTTCGGATCGCGATAGAGCGGCACGAGCTCTTCGAGCGGCCTGTCGCCGATCACCATGCCGGCGGCGTGGGTCGAGGCGTGGCGATAGAGGCCTTCGAGCTTTTCGGCGATTTCGAGCAGACGGGCGACGATCGGTTCGCTGTCGCGTTCTTCCTGGAGCTTGGGCTCGCCGTCGATCGCCTCGCGCAGCGTTACCGGATTTGCGGGATTGTTCGGTACGAGCTTGCAGAGCCGATCGACCTGACCGTAGGGCATCTGCAGCACGCGGCCGACGTCGCGCAGCACGGCGCGCGCCTGCAGCTTTCCGTGCGTGATGATTTGCGCGACGCGATCGTCACCGTATTTCTTCTGCACGTAGTCGATGACGCGATCGCGTTTTTCCTGGCAGAAGTCGATGTCGAAGTCCGGCATCGAGACGCGCTCGGGATTGAGAAAGCGTTCGAAGAGCAAGCCGAAACGCAGCGGATCGAGATCGGTGATCGTCAACGCATAAGCGACGAGCGAGCCGGCGCCCGAGCCACGGCCTGGACCGACAGGCACGCCGTTCGCTTTCGACCATTTGATGAAGTCGGCAACGATCAGGAAGTAGCCAGGGAACTTCATCTGCGTGATGACGTCCACCTCGTAGGCGAGGCGCTTTTCGTAATCCTCGACGGTAAAGCCCTGCGCGGGGCCGTGCGCTTCAAGGCGGACTTTCAGCCCCGCGATCGCCTGGCTCTTCAGTTCCGCGGCCTCTAGGCGGAAATTTTCGATCTCGCTCAGGCTATCGTCGGCAGCGACGAAGCGCGGCAGGATCGGCTTTTTTCCCTCCGGCCGGAACGCACAGCGAATGGCGATTTCGACCGTGTTCTGCAGCGCCTCCGGCAGATCCGCGAACAGCGCCGCCATCTCGTCTTCGGTTTTGAGATAATGCTCGGGGCTGGCGCGGCGGCGATTGTCTTCGACGACGTAGCGGCCATCAGCGATGCACAGAAGGGCGTCGTGTGCTTCGTAGTCGCCGCGAGCGGCGAAATAGCATTCGTTCGTGGCGACGATCGGCAGGCCGCGCGCGTAGGCAAGCTCGAGGAGCTGCGGTTCGACTTCCGCTTCTTCGGGAAGACCGTGCCGTTGAAGCTCAACGTAGAGCCGGTTGCCGAAAATCTTCTCGAGCGTCTTCAGCCGCTCGACGGCCTGCTCATGCTGGCCGTCGCGAAGGGCGGCATCGATCGGGCCTTGCGGGCCGCCGGTCAGCGCAATGAGCCCTGCCGACATCTCTTCCAGGCGCGCGACTTTGATGTGTGCGGGCTCGTCGGGCGACGGTTCGAAATTCAGGGCTTTGGAAAGCCGCATGAGGTTGGCGAAACCCTCAGCGTTCATGGCGAGCAGCGCGAGCTTGCCGGCAGGCTTCACGCGCGGCTCATTGCTCATCGCCTTGAGAACGGCCGTACCGCTGTCACGATTGTCGCCGAAATCGAGATCGATGGTCGTGCCGGAAATCGGCTGCACGCCCGCGCCCCACAGCTTCTCGGAAAATTCGAGTGCGCCGAAGAGATTGTTCGTATCCGTCAGGCCGAGTGCCGGAAGGTTCATCGCCGTCGCGAGCTTGGCGAGCTTCGTTATCGGAAGCGCGCCTTCGAGCAGCGAGTAGGCCGAATGCACCTTGAGGTGGATGAACTTCGGGTTTCGTGCGGGCGGGCGAATCGCGTGTTCCATGGCGCTAGGTTATGTACCCGACGGCTAGTCGCAAGCGAAAGGCGCCGATGCCGCACAGCTGCGAGCATAAGCCGTTTAGGTGCTCGAAATTCAGCGTGTATGAGCCAGCGAGATCTCGACGAGGCGCCCCTCATGGACCTGCAAAACGCGGTCCATACGGCTCGCAAGCTCCAGATTGTGGGTCGCGATCAGCGCGGCAACCCCCTGGCGGCGAATGACATCGATCAGCTGACGGAACACATGCTCTGACGTATGCGGATCGAGATTGCCGGTCGGTTCGTCGGCGAGCAGAAGCCGCGGGCTGTTGGCAAGTCCCCGGCAAATGGCGGTGCGCTGCTGTTCGCCGCCCGATAGCTCGGCTGGACGATGCTCTGCCCGTCCTGCAAGTCCGACGCTTGCCAGCAGCTCGCGCGCGTGAGCATCGGCAGCCTTCCGGCTGGTCCCTAGGATGAGCTGCGGAATGACGACGTTTTCAAGCGCGCTGAATTCCGGCAACAGCTGATGGAACTGATAGACGAAACCGATCTCTCGTCTGCGGAGCTTCGTGCGTTCGGCTTCGGAAAGCGTCGCGCAGTCGCGGCCATTGATGATCACGCGGCCGCTGGTCGGCGATTCCAGCAATCCCGTGATGTGCAACAGCGTCGATTTACCGGCGCCGGAGGGTCCGACGAGTGCAACGGCCTGACCGGGCCAAAGCACCGCATCGACACCTTGCAGAACCACGATCTCCTTTTCGCCCTGGCGGAAAGATCGCGTGACGTTTTCGAGCTGCAAAATCGGCGCGACAGATCTGGTGTCCATGTATCTCACTCGTACCGCAACGCTTCAACCGGATCGAGCTTCGACGCCTTCCACGACGGATAGATCGTCGCGATGACCGACAGCAGAAGCGCCATCAGGACGATGCCTCCCGTTTCGTGGATATCGATTTCGGCGGGCAATTTCGTCAGATAGTAGACGCTCGGATCGAAGACTGTCGTGCCGGAGACCCACGATACGAAGTTCTTGATGCTCTCGATGTTCCAGCAGAAGACGACGCCGAGGACGAGACCCGCGAGCGTGCCGACGACGCCGATGGACGCGCCGGTAATCAGGAATATCCGCATCACGGCGCCTTTGGTCGCGCCCATGGTTCTCAGGATCGCGATATCGCGGCCCTTGTCCTTCACGAGCATCATCAGCCCGGAGATGATATTCAGCGCGGCGACGAGCACGATGAGCGAGAGGATGATGAACATCACGTTTCGCTCGACGGCGAGCACGTTGAAGAATGTCTCGTTGCGCTGGCGCCAATCGTTGACGGTGATCGATGGGCCGCCCGCGTCCTTGATCAGTGCGTTGTAACGATCGACATCATCGGGGCGATCGACGACGACTTCGACGACGTCGACCTCGCCGTTCTTCGAGAAATACTTCTGTGCTTCGGGCAGCGGCATGAAGATCATCATGCGGTCGTATTCGGACATGCCCAACTCGAAGATCGACGTGATCTGATAGGCCTTCGAACGGGGCGCGGTTCCGAACGGGGTCGCGGCTCCGCGCGGCGAGACGAGCGTCACCGTATCGCCGAGCCCAACGCGCAGCTGGTTCGCCAGGCGCACGCCCATCGCGATGCCGCTCTGCTTGTCGAAGCCATCGAGCGTGCCGGCGCGGACGTTGTCCGCAACGAGCTTCAGCGATTTCAGATCAGCCTCGCGCACACCTCTCACTAGGCCGCCGAGCGCCTGCGTGCTCGAGGAAACCATCACCTGTCCTTCGATTACGGGCATGGCGATGACGACGCCGGGCACTTTCGAAATGGCGCTTGCGACTTCGGAATAATCGGTGAACGGGTCGCCGATCTTCTGCGCGATGACGTGGCCGTTGAGGCCCATGATCTTGCCGAACAGATCGTGCCGGAAGCCGTTCATCACAGCCATGACGATGATGAGCGTCGCCACGCCGAGCATGATGCCGAGAAATGAAAAACCGGCGATGACCGAGATGAAGCCTTCCTTGCGCCGTGCGCGGAGATAGCGTCCCGCGATCATCCACTCGAAGGCCGAAAATGGTGCCGTGCTGCCGGATGCCGCCCGTTCCCCAGCCAATCCAGCCGAGGCTTCGCTGTGCCCTGAAACAGTCATCGTGGTCCCACCGCCGTTACCTCAATCGCGCGCCGCATCGCAGCTCCCTGTGTCGCAGTTAAGGCCGTATGACCGAATTGCAGCCGTTTTAGTATGCGCGTGCTATCAGCACGAATTCCTTCGCCGCCTCGCCGGTGAAGAAGCATGCCCCCGTGACTTTCCCCTGCTCCAGCGGCGCGTTGCGGATCGTCAGCTTCAGGGCTTTCAACCGATCTGCGATGCTTTCGAGTGCCGCGCCTTCGGGGCGCGACCAAGGCACGCGCACCCAGCCTTTGAAGGCGCCCGCCTCGTCGTCGCCTTCACCGGGCCCGAAGTAGGCTTCAAGCTCTTCGAACGACTTGATATTCGAGATGATGTTGCCATCGAGGCGCGCCTTTGCCTCGTTGAAGAGGTTTGCCTGAATTACCTGCAGGAGCGCGGGCGCGCCCGTGACGAAATCAGCGCGCGGCAGCGTGTGCGAGATGACCTTATCGCCGTCGCGCAATCGGTCGCGCCGCATGAAGGTGACGTTGCCACCGCTCGCATCGCGGCCGCCGATCTCGACGATGACGGGTGCGCCGCGGCGCACCCAGTTCCAGCGCTTCTCCGCAGACTTGATCGGCTTTACGTCGACAAGCGTGCGGATGCCGGCGGCCTTCAGATCTTTCTCGAGAGCGGCGCAATAGGCGATGAGCTCGGCGTCTTCCGGCTTCTCACGCAGCATCGGGACAAGGACGATCTGGCGCGGAGCGATCATCGGCGGCAGGCGCAGACCATCGTCGTCGCCGTGGGTCATGATCACGCCGCCGATCAGGCGTGTCGAGACGCCCCAGCTCGTCGTGTGGCAATAGGTGAGCTCACCTTTCGCATTCTGGAACTGGATGTTCTGCGCCTCGGCGAAGTGCGTGCCGAGATAATGCGACGTGCCGGCCTGCAGGGCCTTGCCGTCCTGCATCATCGCTTCAATCGAATAGGTATTGTCGGCACCGGGGAAACGCTCGTTCGCCGGCTTTTCGCCCGCGATGACCGGCATCGCCAGAACGTCCTCCGCAAACGTGCGATAGACTTCGAGCATCTTCAGCGTCTCGGCGACAGCGTCCTCGCGGTCGGCGTGGGCGGTGTGCCCTTCCTGCCAGAGAAACTCCGCCGTGCGCAGGAAAAGGCGCGTGCGCATTTCCCAACGGACGACGTTCGCCCACTGGTTTATGAGCAGGGGCAGATCGCGATAGCTTTTGATCCAGCGCTGAAATGCATCGCCGATGATGGTCTCGGACGTCGGGCGGACGATCAGCGGCTCTTCGAGCTTGGCGTCGGGATCGACCACCAGCTTGCCGCCTTCGTTTTTCAGGCGGTGATGCGTGACGACCGCCATTTCCTTGGCGAAACCTTCGACGTGCTCCGCCTCTTTCGCGAGGAAGCTCATCGGGATGAAAAGCGGGAAGTAGCAGTTGTCGTGGCCGGTGTCCTTGATACGGGCGTCAAGCTCGGCCTGGATGCGTTCCCAGACGCCCCAACCCCACGGCTTGATGATCATGCAGCCGCGGACAGGGCTCGTCTCGGCCATGTCGCCGTCGCGGACGATCGCCTGATACCAGTCCGGAAAGTTCTGCTCGCGGGTGACGGAAAGGGCTCGCTTGCTCATCGTGCGGCCTCCGGCGCGCCAGCGCGCGAACGGGACGGACAGCAGGATAAGGCCTTGGACATGCGCATTGCGGGCTCGCTCGTTAAATCCGCGCGGGCGAGCCGCGCCTTAGTCTCTCGAAAGTCAGGAATTGAGCCCCAGCCGAATAGCCTTTTCATGCTGGCGTTGCAACGATGCAAAGCGGCCGGGCCACAGGTTCAACTGGAGGGATTTGCGCGTCCGCCCCGATGGATAGACGTGGCGCAGTAGCGGGTGCCGTGGGCCGGGTGAGCGCTGGCGCGCAGAAATTCCGGACGCCAGGTGATTCGATTGGCGCTTCAATCGGGCCCTGGGAGGAGCGGTCTCAGATATTCGCGATCACCGCATAGACGCCGGCGAAGGTGATGGCGGCAACGATTGTATTGACCCAGAAGAGCCTGAAGACGTTCATTTTGTGAGGAGCGCTTTCGGGGGTGCCGGGGACGACCTCACCGGCCTCGCCCTGTGTCTTCGCAAAGAAGGGCAGCACAGCGAACAGCGTGATGAACCACAGGCAAAAGAATGTCGCGACCGCTACGGACGTACGCATCACACTAACCCCTATTTTCCAAACCGCACCGGAGCTGCTTCAGACCTGCTCCAACTCGACGAGGGTGCCGCAGAAGTCCTTCGGATGCAGGAACAGCACGGGCTTGCCGTGTGCGCCGATCTTCGGTGTGCCATCGCCGAGCACGCGAGCCCCCTGAGCCTTCAACTGGTCGCGCGCGGCGATGATATCATCCACCTCGTAGCATACATGGTGAATTCCGCCGTCGGGAGATTTTTCGAGGAATTTTGCAATCGGCGAACCTTCACCAAGCGGTTCGAGCAACTCGATCTTGGTGTTCGGAAGCTCGATGAAAACGACGGTGACGCCGTGCTCCGGTTGCGCAAGCGCCGGACCGACCTTCGCGCCGAGGGCATTTTTATAAACGCCGGAAGCCTTTGCGAGGTCTTTGACAGCTATGGCGACGTGGTTAAGGCGTCCAATCATGCTTCGGTCTCCGGCACGGCAAAGGGCGAAATGTTACGGCGATTTAGTTTCGGCCATCCACCACGGAGACGAGCACTTTGACAACCGGCTTCTTGCCCCATGCCTCGTTAATTGCGGAACGCACGGCACGCTGCACTGCATCCTGAACCATGGCGTGGTCTCCGCGCCGCTTCGGCGGAATCGAGCGGAGCGTGCCGTCGATCGCGTCGAGCACGATTTCGCGCATCGATTCCCCGTCTTGGTCGGCGGCCGGTATGCCTTCGAGCACGACGCCCGGCTCGGCGATGATTTCGCCGCGCCGCGATAGCGCCATCGAGACGACCGCTATGCCAACGAACGACAGCTTGCGGCGGCTCTTCACCGGCCCTTCGATGTCCGGAACGATCAGGTTACCATCGCGAAACAGGCGTCCGACCGGCAGCTCATCGATGACGGCCGCGGGCGCGGGCCAAAGCTTCAAGAGATCGCCATCGACGATCGAAAATGTTTCGCTCACTCCGCATTCGCGCGCGAGCCGGGCGTGCGCCTTCAGGTGCCGCGCTTCGCCATGCATCGGAACGGCGATCTTCGGGCGGATCCAGGCGTACATGTCCTTCAATTCGTCGCGACGCGGATGACCCGTTACGTGCACGAGTGCTTCGGCGTCGGTGATGACGTCGACGCCGAGGCGGGCCAAACCATTCTGTATGCGCGAGACGGCTCTCTCGTTTCCGGGAATGGTGCGCGAGGAAAAGATGACGAGATCGCCCTTGTCGAGCGAAATATCGGGATGCTCGTTTTCGGCGACGCGCGCCATCGCCGCGCGTGGTTCGCCCTGACTGCCGGTGCAGAGCACGACGACCTTGTCTCGCGGTAGATCCGAGAAGCGCTGCTGATCGAGATAGGTGAACCCTTTCGGGAGATAGCCCGTCTCGATCGCGACTTCGATGATGCGATGAAGCGCGCGCCCGGCAACGACAAGAGTCCGGCCCGCGGCATTGCAAGCGGCCACGATCGAGGCGACACGGGCGACGTTCGACGCGAAGAGCGTTACGGCGACACAGCGCGGTGCGTCGGCGATGAGCTTTTGCAGCGTCTTGGCCACGTCGGTTTCCGAAGCCGAACGGCCTTCGCGCATCGCGTTCGTCGAGTCGCCGATCAACGCGAGCGTGCCTTCGTTGCCGAGTTGCTCCAGCCGCGCTGCATCGTGCGGTCTGCCGACGACGGGCGTTGGATCGAGCTTCCAATCGCCGGTGTGGAAGACCAGCCCGGCCGGCGTGCGGATCGCCAAACCGTTCGGCTCGGGGATCGAATGCGTGAGGCTCACGAATTCAACGTCGAAAGGACCGGCGTTGAAGCGGCCGCCGAGCGGCACCTCCTTGATCGGCAGGGTTTGCGAGCCGCCGAATTCGCCGAGCTTCGTCTTCAGCATTCCGGCCGTGAACGGCGTCGCGAAGATCGGACATTCGAGCGATGGCCAGAGATCGATAACGGCGCCGACGTGATCTTCGTGCGCGTGAGTCAGCACGAGTCCGGCGAGATTTTTTCGTTCGGCAACGATGAAACGAAGGTCGGGCAGCACGACATCGGCGCCGGGTTCGCTCTCATGAGGAAAGGTGACGCCGAGATCGACCATCAGCCAGGTGCGCGCTCTCGGCGGCCCGAAGCCGTAGAGATAGACATTCATGCCAATCTCGCCGAGGCCGCCGAGCGCCGCAAATACGAGTTCGTCGGGCTTCACGCTTCCCGATCGCGAAGGCGAGGCGCGATCGCTCATGGAGTTCCATCGCCCGCGACCTGCCCGACGAGCATGACGTCGCCGTAGCTGATTTCCTTGATCTCGCCGTCGATATCCGCGCGCAGGGCACCCGTTTCCGAAAGCCCCTGATAGGTTGCAGATAAGGGTCCGGCGGCGGTGTTGATGATGATGGGCTCACCCATCGCGCCTGCGCGTTCGATCCACGCCTCGCGGATGGCGGGGAAGCCCTGCCCCTCCTGCCAACGGTCTAGCCAGAAGAAGATCTTTTCTGACAGCGTCTCGGTGAATGCGAGCGGCTTGGGAATATTCCCATGTTGGCTGAAAGCCGTGACTGCACGGCCAAGCGTGTCGGGTGAGGTGATCAAATTCAATCCAAAACCTAAAATCGCTAAAAAGCCGGGGCCTATGCGAGCGGACGTGCTCTCGACCAGGATTCCTCCGGCCTTGGCACTTCCTATCAAAATATCGTTCGGCCATTTGAGGCGAAGATCGGTTCCCGGCGCAAGATCCATTGTTGTTCGAACGGCGTCTATCACCGCAATTCCAGCAAGTAGTGACAATTGGCCCGCCTTATCGAGCGGCGCGCCGCACCGGAACGCGACGCTGGCGTGAAGGTTACCCGGCCGTGAAACCCAGGTGCGGCCGGATCGGCCCCGGCCACCGGTCTGGCTGTCGGCGACGACCCACAAGGGGAGTTCTTCCCCGCCGAGGGCAAGACGCATGGCATCGGCGTTCGTTGATCCGGTCTCAGCGAGATGGATGATGCGAGGCACAGAATGGCCGTTCATAAATGGCTAGTGAGCCGGCACCAGCACCGAAGCTGCCGCCGTCGCCGCATCTACCACGGTTCCGCCGACAAAGGGCAGAACAAACGCCACGACGAAAGCCGCCGACAGCGCCATTACTGCGAAGGTTCGGCCTTCGGTCGGCGAGAAGCCCTCCGCCGGCTCGTCGAAGAACATGATCTTCACGACCCGCAAATAGTAGTAGGCGCCGACGACGCTCGTGACGACGCCGATGACCGACAGCGGATAGAGACCCGCCTTGATCGCCGGTAGGAAGACGTACCATTTCGCCCAGAAACCGGCGAGCGGGGGAATGCCCGCCAGCGAGAACATCAGCGCAGCGAGTATTGTCGCGAACGTCAGGTTGGTTTTCGCGAGGCCCGAAAGATCGGAGATGCTTTCGACGAAACGGCCGTTACGCTGCATCGCGAGAACGCAGGCGAAGGCGCCGAGCGTCATCGCGACGTAAATCACGAGATAAATGAGAACACCGGCGGTGCCTTCAGTGTTGTTCGCCGCGAGGCCGATCAACGCGAAACCGACGTTGCCGATCGAGGAATAGGCGAGCAGCCGCTTGATGTTGGTCTGGCCGATGGCCGCAAATGAGCCGAGCGCCATCGAGGCGATCGAGACGAAGATAATGATCTGTTCCCATTGCGACGAGACGCCCGGGAGCGCGGCCTGGGTAAAGCGCAGAAGCAGCGCCATGGCGGCGATCTTCGGCGCACCGGCAAAGAATGCGGTAACGGGCGTCGGCGCGCCCTGATAGACGTCCGGCGTCCACATGTGGAACGGCACGGCGGCAACCTTGAACGCTAAGCCGACGAGGACGAACACGAGCCCGAAGGTCAGGCCGATGTTGGCAGCCATTTCCGGCATTTTCGCCACGGCGGCGATGGTCGCGTAGCTCGTCGAGCCCGTCACGCCGTAGAGCATCGAGGCACCGTAGAGCAGCATGCCCGACGACAACGCGCCGAGGACGAAATACTTGAGGCCGGCTTCGCTGGATTGCACGTCGTCACGCTTGAACGCGGCGACGACATAGAGCGCCAAGGATTGAAGCTCGAGGCCGAGATAAAGCGCGATGAGGTCATTCGCCGAGACCATCATCAGCATGCCGAGGGTCGCGAGCAGCACGAGCACCGGATATTCGAACAGCAGGAGCTTGGCGCGGCCGAAGCTGTCGAACGTCATCAGCAGCGTCAACGCAGCGCCGATGAGGATGACAATCTTCAGGAAGCGCGTGAAGCTATCGGAAACGAATGCGCCGCCGAAAATGGCGGATGATCCGCTACCTTCGAACACGGCGACGGCGGCCGCGACGAGCACGGCAATCGCAAGCCATGTGACGTTGCGGCCCGACGTTTCGCCATTCGGTGAAAAGACGCCGATCATTAGAAGCGCGATGGCGCCGAGCGCGAGTATCAGCTCCGGCAGAATGACATATAGGACCGAGCTATCCATTTAATGGGTTCCTTGAGGCGCCGCCGATGCGGCCGCCGTCCCCTGAGCGGATTGATAGTTTTGCACGAGGTTCTTCACCGACGTCGCCGTCACGTCGAGCACGGGAGCGGGATAGAGGCCGTAGAAAATGGTGAGGATCACAAGCGGCGCGAGGATCGCGATCTCGCGCGGAGAGAGATCGAGAAGCTTCTTGAGGCTCGCTTTTTCCAGCACGCCGAAAATCACGCGACGATAAAGATAGAGCGCGTAGGCTGCCGACAGAATGACGCCGGTCGTCGCCAGAATCGCGACCCACGTGTTGGCCTTGAACGCCGACAGCAGCGTCAGGAATTCGCCGACGAAGCCGCTGGTTCCGGGCAGGCCGACGTTCGCCATCGTGAACACCATGAACGCAAAGGCGTATTTCGGCATCCGTTCGACAAGGCCGCCGTAGGCTGCAATCTCGCGCGTATGCGTCCGGTCATAGATGACGCCGACGCAAAGGAAGAGAGCAGATGAAACGATGCCGTGCGAGAGCATCTGGAAGATCGCGCCGTCGATACCCTGCTGGGACGCCGTGAATATGCCCATCGTCACGTATCCCATGTGGGCGACAGACGAATAGGCGATGAGCTTCTTGATGTCTTCCTGCACCAGCGCGACGAGCGAGGTGTAGATGATCGCGACGATCGAAAGGGTGAAGACGAAGGATGCGAGTTCCGCCGAGGCGTTCGGAAACATCGGCAGCGAAAAACGCAGGAAGCCGTAGCCGCCCATCTTCAGCAGAATGCCGGCAAGGATGACCGATCCGGCCGTTGGTGCTTCGACGTGCGCGTCGGGAAGCCAGGTGTGAACCGGCCACATCGGCATTTTCACTGCGAAGGACGCGAAGAACGCTATCCAGAGCCACCACTGCATGTCCGGCGGGAACTTCGTTTGCAGCAACGTCGGGATGTCGGTCGTGCCCGCGTGCCAGTACATCGCCATCATGGCGAGCAGCATCAGCACCGAGCCGAGCAACGTGTAGAGGAAGAACTTGAAGCTCGCGTAGACGCGCCGCTTGCCGCCCCAGACGCCGATGATGATGAACATCGGGATCAGGCCGCCCTCGAAGAAGAGGTAGAAGAGAACCATGTCGAGCGCGCAGAAGACGCCGAGCATCAGCGTTTCCAGCACGAGAAACGCGATCATGTATTCCTTGACGCGATCCTGAACGGACACCCAGCTCGCGAGAATGCAGAGCGGCATCAGGAATGTGGTCAGGATGACGAACAGCATGGAGATGCCGTCGACGCCCATTTTATACTTCAGCGGTCCGAGCCAGGCGTGCTCCTCGACGAACTGGAAGCCTGCGGTATTCGTATCGAAATTGATCCAGATGAGCAGCGACACCGCGAAGGTGACGAGCGTGGTCCACAGCGCGATCCAGCGCGCGTTGCCCTTCGCTTCGGCATTGAGCGTCGCGATCAGCAACGCACCGACGAGCGGCAGGAAGGTGACGACCGAAAGAATGTTGCTCATTTGAGCACCCCGCCAAAGAGCCCGTTGTAAGTGAGCCATGTCAGGATGGCCGCGACGCCGATCAGCATCGCGAAGGCATAGTGGTACATGTAGCCCGTCTGCAGCTTGACGACGCGGTCGGTGATGCGCACGACGCCGGTGGCCGTGCCATTGATTGCGCCGTCGATGACGGCGCCGTCACCGTCCTTCCAAAGGAAGCGGCCGATAGCGAATGCGGGTCGCACGAAGATCAGATTGTAGAGCTCGTCGAAGTACCACTTGTTCAGCAGGAACAGGTAGAGCGGGCGGAATGCCCGCGCCGTCGCCGCCGGCAGCCAGGGCGCTCCGATGTAGTAGACCCAGGCAATCGCAAAGCCCGCGATCATCGCGATCAGCGACGAATAGGAGACCCACTCCGGCACTTCGTGCATCTCATGCAGGATATGATTGTGCTCGCCGCGGAAGAGGGCCGCGCCCCAGAACGCGCTTTCGTCGTGGCCGATGAAATACGGGGCGAAGAGGATACCGGCCAGCACCGCGCCGAGCGACAGAACCAAGAGCGGCACCATCATCGTCGGCGGGCTTTCGTGCGCATGATCGTAGGTATGATGATCGGCGCGCGTTTCGCCATAGAAGGTCATGAAGACGAGACGCCAAGAGTAGAACGACGTCATCAGCGCCGCGATGACCAGGAGCCAGAACGCGAAGTTGTTCGGCGTATTGGCCGCGTAAGCAGCTTCGATAATGGCGTCCTTCGAATAGAAGCCTGCAAAGCCCGCGAGATGCGGAATGCCGACGCCGGTCAAGGCGAGCGTGCCGATCAGCATCGCAGCGAACGTCCAGGGGATTTTCTTCCGCAGTCCGCCCATCGCGCGCATGTCCTGCTCGTGATGCATGGCGTGAATGACCGAGCCCGCGCCGAGGAACAGCAACGCCTTGAAGAAGGCGTGTGTGAAGAGATGGAAAATGCCGGCGCCGTACGCGCCGATCCCGCACGCAACGAACATGTAGCCGAGCTGCGAGCACGTCGAATAGGCGATGACGCGCTTGATGTCATTCTGCACGAGGCCGACGGTTGCGGCGAAGAATGCCGTGATCGCCCCGATGTACGTCACGAACATGAGCGCATTGGGTGCCAGTTCGAAGATCGGCGACAAGCGCGCGACCATGAACACACCGGCCGTCACCATCGTCGCGGCATGAATGAGCGCGGAGACGGGCGTCGGCCCTTCCATCGCGTCCGGCAGCCACGTGTGGAGCAGGAACTGAGCGGACTTGCCCATCGCGCCGACAAAAAGCAGCAGCGAGAGCGTCGTCAGGATATCGACGTCGTGCCCCGCGAAATTGAACGTCTTACCGACGGCACTTGGCGCGGCGGCGAACAGCGCATCGAGATTGACGGTGTGGAAGACGAAGAAAAGCCCGAAGATGCCGAGCGAGAAGCCGAAATCACCCACGCGGTTGACGATAAACGCCTTTATCGCGGCCGCATTAGCAGATGGCTTCTGATACCAGAAGCCGATGAGGAGGTACGACGCGAGGCCGACGCCTTCCCAGCCGAAGAACATCTGCACCAGATTGCCGCTCGTCACCAGCATCAGCATCGCGAAGGTGAAGAGCGAGAGATAGGCAAAGAAGCGCGACCGCGACGGGTCTTCGTGCATGTAGCCGATGGAATAGAGATGCACGAGCGATGAGACGGTCGTTACGACGACGAGCATGACGGACGTCAGCGTGTCGATCTTGAGCGCCCATGACACGTCGAGTTCGCCCGACGTGATCCAGCGCAGCAGTTGGACGTCGTGCGTCTCGTGTCCCAGGGCGACCTGGAAGAACGCGACCCACGACAGTGCGGCGGCGATCAGCAGGAACGCGGTCGTGACGGCTTCGCTTGCCCGATCGCCGATGGCACGGCCGAACAAACCTGCGATCAGAGCGCCCGCAAGCGGCAGAAAAACGATGGCGGCGTAGATCATGCCCGCCTCACCCCTTCATCATGTTGATGTCTTCGACCGCGATGGAGCCGCGGTTGCGGAAGTAGACGACCATGATCGCGAGACCGATGGCGGATTCGGCCGCGGCGACCGTCAACACGAAGAGCGCGAAGACCTGGCCGACGAGGTCGCCATTGAAATGAGAGAACGCGACGAGGTTGATGTTGACCGCCAGAAGCATCAGCTCGATCGAGAGCAGGATGACGATGACGTTCTTGCGGTTCAGGAAGATTCCGAAGATGCCGAGCGTGAAGAGGCACGCGGCCACAACGAGATAATGTCCGAGACCTATGGTCATTCGGCAGCCTCCGGATGTTTGACGGCTGGCGGGATGACCGAACCACCGCTCGGGACCTTGACGACTTCGAGACCCGTCGCGGGTCCGCGTGCGACCTGTGCGCTGATCGATTGACGCTTGACGCCTTGCCGGTGCTTGAGCGTCAGCACGATGGCGCCGATCATTGCGACGAGCAGGATGAGCCCGGCTCCCTGGAAGTAGTAGACGTACTGGGTATAGAGGATCTCACCGAGCGCGCGGGTATTCGTGACGCTGGCCGGAATAGGTGCCGACGGGTTCATCACTGGCGACACCGTGAACCCGCGATAACCGAACAGCGCAATCAGCTCCACCAGCACGACGCCGCCGATGAGCGCGCCGACCTTGGCATTCTTGATGAAGCCGGCTTTCAGCTCGGCGAAGTCAACGTCGAGCATCATCACGACGAACAGGAAGAGCACGGCAACTGCGCCGACGTAGACGATGACGAGCAGCATCGCCAGGAACTCGGCCTGGAGCAAAACGAAAAGTCCTGCAGCGTTGAAGAACGCCAGGATCAGGAACAGGACGGCGTGGACGGGATTCTTCGTCAGAATGACGGAAGCGCCCGCCGCCACCGCGAGCACTGCAAAGAGATAGAAAAAGAGCACCGATGCCATGGCGTTGCCTTCTATCGATACTTCGCGTCGAGCGCGATGTTCTTTGCGATTTCGCGTTCCCAGCGGTCGCCGTTCGCGAGCAGCCGCTCCTTGTCGTAGAAAAGTTCTTCGCGCGTTTCGGTCGCGAATTCGAAGTTCGGGCCCTCGACAATGGCATCGACTGGGCAGGCTTCCTGGCAGAGGCCGCAATAGATGCACTTCGTCATGTCGATGTCATATCGCGTCGTGCGGCGGGTGCCGTCGTTACGGCGCGGGCCGGCTTCGATCGTAATCGCCTGAGCGGGGCAGATCGCCTCGCAGAGCTTGCAAGCGATGCAGCGTTCTTCGCCGTTCGGATAGCGGCGGAGCGCATGCTCACCGCGGAAGCGCGGTGAAAGCGGGCCCTTCTCGTAAGGATAGTTCAGCGTCTTCTTCGGCGAGAAGAAGTAGCGCATCGTCAAGAAGAACGCCGAAACGAACTCCAAGAGGAAAAGCGATTTTGCTGCGCGCGCTACGCTCATGAGTGGAAGCCTCCGAATTGGAGCACGGCGGCCGTGACGACGACCATGAAGAGCGACAGCGGTAGGAATACTTTCCAGCCAAGGCGCATCAATTGATCGTAGCGATACCGCGGCACCATCGCCTTCACCATCGCGAACATGAAAAAGACGAATACGACTTTGATCAGGAACCAGAACAGCCCGGGCACAGCATTGAGCGGCCAGATGTCCAGCGGCGGCAGCCAGCCGCCAAGGAAAAGGATCGTCGTCATCGCGCACATTGCAACGATCGAGACGTACTCGCCGAGCATGTAGAGCAGATACGGCGTCGAAGAATATTCGACCATGAAGCCGGCGACGAGTTCGGATTCGGCTTCGACGAGGTCGAATGGCGGCCGATTCGTTTCGGCCAGCGCCGAAATGAAGAAAATGACGAACATCGGGAAGAGCGGCAGCCAGTGCCAATCAAGCAGCGAACTCGTCATTCCGAGCGTGGTGCCGACGCCGGTCTTCTGGGCGTTGACGACATCCGTCACGTTGAGCGAGCCGACGCAGAGCAGCACGCTGATGATGACGAAGCCGATCGAGACCTCATAGGATACCATCTGCGCAGCGGAGCGCAGCGCGCCCATGAACGGGTATTTCGAGTTCGACGCCCAGCCGCCCATGACGATGCCGTAGACGCCGAGCGAAGAGATCGCGAGCAGGTAGAGAATTCCGACGTTCATGTCGGAGATCACCCACCTGCCCCAGCTGTTTTCGTTGACCGGGATGACGGCCCACGATGCGAGCGCGCACGTTGCCGTTGCGAGCGGCGCAAGAAGGAAGACGGCCTTGTCGGAGCCCGCCGGTATGATCGGCTCTTTCAAGACGAACTTCAAAAGATCGGCGAACGACTGCAACAGGCCGAACGGTCCGACGACGTTCGGGCCGCGGCGCATCTGGACGGCGGCCCACACCTTGCGGTCCATCAGCAGCAGGAAGGCCACGATGATCAGCAGCGTAACCAGCAGCAACAGCGAAAAGCCGATGAGCGCCAGTATGTTCCAGCCGTAGTCGTTCATGAATGTCTGCAGCGTGTCGAGCATGTTCCCTATTCCGCTGCGTTGAGTTTCTGTTCATGCGAGGCCCGAAGCGCGCTCATGCCGGCCATGACGGCGGAGGCTCGCGCTATCGGGTTCGTCATATAGAAGTCTGCGATCACCGAAGCGAACGGTTCCGATGACGGCTGAGCTGTCAGCTTCGCGAGCGTTTCGAGCCCGGATACAGCGCGGGTTTCGATCGTGTCGAGCGCTGCGAGCTGCGGGCTCGCCCGGTACATGGCCGCGCGAAGCTCGTTTATGGTGTCGTAGGGGAGCTTGGCGCCGGCCCGCTCCGAGAGCGCGCGGACGATGGTCCAATCTTCCTTGGCGGCGCCCGGCGGGAACACGGCCTTGAGCGTCTGCTGCGCGCGGCCTTCGGTGTTCACGTAGGTTGCATTCTTCTCGGTGTAGGCGGCGCCCGGCAGGATGACGTCGGCACGTTCGGTGCCCTTGTCGCCGTGCGTACCCTGGTAGACGACGAACGCGGATGGGCTGAGCTTCGCGAAATCAGATTCGTCGGCGCCGAGGAGATACACGAATTCCATGTCGGGGCCGAGAATGCCAGCGGCATCCTTGCCGCCCTTCCCCGGCACGAAGCCGAGATCAAGACCTGCGACGCGCGCGGCGGCGGTGTGAAGGACATTGAAGCCGTTCCACGACGCGTCCTTGCCGGCGGATGCCGTAAGAACGATACGCGAGGCAAGCGATAGCGACGCCAGCCCATCGCCGCGGGCGAACGCGCCTTGTCCGACGATGACCATCGGCTTTGCCGCCGCTTTCAAGACTTCCGCGAAGGCGTGCTTGCCGTTCGCGATCTCCGCCAGGGTTTCCGGTCCCGCACCCAAATATTCGTATGGATAGGCGAGATCGACCTTGGCACCGACGACGCCGATTTTGGTCGGCGCGGTGCGCCAGCGCTTGCGGATCCGGGAGTTCAGGACTGCCGCTTCGAGGCGAGGATTGGCGCCAACGATGAGGATCGCGTCGGCCTGCTCGATGCCCTCGATGCCGGAGTTGAAAAGATAGCTGGCGCGGCCCAACTTCGGATCGAGCTTGTCTCCTGCCTGACGGCAATCGAGCGATGCCGCGCCGAGCTTGGTCAAAAGATCCTTCAGCGCGAACATTTCCTCGGCGCCCGCGAGATCGCCAGCGATGGCGCCGATCTTTTCAGCCGATGCCGCCTTCAACTTTGCGGCCACGAGGTTCAACGCATCGTCCCAGGTGGCGGGTTCGAAGCGGCCATTCTTGCGGATGTACGGCTGGTCGAGACGCTGCGTTTTCAGGCCGTCGGCGACGTGGCGCGTCTTGTCGGAAATCCATTCCTCGTTCACGGCGTCGTTGTTGCGCGGAAGAATACGCATGACGGCGGCGCCGCGCACGTCGGCGCTGATCGACGAGCCGACGGCGTCCATGACGTCGATGGTTTCGAAAGTTTCCATCTCCCAGGGCCGGGCGGCAAACGCCCAGGGGCGATGCGTGAGCGCGCCGACCGGGCAGAGATCGACGGCGTTGGCGCTCATTTCGGAGAGAATGCCGCGTTCGAGATAGGTCGTGATTTCCGCGTCTTCGCCACGGCCGATAAGGCCGAGCTCTTCGACGCCCGCGACTTCCGTCATAAAGCGGACGCAGCGCGTGCAGTGGATGCAGCGCGTCATCATCGTCTTGATGAGCGGGCCGATGTGCTTTTCTTCGACGGCGCGCTTGTTCTCGGTATAGCGCGATCCGCCCATGCCGAAGGCCATCGCCTGATCTTGCAGATCGCATTCGCCGCCCTGATCGCAGATCGGGCAATCGAGCGGGTGGTTGATGAGCAGGAACTCCATCACCCCTTCGCGCGCCTTCTTCACCATCGGCGAGCCGGTGGTGACGATCTTCGGCGAACCATCCTTGTTCGGCGGCAAATCGTTGACGAGCATCGCGCACGAGGCGACCGGCTTCGGCGAGCCTTGCACCTCGACGAGACACATGCGGCAGTTACCGGCGATCGACAGCCGCTCGTGGTAGCAGAAGCGCGGAATGACCGAGCCCGCCATTTCGCAGGCGTGCATCAGCGTCGTGCCGTCCTCGACCTCAATCGGTATGCCGTCGACGATCAGTTGCTTTGCCATTTTTCAGCGAGCCTCTGCGTTCAAGTCGTCGCGTGACCGGCGCGCCAGTAGGCGAGCAGTTCCGTAACGGAAATTCCTTCGATGGTCATGCCTTCCATGCGGCTGTCCTTGATCGAGACGCCCGCAAGATTGGCCTTATCGATGCGCATCCCCGAAAGATTGACGTCGTGCACTTTCCAGCCAGACATGTTGATATCGTCGAAGGAGCATCCAGAAAGGTTGACGTTGTGATAGCGCCCGCCTGATAGGTTCACGTTCTCGAACGTGCCGCCGGACAGATTCACGTCGTCAAACACCGAACCCGAGATATCGGCACGTCGGACTTCAAGCCGGTGTTTCTCGTTCTCGATCTTCATTCCGCTCACTCCGCCGCCACGCGGGCGTGTTTCCTCTGGTAATCGTCGATACGCGCCTCGATCACCGGACGGAAGTTCTTGATCAATCCTTGTACTGGCCATGCCGCTGCGTCGCCGAGCGCGCAAATCGTGTGGCCTTCGACCTGCTTCGTGACATCGAACAGCAAATCGATCTCGCGTTTTTCCGCTTCGCCGCGCTCCATGCGCTCGAGCACGCGCCACATCCAGCCGGTGCCTTCACGGCACGGCGTGCACTGGCCGCAGCTCTCGTGCTTGTAGAAGTAGGCGATGCGCCGGATCGCGGCGATGATGTCCGTCGATTTGTCCATCACGATCACGGCAGCGGTGCCGAGACCGGAGCCGAGCTTGCCGAGCGCGTCGAAATCCATCGTCACGGCTTCGGACTGTTCCGCCGTGATGCAGCGGACGGAAGACCCACCCGGAATGACGGCGAGCAGATTATCCCAGCCGCCGCGGATGCCGCCGCAATGCCGGTCGATCAGCTCCTTGAGGGGGATGCCCATTTCTTCTTCGACGACGCACGGACGCTCGACGTGGCCCGAGATCTGAAAGAGCTTGGTGCCGGTGTTGTTCGGTTTGCCGAGGGCTGCGAACCACGCCGACCCGCGACGCAGGATTTCGCCGGCGACGGCGATGCTTTCCACGTTGTTGATCGTCGTCGGCGCGCCGTAGAGGCCGACGTTCGCCGGGAATGGCGGCTTCAGGCGCGGCTGGCCCTTTTTGCCTTCAAGGCTTTCGAGCATCGCGGTTTCTTCGCCGCAGATGTAGGCGCCGGCGCCGTGGTGGACGAAAATGTCGAAGTCCCAGCCGTGGACGTTGTTCTTGCCGACGAGCTTGGCCTCATAGGCTTCATCGATGGCGCGCTGGAGCGCCTCGCGCTCGCGGATGTATTCGCCGCGCACATAAACGTAGCAGGCATGCGCGCGCATCGCGAAGGATGCGAGCAGCGCGCCTTCGATCATGAGATGCGGGTCGTGCCGAAGGATCTCGCGATCCTTGCAGGAGCCGGGCTCCGACTCGTCGGCATTGATGACGAGATAGCTCGGCCGCGTATCGGCCTTCGGCATGAATGACCACTTGAGGCCCGTCGGGAAGCCGGCGCCGCCCCGGCCGCGGAGACCCGACTTCTTCACCTCGTCGATGATGTAGTCGTGGCCCTTGTCGATGAAGAACTTCGTGCCGTCCCACGCGCCACGGCGCATCGCGCCCTTCAGCCCGACGTCGTGGAAGCCGTAGATGTTGCGGAATATGCGGTCGCGATCATGCAGCATGGGCGCTACCCTTTCGGCCTTTTACCGGCTTTGCTTTCCGGACGCCAACCGGATGCGAGCTTCTGCGCCTGCTCGATCCATTTGTCACGCGTTACACGGCCCATAAAGCCTTCCAACTGGACTTCAAACCAGGCGACGTTCTGAGGCGTCCACTTGGCGATCTGATCGAAATGCCAGATGCCCATTGCGTGGAGCTTATCGACCACGTCGGCTGAAACACCCGGGATCAGCGACAGGTCATCGGCCTCGCCGCCGCGCGGCTCCTTCAAAAGCTCGGGCTCGACGTTCCGGCTCGCAGCCGCTGCTGCCCTGTCCCGGATCATGTCCGCCTTGATCTTATCGATCTCTCCCGCGGAAAGCGCCTTGCCGCTGCCGCGCCCTTCAAGTTCCTTGACGAGGCCGGCGTTGGCCATCGCGGTCAGCGCTGCCGGATGAACCGGCGGGGCCTTGGCTTCACCCGGCGCTGGCGAAGCGCCCGCGTCGACTTGGGCCTTATGGGCTGCAGAGGCCGGTGGCGATTCTTGGGCCTTATCGGCCTGGTCGCCGGATGTTTCTTCGAAACGCTTCTTCCAGGCGCCGATGGAAGAGCCATCGTAAAGCGCGGGATCGGTCAATGTCGTCGGTCCCGTGACCGGAGAGGATGCGACGCGGCCGATCTGCGACCCGGGCTTCGGCTGCCTGCCGGCAACAAAGGCGTCGATGATCTTGGTCAGCTGCTCGGGCGTGAGGTCTTCGTAGGTATCCTTACCGACCTGCACGACCGGCGCGTTGGCGCAGACGCCGATGCATTCGACCTCTTCCCACGACAGCGTGCCATCGGCGTTGGGTGTGTGCGAATGGCCGTCGATACGGTTCTTGCAGACGGCGATGAGATCACCCGAACCGCGGAGCATGCAAGGCGTGGTTCCACATACCTGTATATGGGCCTTCGTCCCCACCGGTGAAAGGTGGAACATGGTGTAGAAGGTGGCGACCTCTAGGCCGCGAATGTGGGCCATGCCAAGCATATCGCAGACGAGCCTGATCGCGGGTTCGGGCAACCAGCCGACCTGCTCCTGCGCACGCCAAAGCAGGGGGATGATCGCCGACGCCTGCTTGCCTTCCGGATATTTGGCGATCGTCTTGTTCGCCCACGCCAAATTTTCAGGCGTGAAAGCGAATTGCGCAGGCTGCACCGCATTCAGTCGGCGAACGGCCATCCATGGCTCCTCGAACGTCAGTCGTGTGGCGCCGAATACCCAACGTATCCACGTCACAAGCGTGATCTGGACCGTTACGCCCCAATGTCGACTCTCTGAGTGACATAACCCTCAGCCACCGAAGCGGTCCAGTACGAGGAATGCGGCCACAAGGCAAGCATTTGCCTATCCATTTGGGTAAGCAAGCCACGATATTCGACGATATTCGGGTGCGACGAAAAGCTCACAGCTATTGAGTCGATTTCGGCGAAGGCGCTGGCGCGGTCGTTGTGTCATCCGGCGCGAGAATGCCGCGACGTTGAAGCGTCTCGCTGGGACGCTCCGTTGCCCATCGGCGTTCAGAAAATCCGAGTGGCACCGCAAGCCAGCCAAGCAGCAACAGGAACGTGGCGACCGGCGCGAGAAAAAGTGCGACCTGGGAACCGACACGCAGGAAGCCCGTCCAAAGCGCTGCGAACAAAAGGCCGAGCACGATGATCATCCACCCGCCATCGTCGGCGCCGCGTGCCGTTGCAAACAGCAGACCGGCGAACAGTCCGGCTAAACCAATCAGAACCGGAATGAAGGGAAGATCAGTTTGCAGCGCGCCCATGGGCCAGCTTCGGGAGCGGGCGAAAAGGCGATAGGTTGCAAGGCTCAAGCCCCAGCCCACGGCCGCTACGGCCAGCAAGAACAGGTTGTCGACCATCGGCGCTCCACCGGGAAGCATGCGCGGCTCCTTTCCCCTCGTTTACTCAACTAGCCCGCGTATCGTACCGGACCCGGGCGGCGCGGGGATAAGTTTTTTTAATGGGCGGCTGGCAGCCAGATTAGTGAGATCGATCAAGGTGCGATCGAACGAAACTATCCTCCGCAACGATTTGGACGGATCAGCGATCGATTTCGCCGAAGACGATGTCGAGAGAGCCGAGGATCGCGGAGACGTCCGCCAGCATATGGCCGCGGTTCAGGAAATCCATGGCCGCGAGGTGCGGGAATCCAGGAGCGCGGATCTTGCAGCGATAGGGCTTGTTGGAGCCGTCGGACACGAGATAGACGCCGAATTCGCCCTTCGGCGCCTCGACCGCGGCGTAGACCTCGCCGGGCGGAACGTGGAAGCCTTCGGTGTAGAGCTTGAAGTGATGGATCAGCGCTTCCATCGAGCGCTTCATCTCACCCCGCTTCGGCGGCACGACTTTCTTATTTTCGGCGACGTGCGGACCCTTGCCGCGCGGCGACTTCAACAGCTCGCAGCACTGCTTCATGATCTTGGTTGCTTCCCGCATTTCCTGCATGCGGATCAGGTAGCGGTCGTAGCAGTCGCCATTCTTGCCGATCGGGATATCGAAATCGAGGTCGGCGTAGCATTCGTACGGCTGGGACTTCCGGAGGTCCCAGGCCGCGCCCGAGCCGCGCACCATCACGCCCGAAAAACCCCAGGCGAACGCGTCATCCAGCGACACGACGCCGATGTCGACGTTGCGCTGCTTGAAGATGCGGTTCTCGGTCAACAGGCCGTCGATATCATCGACGACCTTCAGGAACGGGTCGCACCAGGCGTAAATATCGTCGATCAGCTGCTCAGGCAGGTCCTGATGGACGCCGCCCATGCGGAAGTATTTTGCGTGCATGCGCGATCCCGAGGCGCGCTCGTAGAAGACCATCAGCTTTTCGCGTTCTTCGAAGCCCCAGAGCGGCGGGGTCAGCGCGCCGACGTCCATGGCTTGCGTCGTGACGTTCAAGAGATGCGACAGCTGGCGGCCGATTTCGGAGTAAAGCACGCGGATGAGCTGCGCCCGGTAGGGAACCTCGAGACCCAAGAGTTTTTCGGCAGCAAGGCAGAACGAGTGCTCCTGATTCATCGGAGCGACGTAATCGAGACGGTCGAAATAGCCGATCGCCTGCATGTACGTCTTATGCTCGATGAGCTTCTCGGTACCGCGATGAAGGAGACCGATGTGCGGATCGACGCGCTCCACGACCTCGCCGTCCAGCTCGAGCACGAGGCGAAGCACGCCGTGCGCGGCAGGGTGCTGCGGCCCGAAATTGATATTGAAATTACGGATCTCGGTCTCGGCCATGTTCAAACGGTCCCGCGGGTAATCGGTGCTACTCTGGCGAGCTTCGCCTTCTCGTTCACGCGTTGCTCGAACTTCTGCCAGTTCACGACCATACGCTGATGCTCGCCCTCGCCGATTAAATCAATCCCGTCATGTGCTTTCACATGAAAGAATAGCCGGCGGCCTGCGACTTTCGTGCACTCCGCGTCAACGATCACCGTTTGTCCCGGTACCGTGGCGGCGAGGTGTGAAACATTGATGTGAATGCCGAGCGAGCCCTCACCCTCGTCGAGATGGGGCGTAATGATATTGAGACAGGTCCATTCCATCAGCCCGACCATGAAGCCGGTCGCAAAAACGGTCGGCATGAGCTGAAATTCGTGTGCCTCAGGATAGAGATGCGGCACCGTTTTCGTGGCCGGAACGCGAAAGGAGAAACTGGTTTTCGCTCCGACGTGAAGCGTTTCTTTCACGGCCTAAATCCTCACAGCCGGTCTTTCAGGTTGCGTATCGTAATGTAGAGGCTGGACGCGGTACCTGCGACCGCAAAGAGCCCGAAGAAAAAGCCCCAGAAATGCGGCCCGTTCGTGCGGCCGAACCAGGGATAGAGCAATTCGGCCGCGCCCGAGACCAACACGACGCCGGCCGGAATCATGATCGTTCCATAGGGCAGATAGCGGCAGATCACGCCGAGCAGCAGCCCGGCGAGGGCGCGCGGCCAATCGAGGATGAAAGCCCCGATCATGAAAACTGCCGCTAACGCGACACTGACCTCGAATTGCATCCGACCTTGGCCTCACGAATCACTCCGGTTTCCCGGCCGAACGACGATTGGAGCGGACCGCCCCGATGGGAAGCAAAGGACCGCCCGAACGCGTAGAATTCGAAGTCGATGGCAACAGCGCCGGGAAGACGGCGCTGCAAACGGCGAGACGCGCGATTCACGACTTCGGGCTGGCTTTCTCGTCGCCCGGAAGGACGTGGCTCGGCCCTTCCCAAGGGCTCTCGAAATCGAAATCGCGGAATTCCTGCGTAAGCTTCACCGGCTCATAGACGACGCGTTTCTTTTCATCGTCGTAGCGAACTTCGACGTAACCGGTGAGCGGGAAATCTTTGCGAAGGGGATACCCCTGAAAGCCATAGTCGGTGAGGATGCGGCGAAGATCGGGGTGTCCCGTGAACCGGATGCCGTAAAGGTCATAGGCTTCCCGCTCGTACCAATTGGCCGCCGGAAAAACGTCGTTGACGCTTGCGATGGGCGTCATCTCGTCGGTCGAGATCTTGAGCCGCAGCCGCTGATTGAGGCGCGGCGACAGCAGATGATAGACGACGTCGAAGCGCTCCGCGCGCTCGGGATAGTCGACGCCGCAGATATCGATCAGGACTTCGAACTGGCACTTCGGGTCGTCGCGAAGCTTGGTCAGCACGTCGACGATGTTTTCGCGGGCGACGGTGATGGTCAGTTCATCATGCGCAATCACGCTCGAGATCAAGGAAGAACCTAGTCTACTCTCGGCATTTTGCTGTAGCTCGTGCATCGGGTTCCTCAATCCGCTGAGTTTCAATCGAATGAGCAGCCACCGAAGAATATCCCATGGGGAACGCCATTCTGTTTCAGAATGATATATGCGCCCGATCCCCGACTGATACCCTCCCAGAATTTATAGTTGCTGGCTATGGCTTCGGGCGATGGCTCGGTCGTGCCGAACAACTCACTCAACTGATTTTCCGACAGAGGCCACGCCGTGACATCGGGCTCGCTCGGGCCTTCCCGCGGAACACCAGAAACGAAGTGGATATCGATAATAGAGCGCGTGCCATCGGCATCGGAGGCATTGAGAGCCTCCTCGAACGATGCGTGCAACTGACCTGTGACGAGAGAGTTCAGATCGACGGGAAATTTGGGAAAGGGCGTGACGGGATTGTAGCGCCCGGCATTAAGCTCACGCAGACGAAGCTTTTCCAAAGCAGCGCCAATGTCGGGTTCGTAGGGTACCACATACCAATAGATATCGCCGCCCATGGCAATCTACCTATCGCTCGATGGTGCCGGTGCGGCGTATCTTCCGCTGCAGCAACAGAATTCCGTAAAGCAGCGCCTCGGCGGTTGGCGGGCAGCCCGGCACATAGACGTCGACCGGCACGATGCGATCGCAGCCGCGGACGACGGCATAGGAATAATGGTAATAGCCGCCGCCGTTGGCGCAGCTTCCCATCGAGATGACGTAGCGGGGCTCCGGCATCTGGTCATAGACCTTGCGGAGCGCGGGGGCCATCTTGTTGGTCAACGTGCCGGCAACGATCATGACGTCGGACTGCCTGGGCGAAGCGCGCGGCGCGAAGCCGAATCGCTCGACGTCATACCGCGGCATCGATGTCTGCATCATCTCGACGGCGCAGCAGGCGAGGCCGAACGTCATCCACATCAGCGAACCGGTGCGGGCCCAGTTAATCAAGTCATCGACGGTCGTGACGAGAAAGCCCTTGTCGGCCAGCTCGTTCGAAACTTCGGTGAAGAACGGATCTGCGGCAGGCGACACCGCGCCTGGGGCGCCTTCCTGCGCCCGGTCAAAGACGCGATCGAAGACAAGGCCACCCGGACGCTCGTCCTTGATGATCAATCCCATTCCAGCGCGCCCTTCTTCCATTCGTAAATGAAGCCGACCGTCAGCACGCCAAGAAACACCATCATCGACCAGAAGCCGTAAACGCCGACTTCCTTGAAGGCCGCAGCCCAAGGAAAGAGGAACGCGATCTCGAGATCAAAGATGATGAAGAGAATAGACACGAGATAGAACCGCACGTCGAACTTCATGCGGGCATCGTCGAAGGCACTGAAGCCGCATTCGTAGGCGGAGACCTTCTCAGGATCGGGGTTCCTGACGGCGACGAGAAATGGCGCAATCATCAGGGCGGCGCCGATGAACAGCGCGACGCCGATGAAAATGGCGATCGGCAGGTAATGCGAGGTCAGATCAATCATCGCCGTCAATCCGGTAAGACGGCCGAGTCTCAGCGCTTTGGCCGTTGCGTCGGTGTTAACGCAGGGCGTTCTCACGCGCAACACCCCTGCTCCCGCTCAGGTTTTTCAATGCTGGGAAACCGCCGGTTCGATGCATGCTTCTCCACCCTTCTGAAGCTGCCACGGCAATCTGTCACATCTGTCACACAGCCGTTACCGCTGCGCGGATGCCAGTCGCGTAGCGGAGCGCCGGCCCGGCTCGTTCGTCGATCGCACCCGCCTCGCCTGTTCTTTTTCTTCGGTGCCCGAAACGGATGCGAGAGATGCCTCAGCTGAAGACCGGGGGCATGAGCGACGCGCGCGTGACGGTGCACATTTCGTTGCGCATTCATTTCGCTCGCGTTGTGAAGGACTGCGAAGAACGATTGGCCGCGCAATTATTCCTCCGATCGTGCCATTCGCGATGTCACCACTACCCTCCGCCTCCTGCGTGCCCAAAAAACCTTGTAACCATTCCGTATATACCTGCCCGTATTTCAAATGATTTGAGCACTACTCTTTATGCGGATTAACTTCGTCAGCCGACGACGATTGTTCAGCAATCATTCACAGCTCGGGGCGTTTTTTGAATGCGGTTTCTTCAGGGAGCAATTTCATGAGAAATCTGATTTATGCACTTCCGGTTTTCGCGTTGACGAGCATTGCGCCTCATGCAGCGACAGCGGCGGATTTCGGGGGCGGCGAATGCTGTGAAGGCCGAGGAGCTGTCGTCGAAGGTCCGCCCGTCACGCGCGAGTACGCTTACGACGACTATTATTATGATGGCCCCATCTATTACGGGCCGGCCTTTTACGGTCGACGGTATTATCGGCCATATCCCTACTACGCCGGGTATTATCCGTATCGCTGGGGTGGTGGGCCCCGCTGGTACGGTGGGCGCGGTTGGTACGGCGGCGGCCGCGGCTGGTACGGCGGCTACGGACATCGCTTCGGCGGTCACCGGGGCTGGCGATGATCCACTTCGGCGAGATCATCTGATCTGAATGAACTCCCTGCGCTCTCTCCATGCCGATCGCGGGCGGCATGGAGATTGTTGTTTTCTGGGATCGCCTAACCTTTTCTCTTCGTTGCCTGGACGGCGTTTTCAAGCGCCTGCAAAAACTGCGAGCGATCACGCGGTGTAAATGTGGGGTTGAACCCACGGCTTTCTCCCGTTTCCCGCAAATGCCGCTGCATATCGCGCATCGCAATCGCCATGCCGATGTTGGCGTCGCTGAAGGGCTTACCCGTCGGACCGATGCATTGGGCGCCGGCCTTGAGACACCGGGCGGCGAGCAAAATGTCAGCGGTTATCGCGATGTCGAATGCGCCGATTCGCTCGGCAATCCAGTCATCTGCCGCGTCAGGGCCTTCCTCGACGACGACAAGCTTGACGAGCGGACTGGCATCGATCCGCATCCAGCTGTTCGCCACCATAAGAACGGGAATATCGTGCCGTGCAGCAACGCGCACCACTTCGGCTTTCACCGGGCAAGCGTCCGCGTCGACGTAGATTTGCATTGCGCATCATCTCTCTGGATCCTCGCGCGCGACGGTGCGCGCGGGATCTTCCTTAGTCACGAGGTGAACTTAACCCGCTCCGGACCGGGAATCGTTGAAGAAATGCGCGGATTTCCAAGATAGCCACTCTCTTGCCTCGACTTCTGGGGTAGGAATGACGCATGAACCATTCCTGCGCTATCGCGAGCCAAATGATCCACGGGCAGTGCCTTCCGACGCCTCGGGGCGGACGCGTGGGGATTCGCGTATTGCACGCGCGGGTCTCCCGCAGGATCTATTTCTTCAGGCTTATGGCTCAATTCAACGTAGCGCTTCTCGGTGCCGTCGCGGCCCTGCTGCTTATGACCAATTACGGCCATGCGCAGCAACCGGTAAAAGCCGACGCGAAAGCGGCCGCGGGCATGGCGGCTGGCCAGATTGCCGATTTCTTCAGTCAGGTCGGCGATCAGATCTACGAAGACTGCATCTTCGAATTATCGCAGGAGCAGATCGAAGTTCAGCAGGCGCTCATTCTCGCCTACATCAAAGCCGGGGCGAGCAGCTCGGTCGCCCGGCGCCTGGCGGTGAAACAGATCCAGCCGCCGAAGGTCTCTGCGAAGTGCGAGCAGATCCGGCATCTGCCGAAGGTCATCGCCCCGACCACCAACATTCCGCCGCCGATTGTCGAAAAGCCCACCGTTGCCGTCGGCCCAGCGCCGCAGCCGAAGCCTTTGCCTTCGGCGACTGTTCTGGCAGCGAAGAAGACCCTACCGCAATGGGACTGCGCGCCCGGCGTCGATTACGTCACCATTCAACTCAACGGCTATCCGCGCAAGCTGACAGGCGGCGAAATCTGCAATCCCTTCGACGACGTCGTCCACGAGGTTCCGCCAACCGTCCCCCATTTCCGGCTCGGCTACACGATCCGGACGGGGCGCCTATTCATCCTTGCCGACGATCCTTCCGCGCGCGGGCAGACGATTGCCTGGGCGATCTCCGGCCGGGACGTGTGCCGCAACAATCCAGAACCCGACTGCCTTGCCACGCGCGCTGTCGGACCGCTGCCTCCCGGCGAGTATTCCTTCGGGTCGGATAGCGGCCCGCGAATCACCTGGGGTCCGAAAACCAAGCGAAACGTCGCCGGAATTTACCTTCGAAAGCTATGGAACAGAGACAGGTTCACGCCGCAGCAAACGGCGGCGATCCTGGCGCGAGGGAACATCGCCATTCATGAGCGGCTGAAAGGCGAGATGTCGGAAGCATGTCTTGGCCTCGAGCCGAAAGGCTGGGCTTATGTCGCTTCGTTGATCAAAGACAATCGCGCGACCGGCGTTAGCGTCTATATCGACGAGCCCTATCCGCAGGTGGCTGAGAACCCGCCCATCGTCGTCGCTTCTACGTTCTCGCTGACGTCGCTGTTCAAGTGATCGCTTGGCCTTGCCCGCTTTAGGGGTTGGCCGAATGCATGAGCACGGACGATTCAATCGCAATCCGGAAATGAGGGCATCGGCTTAGCGCGATTGGCGATCTTCGAGACGACGCACCCGAGAGCTGGATAAGACTCGTCCAGCAGCTACGGCTCAACATGCCGGATTATTCTCCGGCAGACTTGGGGAATGCCGGCAACCGTTCCTGCGTCGAGGACGCTTCCGCAAAACGAAAGCCGCCGCACGGGGGCGTGCAGCGGCCATTCAGCTGGGACTTGAGCTTGAGAGAGATCAACTCCAGCGTTCTCGACCGCGTGAGAGACGCGGCCGAAAGCTCTAAATTACGGAGTCAGACTCACGCCTGCCGAGAACACGAAGCGATCGTCAGCTTTTCCCCGATCCGGGTTGTCGGTGTCGATTGACGTGCCGGAGTAGCGGAAGTCCATGAAGTACTTGTCGACGTTGACCTTCACGCCGGCGTTCCAGTACGCGTATTCCTGTTGATTAAGCCAGTAGCCCGTCTTGTAGGTGCTGTTCGTTCCCGAATGCGACCAGCCGACCAAACCGGTGAATTGCGGAGCGAACACGCTATACTTTGGAAGATCGTAGGCAACCGTGCCTTCAATCGAGATGTTGTCGGTAGCCGCGTAGCCCTGGTCCGGCGTCAGATAAACGTTCGCGCCGACAACGAAGCCATCCCTGATCGGGGTCGTAGCGCCGATCTTGAATTCCGCGTAGGAGGTGTCGAACACATCGCCGTGCCCAGGGTTCAGGCCATGCGCGTTGGAGCCCCTCGAGCTATTGGCGCGATTGCCGTAAAGATAATACAGGGCCGATATATCCCAGCTGATCGGGCCGGTAACCGGCCGAATGCCGAGATAGATATCCTGCTCCCAGGGACCCAAATCACCATTGTTGATGGTCGATGTCCAAAGCCCTAGGTAGGCGATGCCGTACGTGAATTCGTTGTAAATGTTGGCCGTCGGGTCATTTTGCGTGAACGAGATGCCACGGAACAAATAATCCGATGAACCCGTGATCGTCAGCGAGTAGCCGAACTGTCTTTCTTCCGCCGAAGCAACATTAGCCGTGGCGAACAATGCTAGGGCTGCCGCACAGGCGCCGCCCATAACTTTCCGTCCGAACATCTAAATCCCCTATCCTAACAGAGCGGCGTCCCCGCACCCCTCTGACCCCGACCGCCTCGTTGGACCTAAAGGCGACTTTGTCGCTGCTTCGATCCGACATACTTTTCTGTAATGGTACGGTCGTTCCATTCAACCAAATAGTACGAATGTTTGTTTCTGTCGGAGAACTGTGTGACGAACTCGCAACAAAATGAGCATTTTTGCCTAGAATTCGTTCGTTTTGGCCGCGTTCAGGGCAGCAAAACGGGGCTGTCAGAGGGGAATTCCGAGCGCGGGCGCGAATCGATTGCTGTGAGCGTTGCCCTGAGACGGACTTGATGACGGGGTACCGATATGTTGGACTGTGTACTGAGTAATTGAGACTCAGGGGCGCTTTTCGCTACGCTATTTCTCTAGATTGCATAGGCCAACAGGCCGGTTGTTTCGGTATTCCACGCGCCGTTTTGTATCTGCGCGTTTAAATTGCACTCATTTATTTTGCCAAGAGAACATATGAGCAATTCCTCAATTCGAGCAGAATCTGCCGCCGAAGTTCTCGATCTGCTGACCCGGAGCCTCGGTGATCTGACGCCGGAGCTCAGGAAGGCGGCCACCCACGTTCTGGAAAATTCAAACCTTATCAGCGTGACTTCCATTCGGGAGATGGCTCACCAGGCCGGCGTCAAACCGAACACGCTTGTGAGGATGGCCCGCGCCATCGGCTTCGATGGCTATGAGGATTTCCGGAGGCCATTCCGGGAAAAGGTCATCAAAGGCCGCGAAGACTTCCCAGACAGGATCAGCTGGCTCCTATCGCTGTCGAATGACGGTAGGCTCTCCGGACTTTATACCGATCTTGCGACCGCCTCGATCATTAACATTGAGCGGCTCTTTTCCGAGACGACATCCCTCGCCATCAAGGCCGCCGCGGACGATATCGTCCAAGCTCCGATGACCTATGTGCTGGGAACGGGAATGGGCAATTCGATTGCCGCATATTTCGCGTATGTCGCGGGTCTGGCGATCGGCAGGGTCACGGCCATCCCACGCGATGGCCTGCGGCCCATAGATGGCCTTGCCCGGGCAGAGAGAAAGGACGTTCTTCTCGCCATGGCATTCAAGCCCTATCCGCGTGAAGTCATCGAAGCTGTGGCGTCGGCGGTGTCGCGAGGGATCAAGGTCATCTGCATTTCTGATAGTCCCGCGTCTCCGATCATGGCGGAGGCCGGTCACCGGTTCGTCGTGCCCATGGGCACGCCGCAAGTCTTTGCGTCGAGCGTGGCGCTGATGTCGCTTCTCGAAGCGATCATTGCATTCGTGATCGCATCACGCGGACCAGAGGCCACGAGCGGCAGCGTGGAGGTTCCACCGCAGCCTCCGCCTGAAGCCGGGCTGCACTGGAGCGACGGAGAAAGGTGACCGGCAACGGTCGCGCGGCGGCCTTTTCAGCATTGCCAGGTCGGGGTTGTGGCGCCCATCAGCGGAGCAGTGCGCTTGGACCCTGGCGCCATTTCCGATCAAGACAAACGAAACCGCCCGAGCGGATCTCTGATGGCGAATGATGCGCCGCATTATGATCGCGCATTCCTGATCAACGAGAAGCCAAGACGACGTGATTTTGGAGCTGCATAATGCCCATTGTCTTCCGAGCCGCGTTTTCCGCCCTTTTTGCCTCCGCCGGCTTGCTCGGACCAGCCACAGCGGGCGAGATTTCCGACGCAGGCAAGCTACTTGCTCAGAGGCTCGACAGCTTCGAGGTCGAAAAGCACTGGCCCGCGGGCGTGCACATCAACTGGGAAACCGGCATCCCTACCGGTGTACCTGAAAAAACCGAGGGTAAGCACACACACTGCAGTGCCTTCGTCGCATCAGCCGCAAAGCAGTTTGGCATCTACATTTTGCGGCCGCCCGAGCACGGTCAGAAACTTCTTGCCAATGCCCAGAACGAATGGCTCGCGACCGAAGGACTTGCACAAGGTTGGCAGCGCCTCAAGGGCGCCATCGACGCTCAGAGTGCAGCCAACCTTGGCCAGCTCGTCGTAGCCTCGTACCACAATCATCACGACGATAAGCCTGGCCACATCGCAATCGTGCGACCCAGCGACAAGAGTGCTGATGCGATCGCCGCTGAGGGACCTGACCTCATTCAAGCTGGCGAGCACAATTACAATGAGGTGAGCACGAAGAAGGGATTTGCCGGCCATCCAGCGGCATGGCGCGACAACGAGATAGAATATTACGCTCACAATCTCGATTCTAGCGCCCTGCAAGGACGATGATATTACCGGAGTTCTGACGCCAATTTTTATTTCGGCAAGCGAGCAAATATTGTCATCGTCGATAACAGGTCGGCGCCGCAAATGAGAATTCACGCCAGCAATGCATGGGATGAATCGAGGCTGGGCAGGCCGTAGCGAGGAGAGGAAATTTATGGGCAATCGCTAGAAATTTGCGAACAGCCGAAGGTCAGATTTCATGTCTTGGAACAAATCATCATTTCTGGATCACCGGCCATTCAAAAGGAATGGCGCGAGAGACGGGACTTGAACCCGCGGCCTCCGCCGTGACAGGGCGGCGCTCTAACCAACTGAGCTACTCCCGCAATCCAGAAAGTGACGGGCGCCGAAGCGCCCGCCGTCACGACGCTGGGAATACGTGATGGCCGTCCGGACGTCAAGCCGGAGATCGCACTGGAAAGACAACAAAAACGCGCGCTCTGGCCGGGTTGGCGCTCAGGGTCGGCCGACAAAATCGCGCTTGCCAATCTCAAGGCCGTTGTGTCGCAGGATGTCGTAGGCCGTTGTGCAGTGGAAATAGAAATTTGGGAGCGCCGCATGCAGCAGATAATCACGCCCGCTCAACGTCATATCGTTGCCGCCCAGCTTGAGCGTCAATTGCTTCAAGTCGGAACCCTCGAACTGCTGCGGCTTATAGGCCGCGAGCATCGCTTGAACCGTTGCGATGCGCGCCTTGAGCTCGGGGAGCGTGGTCTCGGTGTCAGGTAGGCTCGGCACTTCAACACCTGCCAGACGCGCCGGAGCCGCCTTTGCGAAGTCGGTCGCCAGTTGAACCTGCCGCGTGAGATTGAACATATCGGGATAGAGGCGCGCGGCCAGCAGCACCGCGATATCGATCTTTTTCGCGGTAGCGTAAGCCTCGGCTTTGTCGAGGATCGCGTCGAGGTTGGCCAACTGTCTCTGAAACGTCGGGATCGCGATGTCGTACATCGAAACGGCCATGGGATGTTCTTTCTTCGTTGGATGAGTACGGACGGGCGTTCATGTGGGATTGGTCCGTCATTTTAGAATATGCGCGGCTTCAATCCGCGACAGGCATATCCCAGAACCGGCCGGGGGGCCTGCTCAACCGCGACATTAGAGGCTTGAAGGTTCGATAGGCCGAGATGCTGACGGCACGGCGCAACCCCGTCTCTGCCGTGCAATTCTTAGCGGGCATGGTGGGCGGTGAGAGGGTCGAACTCCCGACATCCTCGGTGTAAACGAGGCGCTCTACCACTGAGCTAACCGCCCGAAGCGCCCTTGCTAATCGGTCTCGAAAGGGCTGTCAAAACAAACACGCGCGCCGCTCTCGCGACGCGCGCAGAAAATACGTGAAAGCGGATCAGTTCAGGTTCAGCGCGTCCTTCAGGCCCTTTGCCGGCGTGAACTTCGGCACGCGCGAAGCCGGGATCTGGATGGTTTTGCCGGTAGCGGGATTGCGGCCTTCGCGCGCCTTACGGGCAGCGACCTTGAAGGTTCCGAAATCGGGGATACGGACTTCATGGCCGTCCTTCATCGCAGCGCGAATGTGGGCGAGCACGGCATCAACCACGCCGCTCGCCTTTTCTTTCGTCAGCTCGCAATCTCTGGCGACGGCATCAATCAAATCTTTCTTGCTCATCTCGTCTTTCCTCTAATGTGGGAGATGGGTTTCAGCTCAGGGCATAACGCCCGAGGCGGCCATCGGGGAGTAGCCAGCCGCGCATGATCGGCTAGAAGCGCCCAATCGCCCCTCCCGTCAAGCGGAAAAGCCCGTATTTCCGGACAAAAACAACGCAAAATGCTCAGCGTGCGCAAAAGAAAAATGCCCCTGCACAGTTACTGCGCAGGGGCACTTATTTCGCTAAATTTGTCCGTTTAGTAAGCTTAGTGAGCGGTTATCCGCGCACCGCCCTTTCCGGACTCTTTCGCCTCGAGCGCCTCGGCTTCAGCGGCTTCGTCCCAGGTGATGGGCTCGGGCACGCGAACGAGTGCGATCTTCAAGACTTCATCGAGGCGCGAAACCGGGATGATGTCCATCTTGGTCTGTACCTCGGCCGGAATTTCCGCCAAATCCTTAGCGTTCTCTTCCGGAATGATGACCGTCTTAATGCCACCGCGCAGGGCCGCAAGGAGCTTTTCCTTGAGGCCGCCGATCGGAAGCACACGACCGCGAAGCGTGATCTCGCCCGTCATCGCCACATCCTTGCGGACGGGAACGCCGGTCAGGACCGAGATGATCGCCGTCGTCATAGCAATGCCCGCAGAAGGCCCATCCTTCGGCGTCGCGCCTTCCGGCACGTGCACGTGGATGTCGCGCTTCTCGAAGAGCGAGGGATGAATGCCGAAATCGATGGAGTGCGAGCGCACGTAGGCGTTCGCCGCCTGGATCGATTCCTTCATCACATCGCGCAGGTTGCCCGTGACGCTCATTCTGCCTTTGCCCGGCATCATGACGCCTTCAATCGTCAGCAGCTCGCCGCCGACCTCGGTCCAGGCAAGGCCCGTCACGATGCCGACCTGGTCCTCGAGCTCGGCTTCGCCGAAGCGATACTTCGGCACGCCGAGGAAGTCGTGGACGTTCTCTGCCGTGACGACGATCGACGTCTTCGACGACGTCAGGATCTCCTTCACTGCCTTACGGGCAAGCTTGGCGATTTCGCGCTCGAGAGAGCGAACGCCGGCTTCGCGCGTATAACGGCGGATGACCTCCTTCAGGGCGCCATCCTCGACGGACCACTCGCCCTGCTCGAGCCCATGCGCAGTGTACTGCTCGGGGATCAAGTGGCGCTTGGCGATCTCGAGTTTCTCGTCTTCGGTGTAACCCGCAAGACGAATGATCTCCATACGGTCCATCAGGGCCGGCGGAATGTTGAGCGTGTTGGCCGTCGTCACGAACATCACGTTCGAGAGGTCATAGTCGACCTCCAGATAGTGGTCGTTGAACGTGCCGTTCTGCTCAGGATCCAACACTTCGAGCAATGCCGCTGCCGGATCGCCGCGGAAGTCCTGACCCATCTTGTCGATCTCGTCCAAAAGGAAGAGCGGGTTTGTCCGCTTCGCCTTCTTCATGGACTGGATCACCTTGCCCGGCATCGAGCCGATATAGGTCCGGCGGTGGCCGCGGATTTCCGCTTCGTCCCGAACGCCGCCGAGCGACATGCGCACGAACTCACGGCCGGTCGCGTTCGCGATCGACTTTCCAAGCGACGTCTTACCGACGCCCGGAGGTCCGACGAGGCAGAGGATCGGCCCCTTCAGCTTGTTCGTGCGCGCCTGCACGGCGAGATACTCGAGGATGCGTTCCTTGACCTTCTCGAGGCCGTAGTGCTCCTGATCGAGGATCGTCTGCGCTTCGGCAATGTCCTTCTTGACCTTGCCCTTGATCCCCCACGGGATCGACAAGAGCCAGTCGAGATAGTTGCGCACAACCGTCGCTTCGGCCGACATCGGCGACATCTGCTTGAGCTTCTTCAGCTCAGCCAGCGCCTTGTCCTTGGCTTCCTTCGACAGCTTGGTGTTCTCGATCTTTTCCTCGAACTCGGCGATGTCATCGCGTTCGTCGGAATCGCCCAGCTCCTTCTGAATGGCCTTCATCTGCTCATTCAGATAGTACTCGCGCTGCGTCTTCTCCATCTGGCGCTTCACGCGCGAGCGGATCTTCCTTTCGACCTGAAGAACGGAAATCTCGCTCTCCATGAGCGTGTAGACGCGCTCGAGCCGCTCGGAAATGCTGACGGTTTCCAGCACGTCCTGCTTCTCGGAAATCTTCACCGCGAGGTGCGAGGCGATCGTGTCGGCGAGCTTCGCATAGTCTTCGATCTGGCCGACGTTGCTCAGAACTTCGGGCGAGACCTTCTTGTTGAGCTTCACGTAGCTCTCGAACTGCGTCACGACCGAACGCGCGAGCGCTTCAAGCTCGTCCTTGGCGCCTGGAACTTCGGCGATGCGCTCGACTTCAGCCTCGAAGTAATTGGCGTTCGTCGTGTAGCGGACGATCTTGGCGCGCGCGTTGCCTTCGACGAGAACCTTCACGGTACCGTCGGGCAGCTTCAAGAGCTGCAGCACCGAGGCAAGCGTGCCGATCTCGTAAATGGCATCCGGTGCCGGATCGTCGTCGCCGGCGTTCTTCTGCGCGGCAAGCAGGATCTGCTTGTCGGCGCGCATCACTTCTTCGAGCGCCGCGATCGACTTCTCGCGGCCTACGAAGAGCGGAACGACCATGTACGGGAAAACGACGATGTCGCGAAGCGGCAGAACCGGGAACAGCTCCTTGCCGCCGGCTTTCTCTTTGGTCTTTTTGTCTTCGCTCATTTCACTACCTATTCGCCGTGCGCCGGAAGCTTGTCACAGCCTACCAGCGCATTCCACACTCGTTCCACTTAGGAGCCACGTTTCCCGTCCCTTTTTGTGGCGACGGTCGACATGCTCGTGAGCGCGAGCGCGGGGTGAGACCCAAGCTCAGGACCACCGGTTTTACGGATTTCCTCGGCTGGCTGCTTGATGCCACTCCCTCCGAACAAATGGGGACCGGCGTCCCGCATGCAAGTCCCGGGACCAAGCCCCCGGAAGGCCGTAATTGTCGCGATGGGTTAAGCCGTCGAGCCCTTTTCCTCTGCCCGGTCGGAGTAAATTCTGAGCGGCTTCGCCGAGCCTTCCACGACCTCCGGCCCAATGACGACCTCTTCCACGCCCTTCAGCGTCGGAAGATCGTACATCGTGTCGAGCAGAATGCCTTCCATGATCGACCGCAGACCGCGAGCGCCCGTCTTGCGCTCGATCGCCTTACGCGAGATGGCCTTCAGCGCATCCAGCGTAATGGTGAGCTTGACGTCCTCCATTTCGAAGAGGCGCTGATACTGCTTGACGATGGCGTTCTTCGGCTCGGTCAGGATCTGGACGAGCGCGGTTTCGTCGAGGTCTTCCAGGGTCGCGATGACCGGCAGACGGCCGATGAATTCGGGGATGAGGCCGAACTTCAGCAGGTCTTCCGGCTCGACGTTGCGCAGGATTTCGCCCGTGCGGCGCTCGTCGGGTCCGGTGACCTTGGCGGAGAAGCCGATAGACGAGCCTTTGCCACGGCGCGAGATGATCTTTTCGAGACCCGCAAACGCACCGCCGCAGATGAACAGGATGTTCGTCGTGTCGACCTGCAGGAACTCCTGCTGCGGATGCTTGCGGCCACCCTGAGGCGGAACGGAAGCGACCGTGCCTTCCATGATCTTCAGAAGCGCCTGCTGCACGCCCTCGCCCGATACATCGCGGGTGATCGAAGGATTGTCAGACTTGCGGCTGATCTTGTCGACTTCGTCGATATAGACGATGCCGCGCTGCGCCCGCTCGACGTTGTAGTCGGCCGACTGCAGGAGCTTCAGGATGATGTTCTCGACATCTTCGCCGACGTAGCCGGCTTCCGTCAGAGTCGTGGCATCGGCCATCGTGAAGGGCACATCGAGGATGCGCGCCAGCGTCTGGGCGAGCAGCGTCTTGCCGGAGCCCGTCGGGCCGACCAGCAGGATGTTCGACTTCGCGAGTTCGACGTCGTTGTTCTTCGAAGCGTGGTTGAGGCGCTTGTAGTGGTTGTGGACCGCCACCGAGAGAACCCGCTTCGCGTGGAACTGCCCGATCACGTAGCTGTCGAGCACGTTGCAGATCTCCTGCGGCGTCGGCACGCCGTCACGAGACTTCACGAGAGTGTTCTTGTTCTCTTCGCGGATAATATCCATGCAAAGTTCGACGCATTCATCGCAGATGAATACCGTCGGACCAGCAATTAGTTTGCGGACCTCATGCTGGCTCTTGCCACAGAAAGAGCAGTAGAGAGTGTTCTTCTCTTGAGCCATGTGTTCTCACCTTCCGTGCAAGCCACATCAACGCGATGTTCTTGCTTTGGCCCGCTGTTCACGCCCGGCGCGGAGCCGATTCTGCGGCGACGTGAACCTCATCACCAATCTCAGCACGCTAACGTTCAGCAGATCAAGATTGGATTAATGGGGCTCACCCAGCCGTAGGCGCAAGCGGCGCTATTGCCACAGTTGATAAACGACCCGGCAACACCGCGAATTTATTGCGATAATTTACCTAAACCGCCGCACCGTGCAGCGTTTGTTCCGTTTCGCCGGCGCGGGGGCGCGCAGACCTTTTGCTCCCGCGTGACGAACGGCTCTATTGTTGCGCCTGCACTCGGTCAAGCGGACGATTTGGCCTCGAATACGCCCGCGTCGACTTCGTCGCGGCTTTCGAGAACCTTATCGATAAGGCCGAAATCGCGGGCCTGGTCGGCCGTCATGAAGTAATCGCGATCCAGAGTTTTATCGATCATCTCGTATGTCTGACCCGTGTGCTTCACATAGGTCTCGTTGAGGCGGCGCTTCATCTTGATGATGTCCTCGGCATGGCGTTCGATATCCGACGCCTGCCCCGAGAACCCGCCCGACGGCTGATGCACCATGATGCGCGCGTTCGGGAGCGCGTAGCGCATGCCCTTCGCACCGGCGCAGAGCAGCAGCGAACCCATCGACGCAGCTTGGCCAATGCACAGCGTCGCGACCTGCGGCTTCACGAACTGCATCGTGTCGTAGATCGCCATGCCGGCCGTCACCACGCCGCCCGGCGAGTTGATGTACATCGAGATTTCTTTTTTCGGATTCTCGGATTCAAGGAACAACAGCTGCATGCAAATCGATGCGGCCATGTGATCCTCGACGGGACCGGTTACGAAGATGATACGCTCCTTCAAAAGGCGCGAAGGCAAATCGTAGCCGCGTTCGCCGCGCGTCGTCTGCTCGACGACCATCGGCCAGAATGTATTTGTCAGTGTGTTTACCGGATCGCGCATCGCCTTCGTCTTTCCTCATATCGGCCGGCCCGTTCCGCAGACCGGCCTCACTCGCACGCTTCAGTCTCTAGCTTTCACTGCTCCGCAGATGAAGGCAATCAGCGTTCGGTTACTTCTTCGACGGCCTTCAACAGTTCGTCTCGCGAGACCTTCTTTTCCACCGGTTTTGCTTCTTCGATCACATAGTCGATGACCTTGTCCTCGAAGATGGGTGCGCGAAGCTCAGCAATGGCGCCGGGGGTCTTCTCGTAATATTCATACACCTGCTTTTCCCGGCCCGGGTAGCGGCGCGCTTGCTCGACAAGCGCACGGCGCAACTCGTCCTGCGAAACCTGCAGATTGTTCTTCTCTCCGATCTCGCCGATCACGAGACCAAGGCGAACCCGGCGTTCGGCGATACCACGGTACTCGGCGCGAGCCTCGTCCTCGGTCTTACCTTCGTCAGCGAACGTCTTATTCGTGGCTTTGAGATTGTTCTCGAGCTGTTTCCATATATTGTCGAATTCGAAATCGACAAGAGAGGCCGGAAGCTCGAACGTATGCGCCTTATCGAGCGCATCCAGGATCTCACGCTTCAGCTTCGCCCGCGACGCCTGATCATATTCGCGCTTGATCTGTTCGTTGACGAACCCGCGCAATTGCTCGAGGTTTTCGGTTCCGAGACCCTTCGCGAAGTCTTCATTGATCGCCGGCGTTCTGGGCTTTGCGACTGCCGTGACCTTCACGTCGAATTGTGCCGTTTTTCCGGCCAGCGACGTCATCGGGTAATCTTCCGGGAACGTCGCACTGACGACCTTCTCGTCGCCGGCCTTCAGGCCGACAATGCCCTCTTCGAAGCCCGGAATGAACTGCTTCTTGCCGAGCACGAGGCTCTGGCCCTCGGCGGAACCGCCTTCGAAAGCTTCGCCATCGATCTTGCCGACGAAATCCATCGTCACGAGGTCGCCTTCGCCTGCGACGCGGCCCTCTTCAGGGTCATAGGCCGTGTTGCGCTCGGCGAGGCTTGTCAGGGCCTTCTCGAGGGCGCCATCGTCAACTTCGGAAACAAGGCGTTCGAGCTTCAGCGATGTCAGGTCTGTCAGCGGAATCGGCGGCAAGACCTCGAACGACATCTTGTAGGCAAGATCGCCCTCGCCGTTAGCAATCTTCTCGAACGTCTGCTCGTTGAAATCGACGAGTTCGACCTTCGGCTGCTGCGCCGGACGCTCGTTGCGATCCTTGATGGCCTGCGCGCTCGTATCATTGAGCGTCTGCTCCATCACTTCCTGCATCAGCGACTTGCCGTAGATCTTCTTCAGATGCGCCAGCGGAACCTTGCCACGACGAAAGCCTTTGATCTGCACGCGATCCTTGAGCTCGTCGAGGCGAGAGGTGAAGCGCTCGTTGAGCTCCGACTTGCCGACGACCACCTCGAGAGTGCGCTTCAATCCGTCTCTTGCCGTTTCCGTGACCTGCATCGCCGTTTAATCCTATTGCCGGTGCCTGTTTTAGCACCTTGCCGTTCAACTATTTGGGGAGACGCCGGCGCGTCTACAAAGCGCTAACGCCGCCAGCTGCCGCAATACCGTCGCGGACAGACGTTGCCCTCGCAGCTATTGCGTTGAATTTGCTACGTTTTTAAACCACCGCGTGCCGCCGACCCGGAACAATCCCTGGTGGGATGCCAACATCGGGCGCCTGGAAGCCTATGAGGAGGCCTTAAACAGCCTTTCAGCTCGATTGGCAATACGCTGTCGCGATTGCTTCAAAAAGAGACGAGAGGCTCGTCGCCCGCCTCCATTGCCCCGTACCGGGGTTCCAACCGGCCGACGTTCGAACGGTCGACAGGATTACGCGAATTTCGAGGTAAGCCTCGGAGGATACGGCCGGTTTCCTAGGCAACCGCCGCTGCTTATACTAAGTTCTCTACGTATCCGGCTCGCTCGCGCGAAAAGTACGGAGTGCCCGATGACACTGACACGCAGAGGGTTCATCAAGCTGTCCGGTGCGACGCTCGCATCGTCGAGCTTGAGCGCGATGGGATTTCAGGGGTGCGGTGTAGCGCTGGCCCAGTCGGTTCGGACCTTTAAGCTTGCCGCGGCCAAGGAAACCCGGAACACTTGTACCTACTGCTCGGTCGCGTGCGGGATCCTGATCTACACGTCGGGCGACGGTGCGAAGAACTCACACGCCAACATCATGCACATCGAAGGCGACCCGGACCATCCGGTGAACCGCGGCACGCTTTGCCCGAAAGGTTCAGCCCTCCTCGACGTCGTGCATTCGCCCGGGCGGCTGCAGGTTCCGAAATATCGCGCACCAGGCACCAATGAGTTCAAGGAAGTGACCTGGGATTTCGCGCTCGACCGCATCGCCCGGCTGATGAAAGACGATCGCGACGCGCATTTCATCGCGAAGAACGAGCAAGGCGGAACCGTCAACCGGTGGCTCACGACCGGCATGCTGGCGGCATCGGCATCGTCAAACGAAACCGCGCTGCTGACATGGAAGGTGGCCCGCGCGTTCGGCATGCTTGTCTTCGACAATCAGGCCCGTGTCTGACACGGGCCGACGGTAGCCAGTCTGGCTCCAACATTCGGTCGCGGCGCAATGACCAACACTTGGCAGGACATCAAGAATGCCAACGTGGTCATTGTCATGGGCGGCAACGCCGCCGAAGCGCACCCCTGCGGTTTTAAGTGGGTTATCGAAGCCAAGATCCATAATGGCGCCAAGCTCGTCGTCATCGATCCGCGCTTTACGCGCACGGCGTCGGTCGCCGATTTCTATGCGCCGATCCGGCCTGGTACGGACATTGCGTTTCTGTCGGGCGTTATCCGATATCTGTTGGAAAAGGATCAAATTCAGCACGAATACGTGCGCGCCTATACCAACGCCAGCCTGATCGTCAAAGAGGGCTTCAGCTTCAAAGACGGTCTCTTCAGCGGCTACAATGCGGAGACCCACAGCTACGACAAGACCGATTGGCAATACGAGCTCGATGATCAAGGCTTCGCGAAGATCGACGACACGTGGGAGAACCCGCGTTGCGTCATCAATCTCATGCGCCAGCACGTCGACCGCTACACTCCGGAGATGGTCAGCCGCATCTGCGGTACGCCGATCGATAAATACCTCGCTGTTTGCAATCTGATCGCGGGGACTAGCCTCCCCGACAAGGCGATGACCAGCCTTTTCGCTCTCGGCTGGACGCAACATTCCGTCGGTTCGCAGAACATCCGCACGATGGCGATGGTGCAGCTTCTGCTTGGCAACATCGGCGTCTCCGGCGGCGGCATGAATGCTCTGCGCGGCCATTCCAACATTCAGGGACTGACCGACGTCGGGCTGCTGTCGAACCAGATCCCGGGCTATTTGACCTTGCCGAAAGATCAGGAGCAGACGTTCGACGATTACATGAAGACGCGGCAGTTCAAGGCGCTGCGTCCGAACCAGATGAGCTACTGGCAGAACTATCGCAAGTTCTTCGTCAGCTTCCAGAAGACCATGTTCGGCGACGCGGCGACCGCCGAAAACAATTGGGCATACGACTATCTGCCGAAGATCGACATTCCGCTGTACGACATCATTAAAGCCTTCGAGATGATGGTCCACGGCGAGATCAACGGTTACATCTGCCAGGGCTTTAATCCGCTGCAGGCGTTCCCGGAAAAGAACAAGATCCGGCGCGGATTGAGCAAGCTCAAGTACCTTGTCGTCATGGACCCGCTCGACACGGAGACGTCGCGCTTCTGGGAAAGCGTCGGACCGTTCAATCCGTCCGATCCGGCAAAGATCGATACCGAAGTCTTCCAATTGCCGACGACGTGCTTCGCCGAGGAAGACGGTACGCTCGTGAATTCCGCGCGCTGGCTACAATGGCATTGGAAAGCCGCCGAGCCTCCGGCGAAAGCGAAATCCGACATCTGGATCATGGCCGGCATTTTCCACCGGATACGCGAACTCTATCGCAAAGAAGGCGGTGCCTTCCCCGATCCCATTCTGAAGCTCACGTGGAATTACACCGATCCCGTCGAACCGAGCGCCGACGAGCTGGCGAAGGAAATGAACGGAAAAGCGCGCGCCGACATCAAGGACGCTTCAGGAGCGATCGCAATCAAGGCGGGCCAGCAGCTCGATAGCTTCGGGCAACTTCGCGACGACGGCACAACCGAAAGCGGATGCTGGATCTTCACGGGTTCCTATACCGAGAAGGGCAACATGATGGCCCGCCGCGATACGCACGATCCGCGCGATCAGGGCATCACGCCGGATTGGGCATGGTCGTGGCCGGCCAACCGGCGCATTCTCTATAATCGCGCCAGTGCCGACGTTGCGGGCAATCCGTGGAACCCCGCCAAGCCGATCATCCAATGGGACGGCAGCCGATGGGTCGGCATCGACGTCCCCGATTACGGCCCGACGATCAAGCCGTCGGACGGCGTCGGCCCCTTCATCATGAACGCGGAAGGAACGGGCCGCTTCTTCGCGCTCGATCAGATGGTAGACGGACCATTCCCCGAGCATTACGAGCCGATGGAATCGCCCGTTGAAAATTTGCTCCATCCGAAGGTTCAGAACAATCCGGCGGCGCGTGTGTTCGCCGACGATCGCGCCGACTTCGGTACGCCAGAACAGTTCCCGTATGTGGGAACCACCTACCGGCTGACCGAGCATTTCCACTTCTGGACGAAGCACGCCCTGATCAACGCAATTCTGCAGCCGCAGGAATTTATCGAGATCGGAGAAACCCTGGCGAACGAAAAGGGCATCGCGAACAACAGCTGGGTTCGCGTGAGTTCGAAACGTGGGCACATGATCTGCAAAGCTTTCGTGACCAAGCGGATCAAGCCAATGACCGTCGCCGGGAAGCCGACGCACGTCATCGGCGTTCCCCTCCATTGGGGGTTCACGGGACTGGCGAAGAAGGGTTACGGCGCGAACATCCTCACGCCGTCGGTCGGTGATGCCAACACGCAGACCCCCGAATTCAAAGCGTTCCTCGTGAATATCGAGCCGAGCAACGGACCTGAAGGCGAAGTCTGACGGAGTCGTCGATGACGAATTATCAATCGCAGAACTTCATCCGGATATCGGCAACGACGATGACGCCGCCGGCGACGCGCAATCACGAAGCGGAGATGGCGAAGCTTATCGACGTCACCCGGTGCATCGGCTGCAAAGCCTGCCAAGCGGCGTGCATGGAGTGGAACGATCTTAGGAACCCCGTCGGAACATTTCACGGCACGTTAGAAAATCCCATGGACCTCGATCCGCATACGTGGACGCTGATGAGGTTCGCGGAACATGAAAATGACAAGGGCGATCTCGAGTGGCTGATCCGAAAAGACGGCTGCATGCATTGCGAAGATCCCGGTTGCCTCAAGGCGTGCCCCGCGCCGGGGGCCATCGTGCAGTACGAAAACGGCATCGTCGATTTTGTCAGCGAGAACTGCATCGGCTGCGGGTATTGCGTGAAAGGATGCCCGTTCAACATCCCGCGTATCAGCCAGGTCGATCACAAGTCATACAAATGCACGCTGTGCTCGGACCGCGTGGCCGTCAACTTGGAGCCTGCGTGCGTGAAGGCATGTCCGACCGGCGCAATTTTGTTCGGCTCAAAACAGAACATGACGGATTGGGCCGGCGAGCGCGTCGAAGATCTCAAATCGCGCGGCTTTGAAAATGCCGGACTTTACGATCCGCCAGGCGTCGGCGGTACGCATGTCATGTACGTTCTGCATCACGCCGACACGCCGTCGATCTACTCCGGTTTGCCCGAGAATCCGAAGATCAGCGCCACAGTGGAATTCTGGAAGGGGCTCATCAAGCCGGTGGCGCTTGCGGGCCTTGCAGCTGCTGTCGTCACGGGCTTCATGCATTGGGTCATCGCCGGACCGAACGAAGTTCAGCCTGAGGACGAAGAGGCCGCCGATCGCATTATCGAAGGCAAGAACGCACCGAAATCGCCATCGGAGCTTCCGACATGACACGGCCGCGCGGAACGTTGATCAGAAACGATACGGCGACGCGGATCAATCACTGGATCACAGCGCTTTGTTTCGTGCTCTTGATGATCTCGGGTCTTTCGATGTTCGATCCGTTGCTTTATTGGCTTTCGGCATTCTTCGGTAGCGGCCAGTGGGCACGGCAAGCACATCCGTGGATCGGCATTGTGCTGCTCATCAGCTATAGCGGTCTCATCATTCAGTTCTGGCGCGACAATCTCTGGAACATGGACGATGTCAGGTGGATGATGGCGATAAGGCGGGTGCTTGCCAACGATGAGGAAGGCGTTCCGGAAGTCGCGCGCTTCAATGCCGGACAGAAGTTCGTCTTCTGGTCGATGGCAATCCTGGTTCCGGTTCTCTTCATCACCGGCCTCATCATTTGGGAATATTATTTTGGCACTTGGACTTCCATCCCGACCCAACGCGCCGCCCTTCTCATTCATTCCTTGTGTGCAATCGGCGCAATTCTGATCTGGATCGTTCATGTTTATGCGGCGATCTGGGTGCGCGGTTCGATGCGGGCGATGACGCAAGGGTACGTGACGCCCGGCTGGGCTTGGCGACACCATCGCAAATGGTTCCGGTCCCTCGTAGCGACGGGCTCATCAGGCCCGAGACCGAACGACGTAAGACGCGAGGCGGGTGAATGAAACAAGGCGGTACACCTCCGAGCGGCAAATGGATGGGCAATCCGCAAGGCGGCGTGAAATCTCCGGAGCCGCTGATCTTGCCCAATCCCACAACGCGCTTTGCCGATACCGCTGCCCGGCTGAGAGCATTGGTGACAGGCCATCCGATGTCGGAATGGTTGATGTTCATGGCCGCCTTATCGGACGCGCAGCACGCAGCGGCGACGACGTTGGCACCGTTGCCGGCGATCGATCGATCCCTTGTCGATAGATCGGTGGCAGGGCGGATGCCGCCGCTTGCAGCCGATGGGCATCATCGCAATTCGGCTTGGCGCGACGGTCTCGTCATGCTTCTCGATGGGCTCGAGGGTTCCTCGCTTCGAGCGCCTGCGCGTGAGGCGGTCGAGAAATTGCGCGGCGCGACTACGGACGACATCGAGGATCTCGCGGACAATTTCCTTCGCGGTCCTGTCAGCAGCGGCGACGTTGGCGCGACCCTCTACGTTGCCGCGGCGCTTCAGGTTTATTTCACACGCCTCGCTGGATCGCTCGACGCTTCGGCATTGCGGCTGCTGCCGCAGCGGGGCCTTTGCCCGTGTTGCGGCTCGACGGCCGTTTCGGGAACGATCACGGCTTCAGGGGACGCGCCCGGGATACGCTACCTGTATTGTTCGCTCTGTTCGACGGCGTGGAACCACACGCGCGCGATTTGCATCACATGCGAGAGCACGCGCCACGTATCACTGAAGGAGATCGAGGGCGGACCGGGCATCGTCAAGGCGGAGACCTGCGACGACTGCCAGACCTATGCGAAGATGATCTATCTGGCCAAGGACACCAAGGCCGATCCTTACGCAGACGATCTCGCCACGCTCGATCTCGACATCATGGTCGGGGAAGCCGGCTGGGCGCGGCATGCTCCCAATCCCATGCTCCTCATCGGCTAGAGTGATTTCATATCCTGAAGCCGACGGCGGTCAGGCCGGCGACGATGCCAAAAATCACGACTCCGCCCGCAACTGTCAGAAGTGTCTGCAGGCGGAACGATCCGCTGACCATAGCCAGCGAGGGTAAGCTCACCGGCGGCAGCGTCATCAATAGCGCGGCCGCAGGTCCAACTCCCATGCCGAGTGCGAGCATCGCCTGAATGATCGGCACCTCGCCCGCCGTCGGGATCACGAACAGCATTCCGACGACCGCGAACGCCACGATCCAGCCGATGCTATTGTCAATGCCAGGGCCGATTTCCGGAAATAGGAACGCGCGCGCCGCTCCAAGCAGCAAGACAAGGACGATGTATTCCGGGATCAGGCGTACCGACATGCCAACGAAAATTTCAATCCAGCGGACGAATGCATTCGGCGTGGTCAAGCCGGGAATTTCTGATGCAGCCGCCAGCGCGGCGATGTGGGCTTCGGCCGCTGCTGCTTCCTTTGGCGTCACCATCAGGTTGATTAGGTGGCCGAGGCCGAACACCATCGGGATTCCCAAAAGGATGCGGAGCGCTGTCCAATTCCAACCGAGGACGAACCCCATGAATACGAGAGTTGCCGGGTTGAGCACCGTGTTGCCGAGCCAGAAGGCGATGGCGGCGCCGGGAGACGCCTTCCGTTCGCGCAACCCGACGACGACAGGTGCGGCACAGCACGTACACATCATGCTCGGCACGGAGAGAATGCCCGCAACCGCTACGGTGCCGAAGCCCGTCTTGCCCAGCACGCGTGCAATCCAGTCGGCCGGTAGAAGCGCCTGGATCCCCGAGCCCAGCAACAAGCCGAGCACCATCGCCTGCCAGATGGCTTTGCCGTAGGCCAAGGCGTAGCTGAACGCCGCGTCCCCTGAAGCTGCTGGGGGAGCCGCAGCAGTGCCCATCAATATCGAATTACCGATCGAATGCTGGTCGGCCGCAACGAACGCGCGGTTATAATATGGAAACCACTTTACGTAGAAAAGCCCGACGATTGCTATCGTCAAGAAGACGGCCCACCTCAGCGTCACATCGGATTGGCGACTAGCGTTCATCGATGTCTCCAACGGCACTTCAGGCAAAACATTTCTGCAACGGTGTACACGGATCGTCTACCTATATCCTGGCATCAAAGGTCAAGAAATTTTATTATTACTCTCTCCGCGTGCGGAACCCTCGCTCCCGAAGAGGCAACAAGAATGCTCGGACCTGTCATTCGTTTGACCGAATTGGCGCATGGGGGCGGCTGCGGGTGCAAGCTCGCGCCCTCGGTCCTGCAGCAATTGCTTGCTAACCAGCCGAGCACAGGACCGTTCGCGCAGCTTCTGGTTGGCACGGAGACCGGAGACGATGCCGCCGTCTGGCGCATCGACGACGATCAATGCGTCGTGGCGACAACCGACTTCTTCATGCCGATGGTGGATGACGCGCGCGACTTCGGGCGCATTGCCGCGACCAACGCAATCTCCGACGTCTACGCCATGGGTGCGCGGCCCATCATGGCGCTGGCAATTCTCGGCATGCCGCTCGACAAGCTTCCGGTCGAGACGGTGCGGGAGATCCTTGCGGGCGGCGCGTCGATTTGTTCCGATGCCGGAATTCCCGTTGCGGGCGGGCACTCGATCGACACGCCCGAACCGCTCTACGGACTGGCGGTGATCGGGCTCGCGAAGCCACAGAACATTCGCCGGAATGCGGGCGCACGTCCCGGCGACGCTCTTATTCTGACCAAAGGCATCGGCGTCGGCATCTATTCGGCGGCATTCAAGAAACGCGCCCTTCCCGCGGACGCCTACGCCGAGATGATCGCGTCGACGACTTTGCTCAATCACATAGGCTTTGCGTTAGGTGAGAACACGCACGTTCACGCCATGACGGACGTAACAGGCTTCGGCCTTCTCGGACATGCTCTCGAAATGGCGCGCGGGAGCGGCGTCAGCATCGACATCGCTTACGACCGCATTCCTTTTCTGGTGTCCGCCCGCACCCTCGCTGAAGCGGGATTTGCGACTGGCGCATCAGGGCGCAACTGGACGAGCTACCGTCACGAAGTTCTCCTGCCGGAGAGTCTGCCGAACACGGCGCGTTTGCTTCTGACCGATCCGCAGACGTCCGGCGGTCTCCTCATCGCCTGCGCCCCCGAGCGCGCGGAAGACTTGCGCAATTCCATCGAAACAGCCGGATATCCGAATGCGCGCATCATCGGCGCCGTCAGAACCGGAGAGCCGCGGATCAATATCTTCTGACGCGCTTCAGGCCAGCTTTTTTGGTAAGGTTGGCGGAGGCGAATGGGAGTCGAACCCACCTGGGACAGGCTCGCTGCCCCACTCGGATTTGAAGTCCGAACGTCCCACCGGGGACGATTCACCTCCGTACCTATCGACTGACGAAAGCACGGGGGTTCCAAATAAGTCCAGCCGGTGCTCATTCATGCGGCGCAGATCGCCCTTGCGCAGCGTAACGCCGTGGCGATCGAAAAACTCAAGAATCTGAATTGCGACCTTGCGGCCATTGTCGAGGCGGTCGCGAAGATCTGCTGCATTAAAGGTTCGGGTTTCCGCCTGTGCCGCGATGCCGGCGGCGATAGAGACGATCTCGCGGACGGTTTCGCGGAGAAAGAAGTGGTCGTGCGCCACCTCATCGACCCAGCCCAGGCGGCCGGCGAGCTTCATCAGGCGACGGACATCTCGCTCGGAGCGTCCGGTTGCGCCGGCGATATCGCGCACTCTCGGGGGGCGGAAGCGATCTTTTCCGGCGAGGAGCGCGGAGATCGCATTCCATGCCGCCTCGTCATAAGGCGCGAAACGCACATGATGGGACGCGAGGCGCACGAAAGCACCGTCGAGTGCGATGCCGCCGTCGTCAGATAGCTTCTGGACGGCCGCTGCGAATGCCGTCTTGGTCAAACGCGGTTCGAGCATCAGGCGCAGTTGCTCGCGCCCGATACCTTGTAGATCGGGGTTCGCGGCATGGTACGCGGCAACGTGCTCGCGAAAGCTTGCCGCAAAGGACGCCCATCGCTCGTGCGACAAAGCCGTGCGCGTGTCGCGGGCTTCCAAGATCATCAGGTTAGCTTCTGACTGAAGCTCATCGACTTGTGCGTCAGAGAGCGTCCGGTCGCGAGCAAACGCTATCAGATCAAGGGTAAAAGGTGGTGCATCGAGCAAGGCGCATAACGCCGCCTGCGGATCGTCGATGGCCAGTGCGGCGCGCCGGGCTTGCCGTTCCGGCGTTCGCCGCTTTCGCGCGGGCGCACGGAGATCGATGAACTTGCCTCCGCCGATCGTGCGTTGCGCCGAGACGTCGCGCAGAACGAAACGATCGGGGACACCCGCTGCTATCGGCTGATCGAGAACAAGTTGTACGTCAGCCAACTCGCCGGGACGAAGCGCTTTATCATCGAGCAGAACGATGCGCGCGCCGACTTCGGCGGAGGCATGATGCAAGCGCGCGGGAAACCATTGACCGATGGATTTCTGTTCCGAAGGTAATATCCGCAAGACGGCGTCGATGCGATCGGACGGCGCGTGAAGCGCGGGATCGAGCACGACATCGCCACGGCGTATCGCGTCTTTGGAGATAGCGGGTCCGGCAAGATTCAGCGCGCAACGGTCACCGGCTCGTCCCGCATCGGCTGGCCGATTTTGCGTATGTATCGAACGAACGCGCGCCTCCAATCCGGACGGGCTCAGGCTGACCCGATCACCGACGCGGACGGCCCCTGAGAGAACGGTGCCTGTTACGACGACGCCAACACCGGACAGCGTGAAAACGCGGTCGATGGCGAGGCGAAAACGTCCCTCCGCTGATCGCGCTTGGATCACCGAAGCCGCGGCAATGAGATATTCACGGAGTTCATCGATTCCCCGTCCCGTCATGGCGGAGACGGTCAGGATATCCGCGTTCGCGAGCGTGGTGCCTGAGGCCGCTTCCTTGATCTGTCTCGTGACTTCGCCGATGCGCTCGCCGTTGACGAGATCAGCCTTCGTCACGACGACGACGCCGTTGCCGATGCCGAGGAGATCGAGGATCGCGAGATGCTCCAGCGTTTGCGGCTTCACCCCGTCGTCGGCCGCGACCGTCAGCAACGCAAAATCGATGCCGCTCGCGCCCGCCAGCATCGTGTGGACGAAGCGCTCGTGGCCCGGCACGTCGATGAAGCCGATTATTTCGCCCTGTGCAGTCGGCAAATATGCGAAACCAAGATCGATCGTGATGCCCCGCGCTTTCTCTTCCTTCAGGCGATCGCAGTCGACTCCGGTCAAGGCTTTGACCAGAGCCGTCTTACCGTGATCGATGTGGCCTGCGGTGCCTATGATCATTTTGCCGTGGCATCTCGATCGAGCGTGCTCAGAGCCGATAGAAATGCGCCTTCATCGGTCAAGCATCTCAGATCGAGAATTATAGCCCCCTCCTCCAAACGACCGATGACCGGCCGCTCCAAGCCGCGCAACGCTGCCGCCAATCGTTCGAGTTCGATGCCGCCGGCGTTCGACGCGATTCGGAGGCCAGCGCTCGGGATCGTATCGAGCGGCAGCGCACCGGAACCGATCTGGCATTCGCATTCGCAGACGCTCACGGTGAAGGCTCGTCCCGCGGCGTGCTGCATGTGCGGCAGCAGGCGGCCTGCCTGATCTTCGATTTCGGAACGCGGCCGCGCGAGCAACCGAAACGTTGGCAAACGCGCGGCAAGGCGATCGGGATCGCGATAAAGCTTCAGCGTCGCTTCGATTGCGGCGAGGCGGATCTTATCGATGCGAAGCGCGCGTTTCAGCGGATTGCGATTGATGGCTTCGATGATGACGCGTTTGCCGACAATGAAGCCTGCCTGTGGGCCGCCGAGTAGCTTGTCGCCCGAAAAGGTCACGACATCGGCGCCTTCCGCCACGGCTTCCCGCACGGTTGGCTCGCGCTTCAGCCCATAGCGAGACAAATCGACGAGCGTTCCGGATCCGAGATCGTTCAACAACGGAACCTTTCGCGCCGCTGCGATACGCGCGAGCTCGGCGCCGCCAACTTCGGACGTGAACCCCAGGATGCGATAATTCGATGTGTGAACCTTGAGGATGACGCCGGTCGCTTCATTGATCGCGGTCGCATAATCCTTCGGATGGGTCCGGTTCGTCGTCCCGACCTCGACGAGCTTCGCACCGGCGCGGGACATGATATCGGGCATGCGGAACGCCCCGCCGATCTCGATCAGCTCGCCGCGGGAAACGATGGCTTCGCGTCTGGCCGCGAGCGTGTTGAGGGCAAGCAGAACGGCGGCGGCATTGTTGTTGACGACCGTCGCATCTTCGGCACCCGTCAAAGCACAGAGAAGCTCTTTCACATGTTCGTCGCGTTCACCGCGAGATCCGGTCGCCAAGTCGAATTCCAGAGCGACCGGATCTCGCATGGCTGCGACGGCCGCTTCGATCGCGGCTTCGGCGAGCACAGCGCGCCCGAGATTGGTATGAAGAACGGTGCCGGTGAGATTGAATACCGGACGAAGCCCCGAACGATCGCTGTCGGCCAATCGGGTCAACGCCAGACTTGCCACCTGATCGACCGTCGGGATGTCCTGCGTTCCGGTCTTCAGGGCGACGCGCGTTTCTGCAAGCACGGTGCGGATCGTCTCTGTCGTGGCGAAACGTCCGAAGCGCTCCAACAGCGCCACAGCGGTCGCGCTCTTCAGAACGGCATCGACGGAGGGCAGATCGCGGAGCGCGGCTCTTGAAATTTCCACTTGGACCTCAAGGGAAGGAATTCAACGCCGGTTCCGTCGTTACGGTGCCGTTTCGGTTCAGGCGTCGAACTTGGACTGGTCAGGAATGGTGGCCTCTAGCGCCGCCACGATGGCTTCCACGTCGCGCGGGCCATCGAAGCGTTGCCCATTAACGAACAGGCAGGGCGTTCCGTTCACACCACTGCGCACGCCGCCGCGAAAATCTTTCTTGATGTGGTCGGCATAGCGGCCATCGAAGGCCATGCGCGCGGTCTCGTCATCCAGGCCGACGGCTCTCGCCTCGATCAGCAGGTGGGTGTCATCGAGCGCCGTCTGGTTCTCGAAAAGGATATCGTGCATTTCCCAAAAGCGGTCGATCGTATTCGCCGCTTCCGAGATTTCCGCTGCGTGTTCGGCGTGGGGATGAAGGCGCGTAAGCGGGAAATGCCTGAAGACGAACCGCATGTCCAAGCCGATCGTGTCTTGTACGGCCTTGATAACCGGATAGGTCTCAGCGCAGTACGGACACTCGAAATCGCCGTATTCGAGCAAGGTCATAGGCGCATTGCGCCGGCCTTCGATGTGGTCAGTGTCGGAAACCGGCATCCATAGCTGGCTCATCAGCTGCCTCCGGGATTCATTGGCTCACGAGCGAATGGCTGCCGCCAAGCCGCTATAGCCTACATTCCGTAGACGTCCCTTAAGGCCAGTAAAGCGCTTTAGGCGCCGCAAGACAACAGAGCTCCTCGCCCAACCGGCGATTGATGAGTCCGGATCAATTCCGAGACACCTGTTAATGTTTGGCCATTGACCGGAGGGCCGCGCGTTGGGACTTACGCGCTATTTGGCTGCGAGGCGGCTCTGCCAAAGGCGTTTGCCTTCGGAGAAATGCCACACGAGAAGGCCGGGCAGGCCGGAGATTATTTCGCGAGCGCGTTTCAGCAGCGATAAGGCGAGCGCCACGTCTGGACCCAAGCCGAACAATGCGCCGATCACCACGTACCCGCCCTCCTGAACGCCCGCTGCCCAGGGCACGATGAATGCGGCCGTGCGAAGCGCGAAGACAAGACTTTCGAGAGACAGCACGTCGCCTACCGAAAGTGCATGGTTCATGAACCACAGAGCGATCCAGGTTTCTGCTGCGCCCGCAAGCCAACCCAAAAGATGCAGGAAGGTCGAAGCGCCGACCGCGCCTTTTTCGCGATAGATCGATTGGATGGCGGCATGCACACTCTCGCTGTCGGACAGGCCATCCCAGGCGCGCGTGAAGCCGAGCTTCGCCGGCAGCGTTTCGAGAAAGAGGATCAACCCATTTTTCTGGGCGATGACGAATCCTGCAACAGCGATGGTCGCAATGCCGAGGCCGGCTGCTGCCCACCAGGCCGCTTGCTCGGCGGGATGATAGATGAAGAGAATGGCAAGCCCCATGAACGTATAGATGAGCTGGCTCATCATTTCCGTCGTCATGTCGGTGATCGTCGTCGCGGCGGCGACGCTGACCTTCAGACCGTGCTTGCTTAATTCGCGAGCTCCCGCTGCCTCGCCGGCGCCCGGAATGATGGCGAGCAGATTGCCGATGCTATCGCGGACCCAGCGTGCCCACAGGAACAACAGGCCCCGATGCGTCGGATGGCTTTCGACGAGCAGCACGCGCCAGCTCCAGGCGCAAAAGAACAGCGATACCAAATAGGCGCCGAGGATCGCGCTCATGCCGCGCCAGCCTGCTGTCGCGATCGCGTCCCAGACCCCCGAGATGCCGAAATAGACGACGAGGCAAATCGCGACCGCTATTCCCACCATCGCGGCAATGAACAGCGCGACGCGCGAGTTGGACGGACTGGCCATCGGCTCAGCGCTCATCCGTTGTCTCCGGCCGGCGCAGCCAAGCGCCGCTCACTCATGGACGCGGCGTTGCGGCCGTCCGCAATGAGCTTACGGAAGGCTTCGTAGGTGAAGATGTTCTTCCCCCAGCGCACTTTGTTGCCGAAGAGGCCGAAGGCCCAGGCGAAGAAGCATACGCACTCGCGCACCGGCACCAGCCAAGGCTGAGCGGGCGTGTTCATCCGGAAGCTCTGGCGGACCTGATAGTGAAGCGCGATGCGGAGCAGGATCTCCAAGCCGATGATCGACAATCCGACGATGGACGGCCACGGCAGCAGCAGTACGAGAAGCAGCGGCAATGGCCAGGTGATCACGGACATGAAGTGGTCGCCCGGGCGGCAGAACCGCTCCATCCGCTGCCATAGGATCTCATGGCGAAACAGCTCGCCGAAGCTCTTCTCCGCGACGATGGTGTCGCAACAATAGGAAGAGAGCACGACCTTGTAGCCCTTCTGCGCCGTGAGATTGCCGAGCGCAAAGTCGTCCGGAAAGAAGTTGGCGAGATGATCGAAGCCGCCGAACGAGTCGAGCGCTTCCCGGCGTACGCCGCACATCGCGAATACGAAATCGATGCCGCGAAGTCCGACGTCGACGAGAACCGACGGCGCAAACCAATCGCTGATATTGAACGCGCCGAAATCTGCAGCGCGAGCGCCACCGTAAGGGAGGCCTTTGTAGATCGACGCCACGGCCCCGACCTTCGGATCGACAAATGGCGCGGCCATCGAGGCGATGCAGTTGCGATCAACCTTCAGATCGGCATCGGCGACGATCAGAATATCGTAGCGCGCGGCCTTGTAGATATTCGCGAGGTTTGACGCTCGCGGATTGGGGCCGACGAGATTTGCGTCGACGACCAGTCGCAGATTGCGATCGGGAAACTCGGCGATCAGGCGCTTGACGACTTGGACGGCGGGATCCGTTTCCGAATGCGCGCCGAAGATGATTTCGTACTCGGGCCAATCCTGATCGCAGAACGTGCGGAGACAATCGTAAAGAAACGGCTGCGCGCCGTGGACCGGCTTCAGCACCGAGACGGGCGGGCGAAATCCCGCAGGCGGCACAGCGGGACGCTCACGGAAGCGGCTCGTGAAGTAAAGGGCGAGCGTCAGATAGGCCAATGCCGCAAGCCCCAGGATGATACCGGCGATCACAAAGGGATTGAGAACCAGGATCGGCAAGTGCATGCGGCGGACGTCCCCCCAGGCGATGATATTAGGCGGCCAACGCGCCGCTACAGGAATTCCGGTCGGCGTACCACATGGCTCAGGCTTTCGATACCTAAGCGGCGAAGGCTGCTTTGAACGTCAGCGGTTGCAACCCAAGGGCGGTAACTTTGGCGCGGACAACCGGGCTGACAAGCCCGTGGTATTCCTCGGCTGAGGTGTAGGTTTGCGGTTGGTTTTCGGTGCGAATTGCCGGATGGGCATAAAGCTCCGTGACGCCGTCGGGTAGATGGTCCAGATACGCGAGGATGCGTTTTTCTGTCATCGCGCCAGTATCGGTCACACCGAATACGTGATCGTTAAGCGCCAAACCCGCGGAAGTGAGCTTCCGCCGCATCCGGTACGTCAGGCCGGCATAGAATGCCCAATTGAAAAACCGCTGAACGGGTTTGTCGGCGCCGGCCCGCCACGACGGCCCAAATGGTTCGACCGGAAATCTGACAGGCGGCGCGCCGTATCGCGGGGCGAGCTTGGCGATGGCGTCGGTCACGGCCGGGTGCATGTGGAAATGGTGATGGCCGTTGATGTGATCCATCACGAGGCCGGTCGCACTGAAACGTTCGAATTGCGCTGCAATTTCGGCCTCCGCCTGCTTCCGCATCTCGGGCGAGAAGAACAGGTTGAAACCGAAGCGCTCGGGATTATTCGAGAAGCATCCGTCAGGACCGACGAGCAACGGAACTTTTTCGGGCGGCAGCACCGGGCGGCTATCGACCAAGTGAATGTGCAGGCCGACTCCGAGGCTCGGCAGACGCTTCGCGCGTTCGACGGCATCAGCAAATGCGTCGCCGCCGGTCATCAGGCTGGTCGCCGAGAGAATGCCGTCTCTATGGGAGGCTTCGATGGCTTCATTGACCGGGATCGACATCCCGAAATCGTCGGCGGTCACGATCAATCTTTTCACGTGGCGGCCCCCCTCATCCGGCCAGCGCCTCGACCGTCGTTAGCGCCGAGCTGATCGAATCTTCCATCCCCACATAGTCCCATAGCCCATAACGGCCGATGGGATGAACACCCGCAGCATTCAGCCGCGCGAGAATGTCCTGGACGAGCTGATCGCGCTTAGGCGTGTGATGCACGTAGGCGCAACGGATGATGTGCGCCACCGTGCAAACGATGTCGTCGCTTTTCACCCATCCGAGCTTTTCCAGCGCATCGACGACTTGAGGCTGGATTTTGCTGACGATGTCGGTGCGATCGATATCCTCGCCCGGGACGCCGACCTCAACGTATACGGCGTTGTAGCCGCTCGATGACATGGCCGGGCTGATGTTCGAATAGCAGCCGAACCGATAGAAGGGGATGGCGCGGTCGGGGACATAGACCCAGTGCGCGTCCTTCAGAGCGGCCGGCAATTTCCCGCGGACGCCGAAATTGAAACTGATTGTCGAGCTGTGGCTCAGCTGATCGGCGGCAGCGGACAGTTGCGGGTCGCCCGTCATCTTACACAGCGCCTTGAGCGGGATGCTGGGCAGCATCTTTTCCCAAGCGATGCTACGTCCCGCGCTCGTCGAAACGGTTCGCCGATCGAGGTCGATCGCGACGATTTCTTCGTTCGTCGCAACGCTCTTGAGGCCGTTCGCGAGACCGCGCGTCAGAACGTCGATGCCGCCGCGCTTCGGATACCAGAACGTGCTGTTATACTCTGCGACTTCCAAAGCCTTGTTGGCGAAGCCGGCGCGGATGCGCTGTTCGTCGGGCGGCGGGAAAAATCTTTTGACGGCGCCGATCGAGAGCCGGCTGAGCGGCGTCGCCATCGTCTTCTCATTTTGCGGAATGAGAAACTTATCGGCCACAGCTTGGCCGAAGCCAGAGACGATGAACTCGCGAAAGCCATTGATGTTGCCGCCAGTCGCGGGCCTCGCATTGTAGGAAGCCTCGCACTCTTTCCGCAGCTCGTCAGGCAATTCGCCGAGGTGATATTGGATCGGCGCGTCAATCAGTCGGCCGCCGGCGAAGAAGTATGATTTCCGTTCTACGGTGTCCCAGTCTTCGTCGTTCAGATGGGCATAGGGGATCTGAGACGGCGACGGGTAACGGCGAAGGTGAAGAAAGTGACCGGTGTAGTCGAAGCAGAAGTCTTCGACTTGCGTCGTGCGCGTCAGGCCGCCGACGGCCGGACAGCGCTCCAACAGAACGTAATCACGGCCGCTGGCCTGGAGGGATTGCGCTGCGGAAAGGCCTGAGATCCCTCCCCCGGCGACGAGCCATTTTCGAGACATCTGCGTCAGCATCCGAGCTTGTTGGTTCGCGAATGGGGCTGACGCATGGCGTAAAGTGGCGATAACTTTAGCGTTCGCATCATCGGCCAACTGAGGCGGCCTCGTTCAGAGTTTGAGCAGAGAGACAGCAAGCGTACAACCTTTGGGGTGAAGCGAACGGACAAAGACCGCGATTTCAGTGCTTTAGAGGAAAGCGTGGTGCGGGCGGAGGGATTTGAACCCCCACGACTTGCGCCGCTGGAACCTAAATCCAGTGCGTCTACCAGTTCCGCCACGCCCGCACGTGCTTCCAGTCAACGGGTTGCCCCGCCAGCCGGTCGCGAAGGCCGTCTCTTACTGAAAAGCGCGGCCAAAAACAACGCGTAAACCGACCTGTCCAAGGACCGAGATGCCGCAAAATGCTGCAACCGCGTTGCCTGCACCAATTAGCCGCTTCAACTTGCGGGTCCGTCCAGATTTGCCTATGTGCTTCCAACCGCCGAACAAAGCCATGACCAGCAAACCAGTGGGAAATTCCTTGCCTGTTACAGCCAAGAACTGGATCGTCGAGACGGATTGGCTCGCTGATCACCTCTCCTCGCCCGATTTGATCATCCTCGATGGCAGTTGGCACCTTCCGACCGCCAACCGCGACGCCAAGAAGGAATACCTCGCCGAGCATATTCCCGGTGCTTTGTTCTTCGACATCGACGATCTATCCGACGAGAAATCGTCGCTGCCGCATATGCTGCCGTCGACCGTGAAATTCGCGTCGCGCATGAAGAAGATGGGCATCGGCGACGGCGCGCGCATCGTCGTGTACGACACGACCGGCATATTCTCGGCAGCGCGGGTGTGGTGGACTTTCCGTGCCATGGGTCATCGCGACGTCGCCGTTCTGAACGGCGGCCTTCGCAAATGGAAGGCCGAGGGACGGCCGCTCGAGGACGGACCGGCGCCGAAGCGGTCGGAACGTCACTATTCGCCCCTGCAGAATACCGAGATCATCCGTGACCTCGACGACATGAAGGCGCTGCTCAAGAAGAACGGCTCGCAGATCGTAGACGCGCGTCCCGCCGGGCGGTTCGAAGGCAGCGAACCGGAGCCACGTCCGGGCTTGAGGCAGGGCCACATTCCGGGATCGAAGAACATTCCCTCGCAGCAGCTTCTGAACTCCGACGGCACGTATAAGTCGCCTGCCGAAATCACGCAGCTCTTCAAAGCTGTCGGCGTCGACATTACGAAGCCGGTCGTGACGACGTGCGGCTCGGGCGTCACGGCGTCGATGCTGGCGCTGGCGTTGGCCGTGGTCGGGCAGACGAACGCCGCCGTCTACGATGGCAGCTGGGCCGAATGGGGCCAGGAGAACGGATTGCCCATTGGTACAGGTCCGGCGAAGTAGCGCGGGCCAGCGGGTTCCGGGTCCGGGGCTTGCTCCGGCGGCACCACCAGCGCGCCGCGCCTGTTAGCTGCGCGACGCGCTACACGCCGTCACTCAGACGGACGCGGGAAAGACCTGGTAGAGCCACGTCTCGGTGAGCGCGGCGTCGCCTTTCCGCAGATAGGCTCGAAGATCTATCGGATCGAGCCCCGCAACTTTCAGATCGAACATCGCGCGCCACCGGTGTGGCTGGCCGACGACGGGATAGGTTGCGATGCCAGAGACCGATCCGCGCGAACAATTGACGACGAGTTCCACGCCGCTGTCACGTCCGAGGCCTTCGAATATCTCACCGGCGAAGTCGATGACGAACTTGCGCGTGCCGGCGGGCCGGGCGTTGAAGTTCAACCCAGGCGGGCCGCCGATGCCCGACCATGTGCCGATCGTCTGTCCCAAGGTTTTTGGAAATGGAATGTCGTCGAGCCACGAGAGCCGATAGCGAAACACGCGCCGCTGGCCCGACTTCGCTTTCTCCTTCGGCACCCAACAGGCGACGATGTTATCCCAAGTCTCGGTATCGGTCGGAAGCTCGATGAGATGCACGGCGCCATCGCCCCAGGGGTCGAGCGGCTCGACCCAGACTGACGGGCGTTTCTCGTAGAAAATCCCGTCGTCCAGATAGTGATCGAAGTTGCGGTCGCGCTGGAGCAATCCGAAGCCCTTCGGATCGCGATCCGAAAATGTGTTCGTCATGACGTGCGGAGGATTGATGATCGGCCGCCAGATGCGCTCGCCACTGCCGGTCAAAACCGCCAAGCCGTCGCTGTCGTGGATTTCCGGGCGCCAGTCGCGCGGCTCCTGGTGCGTGTCTTCGCCGTACCAGAACATGCTCGAGAACGGCGCAATGCCGATGCGGTCGACGTCCGCTCGCATGTGCAGCCGCGCCTCGATTTCCATGACCACGCGATAACGACCGTCGGGCTCAGTCTGCCGCTTCGTTTTCATGCAGTAGGCACCGGCTATGCTCGGCCCGTCGAGCAGCGCGTAGACGTTTACTCCTCCGTCCCTCTCCGGTGAGGCTTCGAGCCAATAATGTTTGAAGCGCGGAAATTCTTCGGGCTTCGACATTGCCGTGTTGATGGCAATGCCTCGCGCAGATAACCCATACTGGTTGAAGGGGCCGGAACTTCGGAAATAGCTCGCGCCTATGGCCGCGAACCAATCGGTCTTGATGTCGTCGGCCATGATGCGAAAGCCCGCGAACCCGGTGCCGGCGCGAAGGCCCTCGGCCGGATGACCGGCGGGAATTTCGAACAGATCCTGGTTGTAGATCACCTCGCGCGCCTGGCCGCCTTCGACCACGCTGATGCGGACAGGATCGGACGCGTACTTGTTCAGATGGAAAAACTGAACCGGATAGTGGTCGGCGTTGCCGACGCGAACGGTTCTGTCGGCCCGGTAGCGAATGCGCTGCGTCTGATCGTAGTCGATTTCCGCAAGAACTCCCGGCGATGGGTTGACGGGCGGCTCGTAGGAATACCGGGCGAGGCGCTGCGCCTCCTCCTCCAGGATGTCGAACGAGAAGGGCACGGGGGCCTTGAACTCGTTTTGTGGAATACCGGTTGCGGCGATCGCCTTCAGGGGGCGGGCCGCGAACATCCACGCCAGCCCCAAACTTGCTCCAGACTTCAAAAGCAACCGGCGGCTGCTATCCATCGTCCGCCCTCTATGATCATCAATACGCGTCATTGTCCCTTGCCGCTTTGAACCGGGCATGAACAGAACGCGCGACGATCGATTTAGTGCGGCGGAGTAGAAGATTTCTCCAAAGCCTTCTCGATCCAGGAGGTCATTTCACGGGATGTGGGCGCCAACTTGGTGGAAAATGAGCGCAAAAGGCGCCCATCCCGCCCAACGAGATATTTATGGAAGTTCCACACGGGAATCCCAGCGGGGCCCATCGTTTCGGCGGCCCATTTGTAGAAGGGGTGCGCCTCCGGCCCAACGACCGAGTGCTTCGACGTCAGGGGAAAAGAAACGCCGAACACGCCCTGACAGAATGATTGGATCTCACCGTCGGGCGAGGGTTCCTGTTCGCCGAAATCGTTGGACGGAACGGCGATCACGACGAGGCCGGACTTCTCATAGCGCGTCCACAGTTCCTGCAATCCTGCATATTGCTTGGTGAAACCGCAGAGCGACGCCGAATTCACAATCAGCAGCACACGACCGCGCCAATCCGAGAGCTTCATCGGGGCGCCATCGATACTGACGAATTCAAAGTCGTAGGCGTTGCCGTTCACATCTGCCAGCGGCGCCACGCTGTTTGGCGCCCTCCAGAGCGACAAGATACCGGCGCCGGCCTTAAAAAGTTTCCGCAAATTTTTCCTCGCAATTTCCAACGCTTGCTGACGTTCAATGCAGGCAGGATTATAGCATCTTTGGCCGGGTTGCCAGCAGGTGGCCGCAGTCCTGTTCCGCTCGTAACAGTCTCGGATGGTGGCCGCGTCTAGATTGCCTCCAGCAAGTTCACGAGCTTCCCAAGGCTCACCCAAGGAGGATCAGGCAATGACGAAATTCAGCTCCACGTTTGCTTTTGGCGCATTTGCCGTTTTGGCTGCCGCTGTGGCGTTCAACACCTCGGCTGCATACGCTGCTGGCGGCGCCAAGGAGTTCTTTGTCCAAGACTATAACTTCTCGAAGCCGATGCACGGATATTCGGGCCACTCGGGCAATTACTATTGCGACTATCAGCGCTTGCCCAATCGCAAATGCGTCGTGAACGCCAACGGTTCCGAGAGCTGCAAAATAGTTGGCTGGACGCTTCGCGAGATGTGCCAATAGAGCGCCCCATACGACTTTCGACGACGTCTCTCAGACGACACAGCAAAAAGCTCCGGAATTCTCCGGAGCTTTTTTTTTCGTCTTGAATCGCAATTCCCGGATTACAAAAAACGTCAGCACTCAAACGACGATATTCACCCAATCACCGACTGTTCCAACCGAAACAGCGAAGGCGGGATAGGATCGATAGCGTCGTTCGTGATGCTGGCCCGATTTCGATCTCAGGTTCGATCTCCGGCCAGCTCTGCATCTCTAAGGAGGACTATGACATGAGCACTGACGATACGTACCATCCACGCAGAGGGGGCTTCCTGGCGAAGCTTCTCTTTCTGCTCGTTGCGGTCGGCGCTGGAGCCTTCGGGGCCATCGCCATTTCACGCAGCGACTTGCTGGGCGCCAAGTCCGCAAACGACGACACTGTCAAAAACGAGGAAACAGCGCCGAAAATCGACTGGGTAGCCGCAGCACCCGGCCGGATCGAGCCGAAGTCCGGACTTGTGCGCGTCGGCGCGCAGCTTCTCGGCCGCATCGCCGAAGTCAACGTGAAGCTCAACGATAATGTCGAGGAAGGCGAGCTTCTGATCCGCCTCGACGACGATGAAGCACGCGCACGTCTGCAGGCTGCCGAGACGGAGGCCGCGTCCCGCAAACGCGAGCGCGACGCTCAGCCTCTCGACAAGGCGCGCGACGATCTTCGCACCGCGGAAGACAACGTCTTCACCGCCGAACGGGCACTAACGAATGCGCGCTTCGGACTTGAATATGAATTGCAGGCGCAGCGCCAGGGCACCGGCAGCGCCGACCGCGTGAAAGATGCGCGCAATTATGCAGCAAAAGCGAAAGCCAAGCTGCAAAAGGAACGCGCCAATTATGCTTCCGCGCAATCGAAGGCCGATATTCCGGCGCCAAATCGGCTGGAATCGGCATTGCAAGCGGCACGCTCGGATGTTTCGGTTGCAGAAGCGCTGCTCGAGAAAACACGTATTCGCGCGCCGGTCGCGGGCCGAATTCTCCAGCTTCCGGCCAAGGCCGGCGAGATGGTTGCACCCTCTCCTGACCAGGCTCTGGCCGTGCTCGGAGATATGTCGGTCGTGCGTCTCAAGGCCGAGCTCGACGAGACCGATGTCTCGAAGATCAAGGTCGGCGGCAAAGTCATCGTGAAGAGCAATGCGTATCCCGGCAAGGAATTCCAAGGCACGGTTGCCGCGCTTGCCCCGTCGCTCACTTCGCCGCAGTTCGCACTTCGCGGCGCGCGCCGTCCGACCGACGTCGAGGTTCTCGAAGTCACGGTCGATCTCGACGGCAATCCCCCGTTGCTGCCCGGAATGAGGGCCGACGCTTTTTTCAAGTGAGGGGGAAGCCGAGTGCTCCCGAGGGAAATCGCCGGCGCGTGATGTTGGCAGTCAGTCACCTTTGAAACTTTGAAACGGAACCTTCGAAAGGCCAGCGGCGGCTTGCTTCCTCCTTAGCGAAGCTGTCGCCGGTCCTGCGGCGGGGAGGCAAGTGCGGATTGGGAATGCGGTCCCACCCTGCACGCCTCCCCGCCGGCGTTTTAACCATTCATTTTGAATTCTTCATTGGCCTCAAGACGACGCAAACGCCGTCCCAAAATTTATTATCCGTGTGCGCAGTGTCCCGTCAGGAACAGCGGAGAATCAAGGTCTTTTGCATGATGCAGCCATGGAAGACAGCGGCCATCCTGGCAGCCTCATGGAGAGAACAAATGTACGGAGAAATCAAAAAATTCCGGCGCGATCTCGGGGTCGGCGTGATCCGTGCCGAAGACGGCCGCGCCTATCGTTTCGAAGGCAGCGCCATTCGCAATCGCTTCGACGATCTCGAAGGCCAGGAGGTTCATTTTCAGCTTGGTGAACTCAAGGCTCGCGACATCATCGTGCTTGCGGGTTCGCCATGGTCGGCTTTCGGCAGCATCGGCGTCTGATTGGCGTACAGGGAGACAGTGCCATGCGTGCGAATATCGATCTTGCCGACGTTCCGGTGGTTAACGCGTCGGAGCTTAACGTCATCATGGAGATGCTGATCGAGCGAGGCCAAGGGCTGGCGCTTCTCCGCGGTCTCAGGGAGGACGAGATCCGCGATCTTGAAGACGATCTCTGGGCTGAGTTTGAAGCTCCTGACGCTTCCCGTCTGGCGACCGCGCTCCGCTTTCGTGCGCTTCTCGACGTGTTTGCAAGCCGGCGTCTCAAGGCCTTGTTTCTGGACCGAGGCTTCCGGATTTGGGCTGCAGCTGTGCGCGAAGCGGCGCGGCGTCCACTGAACATCCGCTTCGGGTTCAACGCACAGCAATTGCTGATGGCGCTCGATGTGTCGACCGCCCCCGTGGCACACGATGTCGGTGACGACTTGGGTCTGCGGATCGCTGCATGACCAGGACGCTCCCGGCAACCAACTGATTTAACTAAACAAATCCAGAATTTCTGAATTCGATCGCGGTGTTCCAGCTGGAACAGCGGCGGATGAAGCGCTGAGGCATTCTCCTCTCATAGCCGGCGAGGACCGGCGACGAGATAGAAACAAAGTTGCCGCTGGAGGCTCACATGACCAAGATCGCTTTCGCCCTCGCCGCCGCCGTACTGGCCGGCACCACGATGACAAATGCCGCGAACGCCGGTGTCCGCCTCGGCTTCGGTTTCCCGCTCGGAACGTTCATCGCGCACTCCGCCGAGAATATGAGCGCCAGGGATTATCGCCGCGACGAGCGCCCCCGTTATGTGCGTCGCGATTATCAGGACGATGCTCCTGCTCGCAAAGTGGCCAAGGTCAAGCGCGCTCCGGCTACCGAAGTCGCCGATGCGCCGGTGAAGAAGACTCCCGTGACGCCGGTCGTTCAGACGGCCAAGCTCGAAGACAAGCTTTCTTCCGATCCGGCGACGACGACAGTGATTGAAAAGACGCCGGGCGCTGCGAACGAAACGACGACACCGGCCAAGAATGTCACCACCGGATCGATCAAGCAGGCTTTGGCGACGACGGACAAAACTGAGACCACCGCGAAGGCGGATACCGAAACGACCACTGCCACCGCAGAAACCAAGCACGTCTGCCGCCGCTACTCTCCGGCCATTGCCGGGCTCGTCGATGTGCCCTGCGAGTAACGCTAAGCCTAATTCTAAAGCCCCAGGGCTATCCGCACGCCCGGCCCTGGGAAAGCTCAAACCGAACCGCTATCGTCAAAATTCGACCATTGCCTCAAGGAGGGGAAAAGGGTCATGGAACTTGCAGCTTCAGCGCCGACCTTTGCGAAGACGAGAACCGCACCGTCGCCGCGGCCCCGGCAGGGCAAGCGCACATTGCCCATGGTGGTGAAGCTTGCGTACCGCAATCTCTTCCATGACCGCTTGAGCTTTTTCGTCACCGTCGTGGGCATCATGTTCTCGGTCGTGCTCGTCGCCGTGCAGTCCGGCATCTATCTCGGCTCCGCCAACAAGATCGCGGCCATCATCGATGCGGCGCCTGCTGATCTTTGGGTCGTTCCGCTCGGGACGAAGAGCTACGACGATCCGTCATTCCTGTCAGGCCGCGAGCGCTACATGGCATTATCAGCCCCTGGTGTTGCAGACTCAGAAGACATGCTCGTTTCATTCGCCCGGTGGCGGAAGCCGCTTGGCGGCGAGACGACGGTGCTGCTGATCGGCACCGCCGGCGATAGCCCGAAAGCGCTGCCCTTGAATATTACCGACGGTAGCCGCGACGCGCTCGAAGCGCCGAATACAGTCGCGATCGACCGGAGCTATTTCAACGATCTCGGTGTCAGCCAGCTCGATGACCGCGCAGAACTCAACGGCTCGACGGTCAAGCTCGTCGCCATCACCAAGCGCGTGCGCTCGTTCACCACGCTGCCTTTTGTCTTCACGTCGCTCGAGGAGTCCCGCCGTTTGGCAGGCGCCAATCAGGATCAGGCGAGCTATCAGCGTGTGACGCTCTTGCCGGGCGCCGATATCGAAACAGTGCGTAAGGAAATCGAGAGGCGGCTTCCCGACACAGAAGTTTTGACGCAGGCGCAATTCCGCACACGCAGCCAGGATTACTGGCTGAAACAAACCGGCGCGGGCGCTGCGCTCGATGCGGGTAAGCTTCTCGGCCTGATCGTCGGTATTGTCATCGTTGCTCAGACGCTTTACTCGAGCACGAAAGACCACATCAACGAGTTTGCCACGTTGCGCGCTCTTGGCGCCGGTGCGGGATACATCGTGAAGGTCATTCTCATTCAGGCCATTTTATCCGGCCTCATCGGCTACGTTCTCGGCATGAGCCTGGCCCTCATCGCCATCCAGGCCGCGCAGGATACGAAACTGACAATCATCATGACGATGCCGCTCGCTGTGCAGCTTTTTGCGATCACGATCGGCATGTGCATCTTCGCTGCGACAAGCGCCATCATCAAGGTCGTCCGTATCGACCCGGCCGTCGTGTTCAGCCGCTAACCGGTTTCCAGGAGACGTAACATGACCGAGCCGAGCAACAGCCAAGTGATCGTCGAGGCCGAAGGCATCGTAAAGGTGCTCGGCTCGGCGCCGAACGAGATCAAGGTTCTCAAAGGCATCGACCTCGAGCTTCAGACCGGCGAGCTGACGCTCATGATGGGGCCGTCCGGTTCCGGCAAGACGACGCTGCTCTCGATCCTCGGCTGCATCCTTTCGCCGACGCAGGGAAAGCTCACGATCGCGGGCCACAAGACCCAGAACATGAGTAAGGAACAGCTTGCCAATCTCCGGCGGAAGCACGTCGGGTTCGTGTTCCAGTCCTATAATCTCGTGCCGACCTTATCGGCGGTCGAGAACGTCATGCTGGCGCTCGATCTCCGCGATATCAATGGGGCGGGCGCTTACGACCAGGCCGCCGAGGCGCTGGAGGCCGTGGGGCTCGGCCACCGCATCAGCGCCATGCCGTCGAAGATGTCGGGCGGCGAGAAGCAGCGCGTTTCGATTGCCAGGGCCCTGGCAGGATCGCCCTCGGTCATCCTTGCCGACGAGCCGACAGCGGCGCTCGACGCCAAAAACGGCATGGCGGTCATGGAGTTGCTGGCCCAGGTCGCCCAGGACACGCGGCGAGCCGTTCTGGCGGTCACCCACGACCACCGTACGCTTCAATATGCGGACCGGATCATAACCATCGACGACGGGCGCATTGCGGGCTCGGAGCGGCCGAAGGTTTCCGGGAAGCCGGTCGAGATGGCGGCGCATTAAGCCACTCGATCCCATTACGGAACAGCTACGGCGCCGGGGCGGGATGGCTGCCCCCGGGCCAATGGCCGCGCATTCCCCCCATCCGGGTATCTGGACCGGGAGGGGCATTTGTGTAGGATGCGGCCAAACTTACCAATCCCAAATTGGAATAATTAAGGAAATTGCGCCCATGGCGGGGCCTCAAGCGAACACGTCCACCTCTTCCGGCAACCTCATGGCGGGCAAGCGCGGCCTCATCATGGGTGTCGCGAACAACCGATCGATCGCCTGGGGCATCGCCAAGGCCTGCGCGGCACAAGGCGCGGAAATCGCCCTGACTTATCAAGGTGATGCACTCAAGAAGCGCGTCGAGCCCCTAGCGGCCGAACTCGGCGCGAAAAACGTCCTGCACTGCGACGTGAGCGACGCCGCATCCATCGATAATCTGTTCAACCACATCGCCAAGACCTGGGGCAGCCTGGACTTCCTGGTCCACGCCATCGCCTTTTCCGACAAGAACGAGCTCGATGGCCGCTACGTCGACACCACGGAAAAGAATTTCACGCAGAGCCTGCTGATCTCATGCTTTTCGTTTACCGCGCTTGCCCAGCGCGCCGAAAAGCTGATGCCGAACGGCGGATCGCTGGTGACGCTTACCTATTACGGCGCAGAAAAGGTTATGCCGCACTACAACGTCATGGGCGTCGCCAAGGCGGCTCTTGAGGCGAGCGTGCGTTATCTGGCGGCCGACCTCGGCCGGACGGGTATTCGCGTCAACGCCATTTCGGCGGGTCCCATCAAAACGCTCGCGGCCTCAGGGATCGCGGACTTCCGCTATATTCTGAAGTGGAATGAGTACAATTCGGCGCTTCGCCGGAACGTTACGATCGACGACGTCGGTAACGCGGGTCTCTACCTGCTTTCCGATCTCTCGCGCGGCGTCACCGGCGAAATCCATCACGTGGACAGCGGCTACCACATCCAGGGCATGAAGAACGAAGACGCTCCGGATATTTCTGTCGTCAAGAGCGACGAGGCTTGAGCGGCGACACGTCAGCCCCTGTCTCTTTGAAGCCGGGAATCACGCTTTATCTCATCCGTCACGGCGAGACCGATTGGAATCGGGAGTCTCGCTACCAGGGGCAACGCGATATTCCCTTGAATCAAACGGGAATTGCGCAGGCGCGCCGCCACGGCGAGATCTTGAAGGGTATCGTGCCCTCCGTCGCAAACTTCGATTTCGTGTCGAGCCCGCTTCTGCGTGCCGTCGAGACGATGCGGCTGACCCGGTTGGCGCTCGGTCTCGATCCCGATGCCTTTCGCACCGCGCCAGAGATCGTCGAGTTGAGCTACGGCCATTGGGAGGGCGAACTCGCGGCGGAGCTTCCCGCCAGGGATCCTAGGGGTGTCGCGGGGAAGTCCGCCGACCCTTACGGCTGGCGGCCCGAAGGCGGCGAAAGCTATCGCGACCTCGAGCAGCGCGTCTCGGCCTGGCTGGCGAGCCTTTCTACCGACACCGTCGCCGTCAGCCACGGCGGCGTCAGTCGCGTCGCGCGGGGAGCGCTTCTCGGAATTGACCGCGATTTCGTGCCATTCCTCGAAGTTCCTCAGGACAGGATCCTGAAGCTCGCGGATGGCAGAATGCAGTGGATTTGAATTTTCTTCCGCATTGAACCCGGCAAAAAAGAGCCGGAGATGCGGCTCTCCGGCTCTTTCGCACTCCATCAAGAGTGCATGCTGAAAGACCCCTCGACCACGGACGCTCAATCCGGGCAGAACGGTCTTTTATGAGCCGGCAGCGGGCTTTTCACGAAACGATGCGACGCGGATCGAGGCCCGCCGTTCGAACGAACGGTTGATCCGCATTGCCGCCACCTGCGATCTTTCGATGCGCCGCGGGCTGCGGTCGGGCAGCGGACGCGGGCTCGGCCGAGTTGTCGATCAAATACGGATACGTGGGTCTCGCCGTGCCCATCGTCAGGTGAAGGACCGACCGGCGAACGCGTTACTGTGTCTGAGTTAATCTGCGTCGCTGAAGCTTGTCACGCGGCTTTGCGGGCGATGCGGTCTTGCCGCCTTTCGCTACGGCTCCTAAGAAGAACGGTGACGCAGCCCGGCAACAATCGTTGCAGAGCCACCGAATTTGCTCATCGGGCACCACTCCGAATATTCAGGCAATGTCTCACAACACCTTCGGCCATCTTTTTCGCGTGACGACCTGGGGCGAGAGCCACGGCCCTGCCATCGGCGCCGTCGTCGACGGATGTCCGCCCGGCATCGCGCTCGAAGCCGCCGACATCCAGACTTACCTCGACAAGCGGAGGCCCGGGCAATCGCGCTTCACCACGCAGCGCCAGGAAGCGGACGCAGTCAAAATCCTGTCGGGTGTTTTTCCGGATGCATCGGGCAAGCAGGTGACGACGGGGACGCCGATCGCGCTCGAAATCGAAAACACCGATCAGCGCTCCAAGGACTACGGCGACATCAAAGAGACATACCGGCCCGGTCACGCCGATTTCACGTATGACGCGAAGTACGGCATCCGCGATTATCGCGGCGGCGGGCGTTCGTCGGCGCGCGAGACGGCATCGCGCGTTGCTGCCGGTGCCGTGGCGCGGAAGATCATTCCCGGCGTCAAAATCCGCGGCGCGCTCATTCAGATTGGTCAGATCAAAATCGATCGGCAGAACTGGAATTGGGACGAGGTTCACAACAACCCGTTTTTCTCGCCGGACGCGACGGCTGCCGAGCACTGGGTGGATTATCTCGACAAAGTCCGCAAATCCGGCTCCTCCGTCGGCGCGATCATCGAGGTGGTGGCCGAGGGTGTGCCAGCCGGCTGGGGTGCGCCGCTTTACGGGAAGCTCGACCAGGATCTGGCGAGCGCGATGATGTCTATCAACGCCGTCAAAGGTGTCGAGATCGGCGCCGGCATGGCCGCCGCAGAGCTGACCGGAGAGCAGAACGCCGATGAAATCCGCATCGGCAATGACGGCGCGCCGGATTTTCTTTCGAACAATGCGGGCGGCGTTCTCGGCGGCATCTCGACTGGGCAGCCCGTCGTTTGCCGATTTGCCGTGAAGCCCACGTCGTCGATCCTGGCGCCGCGCCGGACGATCGACCGACAGGGACATGAGACCGAGATCATCACCAAGGGCCGGCACGACCCGTGCGTCGGCATCCGCGCCGTGCCTGTCGGAGAGGCGATGATGGCAATCGTGCTTGCCGACCATTTCCTGCGGCACCGCGGGCAGATCGGCGGCTAGCCGGAGGCGACACAATCGCGCGTTTTCGGAACATCGTCGTTCTCACCGGCGCCGGGCTTTCGGCGGAAAGCGGTCTTTCGACATTTCGCGATCCGGACGGCATCTGGTCGAAATACGATTATCAGGATGTCGCGACGGCGGAGGGCTTTCGGCGCAATCCGCTTCTCGTCCACGATTTCTACAATGCCAGACGGCGCGCGCATCGCGGGCTCAGGCCCAACGCCGCGCACGTCGCGCTCGCTCGCCTCGAGGCTGAGCACGGCGGCGTGATGATCGTCACCCAGAACATCGATGCCTTGCATGAGGCGGCCGGTTCGCGGTCGCTGATCCACATGCATGGCGAGCTGCTCAAAGTACTTTGCACGTTCTGCTCTCATCGCATGGTGTGGCGCGACGATCTCCGCGTCGACACGGCCTGTCCCTTTTGCGGCTTGCCCGGCGGCATGCGGCCCGACGTCGTCTGGTTCGGCGAGATGCCTTACGAAATGGGACGCATCAGCGCCCTGCTTGCCGCGGCTGATTTGCTTGTCTCGATCGGCACGAGCGGAAACGTCTATCCCGCGGCAGGCTTCGTCGCCGAGGCGGCGGCGAACGGAGCGCACACAGTCGAGCTCAATCTCGAACCTTCCGAGGGCGCGAGCCTTTTCAATGAGGCACACTATGGGAGGGCGACGGAAATCGTGCCCGCATTCGTCGGCCGAATTCTAGGCGACCGCTAGCGGCGCAAGACGGCAACGACCTCGACGTGTGCGGAATAAAGGAACTGGTCTATCGGGGTCACCGACTCGATTTTGTATCCGCCGTCGACGAGGTGGCGAGTATCGCGTGCTAGCGTTGCCGGATTGCAGGACACGGCGACTACGGTTTTCACCTTCGATTTCGTCAGTCTTTGCGACTGCGCTTCAGCTCCGGCGCGCGGCGGGTCGAACACGACGGCATCGTGCTCATTGAGTTCCAGCGGCGATAGCGGCTCGCGAAAAAGATCGCGAACGGTTGCCGTAATCGGCTTTAGACCAGACGTTTTTTTCGCGGCCGATGTTAGCGCGACGACGGCTGCCTTATCTCCGTCGAACGCAGCAACCCGGGAGCGCGCGGCCAAAGGAAACGTGAATGCGCCCATGCCGCAGAAAAGGTCCGCCACAGCTTTGGCTTTGCCGACAGCAGCGACCACGCGGCGCGCGATCTCCGTTTCCGCTTCTTCCACCGCTTGCACAAAGACGCCGGGCGGCAGGATCACGTCCGTCGTGCCGAAGCTCAGGAACGGATGCAGCGTCTCGACGACGACTTCATTCCTGACGACGAGACGCACGAGTTTCATATCGCTGGCTTTTGCCGCAAGCGCGGTTCTGACTTCCGGCGTCAATTGACGCTCGATGCCCGATATCTCGACGTCGAGACCGGACTTGGTCAGCGTTATGGCGACGCGTGCTTCGCCGTGCTTCGAGAGCAGCGGCGCAATCAGATTGCCGATGACGGGAAGCGCGGCGACGATCTTCGGTTCGAGAACGGGGCATTCCTCGATGGCGACGAGGTCGTGCGACGATGCCTCGTAGAAGCCGAGAGCCACGCCTTCGGGTGTGCGTTCCGCCTTCATCACCGCGCGGCGGCGTTTTCCTGCAGTTCTTTGCAGGGCATCGATGACAGGTTCGAGGCCGCGGGAACGGAACGCATCGACCACGAGGTTCCGCTTCCATTCGGCGTAGGTATCGGACGCCATATGCTGAACACTGCAGCCGCCGCACTTGCCGAAGTGCTTGCAGACCGGAGCGGCACGCTCGGCGCTCGGCGAAAGCACCCGTTGCAGCCGCGCACGTTCGCCCTCGACTTCGGCTTCGATCCGTTCTCCCGGAAGCGTGAACGGCACAAAGATGGGCTCGCCATCGAGGTCGGCCACGCCGTCGCCTTGCGCGCCAATGCGGCGGATCAAGAGTTCGCGCGCGTCAGCCATTGCGTCGGGCTCCAAGTAGAAATTCAGAATTGCCGGAGCCGCCGAGAATGGGCGACGGGATTGCGCCGACGACGCTCCACCCGGGCTGGCTTTCGATCCAAGCGCGAACGTTTTCCAACGCGCCTTGACGCGCTGCCTCGTCACGCACGATGCCGCCGCTGCCGACGTTGTCGCGTCCGACCTCGAATTGCGGCTTCACGAGCACGACCATCCACGCGCCAGGGCTCGAGAGTTGTAGTGCCGGGGCCAGCAGCTTGGTGACGGATATAAAACTGACATCGACGGTGATGGCCGCGACGGGATCGGGAACCTCGGCACGCGACAGGCGTCGCGCGTCGAAGTTTTCGAGCGAGACCACGCGCGGATCGTCTTTCATGCGCGGATGAAGCTGCGCGGTGCCGACATCGACCGCGTAAACACGGGCGGCCCCTTTTTCCAGCAAAACCTCGGTGAACCCGCCGGTCGAGGCGCCAACATCGAGGCAAACTTTGTTCGAAGGATCGAAGCCGAAGTGCACGAGTGCCGCCGCAAGTTTTTCGGCACCGCGCGAAACATAGGCGGGTGCGACGTCCGACATCTCGATCATCAGCGTATCGCTCACGTCCTGCGCAGGCTTATCGCAAACCCGGCCGCCGACGCGCACGAAGCCGCGCCGGATTAGATCCTGCGCGCGGGCACGCGAGGGCGCCAATCCACGCGTAACGAGCATCTGATCCAAACGCATGATCCTTAGCCGACCTGATTGACGTTGCCCGGCATCCGCCCCATCTGTCTGACGGGTCTAGATGGAGAGAACAAAAATGAAACCTGCCATATTCGCCGCGGCGCTCATCGCGCTGACGCTGCCGGTCGCTGCCCTAGCCGACAGCGGGCGGACACCGTCTCCCGCGGGTGCGAAAGTCTTTATCATCGAGCCGAAGGACGGCGCGACCGTTTCGAGCCCGGTTACCATAAAATTCGGCATCGAGGGCATGGACGTCGCTCCGGCGGGAAGCGATGCGCCCCACTCCGGTCATCATCATCTCTTGATCGATGCCACCCTCCCCAATCTTGGCGAGGCGATCCCCAAGGACGAACACCACATTCACTACGGCAAGGGCCAGACGGAAGCGTCCGTCGAACTGAAGCCCGGGAAACATACGCTGCAGCTCTTGCTCGGCGACAAGAACCACATTCCGCACGATCCGCCGGTGAAATCGGACGTCGTGACGATCACTGTACAATAAGGTCCGCCGCGGGGCCCGGCTTTCAGTCGGGCCTTAGCGCGTAACGGCCGGAGCCGTTGGCGAAGAGAAGCAGGAAGCCGCCGGCCATGCAGATGTTCTTCATGAAGTTCGTCGCCTGGGCCTGATCGGCAAAGTTGAAGTGAAAGATGAAGGCCGCCGCGATGCAGAAGGCTGCTAGCGCGAGGCCCGCCCAACGCGAGAAGACACCCAAGAGCACGGCGATGCCTCCGATCACCTCAAGGGCGATGACGAGAGGGAGAAGGCCGCCGGGCAGCCCGTGAGACGCCATGTAGGCCTGGGTGCCCTCGTAACCCGAAATCTTGCTGATGCCCGCGGTAACGAAGATTGCCGAGAGAAGTATTCGCGCGACAAGGCTTACGATCGGATGCATTTCATTCCCTCCGAGTCCCAGAGCCTTTGCGGCTCGCTTCCACTTCTAGGCGCGTTCCCCCACCGCAGCGGCGCGGCCGAGCGCGGCGAAAACCGTCTCGACGATCCCCGACGCATTGAGGCGAGCTTCTTCGTACATGACTTCCGGCTTGCCGTGATCGATGAAAACGTCCGGCAGAACTTTGGAACGCACCCGCAGGCCGCCGTCGAGCAAGCCTTCGTCGGCCAAGAACTGCAACACGTGACTGCCGAAACCGCCGATGGATCCTTCTTCGACGGTGACAAGGACCTCGTGATTGGCGGCCAGATCGCGGATCATCGCCGTATCGAGAGGCTTTGCGAAGCGCGCGTCGGCGACCGTCGTCGATAGCCCCGCGGCGGCGAGTTGATCTGCAGCCTTCAGACATTCGGCAAGGCGCGTTCCAAGCGAAAGAAGAGCGACCTTCGATCCCTGGCGGACGATGCGCCCCTTACCGATCTCGAGCGGTATGCCGACTTCGGGCAGTTCGACGCCGACGCCCTCGCCGCGTGGATAGCGGAGCGCGCTCGGCCGGTCGTCGATTTGCGCTTGCGTCGCGACCATGTGGACGAGGTCGGCCTCATCGGCCGCGGCCATCACGACAAAGTTCGGGAGGCACGCGAGGTAGGTTACGTCGAACGATCCTGCGTGCGTTGCGCCGTCGGCGCCGACAAGACCTGCCCGATCGATTGCGAACCGAACCGGCAGGCTTTGAATCGCGACGTCGTGAACGACCTGATCGTAGGCGCGCTGCAGGAACGTCGAGTAGATCGTCGCGAAGGGCTTATAGCCCTCGGTTGCGAGACCCGCGGCGAACGTCACGGCGTGCTGCTCGGCGATACCGACGTCGAAGGTGCGATCGGGGAATTCCTTGCCGAAGTGATCAAGGCCGGTGCCGGACGGCATTGCCGCCGTGATCGCGACAACGCGTTTGTCTTTCCGGGCTTCCGCGATCAATGCATCGGCGAAAACCTTCGTGTAGCTCGGCGCGTTGGGTTTCGGCTTGACCTGAGCGCCTGTGATGACGTTGAACTTGTTGACGCCGTGATACTTGTCGTCCGCGGCTTCCGCCGGGGCGTAGCCCTTGCCCTTCTTCGTCACGACGTGCAGCAGGATAGGACCCTGTTGGAGATCGCGCACGTTTTTCAAGACGGGAAGAAGCTGATTGAGGTCATGGCCGTCGAGCGGGCCGACGTAATAGAAGCCCAGTTCCTCGAACCAGGCACCGCCCTGCCAGAGGTGACGCGTGTATTCCTCGACGCGGGCCGCCCGGCGTTCCCAAGCCTTTGGCAGAAGCTTCGCGAGCTGCTTCGCATAATCGCGCAAGTGCAGGTAGGTGCCGCTCGACGTGACGCGCGCGAGATACGCCGAGAGCGCGCCCGTCGGCGGGGCGATCGACATGTCGTTGTCATTGAGAACGACGATCAGCCGCTCATCGCGCGCGCCGGCATTGTTCATCGCCTCGTAGGCCATGCCGGCGCTCATCGCACCGTCGCCAATGACGGCAATGACATTGTTCGATTTGTTGCTGAGATCGCGCGCGACGGCCATGCCGAGCGCTGCGGAAATCGAGGTCGAGGAGTGTCCGGCGCCGAACGGATCGTAGAGACTTTCGTCACGGTTCGTGAAGCCTGCAAGGCCGCCCGGCTGGCGCAAGGTGCGGATGCGGTCGCGGCGTCCCGTCAGAATTTTGTGCGGATAGGCCTGATGGCCTACGTCCCAGATCAGCCGGTCGTCCGGCGTATTGAACACCCAATGCAGCGCGACCGTCAGCTCGATGACGCCGAGCCCCGCGCCCAAATGACCACCTGTTTCAGAAACGGCATTGATCGTCTCGTCGCGGAGTTCCGCTGCGAGCTGTGGCAACTGATCTTCCTGCAACTGACGCAGGTCATGCGGGGTCTTAATACGATCAAGTAACGGTGTCTGGCTCACGGTAAAACCTTGATGCGGTGGTCACTAAAGTACCGTTGTGGAAGTAGGCGGTAAACAAACATCCCCGAAAGTACGGGGCATTCATAACGCCTATCGGCAATCCTCCCAACTGCGGAGGCTCGTAGATGGCATAATGCGCTTGCGTGCCGCAGAGAAGTTAATGTTTGGCGGAAACGGGGGTGCCGGTACGGTTCACCGCTGGGCCCCTTCAGAACGGCGCATTGCCGTCCTTGTCCAGTGGTGTGGTGCCAGCCGGAGAGCCATCGGCGCCGAGTGTCAATTTTTCGACCTTGGCCTCAGCAGCTTTCAACAGGCGGTCGCAGTGATCGCGAAGCGCTTCGCCGCGCTCGTATATCGTTATGCTTTCCTCAAGTTCGACATCGCCGCGCTCGAGCTTGCCGACAATGGCCTCAAGCTCCTTCAACGCGCGTTCGAATGTCATCTCCTTGATATCGGCAAAGTTTTTTTCCGGCGTTTTCGTATTCATATTGTCCTGCTTCCGAGCGTTGGGACCGGCATGCCGCTCAGTGGCCCGCTTCGATCAACGCCTTTACGTGGGCCGCAACGGATTGGGCAAGCCCCGTGAGATCATAACCGCCTTCGAGGACGGAGACGATCCGGCCGTTGCTGTGACGCCGCGCCACTTCAGAAAGGGATTCGGTCGCCCAATGAAAGTCCTTTGCGACAAGATTGAGCGAGGCGAGCGGATCTCTCTGGTGAGCGTCGAAGCCCGCCGAAATCAATAGCACGTCAGGGGCAAAATTGTGCAACGGCCCGAGTATCCGGCTTCTGAAGGCCTCTTCGAACTGTTCACGCCCGTCGCCCGCACGCAAAGGCGCGTTGAATATATTGCCCACGCCGGTTTCCCGCAACGCGCCTGTGCCCGGAAATAGCGGCATCTGATGCGTCGAGCCGTAAAAAAGGTCCTTATCGGACCAGAAAATTTCTTGCGTACCGTTGCCGTGGTGCACGTCGAAATCGACGACGGCGACCCGCTCAGCGCCATATTTTTTTCGCGCGTAGTGGGCAGCTATCGCCACATTGTTGAAAAAGCAGAAGCCCATCGCTTGCTGGCTTTCCGCGTGATGTCCCGGCGGGCGAACCTGGCAAAAGACGTTCGCCGCTTCGCCGGTCATCACGATATCGACTGCGTCGAGTGCGGCGCCGACGGCCCGGCGGGCGGCTTCCCATGTGCCGGGTGACGCAACCGTGTCGCCGTCGATATATTTGCGGCCTTCATCGATATGCGCCACCGTCGCGGTGAGAGCCGCGACGTGCGCGGGGGTGTGCGCCATGGCGATATATGTTTTATCGTCTTCGCGAAGAGGCGCTTCGCGGCGATCGAGAAGGACGAAGCTCTCTTCCGACAATGCTTCATTGATGGCCCGCATGCGGTCCGGCCGTTCGGGATGAAGCTCTCCAGTGTCGTGGTCGAGAAACGCCGGATGCGTGATCAATGCGGTCGTCATCTGCTGCTGTCGCGCTCCGACTTGTCCATCACGCCAGTTCCGACAGCCGCGCGATTTGAACCCCTGGCGGGGGCTTGTTCTCTGCAGGGACGAAGAAATCAGGTGCTAAGGGCATCGACTTGTCGACCCGGTAGCCTTCAAAATCCCTCACGCCGCCGACTTCGGCAAGAAAAGTATCGTCGATGAGGAAATGGCCGGAGAACGTTTTCGCTCGCTGGGCGAAGACGAGATAAGCCGCGTCGGCGACGATTTCGGGTGTCCGGCTCATGCGCATGAGCTTGTCGCCACCGAGAATATTCTGCACGGCCGCCGTCGCGATCGTCGTCCTCGGCCAGAGCGCGTTGACAGCAATGCCGTCCTTCTTCAACTCGTCCGAAAGGCCTAGGACACAGAGGCTCATGCCGTACTTCGCGATCGAATAGGCGACGTGTCCGGAAAACCATTTGGAGTGCATGTCGAGCGGCGGCGACAATGTCAGAATGTGCGGGTTCTCGGCTCGCTTCAGATGCGGCAGACACGTTTTCGACGTCAGGAACGTGCCGCGCGTATTGACTGCAAACATCAGGTCGAAGCGTTTCAGCTCGGTCTTCTCGATGGACGTTAGCGAAAGCGCGCTGGCGTTGTTGACGCAAATGTCGATGCCGCCGAAGCGTTCGACGGTTTTCGCGACGGCGTCCTGAACTTCGTCCTCGTTGCGGATATCGCATTCGAGCGCGAGCGCGGCGCCGCCTGCGTCTTCGATCTCCTTCGCTGCGGAATGTATGGTGCCGTCGAGCTTGGGGTTCGGTTCGGCCGTCTTGGCAGCGATGGCGATGTTCGCACCGTCCCTTGCCGCTCTCTTCGCGATCGCTAACCCGATGCCGCGGCTCGCGCCGGTGATGAATAGGATCTTGCCCTTCAGAGACGCCATTCCGCTGCTCTCGCTTGCTGCCGAATACGGGGGGTCAACTTAATATGACAGCTTCGGTTGCGTAAGAGGCGAAGAGCGTGCCAACCGAGTCTTACCCAGGGCCTAAACCGATTTATCAAATCTCGGAGGCCGCTTTTCGAAAAAGGCCGTAAACGCCTCGATCGCTTCCGGCGAGCGAAGCCGCTCGCGGAAGGCCAACACCTCCTGATCGGTTCGCTGCAAGATCTCGCTCGTATCGCCTCGCAGCAGGCGGCGGGCAACAGTCAATGCTTCGGGCGGCTTCTTAGCGAGGCGGCGCGCCGCGTCGAGCGCCGTCTTTTCGAGATCGCCAGCCGGAACGATCGCGTTCACAAACCCCGACGCGACCGCGTCGTCCGCCGACATGGGATCGCCGAGCACGAGCATAGCGAAGGCGCGCGCGTAGCCCATGCGTTGCGGCATCAGGAGGCTCGAGGCGGCCTCCGGCGTAACGCCGAGATCCAGGAAAGGGGTGGCGAAGGTCGCGTCCGGCGTCGCATAAACGAGATCGCAATGGAAGAGCAGCGTCGTGCCGATGCCAATCGCGGCGCCGTCTACGGCCGCGATCAGGGGCTTCTTGACGACAGGCAGGAGCCGGATGAAGCGCACTACGTCCGTGCTGAGATCGCCCGTGCCTCGGGAGGTGGCGAGGAAATCGCCGATGTCGTTGCCGGCCGTGAAGACGCCGCCGGAGCCGGTGATGATGTGTACGGCGATGGAGTCGTCTGTATCGCCGGCTTCGATGGCGTCCGCGAGCGCGCGATACATTGCACCGGTCAGAGCGTTCTTCTTCTCCGGCCGCGCGAGGCGAAGAACCTGAACACCGTCACCGCGCCAGACCGCGATTTCTGCGATTTCGGATGTCATGCGAACACCGCGCCGTGGGCATCGACAAGTACGGAGTCGGCGCCGTGTTGCACCGCCTCCGCAAGGCTTTTCGTTTCCGTCAGAAGATTTTCCGCGAAGAACCGCGCGATCGCAACGCGCGGCGATCCGGCAGGCTCCGTCAGCGCACCTTTCGCGAGGTAGGCGCCTCCAGCCGTCAGGCTCATCACCCGGAGATAAGGAGCCGCCGAAGCGAGGGCTTTTTCGGTATCTCCCGGCAGCATCTGCGCCATCCATAGCGTCGCCGATTGCAGACTGACGAGCGCTTCGCCAAGACGCGCTGCCATGTGGCCAAAATCGCTGCGGTTCGCCGCCCGCACGCTAGCGATGATGCCGGCAAGGCCGGACAGAAACGTCGTCACCGTCGCGCCGCCATCCAGCGTGAGCTTGCGCGTTACGAGGTCTATCGCCTGGATGCCGTTCGTGCCTTCGTAGATCGGCAAAATGCGTGCGTCCCGGAGGTACTGCGCGGCGCCCGTCTCCTCGACGAAGCCCATGCCGCCGTGTACTTGCACGCCGAGCGAGGCGACCTCGTTGGCGATGTCGGTGGAAAAAGCCTTGGCGAGCGGCGTGAGAAGCGCGGCGCGATTCAATGCGTCCTTGCGTTCCTTCTCGTCTTTGCCGCGATGGCCGATGTCGAGTTCTTTTGCCGTCGCATAGCAGATCATACGGGCGGCCTGTGTGAGCGACTTCATCGTCAAGAGCATGCGACGGATGTCGGCATGTTCGATGATGGGGCTCATGCCGCCCGAGCCATTGGCTGAGAAGCTTTTGCCTTGGCGGCGCTCCTTTGCGTAAGCGATTGCGTGCTGGCTCGCGCGCTCGGCGATGCCGACGCCCTGAGCGCCGACGCCGAGGCGTGCTGCATTCATCATCACGAACATCGTCGCGAGGCCGCGATTTTCCTCGCCGACGAGATAGCCCGTCGCGCCGCCATTCTCGCCGAACTTCATCACGCACGTCGGGCTCGCCATGATGCCGAGCTTATGCTCAACACCGGCGCAAATGACGTCGTTCCGATCGCCGAGCGAGCCGTCGCCGTTCACCAGATATTTCGGCACCAGGAAAAGCGAGATTCCGCGCGTTCCGGGCGGGGCATCGGGCAACCGCGCGAGAACGAGGTGAATGATGTTCTCCGCCATGTCGTGTTCGCCGTAGGTGATGAAGATCTTCGTACCCGTGATGCGATACGTTCCATCTCCCTGCGGTTCGGCGCGCGTCGATAGGGGGCCGAGATCGGAGCCGGCGTGAGGCTCCGTCAAATTCATCGTGCCGGTCCACGCACCGGCTATCATCTTCGGCAGGAATTTCGCCTTGAGCTCCTCGCTGCCGCCCGCCTCGATGGCGTGAATTGCGCCTTGCGTCAGCAGCGGACAAAGCCCGAACGACACGTTCGCAGCATTCCAGATTTCGCCCACGGGCGTCGCCACAATTTCGGGAAGGCCTTGCCCGCCATACGCCTCCGAGCAGGGAAGCGCGCTCCATCCGCCGTCCACGAACTGCCGGTAGGCCGCGCCGAAGCCGGGCGGGGTCATCACTTTTCCGTCAGACAATTTCGAGCCGATTCGGTCGCCCACCGCGTTCAAAGGTGCTAGGACCTCGGCGCCGAACTTTCCGGCTTCTTCAATGACGGCCACGACCGTGTCGGCGTCGAGCCCAGGATAGAGCCCGCTCGTGTCCATGTCGTCGAGAGCAGCAACGGTCTTAAGTGAAAAGACGATGTCGTCTACTGGAGCCTGGTAAGTCATGGATCGTCTCTCAATGCCGCTCGGGTTCTGCTTCCGAAGACTATGCCGAACGAAGGTGCGCGCAAACCGGGTGAAAAATTGAAGCAAGGCAGAATTGCTCCCGCCAACGCCGAGTGGATCGCCGAAGCGGGACAAATGATCAGGTCGGGTGCGCTCGTCGCATTTCCGACGGAGACAGTCTACGGGCTTGGCGCGGACGCGACAAACGGCGAAGCCGTCGCGCGCGTGTTCGAGGCCAAGGGCCGGCCGGCGTTCAATCCCCTCATCGTGCATGTCCTCGGGTTGGAGCAGGCGCTTATCATCGGCGAGTTCTCGCCCTTGGCGCGGCGACTGACGGAAGCCTTCTGGCCGGGACCGCTAACGATCGTCGTACCACGCACCGCCAAGTCGGATGTCAGCGATCTGGTTTCGGCCGGGCTACCGACGGTTGCCCTTCGTTCTCCCGATCATCCCGTGGCGCGCGCCTTGCTGGCCGCGGCCCAGCGCCCGCTCGCAGCGCCCTCCGCCAACCGGTCCGGCCATGTCAGCGCGACCCATGCCGAGCACGTCGCGGCGGACCTCGGCGACAAGGCGGCGTTGATCCTGGATGCAGGGCCGACGTCCCACGGATTGGAATCTGCCGTTGTCAGCCTTGTAGGTGAAACGCCCGTTCTACTGCGGCCGGGCGCCGTGACGGTTGAGGCGATCGAAGTGGCTTTAGGCGAGCGTCTCGCGCGCGAAACCGAGGCGAGCAGCACCAGACCCGCCTCTCCCGGTCAGCTTCTGAGCCATTACGCGCCGCGGGCGGCCTTAAGGCTCAACGCCTACGAATGGGGACCGAATGAAGCCGTTCTGGCATTCGGCGGCGTTGCCGAGAAACCAGCGCGGGTCTTCATCAATCTCAGCCCGTCGGGCGATCTCGTGGAAGCCGCTGCAAACCTCTTCGCGGCGCTCCGGATGCTCGACGCCTCTGGCGCTCCGACGATTGCCGCAACGCCGATCCCGAAGCACGGATTGGGTGAAGCGATCAACGACAGGCTGAAGCGGGCTGCGGCGCCGCGCGACTAGAGCGTTTTGTTTTGACGCAATTCCGGACGCAAAACCGTTGCACACTTTTGCTGGAATTGCTCTAGCCGGCGTCGCCTACAGGGCGCTCGTTACGAGGATGACCTTGTTGACGAGCGGGCCCAGCACCGGGCTTTGCATGACGAAGCCTTCGAAACTGTCGCGCAGAGACTCGAGCGACTTCATCGAGGGCGTGAGCGCATAAATCGTGGCGTAGAGAAGTGCCGTCGTTACGCCGTTGACGATCAAGTACCGCCGCAACATGTCTGACCCCGACGCCATTCACACTTTCTTAAGGAAAGCACGGGCGCGGTGGTGAACTCAAGGCATTTCGGCAGGCTTTAGTAAACGGCCGATCGGACCGCGGGCAGCAGAACTGAGATCAAGCGCCAGCCTCCTTGAGGCGGCGCTCTTCCGCTTCGATCGTCGCTTTGCTGGACGGCCAACTGGCGCCCATCCAATCGTCCGTCCCAAACAGCCAATACAGGAAGCGATGCCGGCGATGGTACCGCTCGATGATGAAGCGGTTCGTCGCTTCCATATGATGGTTCAGCGCGGCGATCGTTTCCGCGGGTAGCGCTGTATCCCGATCGATGGTTTCGAGACGGTTCAAAATATTGGCGACGTCGGTTGCCGATTCCGTTCGCCATTGATCCATGGAACCGGCGAGGGTGTGCTGGTTCTCGTTGACCTTCAGCAGAGCTTCATGGACCTCGGTGAGATCCTGCGCGTAGGCCTGATGCTTAGCGGCCGCCGTTTCGATCTCGGCTGCGACAGCGCGCTCGACCGAGTTCATGCGCTCGACGAGAGCGATCCCAAGTTCTGCAAGCGATCCATTCTGGGCGTCGAGCTTGTTCGATACGCCATCGATCTTGTCGAGGCCTCCGAGCAAGGCTTCGGTTCTTCCAGCATCGGGCGATGCCGCGAGCACACGGCCGATGTCGTCGTCGAGCTTCGAGAGCCGGTCTGCGAGGTCCCCCAGCCCGCGATGATCGTGGCCGAGCACCGCCTCCTCGATGACGTCGAGGCGATCGGCAATTGGCTTCAGGTCCACCGTGGAGTCGGCAGCCGGTCGGGCGCGCATCGTTGCTTCGAGTTCCTGAAGGCGGGTCGAGAGTACCGCCCAGGATTGCGACATCTCCTGCAGGCGAAGCTCCAGTGCCGCTTCGACGTTCTCGAGCTTCGAGACGAGCGGGAGCGTTTCGGCCGAGCCTGTGCCGCCTTCGCGGAGCGCCGCTTCCAGCGCACCCACCCGGTCGATCAACACGGCTTGGCCGCGCCCCTGGTCATCCTGGTGGGCGAGCGTATCGCGGCTCAGATCTCGGATGAGCCCGGCTATGATGTGCCGCTCGTTGGAGAAATCGTGACTTAAGGTGCGCACCATTTGCTCGAGCGCATCGAGGCGGGAATTCTGCAGCGTGTCGGCCGAGGTCGCCAAATAGTCGTTGCGATAGGCTGGGCGAGCGTATTCCGCAGCGTAACGGAGGTTGCTCGGGGTATAGCGGCCTTCGGCACGCGTCAACGGCGGCAAAGGTTCAGGCATCGGCGTGAAGCGCGACGAGAAGCGGAACAGCAATTCGGACTGTGCGAAGTCCGACCTCTGATCAAACAGCACATGCAGGAGGTCGTCGATGCTCACGGCGGCATTCCTGCGCGCGGCGAATGACGAGGAGAGGCGCAGGAGCTCGGCCAATTCGTCGGAACGGCGCGGCGATACGGCGCCGGTGCCCGAAACAGCTGGGAGCTCACCCGCGATAATGGTTGCCGTCTCGCGTTTCAACGCGACGACACGAAGCCCATGCGCTTCGAGCGCGGCCGCTGCGGGATCGACGCGGGTCATCGCGTTGAGCAAGTGCTCGATGCGGACCTCACCGGAGCGATGAGCGGACGCGATGTCGTAAGCCTGGTTGAAACAGGCGAGCACCGTGTCGTCGACGAGGACCGGCCCCGCGTGCAAGGTGGCGCGCTTGCCGTTGGTCAACGACGCGTCGCCCTGGATCGTCCCATCGGGCGGAGTCCAGGTCTGCTGAGTTCTGAGGTCGAGATCCTCGCCGTGATACGCCATCGCGCTCTCTCCATGTGCCCCTTGGCGCCCGCTGCTGCCTAAGCCACCCGGCCAGGATCGGCCGATCTCTTGGTAGCTATCTACACTTGGATGACAAATAGGTCTTCAGTTTAAGGGTTATGTTTAGGTTAGCGCCGATTTCGGCTATGCGCGAGCCGCACAGACAGCTCAACCTAAAGAAGGGTCGAAAATTCCGGCTCTTGCAACTCGGGACCTTCCGCTCGCGCATCGTTGAGCTTCCGGTTGACCGGCGTCGTGGTGAGGCGTCCCGCGCGCAACGGCGTCAAAAGGTCGAGCACGACCTCGGCGGTTCCGGGCCGGCAGTCGAGCCAGCGATCGAAATGCGCGCTCTCTATGATGACCGGCATTCGGTCGTGCAGCCGGGAAATCTCGTCGTTGGCGGCCGTCGTCAGAATGGCCATGGTTTCGATCTGGCTGCCGTCGGCGCCAAGCCAATCTTCCCAAATCCCGGCGAGTGCGAAAAGCTCCTGGTCTTTCATGCGGATGAGGTGCGGCTGGCGCGCCTTCCGGTTGCCCGTCCATTCATAGAACCCCGTCACCGGCACGAGGCACCGGCGATGGCGCATCGCGCCCCGGAAGGCCGGTTTTTCGCTTGCGGTTTCGGCCCGCGCGTTGATCAGCGGCGAGCCGAGCGATTTCGGATCTTTCAACCAGGACGGGATGAGGCCCCAGCGCACCAATTGCAGCTCGGGGCGATTATGCACGTCGTTCCGCGCGATCAGAACGGGCTGAGAAGGCGCGATATTGTAGCGCGGGGGAAAATCTTCGACGCTCGGCGCCTTGAAAAAAGCCCTCACGGCCTCGCCGGGTGTGGTCAAACTGTAGCGTGCGGGCAAGGCCGGACGGTCCTTTTGATGCCGAATGAAAGTTGAATATAAGCGTTCGCTGATCGAAGGCCCAGAATCTGCTTTAAGCGATCCGCATGAGAAAGCCGGACCGGAAAGTGAAACGTCGCAGCCGATACCTTGTGGCCCCTGTTCTGGCGCTCAGCGTGCTCCTTTCGGGGGCTGGCGGTCCATCCGCCTTGGCGGCTTCCGACACCAAGCCTTACGACGACCGGCTGCTGCGGCTGTCGGAAATCCTCGGAGCGGTTCACTATCTTCGCGAGCTTTGCGGGGCGAACGAGGGCCAGTACTGGCGCGACCGCATGCGCGATTTGATGGACGCCGAAGGATCGACGGCGCTTCGCCGCGCCAAGCTGACGCGTGCTTTCAATCAGGGGTATCGCAGCTACAGTCGCACCTATAATACGTGCAGCCCTTCAGCCCAGACGGCCATCAACCGTTTTCTCTCGGAGGGATCGGAACTTTCCGACGGGCTTCTCAAAGCATTTCCCAACTGAGCGCATGGCGTCACGCTTAACGCGCAGGTCAGGCCTTTTCACAAGGTTTACTGTGAATAGTGGCAGCTTCGACCTATCGCAAAAGGTCGTGCTAGGTGACAAACGGTGGGATGTATCCGTCTGCATATGCGACGGCCAGGGTAGAGGGAAGATTGGGAGCGACATGCAGTGTTTTGAGGACATCGATACCAAGAATCCGACGCTGAAGGCGCTGGATCTTATTCTCGCCGCGTGGGACGAGGGTGTCGATACGGGGGTCGAGCCGCAGCAGATGGCATACGCAGCGCTCTTCACGGCGCTCACCGATCTGGTCGCGATCTACGGTGAAGATGCGGTTATCCATCTGACGCGCGGACTGGAGAAGCGTGTCGTCGAAGGCGAATTCACGCTGACGCGCCGCGACCAATAATCAGAAACGCCCCTTACGCGGACCGGCTGGCGGCTCAGAAGTGGCCAGCCTTCAGGACGACTTCGGCGATGAGCACGCCGCCGAAGAGCGCAAGCAGTGCGCCTGCGACCCGATTTACGATCTGCAGAACGTGAAGATCGATCCGGTGGCGATGGCGGCTGATGAAATTCGACAGTGCAATCCACCACAGCATGCTGCCGCCAACGATGGATGAAACCATCAGCAGAACGTCAATGGTCGAATGGACCTCGACGAACGTGGTGACGCCCCCGAAAACGGCGAACAGTCCGAGGACCGCACCCGGATTGGTGATCGTCAGAAAGAATGTCTGCGGGATGTCCCAGGCAAAGTCCTTGAGGCGAGCGGTCGATGCATCGGACTCGGATGCCATCTTCAGCCGCGGCGCGCTGAAATAAAGACGAAGCCCGAAAGCGATCAGGGCCAGGCCGCCGATCGCCTGAATGAATGCGCGATGGGTTTGGACGACGCCGGAAACCGTGCCAACGCCCAGGCCAGCGCACAGAGCGATGAGACCATCACCCATCACCGAGCCTATGCCAGCGGCGATTCCGCCCCAGAATCCCCGTTCGATGGCCCGTTGGATGCACAGCACATTGACAGGCCCGACCGGGGCGGCAATGAGCATTCCGACGATCAGACCGACAGGGATGATGAGAGGGTTCGGGATATAACTCAGCAAGGGGTACGTGCTCGATCTCTGAGTTGGAAGCGACAGGTGCTAGGCTGCATTCTCACATCCAACACGGCTTCGGGCACCACAGCTACTGGGATCGAGGGAGGGCGCAACTGCAATGTGGGGAATTCCTCGAGCGACATGCGAACAGCGTTTCCGGCGGGCCCTCTTTCAAAAAGCAAGCCTGGTGAATCTGCTCTTAGTACTCGTAGTAGCGGCGAGCGCTCTTGTCCATGTCGCCAGAGCAGGCGCCAACGAGAGCCGCGGCGAGCCCGTGAAATTGCCGCCGCATGTCGAAGACCTTCGCGACGTCATTCTGACCGCCGCGCGGTCCGGAAACATCGATGAACTGAAAACCGCATTCGAAGTCAGCGGCATTGTTCCAGACCTCGGCATCGAACCGGGAAGCGATCCGATCAAGGCGCTGAAGGAGCGCTCGGAAGATCATCAAGGCCGGGAAATTCTCGCAGCCCTTGTCGAGACGCTGAACATGCCGCCCGTCGCCCTCCCTCTCGGCAATGATATCGAGAACAATCTGATCTACGTCTGGCCCTATCTCGCCGAACGTCCGCTCGACAAGCTGACGCCTGCCGAAGAGGTCGATCTCTACCGTCTCGTCACACCCGCGAAGGCTCAGGAGATGCGCGAAAAGAAGCAGTGGCTCTGGTGGCGTCTGGTGATCGCCGCAGACGGGTCCTGGACCTCGTTCAAACGGGCCAATTGAACTCCAATCCAGCGGCTGCCGCGTTCGACTTGCATTGCCAATTGCCGCAGTGGGGTATCCAGCGACGGATTAAAGGGGGTATTCCGCTTTTCACAAATTAGAGGAAAATGCGGAGTTTTGTTGATGAAGAGTATATCGCTTTTGGCAGCAGCGGTTTTGAGCTGCGCCATTGCTGCACCGGCTTATGCCTTTCATCCGTCTGAAGAGACCTACGGTTACGTCACCCCCAAAAAGCTCGACCGCAAGCAGCGCGAAAGCGCCCAAAAAATGGGTCAGCAGCTTTTCGGCATGGGCTGGGATTGGGATCAGCCCCAGTCCGATCGCTCGGCGGATGAAGATGCTCGCAACGGGCCGGCCGGGCGCGGGCCCGCCTCCCTCACCGGCGGCGGACAGCCCCGCATCGCGGCAATCGCCCCTCCCAAGGTTTCATTTCACAGCAGTTTCGAGCCCGGCTCGATCGTGATCGATACGGCGGGGCGCCGTCTCTATTACGTCCTCACGTCCTCGAGCGCCTATAGCTACCCGATCGCCGTCGGAAAGCAGGGGTTCGCGTGGAGCGGCACCGAGAAGATCACGAGAAAGGCGGCATGGCCCGACTGGATCCCGCCGGCCGAAATGCGCGCCCGGCGTCCTGAACTCCCGGTTCGGATGTCCGGCGGTGTCCGCAATCCGCTCGGCGCCATGGCGCTTTATCTCGGCAACACGCTCTATCGCATCCACGGCACGAACGAGGCTTCCTCGATCGGAACGGCGTCATCGTCGGGCTGCATCCGGATGACGAACGGCAACGTCATGCATCTGTCGACCCTTGCCGATGTCGGCACGACGGTTCACGTACTGAAGCGGCTGCCGCCGGAAATGTCGCGCGTCGCGAAAACCGGCAGCGAAGGCTGACCGGCGTCACGAACAGGCTCAGCCCGCGAAGCCCTCGAGAAAATCGACGGGCTCGCCGCGGGCCGGGCCGATGATCTCGCCTTCCCACATGACTTTCCGGCCGCGGACGTACGTCCCGACCGGCCAGCCCTTAACCTTCACGCCATCGTAAGGCGTCCAGGCGGCGCGGCTTTCGATCCAACCGTTGGTGATCGTTGCTGTCCGGTCTAGATCGACGATGGTGAGGTCGGCGTCATAGCCAACCGCGATGCGCCCCTTCGAGCGAATGCCGAAAAGCCGCTGAGGGCCGTGGCTCGTCAGATCGACGAGGCGCTGCAGGGACAGCCGTCCCGCGTTGACGTGATCGAGCATGATCGGAACGAGGGTTTGGACGCCGGTCATGCCGGAATGCGTGTCGGGATAGACGTGATCCTTTTCCTCGCGCGTATGGGGCGCGTGATCGGACCCCAGAATATCGACGACGCCCGATTGGAGCGCGGCCCAAATCGCGGCGCGGTGGCGGGCATCGCGCACCGGCGGGTTCATCTGAACGTAGGAACCGAGGCGTTCATAAGCTTCAGGTCCTTCAAGGGTCAGATGGTGCGGCGTCACCTCGACCGAGGCATACGCTTTATGCTCGCGCAGGAACTCCATCTCTTCGGCCGTCGAAACATGGAGCACGTGGACGCGCTTGCCGTGCTCTTCGGCCATGGCGACAAGCCGCTTGGTCGCGATGAGGGCCGCTTCCGGGTCGCGCCATTCGGGATGCGACGAGGGATCGCCCTTCCGCCGCAGATGCATCCGCGATTTCAGCCGCGCTTCGTCTTCGGCGTGGAAGGATGCCCGGCGGGATATCTTCGCGATGATCCGGTCGAGCGTCGTGCCATCGTCGACCAGTAGATCGCCGGTCGATGACCCCATGAACACCTTGATGCCCGCCGAGCCTTCGAGCTTCTCGAGAGCCGGAATATCGGCAACATTCTCTCGGGTGCCGCCGACGAAGAAGGCGAAATCACTAAACATCCGGTGCCGGGCGCGGCGAACCTTATCCGCGAGGGTTTCGGCGCTCGTCGTGAGGGGCTTGGTGTTCGGCATCTCGAAGACCGCCGTCACGCCTCCCGCGACCGCCGCGCGGCTGCCTGTCTCCAAGTCTTCCTTGTGCTCAAGGCCGGGTTCCCGGAAATGTACCTGCGTATCGATGACGCCCGGTAGAATGTGGAGCCCTGCCGCTTCAATGATTTCGGCAGCCTTGACCGAGCCGAGTTGGCCGATTGCCGCGATCCTGCCACCCCGGATCGCAATATCGCGGACGCCCTCACCATCATGATTGACGACCGTCGCGCCTCGAATAACGACGTCGAAAGTCTCAACCATCTTGCGGCGCTCCATAGGCTTGCATACGAGAAAAGCCCCGCATACGTAACTCTTCCCTCATTTGCAACCGAGGCGTGAATTTCATGTCTGCCGCAAAGATAGCGCGACTTGCTGATCGCGGAGTCGTCAGCGTTAACGGCTGGGACAGTGAAAAGCTGCTGCAGGGGCTGGTGACCAATGACATCGAAGGCCTTCGCAACGGCGAGGCCCGTCACGCGGCGCTGCTTTCGCCGCAAGGCAAAATCCTCTTCGACTTTTTTATTGTTCGTCACGGCGACGGCTACCTGCTCGATGTTCTCCGTGCGAGCGCCGGCGATCTCGCGAAGCGGCTGGCCATCTATAAGCTTCGCGCCGATGTCATCATCGCCGATGTTTCGGAGTCATTTCGAATCTATGCCGCCTGGGACGATGGCGCTGACGCATTTCCTGTGGATGAGGCCATGCGTTTTTCGGACCCCAGACATACCTCACTTGGAGTACGACTGATAGCCGAAGGCCAACTGGCGAGCGATTCTTTTAGCGATGCGGATAACGAAATCGCGCTTCGCCAGTACGATGCTCTTCGCGTTTTACTCGGCGTGCCCGAGGGTGGTCGCGATTATAAATTCGGCGACGCGTATCCGCACGAAGCCGACTTCGATCTCTTCAACGGCGTATCGTTCTCGAAGGGCTGCTACGTCGGACAAGAGATCGTCGCGCGCATGCAAAACAAGACTGTCGTTCGGAAGCGCGCCGTAAAAATTTTGGGCTCGGCTCCCCTCTCCCCGAATGACGATGTGCTTGTCGGAGACGTTTCGATCGGACGCGTCGGGACCGTTGATGGCACCGCTGCCATTGCGATGCTTCGCCTCGACCGCGCACTCGAGGCAAAGCAGAAAAACCAGAAGCTCGCAGCAGGCGATGCCGCTGTCACTGTCGACGATATTGTCCTCGAGAGTTACGCCGCATCTGCAGCCGCGCGCTCCTCAACGTCTCTACCGTCGTCATGATCACATCAAGAGAGATCGAACGGTGCCCGTGGGCCGGCGCGGACGCCACTTACATCCGCTACCACGATGAAGAGTGGGGCGTGCCGATGACGGACGATCGCGCACTGTTCGAGAAGTTGATGCTCGAAGGATTCCAAGCGGGCCTCTCGTGGATCACAATCCTTCGCAAGCGCGAAAATTTTCGGAAGGCGTTCCATAATTTCGATGCCGAGAGCATCGCGCAATACTCGGCGCGCGATATCGACCGGCTTCTCAAGAACGAGGGCATCATCCGGAACCGCGCCAAGATCGAGGCGACGATCTCCAATGCAAAGGTCTATCTTGAAATTCGCGATCGAATGCGATTTTCCCAATATATATGGGGTTTTGTTGATGGCCGGCCGATCGTCAACGCTCTCGCATCGACGAAAGACATCAAGCCCGAGACTGATGTTTCTAAGAGAATGAGCAAAGCTCTCAAGGCTGACGGTTTCCGTTTTGTCGGATCGACGACCTTATACGCATTCATGCAATCGACCGGCATGGTCAATGATCACCTCGTCTCGTGCTTCAGGCACGCGGCATGCGCGAAACTTCAAAAGAAGCTGAAGATCGCAGAGCTATGAATCCTTCGTACGCAAAGACGCCGAGAGCCTGGCAGCGCATGCTGTCGGGACGCCGGCTCGATCTACTCGCACCGGAGCCTCGCGACATCGAGATCGAGGATATCGCACATGGGCTCGCGCGCGTTGCACGATGGAACGGACAGACGAAAGGCGACTACGCTTTTTCCGTCGCTCAGCATTCCGTCGTCGTCACCGACATCGTCACGGCGCTATGGCCAAACTCGACAGCCAACGAACGTCTCGCGGCATTACTGCACGATGCGCCGGAATACGTCATCGGCGATCTGATCAGCCCTTTCAAAACAGCGATCGGGCTCGACTACAAATCGTTCGAACTGAACTTGCTCGAAGCGATCCATAAGCGGTTCGGTGTTGGGCAACTCAGTGTCGCTGCTGTGGCAGCAATTAAGGAGGCCGATACGATCGCGGCGTACTACGAAGCGACGCAGCTCGCGGGGTTCGATACGAGCGAGGCTGAAATTTTTTTCGGAATTCCGAAGGTGCCGGCGGAACTTCACAGCGTGCTGTCAGTTTTGAAACCCGTAACGGCAAAGGATGCCCAAAGGCAGTTTCTTTTGCGGTTCGGAAATTTGTCACCGCACTGACAATTAGGCAATTGTGGGGCTAATTCGCGTTTTTCATTTACAGGGTCTATCTGAAATTCGCCATGATCGCCCACTAGCTCGCCTCATGGGGAGCACGGGGAAGACAAACATGAACATGGAACTTTCTGGCAGGAGAAAACCGACGCCTGAAAAGTCTCAGCTCGCACCGGAAGACGACCACGAGCTAGAGCCTTCTCTCGGCATCGGACTAAATGCGGCGATCGTCGCCGTATCCGATAACGAACCAGTCGCACTTGTGGTCCGGGGCGATCCGGACGCCATCGGTGCAACAGACGTTTTGCCGTTCGGGCCTTTTAATCCGCGCGAGCACAGAACATTGGAGAGCGGCTTACGAGCCTGGGTTCAGAGCCAGACCGGCCTTGACCTCGGCTATGCCGAGCAACTTTATACATTTGCTGATCGTGGCCGCCACGCTGACGCAGGCGTTGCCACTCCCAATATTGTTTCCATCGGTTACCTTGCATTGACGCAGGCTGTCGGACACCATGGATTAACCAATGGTCTCTGGCGGAGTTGGTACCAATATTTTCCTTGGGAAGACTGGCGTCGCGGGCGCCCCGAAATCATCGCCCGGGACATTGAACCGCGTCTCAAAGCGTGGGCAGAGAAGCCTGCGCTCGCGACGAGCACTCAACCATCGATCGCTCGTGGCGATCGCGCACGTATCTGCTTTGGCCTCGATGGCACCGCCTGGGACGAAGAGAAGGTTCTCGAACGGTTCGAGCTTCTCTACGAAGCGGGTCTTGCCGACGAAGCCGTCCGGGACGGAAGGCCCGGCGCCGCAGAATGGACCGACAGGCCCAAACTCGGTTTGCCGATGCAGTCCGATCACCGGCGGATATTGGCGACGGCCATCAGCCGTACGCGTGCCAAGATCAAGTACCGGCCCGTGGTCTTCGAATTGATGCCCGACGAGTTTACACTCTACGAGCTTCAGAAGACCGTCGAAGCCATTCTTGGTCCGCATCTACACAAACAAAACTTCCGTCGACTCGTCGAAGGTGCGGGCCTTGTCGAGCCGACCGGAGAAGTCAAAACGCGAACCGGCGGACGTCCGGCGAAACTTTTCCGTTTCCGCCGCGAAGTCCTCCTCGAGCGCCCGGCACCTGGCGTCAGGGTATCAGCGCCTCCGAGCCGAAGCTAATCGGCATCGTCTAAATTCCAGGGCGGGAACCACCGCCCTGGAAATTTGTTCGCACATCTATTATTTTAAATATGTTCAGGAATGCTCGCGTCGAGCATTTCAGGGTGCGGTGTGAACGGCATGTTTGCCGACGGAACTCACACCCCGAATATGCTCGAAACGAGCATATATGGAGGGCGAAGACTATGTCTGCTTTGGTTTCAAGTCTTGTGACACCGGCTAAACCCCGGCCTGCCGCGAAGACGCCCCAAGCTTTCGCGTGGTCACCCGCTCTCGAGGCGGAGATGGCCCCCCTTTATGCCCGCGTGAAGCATATCATCACGCCGATGGAATGGCCGCACTACGCGCCGCTCATCAAGTCGATCAACGCGCTCAAGGTGCAGCGGAACGCGGTCATCCTGGCGCACAACTACATGACGCCTGAGATCTTCCATTGCGTGGCAGATTTCCGTGGCGATTCACTGCAGCTCGCGAAGGAAGCCGCCCGGACGAACGCCAAGGTCATCGTGCAGGCCGGCGTCCACTTCATGGCTGAGACGTCGAAACTGCTCTCGCCGGAAAAAACCGTTCTCATCCCGGACATGCGGGCGGGCTGTTCGCTGGCATCGTCGATAACGCCCGAGGATGTTCGCATGCTGCGCGAGGCCTATCCCGGCGTGCCGATCGTCACCTATGTGAATACCTCGGCGGCGGTGAAAGCCGAATGCGATATCACCTGCACATCCTCGAATGCCGTCCAGGTCGTCGAGAGCCTCGGCGTGCCGAGGGTTCTCTGCATACCCGATCAGTATTTGGCGAAGTGGGTCCAATCGCAAACGAAAGTCCAGGTCATCGCGTGGAAGGGCGCGTGCGAGGTGCACGAGCGTTTCACCGGCGAAGAGCTTCGCGCCATGCGGAACGACGAACCCGGTCTCAAGATCATCGCGCATCCCGAATGCCCGCCTGACGTTATCGAGGCCGCTGACTTCACGGGCTCGACGTCCGGCATGATTCATTGGGTGAAAGAGAAGCGCCCGGCCAAGGTCATGCTCGTCACCGAGTGCTCGATGGCGTCGAATGTCGCGGTCGAGGTCCCGGATGTCGAGTTCATCCGGCCGTGCAATCTTTGCCCGCACATGAAACGCATCAGCCTCGAAAATATCTACGAGAGCCTCGTGCACATGCAGCATGAGGTTACCGTCGATCCGGATGTCGCCGAACGCGCCCGCCGGGCTGTCGAACGCATGGTCAACCTGACCAACTAGCGAACTCTTGGGGACCACCGCCCCGGGAGGGCAAAAACTTATGGCTGCATCGACGAAGCGTCGCGCCGCTACAGAGTTCAGCGGCTTTACAGGTGAGCCCGGCCCAGGCGACGTCGTGATCATCGGCGCCGGACTTGCGGGGCTTTTCACGGCGCTGAAGCTGGCGCCGCTGCCGGTGACGGTCATTGCGGCCGCGCCTCTCGGTGAAGGCGCGTCCAGCATGTGGGCGCAGGGCGGCATCGCCGCTGCGGTCGGCGAAGGCGACAGCACAGCAAAGCATGCCGCCGACACCATCGAAGCGGGTGCGGGCATCGTCGATCCGGACATTGCGCGGCTGGTTGCCGAGGAAGGCCCGGATCGGATCCGCGATCTTCTCGCCTATGGCGTGCCGTTCGATCGGGATCTCGAAGGTCACTACATTCTTTCAAAGGAAGCCGCTCATTCCGAAAAGCGCGTTGTCCGCGTGTCGGGCGATACGGCCGGCGCGGCGATCATGCAGGCGCTTATCGCCGCCGTGCGCGCGACGCCGTCGATACGGGTGCTCGAAGGATATGAAGCCGACGACCTCATCGTTACTGACAATCGTGTCGAAGGCGTCCGGCTGATCCGGCCGACGGCTCTCGGCAATGGCCGTTACGCATTCGTTCCGGCGGCGGCAGTCGTGCTGGCGACGGGCGGCGTCGGAGCGTTGTTCGCGCTGACGACCAACCCCTCCTATGCGAAGGGCGAGGCGCTCGCCATGGCCGCGCGCGCCGGCGCGGTGATCGCGGATCCGGAGTTCGTGCAATTTCATCCGACCGCCATCGATGCCGGAATCGATCCCGCACCGCTCGCGACGGAAGCGCTGCGCGGCGAAGGCGCGACGCTCGTCAACTCAAACGGCGAACGCTTCATGCTGGCGATCGATCCTCGCGGCGAGCTCGCGCCACGTGACGTCGTCGCGCGCGCCGTTTACAATGAGCTCAATGCGGGACGCGGCGTTTTTCTCGATTGCCGCACGGCGATCGCCGACTTCGAAAAGCAATACCCGACCGTCTGGGGGCATTGCCAGCGCGCAGGCATCGACCCCTCCAAGGATCTGATACCCGTTGCACCCGCCGAGCATTATCACATGGGCGGCATCGCGGCCGATGCGAACGGGCGGACGAGTCTTACGGGCCTTTGGGCTGTCGGCGAAGTTGCTTCGACCGGCCTTCACGGCGCCAACCGGCTCGCATCGAATTCGCTGCTCGAGGCCGTCGTCTTCGGTGCGCGCGTTGCGAACGACGTTCGCGGCCTTCTTCCGCATGATCGCGTCGGGCATTTCGTCGTGCCGCATCGCATTCCCGGCAGCGGCCGTGCGGCCGATACCGCTTCGCGGCGTGAGGCGATCGACAGACTGCGGGCGATCATGACGCGGTATGCCGGGGTTCAGCGCTCCGGAAAGGGGCTGAAGACTGCCCTTTCCGAACTCAAAGCGCTGAGTGCAGCCGTCGTGAACGACCGGGTTCTCTCAAACATGCTCCTTGCCGCTCAGCTGATCACGGCTGGGGCGCTGCTTCGCAAGGAAAGCCGGGGCGGCCATTACCGCACGGATTACCCGAAGGCGAACCCGGCGCTGCAGAAGCGCACATTCATCACGCTCGCCGATCTCGAGGCGATTAACGAGAAGCCCAAAAAAAGTCACTGCGAACCGCCGATGCTGGCACCATGCGGGACATGACGGCTGCTCCCTCCTCGTTCGCCACACTCCCACAAAATCTCGTTCTGGTCGCGGTTCGTAGCGCGCTCGACGAAGATCTCGGGCTCTCAGGCGACATCACCACCGACGCGACAGTCTCTCCGAACGCACGCTCCGTCGCTTTGCTCGCGGCGCGAAAGCCCGGCATCGTGTCAGGCCTTGCGTTGGCGGAAGCGGCATTCCGGGAGCTCGATCCCGCGTGCGATTTCACGGTCCAGATCGCGGACGGATGCGCGGCATTCGCTGGCGACACGATCGCGCGCATTTCCGGGAAGTCTCGCGCCATCCTCTCTGCTGAGCGCGTCGCCCTGAACTTCATGGGCCGAATGTGCGGGATCGCGACCCTGACACGCCGTTACGCCGATGCGGTTGCGGGCACCGGCGCGCAGATCGTCGATACGCGAAAGACGACGCCCGGGCTCAGAGCATTCGAGAAGTATGCGGTCAGATGCGGCGGCGGCCATAATCACCGCTTCGGCCTGTTCGACGCTATTCTCATCAAGGACAACCATATCGTCGCGGCGGGCGGCATCGAAGCCGCGATCAGAGCCGCGAAGGCCACCGCAGGGCACATGACAAAAATCGAGGTTGAGGTCGATACGCTCGAACAGCTCGAAATTGTCGTCCGCGAAGGCGCCGATTGCGTGCTGCTCGACAACATGGGGCCTGCCGATTTGCGGAAGGCCGTCGGCATCGTCGCCGGGCGCTGCCTTACGGAAGCCTCGGGCGGCGTTAACCTCGACACCGTCAGGGAAATTGCCGCGACCGGCGTCAACATGATCTCGGTCGGAGCGCTGACGCATTCGGCGCCGGTTCTCGATCTCGGTCTCGACTTTGTCCTATCTGCGAATACGTCCGGCGCCGGAGCTTGAATTTGCCACAGTCACTGCGCATCTGGCAGTTTGTGTCCGGCAGGGACTAGAATAGGAATGTCCGGTTTGGACATGGAGGGTAATTCCATGGCGCTGCAGTGGATCGTGCTGTGGGGCGGGACCGCGATCGCGGCTTCAATTCTCGCGGGCATTCTGGCCGGCATCAAAAACCGCGATCTTTCCTACTGGATCGGGTGGAGCTTCCTCGTGCCGCCGGCCGTGCTTTGGTTGCTGCTGCTTCCCAAATACAAGGGCCCGCGTCCGCGCCAGCCTCGCCTCGACGATATCGACCGGCGCGAGAACGGCCCCCTCTAGAGCGTTTCCGGTCCTGATAGAATCAGGACCGACGCTCTACGTTTTGTTTGACGCAATTCCGGACGCAAAACCGCTGCACACTTTTGCTGGAATTGCTCTAGGAACCCTCCTGCTCGCGGCGTCTCCGGCGGATCGTGGCTTGCGCGGCGGAGAGACGCGCGATCGGCACGCGATATGGCGAGCAGGACACGTAGTCGAGATCGGCTGTCTCGAAGAAGCTGATCGATTTCGGATCGCCGCCGTGCTCGCCGCAGATGCCTGTCTTCAGATCAGGTTTGGCGGAACGGCCCCGCTCGACGCCGATCTTGACGAGTTCGCCGACGCCCGACTGATCGATCGACACGAACGGATCGGTCGCAATCACCTCGTGCTCGAGATAGTTCGACAGTATGGGCGCGGCATCGTCGCGCGACAGGCCGAGCACCGTTTGCGTCAAATCGTTGGTTCCGAACGAGAAGAAGTCGGCACCTGACGGCTCCGCTGCAATGTCGGCCGCGCGGAGCGCAGCACGCGGCAGCTCGATCATCGCGCCGATGTCATAGGAGATGGAAACGCCTGTTTCCGTCTCGACGGCTTTCGCCGTTTCGGCAATCACCTCGCGCAAGATGTCGAACTCGCGCCGATAGGCGATGAACGGGATCATGATCTCGGGCCGGACTGCCTCACCTGTCTTCTTGTGAGCGTGGACGGCTGCCTCAAAGATCGCACGCGTCTGCATACGCGTGATCTCGGGGAACTTGATGCCGAGGCGGCAGCCACGAAAGCCGAGCATCGGATTGAACTCCTCGAGCTCGGCGACCCGTGCCTTGAGGCGCATAAGGTCCATGCCAAGGGCCGCCGCGACTTGCGCCGCCTCGCGATCCTCGTGAGGCAGGAATTCATGAAGCGGCGGATCGAGCAGCCGGATCGTCACGGGGAGTCCGGCCATGATCTCGAACAGCTCTTCGAAATCAGCGCGTTGGACAGGAAGCAGTTTATCGAGCGCCTGCTGGCGGCCCTCCTCGTCTTCCGCGCAAATCATTTCGCGAACGGCGAGAATGCGCTTTTCTTCGAAGAACATATGCTCGGTGCGGCAGAGGCCGATGCCTTCCGCGCCGAACGAGCGCGCCTGACGGGCATCGCGCGGCGTATCGGCATTCGTGCGCACCTTCATGCGGCGCGTACTGTCAGCCCATTCCATGATCGTGCCGAACGTGCCGGAAAGCTGAGGCGGCAGCATCTTTGCCTTGCCGGCATAAACGCGGCCCGAGCTGCCATCGATCGAGATGACGTCGCCGGATTTGAACGTGCGAGCGCCGGCCCGCATGATGCCGGCGTTGGCATCGATCCTGAGCGTACCAGCGCCCGATACGCACGGGCGCCCCATGCCGCGTGCGACGACGGCGGCGTGGCTGGTCATTCCACCCCGCGCCGTCAGAATACCGACCGCCGCGTGCATGCCATGGACGTCCTCGGGGCTTGTCTCCGAACGGACGAGAATGACATCTCGCCCCTTGGCCTTCAGCGCCTCAGCCATCTCCGAATGAAAAACGATCTCACCTGAAGCGGCTCCGGGCGACGCCGGAAGCCCTTTGGCGATGAGGTCGTGCTCGGCTACCGGGTCAATCGCCGGATGCAAGAGCTGGTCGAGCTGCGCGGGCTCTATTCTCAGGATTGCTTCATCCTGAGTGATGAGGCCTTCGGCTGCGAGATCGACGGCGATCCTCAGCGCTGCTTCCGTGGTTCGCTTGCCCGCGCGCGTTTGCAGAATCCACAGCTTTCCAAGCTGAATAGTGAACTCGACGTCCTGCATGTCGCGATAGTGCTGCTCGAGGCGATCGAAAATTCTGCGAAGCTCTGAAAAGACTTCAGGCATCGCGATTTCGAGCGACGTCTCCGGCGTGCCGATCGTGCTTTTCTTCGTCAGCGGATGCGGCGTCCGGATACCGGCCACGACATCCTCGCCCTGCGCGTTCGGAAGATATTCGCCGAAGATTTCCTTCTCGCCGTTCGATGGATTGCGCGTGAATGCAACGCCAGTCGCGGAATTGTCGCCAAGGTTGCCGAACACCATGGCCTGAACGGTTACGGCGGTTCCCCAGTCATCGGGAATGTCGTGCAGCCGGCGATAAGTCTCGGCGCGCGGGTTGTGCCAGGAGTCGAAAACCGCCGCGATCGCGCCCCACAGCTGCTCGCTCGTATCTTGCGGGAACGGCGCGCCATGCTCGCGTTCGATGGCGGCCTTGTAATCGGCGATGATTTCGCGCCACGCGTCGGCGTCGAGGTCGGTATCGGCGGCGAAGCCGTTAAGGTTTTTGAAATTCTCGAGGATGTCCTCGAATGCCCCGTGATCGACGCCGAGCACGACGTCGCCATACATTTGTATGAAGCGGCGATAGCTGTCGAACGCGAAGCGCGCATCGTGCGTCAGCTCCGCCAGGCCCTCGACCGTCTTGTCGTTGAGACCGAGATTCAGGATCGTATCCATCATGCCGGGCATCGACGCGCGCGAGCCGGATCGAACGGAAACGAGCAGCGGACATTTTTCGTCGCCGAATTTCGCCGAAACCGTATTGCCGATGGCTTCGAGCGCTTGCATCACCTCGCCCTTCAGGGCTTCGGGCAGGGTAGATCCTGCGGCAAAGAAGGCTTTGCAGACCTCGGTCGTGATCGTGAATCCCGGCGGTATCGGAAGGGCGAGCGACGCCATCTCGGCAAGATTGGCCCCCTTTCCGCCCAGGAGTTCTGCCATGCGGGCGCTGCCCTCGGCATTGCCGGGCACGAACGCGTAAACCCATTTCTTTTTGCCGCCGGCGTTTGGCTGTGCCATCAGACCTCCAATGCGGTCTTCATGCTGCCTACCACTCTCGTCAGGAGTGATCGGCGCAGGGAGAGGTGCCATAGCAAATGAGACCCGGTATTCCTAGCTTTCGTATCCAGTTCCCCTGCCAGCCGCCCAACAAGCCAGAAAGTCTAGCACGATGAGCACGCTCGAAACCGTCCTCGACACCCTCGGCAAATCGAAATCGGCCGGTCTCGATCGCTTATTCGAGCTTTTGCGGATCGACAGCGTCTCGACGGACCCAGCTTACAAGGCGAGCTGCGTCAAAGCCGCCGAATGGTGCGCGGCGACGCTCAAGGACATCGGATTTGCCGAGTCCAAGGTTGTGCCAACAAGCGGTCATCCGATGGTAGTCGCCCATGACCGACTTAGTCGCGATCCGAAAATGCCGCACGTGCTGTTCTACGGGCATTACGACGTGCAGCCGCCCGATCCGCTGGATTTGTGGAAGACGCCGCCGTTCGAGCCACGCATTGCCAAAGAGGACGGGAACGGCGACGTGATCGTCGCTCGCGGGGCCGAAGACAACAAGGGTCAGCTCATGACCTTTTTCGAGGCGGCGAGAGCCTGGAAGAAAGCTGCGGGCGAGCTGCCGATTGCCGTTTCGGTGCTGATCGAGGGCGAAGAAGAGTGCGGGTCGCCGTCACTGCCGGCTTTCCTCGCCGCGCACGGAGACGAACTCAAGGCCGATCTCGTGCTCGTTTGCGACACGGGGCAATGGGACAAGGATACGCCCGCTATCACGACGATGCTGCGCGGCCTCGTGGGCGACGAACTCATCATCGCGGGGCCGTCGCGCGACCTTCATTCGGGTATCTATGGAGGCCCGGTCGCGAACCCCATTCGCGTTCTCGCGAAGGTTATGGCCGCGCTTCATGACAACACCGGCAAGGTGGCCGTTCCGGGCTTTTATGACGGCGTCAAAGAACCGACTGCGGATCAGCTAGCGCAATGGGAATCCCTCGGCGTTAGAGCAACATCGTTTCTCGGGTCCGTCGGCTTGTCGGCGCCAGCAGGCGAGAAGGGCCGGTCTGTCATCGAACAGCTCTGGTCGCGGCCGACGCTCGAATTCAACGGCGTTACGAGCGGCTATCAGGGCGTCGGTTCGAAGACGGTGATCCCGGCGAAAGCTTCCGTGAAGATTACGTGCCGCTTGGTTTCGGGACAGGATCCCGAACACGTCATGAAATCCATCCGCGATTACGTCGCGACGCTCATTCCTGCGGATTGCAAGGCGACCTGGCTCGGCCATCACGGTTCCGGCGCGATCATGTTCGACACGGGCGATCCGTCGATGCGCGCGGCCGCGAAGGCACTCGAAGAGGAATGGGGCAAACCGGCCGTCCTGATGGGAAGCGGAGCGTCCATCCCCATCGTCTCGTCGTTCCGCGATGCGCTCGGCATGGACAGCCTGCTGATCGGTTTCGGCCTCGACGACGACCGCATTCATTCACCGAATGAAAAGTACAACGTCCGAAGTTTCGAGAAGGGCGCGCGCAGCTGGGTGCGCATTCTTGCGGCGCTGGCGAAGCAATCGGCATAGGCTGCAGCGTCATTCGGCCTGACACAGTATCTGGAACTCAAAACACCGAGACAATGAAATGCTGAGACCGCATCTCCTGCTCACGATCCTGGTCTTTGCGCTCCTCGGATTCTACATAGCGCATTTCGTCGCCGAGCAGCGGACGGCGCTTTCGCCGAGCACGAACTCGAGCGGTAGCAGTACAGGCGCGAGCTCCGGCTCGGGCGGCTCGAACCGACGGGCGGACAACGACGATTACGGCTCGCGATCGGACCGCGACGGCTACGGCGGAGACGAGCCCGGCAAGTTCGACTACTACGCGCTCGTCCTTTCGTGGAGCCCGACTTACTGCGCCGATCAGGGGCGTGACGACGACACGCAATGCAATCGCCGCGACGGACGCCGGTACTCCTTCGTTCTGCACGGGTTATGGCCGCAGTATGAAAGCGGTTACCCTTCGAATTGCCGGCTGTCGCGACGCCCCTTCGTGCCTGAGCCCGTCATCTCCAACATGCTCGACATCATGCCGAGCCGTGGACTCGTGATTCACGAGTACCGCACACATGGAACGTGCTCGGGCATGGACCCGGTGCAATATTTCGCGACGGCCCACCGGCTGTTCGACAGCATCTCCATACCCGACCGGTTTCGTAATCCCTTCGAATCGCAGATCGTGTCGGCCGCGGACGTCGAGCGGGAGTTCCTGCGCGCCAATCCGCAGTTCCGGCCGGACATGCTCGCGGTCGTTTGCGGCGGCGCGGGCGGAAGCCTCAGGGAAGTTCGGTTCTGCCTCTCGAAAGACGGCAAGCCACGCTCATGCGGCCAGAACGAAACGCGGCGCAGGCTCTGCACGGCCAACCAGGTTTTCATTCCGCCGGCGCGTTCGACGAAGGACAATAACTGGCAGAGCGGGCAGTCGGGTTCGACGAACCGCGACCCGGCGCCAATCGATCGATCGTCGCCGCTTCCAGGGCCACGCATGGATTACGATTACGGCCGTCGCGCCCAATAATCGCGAGCTTTCAAGTCGGCCGGGGCGGATTGCGAACGCTGCGCTGGATCGCGGGCTGCTAGGCCACCCTACGGGCGCGTTCGGGGCGCCATGAACGCGGCGCGTCGGCAATCCAGCCAACGCTGCGGCGCTGCGTAAAGCCCTCGAGCGCCATCGGATTGAGGCTCCAACCGGCAGCGACGGCGAAGACGTTCTCTTCGGTCGGATGCAGCAACAGCTGGCCGCCGAGATCACCGTGACGCTCGGCGATGCCCCTGATCTCGACGTAGGATAGTCCCAGCCGCCTTTCCTCAGACGTCGGCTTGCCGGAATCCCAGACGACGCCTCCCTCGCCTATCGCGAACGATCTTTTGGGGCGCCCCTTATCGACGCGCGCCCAGGCGTAGAAGTCTATGATCGGGAAGGACGCAAAGTACTGCACGCCCCGAAACTGCTTACCCAGATGCCTGAGCAGCGGCGTCATCTTGTCGATAAACGGGGAACCGGCGGGCAGCGGCAGCGATTCTCCGGCGATGATCGTCCAGCCTCGAATGGGCGGCGAAATGAAAAGCAGTCCGTCCGAGACTTCGGGATCGTAAATCGCACCGATGCCCGAATCCCAGTTCGCGGGGCGCAAGCCCGTCAATCCGAGCGCTGCAGCCACGGCGTCACTGTTTTCGGTTTGAATGGCGAGCCAAGCCATGTCCCGGCCAAACGCGCGCGGCTGGTCGGGCGCGTTCGCCAGCCGGACGTGGTGCGTCAGGAAACGCGGCACCAAGACCTTGCCGGCGATCACGGTGGTCAGGATTACGAGCGCGAAGACGAATATGAGCACGGAGTGAGCCGCAGATGACCAGAACCCATCGCTTCAATCTCTGGCCTGAGTTGCGCGATTTCTCAAGTAACGGTCTTAAGGCCGCTGGTGAAAACTCTGGAGTGTTGGGCGCACCAGCGAATCACCGTTCCGCCAGCAGGGCCGCCTAGCAGCCCTGCCTGGGTCTTCGAATTGCAAACGCGCCTAACGCGAAAAACCGAGGCCTTGAATAGGCCCCGGTTTATAACGGCGACGGGATAGGTCGTCTCGATTACGGGAGGTTTACACCAGCCTGGAATACGAAACGGGCGTCGGCGAAACCATTCGGGTCGTCCTGTTTGCTGATGCTGGTATCCCAGTACCGGAAGTCCATGAAGTACTTGTCTACGGTCAACTTCACGCCCGCGTTCCAGTAGACGTAGGAGTCAGTGCCGGGATTGCATGTGCCGCCAAACCTATCCGTGCACAAGGCATCGAAGGTATTGTCTCTTTCGGCATGGGTATAACCGACCGCGCCGCTGAGCGTCGGCGTAAATATGCCCCAAGCAGGAAGCGTGTAAGCCGCGTCGAACTCTCCCGTTTCCGTTACCGGCGAGGCGAAGCCGACGTCTGGCGTTGCGTATCCAACGGCGGTCAGGCTCAGGTTTGTAATGGGTGTGATCGTCGCCGCAATTTTGAATTCGACATAGTCCGTGCCGGCGTTCGTCGGATTGATTTGCGAGACTCCGTGGCTTGGGTTTGAATAGTACAACACGCCCAAATCCCAGCTGATTGGTCCCGTTACAGGCCTGACGCCAGCATATATGTCCAATTCCCATGGATCGCCGAGACCATCGTGGACGTTCGATCCCCAGAAATCGAGATACCAAGTGAGATTCGGCGTGCCGTAGGTAAACTCGATGAACGGCTGGAAGGCCGGATCGTTATTATTGAGCGAAATACCACGGAAGATATAGTCGCTCGTGCCCGTAATGGTGATCGAGTAGCCGAACTTCCGCTCTCCATCGTCGTCAGCGAGTGCAGCCGAAGACATACCGATCGCAGCAATCGCGGCGAAACCGGCAGCCCCCAAGAAACCCTTTAGATTCTTCATAAGACAAACCCCCGTCCCAGATCTACGGCTCGCTGCCCCGCTCTATGCGGACGCAGCGACTCTCTCTGCCGCTCCAAGTTAGAAAAACTTTTTCCCGCAAATCACACAAGTCCCTATGCGTCATACTTTGTGACTTACGCTGACGATGTCACCTCATGGCAACGGTGCTGCGATTCGATGCCGACACTTGAATTTTTGCCTTGATTTTAATCAGATAAGCGATCTCGGCCTCGTCCTGGCATCACCAAAATGCTGAAAATGTCGCCAGTCAGCCCATCGTATTTTCAGCCCCCCTGATGCGGGTGCGCCAGACTTGTCGCCCTCCGAAGCCAAGTATGCTCAATGGAGCACAAAGTCCGACTCCCCATTCGCGAAAAACAGTGATCATGAACCAACATCAGAACGAAACACCGACCGCTCTCATTACCGGGGCCGCACGGCGAATCGGCCGGGCGCTCGCGCTGGACCTTGCGCGTGACGGCTGGACCGTCGCCATCCACTACCGGAAATCGGACGACGAAGCCGAGAGCCTCGTCCGCGAAATCGAGAATAGTGGCGGACGCGCAAAATCTTTCCGCGCCGATCTCGCCGGGTCCAATGCTCCGCGCCAGCTGTTGGCGGACGTCGTCCGCGACCTTGCCCCGCCGACGGTGCTCATCAACAACGCTTCGGAGTTCCTGCCCGACACGATCCAGAGCCTCGAGGACGGCACCTGGGATCTTCATCTCGCCATCAATCTCAAAGCGCCGATGTTTCTCGCGCAAGCGATGGCCGCGAGTCTGCCATCAGGTTGCGAGGGCAACATCATCAACATCATCGATCAGCGCGTCTGGAACCTGACGCCCGAATTCTTCTCCTATACGATTTCCAAGGCCGGTCTCTGGACGGCGACGCGAACGCTCGCCCAGGCACTCGCGCCCCGCATCCGCGTCAACGCCATTGGACCTGGCCCCGTGATGCGGAGCATCCATCAGAGCGACGACGACTTCATTCGCGAGAGCCAGTCGACGCTGCTCGAACGGGGCGCATCGCCCCAAGAAATCGCGGCGACAGTGCGGTTTATTCTCGCCACGCCGTCACTTACCGGACAGATGATCGCCCTCGATGGAGGGCAGCATTTGACGTAACCAAACGCCGCGACCGCTCGCCCCTGCCGCAATCTGACCGCGCATCGTTCTCAATACGGCCTAATTGGTCCGCGACTCTCGGATTCGCGACCCGATGGGGGTTTATCAACTTTTTATTAACGTTAAGCGCTTACGAACCTTAATGGTTTGTTGGGCGCCTTTACGGGGGTGCCGCGTGTTCAAGGGTGTATCCATGATTGGCCGTGTTCGAGCGCCGTTGGCGTTCGTCATCGCAGCAACCGCGCCTTTGGCTGCCGTTGCTATGTCTCTGCCGGCTCAGGCAGCGGATCTTCCTCAGGTTAAACTCAGCGCCAAAAACAAGGTTCCTGCGTGTGCCACGCCGGGACGGCTCATGGGCTTTTTGCAAAGCCGCAACCCCGGCATTGATCCAAAATTCGAAAAAATTGCCGCGGATTACATGCGTGTCGGCAACGAACTCCAGATTCGCTGGGACATTGCCTTCTTTCAGATGATGCTCGAGACGGGCAATCTGACCTTCAAAGGCGACGTCTCCGCCAAGCAGAACAACTTTGCCGGCATGGGCGCCACGGGCAAGCATGTTCCCGGCGAAAGCTTTGCTGACGTCAGCACAGGCGTCAAAGCTCATCTTCAGCACCTCCTGCTCTATGCCGGCGAACATCTCGACAATCCGGTCGCCGAGCGCACGCGCAAGGTCCAGGAATGGGGCGTGCTGACGGACTGGCAGAAATCGCTCAACGGTCCGATCGACTATACGCAGCTCGCCAAGCAGTGGGCGCCGACCTCCCGTCATTACGCCCGGGATATCGCGGGTCTCGCGGAAGCGTTCTACGGCAGCCCGTGCAAGGGTTCCGATCCGAAGCCCGAGCTCATGGCGGCAGCCAAGGCGGGTAATGCACCTGCGAAGGCAGACTCCGACAATCAGAGTGCACCGGTCGAAACGGCTATGGCCGAAGACCCGGCCAAGCCGGGTGCCCAGCTTTCCGGCGCCGATCTCGCCCGCCGCGCCGTCGAAGAAGCTCGCAAATCAGGGTCCTTCGTCCGTTCGGGTCTCGGCGCTGAATCGCTGATCCCCACAACGGATACGACACCGGCCGTCGGTGAGCCCGCGGTCGCCGACCAGGCGCCGACGTCCTTCAAGATCATCAACGCTGTCGCGCCGACTGACGATGCGTCGACTGCGGCAAACGCCAATTCGGGTGCAGCCGCAGCAACGGCCGACACGCGCGGGCCAGCTGATCAAGCTCCTTCCGAGGCACCCGCGAAGAAGACTTCGACCAAGAAGATCCAGACCGCCGCTTTGGGCGCTGGAACGAAAGCCTCCGTCACGTCCGGTGCCACGACGAAGGCCGCAATCATGGTGCCGCCCGCCGGAGTCAAGCCGAACTGCAAAGTCTGGACGGCAAGCTATGGCGGCGGTCATTCGGTGATCATCCGCGCGCGCGCCGATCACCAAGACAATTACACCGTCCTCGATGTCAATGAAGGATCGGAAAAGCGGGAAGCCGACGCCTACATCGCAGCCTACGCAAAAGGCGGCGAGACTGTCGGCGAATTCTCCAATCCCTCGCAGGCCCTCGACAAAGCTTTCGAGCTCTGCCCCGACGGCTGATTCCAACACGTGATTTTAAAGGACAACTGAATGGCGACTAAGTCGCTTGTGTTGCGTATTTTTGCCTGCACTTTAGCGTCTGCATCGTTTGCGTTAGCAATCGATGGCGCTCACGCCGCTCCGCCCATTCGAACGAGCGAAACCAACCAAGTCCCCGCCTGCGTCACGCCTGAACGGCTCATGGCGTTTCTCGGCGAACGCAATCCCAACGTCGATCCGCGCTACCGCGAAATCGCCCACTGGTACAAGTACTACGGCGAAGGCTGGCGCGTGCGTTGGGACTACGCATTTTTCCAAATGGCGATCGAGACGAACTACCTGAAGTTCCGTCGCGAAGACGGGAAGCGCGGCGACGTTTGGGAAACACAAAACAACTTCGCCGGTATCGGCGCGACCGGCGGCGGTGTCCGCGGCGAGTTCTTTCCCGACATAAAGACCGGCGTGCACGCGCAAATCCAGCACCTTGTCGCCTATTCGGGTGATCGCCTCGCGGCACCGGTGGCGAAGCGCACGCGCGAAAACCAGGACGACATTGCTGCGCAGTCGCGGCGTCTCGGACGCCCCGTGACGTTCGGCGACCTCGCGCGACGCTGGGCAGCCGATCGCGCTTACGGCAAATCGATCGACTTCGTCGCTGGCCTTTATCAGAAGCGCTATTGCGATCCTGCAGCGCCTTCCACCGAAGACGCAGCCGTTCCCGCTCCGCTGCCAATGCGCAGCGAATGGCGCGCTCCGTTCCGGCCGCCGTCAGGCCTTGGTGGTCCGAAACCGGAAGATCTGCCGGAAGCGGGGCTCAATAATCCGGCCGCGCCTCAGGCTCCGGCTACCGGGATGACCGGCGTTCCCGGCAAAGCCGCTGCGAAAGGCGGCAAGCCGGCGTCGAAATCGAAACCGAAGCCGTCTGTCGCTGCTAAATCTCCGAACGCGAAAACCGCTCGGGCGAAGCACGAGGCGAGCAAGAAGAGCGCTGCCGCTCGTGCGGAACCAAAGCTTGCCGACGCCTCATGGGCAAGCACGACCATTGTGGAGCGGCAATTGCCTGCTGAAAACAATGGCACGAGCGAGGCCCCGGCGGCCGCGCCCGCCGTTCAACAAACGGCAGCGGCATCGTCCGGCTTTTTTTCGCTGCCCTGGCTTCCGACATTCAAGATTGCTCCAAGTCGCGAAGAACCTTCGCGGCTTGGCGGCCCGCTGCCAGCCGAACTCGGCGCTGCCGCGAAGGCTGCACAGTCGGCGCCTGCTGGCCCGTGCAAAGTGCTTACCGCGAGCTACGGCGGCACAAAAACATTGCTCATCCGCTCGCATTCCGGCGCCGAAACACAGTACACGGCACTGACGATCGTCGACGGCTTCGAAAAATCGATGTTCGACGCCTATGCGCGCACCGAAGCCGTTGGCGCTGAGGTTATCGGTGAATATCCGACGCAAGACGCGGCTTTGTCGGATGCCAAGTTCAACTGCCCGAACGACTGAACACGCTGGCGGCAATCCTCCGGGCGCTGCCGATTTTTTTTCCTTAAGCCCTATTCAGAAGACGGCGCGAGATATTTGAGAGCGGCCGTCGAAGCTGCGCCGCCGAGCACGCAGGGAATGCCGGCTTCGACCTGCCCCATCACGCCCGCCGCGACGCAGCCGAGTGCGAACACCGTCTGTCCAGCCTGTCCCCACCAGTTGTAGTTACGAAGGCTTTCCGGCCCTTTGGCCTTTAGTTCGTCGATCGATGCGAGCGCGTCCTTGCGCAGCTTCGACAGCTCCAACGTTTCGGCGGCGTCGATGACTTCGCCCAGCGGCTTTTTGAGCTTCGGATCACTGTCGTTCGAAATCTTCTTCAGAAGCAGCAGCAGATCCTCATTGCGCGAGGCATTCTGCGCGAGCGTCCATTTCGCCATCGCGCCGGTCGTCAACAAATCCACCTTGTCCTTATCGAGCGAGAGTTCGAGCGCTGCGACGATGCGGCGGACGGGTGCTTCCCAGCCCGTTGCGAAGTAATAGCCCCAGTTTAAATCGATGACGCCGGCATCGTCCTTGATCGAAAGCGCAGTCAGGGTCGGCTTGTTGCCAAACATGTACTTGTCGATCAGAACCTTTCGCGCCGGCATGCGTTCGACGAATTTCGCCATGGTGTCGCGCCAGCGCGGAAGACCCGAATAGGCGATCGCCTTGACGACGAGCACCTGATCCTCCGGCGGCAGCGGGAACATCTTCGCGATGAGTTCGTCGGCAATATCGGGATTGGCACCAAGCACACCGGCGGTAAAGCCGATATAGACGCCCGCCTGATCGATTTCCCTGATCGCGCCCAGCGCCGACATCGCCTTCACGGCTTCCGGCGCGCGTTGGGGCTCAGGCTTTTTGCGGTAGTCGTTGATCCATTTGAGCAGCTCTTGGGTATTCTGAAATGGCTTCGGCGGCTTTTCCTTCATCGGCTTTGCGAGCGCAAAAGCCGGCAGGACAACCATCAAAACCATGCCGAGAACGGCGATGACGCGACGCATAACTCCCCCTCGGCGCTGCCTTATTCCCCATTGTCCTAAAGAGCTTGCACACGACGCCCCCGGCGTGTTGATTTTGTGGCGCAAGATCGACGCCTTGCTTGACCTCGGCGGCAGCCCAACTTTAGTTGCGCCATGACCGAAGAGCCGACCACATCCACATCGCCGCCGGAAACGCCCGCAAAGACGGGGCCGGAAGTGATTGCCGCGTACTTGAAGCATCTGCCGCAGAGCCCGGGCGTCTACCGGATGCTCGATGTCGCAGGCGAAGTCATCTACGTCGGCAAGGCGCGCTCGCTGCGCGCGCGTGTCTCGAACTATGCGCGCCTCCAGGGGCATACGAACCGCATAGCGCGCATGGTGCTTGCGACGGCGTCGATGGAGTTCGTCACGGTTGGGACCGAAGCCGAAGCGCTTCTGCTCGAAGCCAACCTCATCAAGCGCTTTCGTCCGCGCTTCAACGTGCTGATGCGGGACGACAAGTCGTTTCCGTACATTCTCATCTGCCGCGACCATCCGGCGCCGGCCGTGATGAAACATCGAGGCGCAAGAAATCGCAAAGGCGACTACTTCGGTCCATTCGCTTCCGCAGGAGCCGTCGACCGCACGGTCAACATGCTGCAGCGGGCGTTTCTTCTGCGCTCGTGCTCGGACAGCGTCTACGAGAGCCGTACGCGACCGTGTCTGCTCCATCAAATCAAACGCTGCTCGGCGCCTTGCACGGGCGAGATAGGACTCGATGACTACAATGTCCTCGTCAATGAGGCTGAGCGCTTCCTGAGCGGCGGCAGCCAGTCGGTGCGCCGCATGTACCAGGAGCTGATGCAGGAGGCGGCCGACAAACTCGAGTTCGAGACGGCTGCCAGTTACCGGAACCGGCTCTGGGCGCTCGCGCACGTCACGGCGGATCAGTCGATCAATCCGGAAGGCGTCGAGGAAGCGGACGTGTTCGCGGCCTATCAGGACGGCGGACAAACCTGCATTCAGGTTTTCTTCTTCCGAACGGGCCAGAACTGGGGCAATCGCGCTTATTATCCGAAGGCCGATCGCTCGCTCAACGTCGAGGACGTTCTTGATAGTTTCATCGCGCAGTTCTACGATGATAAGCCCGTGCCGCGGCTTGTCCTGTTATCGCACGACATTCCGAACCGAGACCTGCTGGCCGAAGCCTTATCGACGAAGGCAGAGCGAAAAGTCGAAATCCGCGTGCCGTCGCGGGGAACCAAGTCGACGATCGTCGAGCACGCGCTGGCGAACGCGCGTGAAGCCCTCGGCCGGAAGCTCGCGGAGAGTTCGTCGCAAGCGCGGCTTCTCGAAGGCATTGCGGAGCGGTTCGGCCTCTCTTCGGTGCCGCGCCGGATCGAAGTGTTCGACAACAGTCATACCGCCGGGACGAACGCCGTCGGCGCGATGATCGTCGCGGGGCCTGAGGGTTTCGTCAAAGGGCAGTACCGGAAATTCAACATCAAGTCCCCGGATACGACGCCTGGAGACGATTATGCGATGATGCGCGAGGTGTTGACGCGGCGCTTCAAGCGGATCGCGGAAGCCGAGGTCATCGACGAAATCCAATCCGAGGCCGCTGAGATTGCCGCGGACGCAACCGGGGGGCCACTATCGCCGGTCGTTGTCGCCGAAGACGATGCCGCCGAAGAACAGGCATTTCCGGACCGGCCCGATCTCGTGCTGATCGACGGCGGCCTCGGGCAGCTTTCGGTCGCGCGCGAAGTTCTCGCCGGATTCGGTCTCCACGACATCGCGCTGATCGGCGTCGCCAAAGGGCCCGATCGTGATGCCGGGCGCGAGCATTTCCATCTGCCCAATCGCGAACGGCCGATCATGCTCGAGGCGAAGGATCCGGTTCTGTATTTCATCCAGCGTCTGCGTGACGAAGCGCACCGTTTCGCTATCGGCACGCACCGGGCGAAGCGCGCAAAATCGCTCGGCGCCAACCCGCTCGACGAGATCGAAGGCATTGGGCCGACCCGCAAACGGGCGCTGCTCACGCACTTTGGCTCGGCAAAGGCCGTATCCCGGGCGGGCGTCGAGGATTTGAAGGCCGTGGAGGGCATTTCGGCCGATATGGCCAAGAAAATCTATGACTTCTTCCACGAGCGCGCGGGATAGTCGCGGGGAAAGCATTAGAGGCTAGCCAGAAGCCTGCCCCCTGCCCTATTTTTGCGGCACTTGGAGGCGAAGGGCCTTCTTCCCGACTGTCATTCCCCTGTTGTCATTCAAAGGCTCTGTTCTGCCGATGCTGAGACGCGCACTTGCGACCCTGGCGATAGCCGCTCTTTTTGCCGTTCCGGGCGCCGTCGCCGCGGAGCAATCGTGGACTCCGGCCGTCACGCCCGTCGCCGATGCGAAGCCGGCAACGCCAGCGCAAGCGCCGCATCCCGCACCGGCCGCTGCTCCAGCTCCGGCGGCAGCTACGGCGCCTGCCGCCCCGGCAAACGCTCCCGCCGCACACCCGGCAGCTGCTCAGCCCGCGCCGGCACAGGCGGCCCCAGCACAGGCCGCACCGGCACAGCCCGCCGCAGCGAATGCTCCTGCAGCCGCTGCCAGCCCCGCTCCTGCTGCTCCCGCGCAAGAACCCGCAGCGGCTCCCGCACCGGAAGCCCCCGCCGCCGCCGCGCCGCCCGCACCTCCGCCTCCGCCCGTACTTTCCCCGGAAGTCAGCTCGACGATCAGCAGCATTGTCGGCGATATGGACGGCGCGGAGAAAACGCTATCGACGATTTCGGGCCTCAATAGCGATCTCGGCCGGTTGCGCGACGATATTGACGGTGTGATCTCGAAGACGACGCAGACTGCGGACGGGCTCCGCCCGCGTCTTTCCGATCTGCAGGTTCAGATCAGGCGTCTCGGCGAACCGCCCGCCAAGGATGCGCCGCCGGAGGCAGCAGCCGTTGCGTCCGAGCGCGCGCGGCTCGATGTGCAGGCAGCCGAGGTATCGGGCGCGATCAAAACGCTCGAAGTGACGTGGTGGCGCGCGCGTCAGGCCATCGACAAAATCACCGATCTCAGGCTGCAGATGTTCGTGCGCAGCTTGACGGAGCAGATGTCGAGCCCACTGATGCCGGAGTTCTGGAGCGACATCGCGCGGCAAAAGTCGAGCGTTCAATGGCGCCTCAAGTACAATGCAGAGGATTGGTGGGGTTCGATCAACAGGCAGAAAGGTAGCGTCCTCGTCCTCCTGGCGGCGGCGATCGGCCTCTACCTGCTGCTGAAGGCGGTGGCACTGGCCGTAACGCGATACCGGCCGGGACCCAACGCTACGCCACCGAGCTTTTTCGAGCGTGCGGCATCGGCATCATGGATAGCACCCGTCCGCGCCATCCCGGGTGTTGCAGCGGTCTTGCTGCTCTATGGCGGGCTCGAATACCTCGGATTGCTCTACTATCCGACCGCGGCACCCGCGGGCACAGCGTTTTTCCGCTACGCGCTCGTCTTCACCGCCGTCTCCGCACTAATCATTTCCGTGTTCGCACCGAACCGGCCGGAACGGCGGCTCATGGCGCTGTCGGACCGCAGTGCCCGGCGTATCACGGTGCTCCTTATCCTCCTGGCGCTGATCAATTCGATCGATCTCTTTCTTTCGAAGTTCGGACAGATCCTTTACTTCCCGCTGTCGATGAGCGTGGCGCAATCGCTGTTTACGAGCCTCGCATTCGCGTTCGTCCTGATCGGGCTGCTGCTGACGCCGTTCGAGCCGAACGAGACGACGCTCGCAAGGCCCGTCGGGCGCAGCGAGCCTATTTGGCTCAAGCTTCCGCTTTGGATCGCAGCCGCGTCGATCATCGGCTGCTGCTTGCTCGGCTACATCGCCATGGGCCGCTTCCTGGCGCAGCAGCTGGTCATGACCGGCGTCGTGGGTCTTATCGCGGTGCTACTGTTTCTTGCCATTCGCGCGTTCACACGCGGGAGCACGACGTCGCGTGGGCATATCAGCGTCATTCTCGAAGAGCGGATGGGCTTCGACGAGCTTCGGCGCAAGCAGCTCGGCTGGCTGACCGAAGTCATCCTGACGTTCGGCGTCGCGTTCGTCACAATCCCGATCCTGCTGCTGCAATGGGGCTTCGCCGCGCCGGACATCCGGGACTGGCTGCAACGGCTACTGTTCGGTTTCGAGATCGGGCAGATCCGCATCTCTATCGTCAAAATTCTTCTCGGTGTCGCGATCTTCGTCGCGCTCGTGTTCGTCACGCGCTTGATCCAGCGCCGGCTCCGCGAAAACATTCTGATCGCTCCGAAGATGGACGCCGGTATCGCGAACTCGATCGATACGGCCGTCGGCTACGCCGGCACGGGTCTCGCCGCCGTCATCGCGATCTCGTATGCCGGTTTCAACATCACCAATCTCGCCATCGTGGCCGGTGCGCTTTCGGTCGGTATCGGTTTTGGCCTGCAGTCGATCGTCAACAATTTCGTTTCCGGCCTCATTCTGCTCATCGAGAGGCCGATCAAGGTCGGCGACTGGGTCGTCGTCGGCAACGAGCAAGGCACGGTTCGCAGCATTTCCGTCCGATCGACCGAGATTGAGACATTCGACCGGGCGAGCCTCATCGTGCCTAATTCCGAGTTGATCACGGGTCGCGTTCTGAACTGGACGCACCGCAGCGCGCTCGGCCGTGTGGTGCTGAAGTTCTCGGCGGGTCCGGACGTCGATCCGAGGCGGGTTCTGGCGGTGCTGACCGAGTGCGCTAACCGGCATCCGACCATTCTGCGCGAACCGGCGCCGATTGCGGTCTTCGAAGGCTATACGGCGACGACGACCGACTACACGCTTCGCGTTCTGCTGCCCGACATCACGCATGGTCTCAGGGTACAGTCGGATCTTAGGGTTGCAGTCTACGAAGCATTGCGGCGTTCAGGTATCGCCTTCGCTACTGCGTTGCCGGAGGCGGCATCCTGACGGCCGATGCGGCTTTCTGCCCGGAGATTCACCATTAGGGGCCGGCGTTTGGCGCCGGGGGATTGACGGCCCCTCACCCCTGCGGCTAACCCAAAATGATGGATCACGTCGCGCACCGCTCGCTTTCGACGAGCCTGCCAAATATCCTGACTTATGGCCGGATGGTGGCGGTCCCCGTGCTCGCGGGCGTCTTGTTTTTCGGAAGCGGGGAATTTGCGCGCTGGCTGGCGTTCGCGATTTTCGTCGCGGCATGCGTGACCGATTGGCTCGACGGCTATCTGGCGCGGATCTGGGAGCAGCAGTCGAACCTCGGCCGCATGCTCGATCCGATCGCGGACAAGCTGCTCGTCGGCGCCACCTTGCTCATGCTTGTCTACACGGACACGATCGGCGGATGGGCGATCTGGGCGGCGCTCATCATTCTATCGCGCGAAATTCTGGTTTCGGGGCTTCGGGAGTTTCTTGCCGAGCTCAACGTCAAAATTCACGTTACGCAGCTCGCGAAATGGAAAACGGCCGTTCAGTTCGTCGCGCTGGCCATGCTGCTGGCCGGACCGGCAGCAGAAGGCATCGTGCCCGGAACGACAAAAGCCGGCGTTCTACTGTTATGGATTGCGGCCCTCCTTACGCTCGTTACCGGCTACGACTATCTGAAAGCTGGTATCCGCCACGCGATCGATCGCTGAGGGCGCCATGACCGAAAAGCTCAATACCGAGAAGCCGGACGCCGGCGAGATCGTTCTGCGTTATTTCGCGTGGCTGCGCGAGCGCACTGGCCTCAGCGAAGAACGCCTAACATTGCCGCCCGGCATTCTGACCGTCGGCGACCTGCTGCTCTGGCAATCGCAGCGCGGGCATCCGTTCGACCAGGCGTTCGCGAAGCCTGAAGCCATTCGCGTTGCGATCGACCATGCGCATGCGAAGCCCGCTGCATCGATCGCATCCGCGCGCGAAATTGCGTTCTTTCCTCCCGTAACCGGAGGCTGAGATGTCTGTTCGCGTTTCGACGGCCGATTTCGACATTTCGGAAGAGATGGATCGGTTAACGTCCGGCAACACCGAAATCGGTGGCGTCGCACTTTTCGCCGGCAAGGTGCGTGGCGACGTCAACGGCGAAGCACTCGCCTCGATGACGCTCGAACATTATCCGGGCATGACGGAGGCCGAACTCGAACGAATCGAAGGCGAAGCGCAACGTCGTTTCGAGCTCTCGGCTTCGTTAATCATTCACCGCGTCGGAGAGTTAAAGCCCGGCGACAACATCGTGCTCGTTATTACGTGTGCGCCGCATCGGAAGCACGCCTTCGCTGCGGCAGAGTTCCTAATGGACTATCTCAAGATGTATGCGCCATTCTGGAAAAAAGAGACATTCGCCAGCGGCGCTACTCGATGGGTGGCTGCACGTGAAAGCGATGATGAGGCGGCCGCTGCCTGGGCTGCATACAGCGAATAAACACCGCTCACGCTGTCTCTCGAAAATTCGCCAAAAAGCCCTTAACGAGAGATTTACCGCTGTTGCCCGATAACCTTACCGACCGATTACACCGACCGCTAAAACGCCATCATCCCTCGGCACATAAGTGCGTCTACGGCGCACTCGGTTGGATGAGCGCGCCTAGGGGGATTGCACTTATGAGCTTGGCTCGACGCGCATCATGCAGCGTCCTCGCCGCGGTTTTCGCCGCCGGGGCAGTGTGCCCGGCTTATGCCAACGACGCGACCACCAGTCAGCCAACCGACGTGAAGATGGCGGCGACATCGCCAGTCACCGCTCCGGCAGCAAGCCGCGCCACGGGGACCCGCTTCGTCATCGGCCTCGGGAGCCAAGTCGACTACGAAGTCTTTTCGCTTTCGAACCCGAACAGGGTCGTCGTCGAGCTGCCCGATATCAATGTGCGGCTGCCGACGCTCGAAGGCAAAGGGCCAATGGGTCTCGTCAAAAGCTTTCGCGCCGGTCTCGCGGCGCGCGGCAAGACCCGCATCGTGATCGACGTCACGCAGCCCGTTGTCGTCGAAAGCTCGGATATCAGCAAAGACAAGGACGGCCAGTTCCGGCTCTCGCTCGCCATCGTTCCGGCGGACGCGGCCTTCACCTCGCCTCCGAAAAACTTCGCGCAGCCTTCCGGTCTTGGTGCGACGGCGGCCTTGCAGCCGCCCGTGCCGCGTCTCGCCGAAAATCCGAGGGAACGCGCAGCGAAGGCGTTCAAGCCGATCATCGTTCTCGACCCCGGCCACGGCGGTCACGACTCGGGCGCGGAAAAATTTGGCACCGTCGAGAAGGACGTCGTTCTCGCCTTCGGTCTCGTATTGCGCGACATCCTGGAGAAGACCGGGCGCTACCGCGTGATGATGACGCGCAGCGACGATACGTTCATCCCGCTCGATGAGCGGACGGCGTATGCCGAGCGCAACAAGGCAAACCTCTTCATCGCCATTCATGCCGATTACTCGGACAATGGCTCGCGTGCCCGCGGCGCAACGATCTATTCGCTGCGCGACGGCGTCGCCAAGTCGCTCGAGCGCTCAGCCAAAGGCAGCCTGGCGCAAAAGGTTCTGACGAAGGACGAAATCGACACCGTCAAAAGTGCCAATGGCGATGTCGATATGATCAAAGACATTCTTGCCGATCTCGCCAACCGCGACGTGGAAATGACGCGCGAGCGCTCCGGCATGTTCGCGAAGACGGTCATCGAAAACATGGGCGAAAGCACGCCGCTTCGCGAGGAGCCCGAACAGCAGGCCGCGTTCCGCGTCTTGAAGACGGCGCAGTTTCCGTCGGTTCTGATCGAGCTTGCGTACGTGACGAACAAGGAAGACGCCAGCAATCTCAAGTCCGGCGGCTGGCGCGAGAAGGTGGCGCAATCGATCGTGACGGCGATCGACAATTACTTCTCTCACGATATTGCGCGCCTGCCGATGTAGCCTCGGGCATCGCCGAACAACTGTAAGCAGTAAAAAAGGCCGGCTCGATTGAGCCGGCCTCAATTTTTGCGTGGCAGGAGTTCGTCGCACCGACTCCTGCATGCATCAGTCACCTCCTACATGGAGGATACTTGTTGTGTTGTCGCCAGAGCAGAAACAGCCAGCGTCTCCTCGACAAATCGTACGAGGAACGAGCCTCGCTTGATCGGAGAAAATGTGGCTGGTGACAGCGCTTCTGCATGAGGCACTCCATCTTCCAGGTATCCGCCACCTCGCTCAGTAGAGCGGGTTATCCAATGCCGAGGCAACGCACGCAGACTCCCAGCACACGGGCTCGCTGGGCGGCGCGCTAACGTTTCAGTGTCGAAATTGGAAAAGCGGAAAGGGTTGGACAGGGACGTGAAGTTGCCGAACCTGAACCAGAACGACGCTCCCTCGGGCAGCCCTATCCATTGCTGCCACGCGCCGTTCGAAGCCATCTGCCGGTCCATCCGGATCCGGTTCAGAGAGAAAAAGGGCATCGACCCTTGGTTCTCGCTCTGACGCTCGCACAAAGTTGTAAGGACACGCCCAACAACGCTTCACGCCTCATAGGCTAAGCGATTCGCATGACAATTCGTGAGATCAGCAACATACCGCGACGGCACGAGCAGGCGGACGCGTGGTCCGTCGGCGCGCACCTCGATCGTCGATATCCCGCCATGGTCGCCGTCGATCTCGAAAGGCACGGTACTCCTCCGGCCGATCGTGGCGGTCTTGACCGGCAGGACGTGTACCCCCTTCGGCCTCGTTTCCGGGTGAGCCATCCAGCCAAGCGCCAGCGATACGAGGTTGGCGGCGACCGCACGCCGCGAGCCGGCTTCCATTACCACCGCCATGAGCGTATCGCGGCCGAAGCCTGCATCGGTCGTCAATGTGAACAAACTGCCGTAGCGGCGCGCGAACGAGAGGATCACCCAGCTGGCGTCGAACCTTCTCCCGTCAAGTTCGACGTCGAAAATCGCCGGCGTTTCAGCGAGGGCGCGGATGACCGGATAGACAAACGCGCCGCGACCGAAGGCGCGTTTCGTGCGGTAATTCAGCTTCGAGATGACGCGCGCGTCGAACCCAGCGCCCAACATGAGAAAGAAAGGCTCGCCGTTGACGAGGCCGCCTCGCGCGTCGATGGGCTCGCCATGCAACAGAACATGGGTGACAGCGCTCACGCTCTTTGCAAGGCCGATCTCGTTCGCCAGCACGTTGCCCGTACCAAGCGGAATGAGGCCAACCGGGAGCGCGGTTCCGGCCGCACCCGTCGCGACAGCCCGGAATGTGCCGTCCCCGCCCGCTGCAATGACGGCGTCGCACGCGTTCCGGCTTGCCAAATCGGCAACGCGTTCAGCGGCTTCGGCGGCGTTACGCGCCGGGACCTGGTAGACGTCCGCTCCGCTTTGGCGCAGCCGCGCAATCACGCCGTCGAGAAGGCGCGGAATAGCGGAGCCTGCTGTCGAATTATAAACGAGTGCGAACCGGCGGCGCATCTTGAGCGGTACCCATAAGACAATGGCGACACCGTCCGGTGCCGCCATCGAAAGCTCATGAGTATAAGCGGGTATGCGCCTTGAACGATCCCGTCAAGCTCGCGGTTCGGCCGCGCGCCGGGTCAGTGCCGGGCTCCCTCCAGCACGGCGGGGGCTTCGGCCTGCCGTGCCGTCGAGGTGACCGCCTTCTGAACCTTTTCGAACGCCCTGACCTCGATCTGGCGGATGCGTTCGCGGCTGACGCCGAACTCTTCAGACAGTTGTTCGAGCGTTGCGGGCTCCTCGGACAACCGGCGAGCTTCGAACACCCGGCGCTCACGATCGTTCAAGACCGACATCGCCGACGACAGATACGACTTACGTCGCGTCAGCTCTTCGTTCTCGACAAGGCGATCTTCCTGCGTCGGCGTATCGTCGACCAGCCAGTCCTGCCATTCGCCGGATTCCGATTCAGCCCGGATCGGCGCGTTGAGGGACGCGTCGCCCCCGAGGCGGCGATTCATATTCACCACGTCTTCCTCGGGCACGCCGAGTTTCGTCGCGATCGTCTTCACGTGCTCCGGCTTCAGATCGCCGTCGTCGAGTGCCTGCAGCTGGCTCTTCGCGCGCCGCAGATTGAAGAAGAGTTTCTTTTGCGCCGCTGTGGTGCCCATCTTCACAAGGCTCCACGACCGCAAGATGTACTCTTGAATCGACGCGCGAATCCACCACATCGCATATGTGGCAAGGCGAAAGCCTTTATCGGGATCGAAGCGTTTGACGGCTTGCATCAGGCCGACGTTGCCTTCGGATATGACTTCCCCGATCGGCAAGCCATAGCCGCGATAGCCCATCGCGATGCGGGCGACGAGACGCAAATGCGACGTCACCAGCTTTTCGGCGGCGTCGGAATCCTGTTTTTCCTGCCAACGCTTGGCGAGCATGAACTCCTCGTCAGGCGCGAGCATCGGGAATTTGCGAATTTCTTCGAGGTATCGCGTAAGGCCAAGCGAACCGCCGGCCAACGTCGGAAGACCTTTTGATGCCATTGCCCTCTACCGGACCTTCACCCGTTTCCGGTTCGGCCCGTGCTCCCTTCAGATTGCGGGAGTCTGTCTACGCTCCCCCAACGCTCGGTGTTACATAGTAGTCAAATCTAGAAATTCACTAGGGGTTCCCGTCACTTCGTCTTGATCGGACGTGACGAAATCCCACATGTACGTGCTAGCTATTTCAAACGGCGGCCGCGCCTCTTATCCGTCGGCTTATGTTGAGTAGGCTTCAAAGCCTCTCCAAGTTGTTCAAGGTCGGCAGGCAATTTACTGCTAAACTTCAGCTTTTTGCCGGAAATCGGGTGTTCGAATCCGAGTTCGGCGGCGTGGAGCGCCTGCCGCGTCAGGCTCGAAGCCACGACCTTCGCATCCTCTCGAAGAGAGGCGAGCCGCGTCTTGAAACCAGCGCCATATGCAGGGTCTCCCAGAACCGGATGGCCGATATGCGCTAGATGCACGCGAATTTGGTGCGTACGGCCGGTTTCGAGGATGAGACGGACAAGCGAAACGTCCCCGCCGGTCTTTTCTCCTGGGAACACGTCAATCACTTCATAGTGCGTCTTGGCGCTGCGACCGGCCTCGCCGCGCGTGACCGTGATTTTCATCCGGTTAGTCCGGCTGCGTCCGAGGCGCGCATCGATGGCGCCGGCCGGCAGTGGCAGCCTTCCCCAAACGAAAGCGAGATAGCTGCGGTGGAGGCGGCCGTCACGACCGTGGCTCTGGAACTGCTCCGCCAATCCCTGGTGCGCCGCGTCCGACTTCGCGACTACGAGCAGTCCCGACGTGTCCTTGTCCAACCGATGGACTATACCCGGCCGCTTGACGCCGCCGACGCCCGAGAGGCTATCGCCGCAGTGGGCGATCAGGGCGTTTACGAGCGTACCGGACGCGTGCCCCGCAGAAGGGTGCACGACGAGACCGGCCGGCTTGTCGATCACGATCAGATCATCGTCTTCGTAGACGATGTCGAGCGGAAGGTCTTCGCCCTCGACGCTGGTTGCTTCTGCTTCAGGCAGACTGACCGTGTAAGTCACGCCAGGTTTGACCGGTGTCCGCGGCTCCCCTATCGTCGCGCCGGCGCGAACGTGGCCATCGCGGATGAGAGATTGGACGCGGGCGCGGCTCATGCCATCGATCTTCGTGGCAAGCCAACGGTCGACGCGCTGACCCGCATCTTCGGGACCTGCGACAACCTCTATGCGGCTTGTTATTTTCTCGTCGATGGGCACGGTGCTCGAAACTATCAGAAAGAAATTTTCGTGATGACCAACGATCAGCCGCAGTCACCTACGGCCGACTTGATGCGCGAACAACGCCTTCAGCGCAATCTCAAGATCGTCGTCGGGGGCCTGGCCCTTCTCATTCTCCTTGGGCTTGGTGCGGTCGCGGTCAAGATTATGGGGCTCGCGCTGGTTGGTACTCCAAGCACGCTATCGCGGACGGTCAGCGTTTCTCCCGGTTCGACGCTTTCGCTGGAACTTCCGAAGGGTGCGCGGATCGTGTCGGTCTCGCTGTCGGGCAGCCGCCTTGCCGTCCAGCACGAGGGGCCGAGCGGCCCCGGAATTGCAATTATCGATATCGACACGGGAAAGCGCATCGCCGACGTGAAGCTTATGGAGGCGTTGCCACACAATTAGCAGCTCCCGCCTGCCCTGGTACGGCCAGGTGGGGCAGATGGCTCATCCGGGTTGTAATTGCCACGCTGTTCTGGGCTTGATCGCGTGGGAATACTCGACTACACGTCCTTTGCGCCTGCCCCGTTCGTCTAGTGGCCTAGGACACCCGCCTCTCACGTGGGCAACAGGGGTTCGAGTCCCCTACGGGGCGCCACAATTCAGCCACATTCTCTAGTTCCGTCGTGCTATCGACGTACTAGTGTAGGCTTCGCAATTCGCGAAGCGCGCGCCTTTCAATTTGCCTGACTCTGGAATTTGCAGATCCAAAAGGACCGTCATTCCACGTCAAACTAAATTCCTATCAAGCGCCATATCAAATTGAGTTCGGTTTCGCTCGCTGCAATTCCTTCTCCTTTGAATTACGACTATCGGCGCATATTGTCCGATCGGACTTCGTCAGCAAGGGGAGTTTTGACGAATTTCGAACGTGACCGGGTTATCCAGGGTCATCCCAGGTTTGCCAGGGCTTGGCAGGGTTTCACGATTTCGCGAGCGTGCACCTGAACGAAGCACACAACACGTCTTGGGCGACAGTGCTGACGAGATGTGCCATCGATTTCGCAGACAAAATTGGAAAAGTCGGCGGCCGCGATGCACCTAGTCGCGACGAACAAAATTGCATTCATGCGTTGCCGCGGAGTTTCTCGCACGCTTGAATGCAGAATGTTACGCTTTATCCCAAAAACGGACTTCGAAGCCGCTATCGGCGTGAGTTGCCCGAAGAAGGATCGTCGCGTCCGCTCCCAGGTGAACTGCTGCCTTTCACGAGCTGGCGCAAACAGTAGTCGATGCCCCTAAAGCGGGCTCGGTGCAGCCAGCTAATACGACCGGCCATCCGTCGCTTTCGGAAGATTGACCCGCCGCGATAGCTCTTCCCCGCTTTCCTTCCGCTCGCTGTACCGGTCAACGAGGTACTCTGCACGGTCACGGGTGAGCAGCGTGAACTTCACCAGTTCCTCCATCACATCCACCACCCGGTCGTAGTAGGCGGACGGCTTCATGCGGCCGTCCTCATCGAATTCGTCGAAGGCTTTCGCTACCGACGATTGGTTCGGGATGGTGATCATCCGCATCCAGCGGCCGAGTACGCGCATCTGGTTCACGGCGTTGAAGGATTGCGAGCCGCCGCTGACCTGCATCACCGCTAGCGTCTTGCCTTGCGTTGGTCGAATTGCGCCCGTCGATAACGGTATCCAGTCGAT
>NZ_JBFRFO010000011.1:0-158512 GCF_052114865.1 Hyphomicrobium sp. 2TAF46 | reverse complement strand
GCCTTGAGCCAAGTCGACTGCGCACTCGTTTCATTGAGATACAGCAGGAATTTCCAATTTGGAAAATCATGTGACGCCGGGTATTTGCCGTCCTCATCGGCGAAGGTACCCGAGACGAGTTGAACCTCTTCTGCGGTGCCGGTCTCAAACTTGCAATAGTCGCCCTTGTACTCCGAGTGCCGTTTCACCGGCGTTGCGTTTATCACGTGCGCAACCATTGCGGCAGCATCGTCGACATCAGAAAAACCGGAATCTTTAACACCGAATAAAACGTACATTACCATTTTCATCTCTCATTTCAGGGCAATTCTATATTCGGCCCGCGTTCATCCATAGCCGATTTCGAGCGATAAATCACGATGGTCGTGTCACGACGCGAGTGATTTCGCATCGACGTCATGAAATCGGAGATTCCCAGAGACCGTTCTTGCTCACTTTCCAGCACTACGGTTCTTGCCCGACCGCTGCGGAGCGGCACACCTACCCGTTCCGCGCGCAGCATCATCGTCGGGCTTACAATCGCCAGATCGAAGTCACTTGGCCTGCCCACATCGAACGCTTCACCGCTCTCATAACGATATCCGGTCACCGCGCTGCCGCGCAGATAAACGTAGGCGTCGTTGTAACCGGCGCGCCCCAACTCATACTGTGCGGCACGGCCGAACGCCGCGAAGTCCTCGCGCGAGGCAAAGCCCAGCGGGACGCCGCCGCGCTCGATAAACGTCGCCCGCGCTTCTGCCTGCTGCGCGAGAGCCCTGTAAGCGTCGATCGCACCGCGCGCCGAGTGAGGGTCCGACAGACTGGGCGAGGCACGCCAGTTAGGATCCAGTTCACGCACGCGGTTGAGCGCCGCTTCGGCTCTGGCTGCAGCTAGGATCAGCTCGGTTTCTTCGGCATCACTGACGACTTCGTAGTTGCGGCCGCGAATTGTCGTTGTTCGTGTGGGGCGTCGCGCTTGCGCGACCCGCACGCGGCCATCGGAGGTTCTGGTTCCACCGCCACCACCCTCATCCGTCCACTGGCCGCTAACGTGGCCGTTTCCTGCCGGAACGCGCGGTTGGTCCTCGCGATATTTGAGAGAGGGCGAACTGTCTGGCTTCGCGTCATATCCGGCAGCCGCGCGTTTTTCGTCTGTCGTTAGGAAGCTCGCGGCTTCGAGGCGTTTCCAGAGCGCGTCGCGTTCGGGGGCGAGGGCTTCGATCTGGTCGAGGTCGGGGCGCAACTCCAACGCGCTTGGCGGCCGGCTCCGCGGAGCGGAGTCGCCAAGCGCAAACGAAGATCCGAGCCGGCCGCCGAGCGCGCTAGATGTTGAGAAAGCTGGGCCCAACCAGCTTGCAAGCGCTCGCGCCGTTCTATTCACCAGCGGCAACACAGTTTGTCGCCAGAAGGCGCGCTGCGCTTCCTGATAGTTCGAATACGTATTGTCGCCCGGAATGCCGAGCAGCATCGGCGGCACGCCGATCGCGAGTGCAATTTCGCGGGCGGCGGCGTTCTTCGCCTCGATGAAGTCCATGTCCTTCGGCGTCAGCGACAGGGGCTTCCAGTCGAGGCCGCCTTCGAGGAGCAGCGGACGTCCGGCGGCGCGCGCGCCTTGGAAGTTCGTCTCGAGCTCGCTTTTCAGACGCGTGAACTGCTCGTCGGTCATCTGGCCGTTCGACGCGGCGTAGACGAGCGCGCCCGAAGGCCGCGCGGAATTATCGAGCAGCGCCTTGTTCCAGCCCGACGCGGTGTTGTGAATGTCGATCGCGGTGGCCGCGGCCTCGATCGGGCTCATGCCGTAGTGATCGTTCGCCGGATGGAAGAGGCGCACGTGCAGGATCGGGCGGACATTCGCTGCCACGTCGTCGATGAAGCGCACGGAGCGTCCCGCCACGGTGTACTCGTAGCCTTCCGGCCAGCCGTCGAGACCGGGAATGACCTTCATGCGGTCGGGCCGCAAAATGTGCAGCTCACGGATTTCGCCATCGAGCGCGACCGCTTCGACGTAGGCGTTGCCCGCGACGAGCAGGAAGCCGTACCAGGCTTCGAGAAAATCGGTGCCGGTGTGATCGAGGCTCGGCCGCCGGATGAGGTCGAGCAGCGGATGATCCTCGATCTCGTTCGCGCCCTCATAGAGGAGCAGCGGGATCGTGGCGGCGGCCTCCGCGATCATGCGTACGGAGCGATAGACGATGGCGTTCTGCATGAAGCCTTCGCGGGCGAAGGCGGAATAGTCGCGCGGCGCCCACACGGGCTCGCCGAGATTTTGGTAGGCGATGAGCGGGCCGGTGGCGGTGCCTTTTTGATTTAGGCTCGGAGAGAGTCGTTCATTTGCGCCCGGCGACTCCCCTGCGGAGAGCCGGCCGCCTGGCGCGCTCGATGTTGCGCGAGACTCACGTTCCGCGAGCCGGCCGTTCGGCACACGTCTTTGCACCGGCAGCCAGCGCGTGAGCGCTTCCGAGATCAGCGACATGCATTGTCCTTTTGTATTTGTCAGCGGCTGCTTTGCGCCTCGGGCACGTCCCGAGGGCTGACGGGCGACTTCCCCTCCCCCTTGCGGGGAGGGGTTAGGGGTGGGGGTTGCACCGAGTGGCTGCCCCCACCCGGCGCTTTCGCGCCACCCTCCCCGCGCGGGGGAGGGTGAAGACCGGCCGGGATGACGGTGGTGGGGCGTTCCCTCTCCCGCACGCGAGGAGAGGGAGGATTTCAGAGCATCCTGACCGATGGTTTCGTCTTGTCGCTCAAAAGCAAATCCGTGATCGCCCAGACGAGCGCGTCGGCGCGGTCGGGGCTGCGGCCTTTGACCGTGCCGTCGGAACCGAACGCACACATCTGATCTTCCAGCGCGTCGAGGCGGCCGACGTGCGCGACGCGGCCTTCCGCGTAGAGCGCCGCGACCGGCTCCGCACGAACCCATTTTCCCCGCGTCGCTCTGACTTTGACGACGGGGAAATTCTCGCGAAACTGCTGCAGCACCGAGAGCACAAGATCGCCGCCCTGGTTGACTTCGGCCACCATGCGATCGGCCTCGAAATCATCGTAGGCGCCGAGCGCGGCGCGCGCCCAAAGTTCCGGCGTTCGTCCTTGCACTGTGCGATCCGCCAGAACGTAGGCGCGTTTGTCGACGCCCAATCCCGCAACCACGATCCCGCATGCGTCCGACGATGCCGTTGCCGTTACCGGCGGATCGAGCGCGACGACGACGCGTTGCATCTCCGGCGCGTTTTCTACTCGCGCCTCTTCGATCCAATGCCGCCGCCACAGGCCATCGCTCACATCTTCGACGATCTCGCCGAGCAATTCCTGGCGGCCAATCGCGGAGCCGGCGTAGCGGCGCGTCATCTCGGCGAGGAACGTCGGCGCGAGGTTCGTCGCGTTGTCGGCGGTTGCAATGTTGACTGTCACGGTCGCTTCGTCCGCGATGATCTGTTTCAAAAGCTTCGTCGCGCGCGGCGTCGTCGTCACGCAGACGCGCGGCGCCTCGCCGAGGCGGAGTCCGAATTGCAACATGTCCCATGCCCTTTCCGCGCCGCGCCATTTGGCGAGTTCATCGCACCAGGCGGCTGTGAACTGCGGGCCGCGCAGCGCTTCGGCTTCGTCCGCCGAGAACAGTTCCGCGACCGCGCCGTTCGGCCATGTCAGGCGCCGCTTCGACGGTTCGAACTCGGGCCGTTCGTGTGTGGGATGGATCGCGAGCAAACCCGACTGCCCTTCGATCATGACGTTGCGGACGTCGCCAAGAGTCTTGCCGACCAGCGCTATGCGCGCTGGTTGGCTTTTCGTTTGTCCGCGGCGACTCTCCTCCGTCGAGCCGGCCGCCGCGGACGAAACTTCGTCGCCGCCGCAAGCGAGACTTCTCACCCACTCCGCGCCGGCGCGAGTCTTTCCCGATCCGCGACCGCCGAGCAGCAGCCAGACGCGCCATCCTATGTTTGTGCCCGGCGACTCGCGTTCCGCGAGCCGGCCGCCGGGCACGGGCTTGTTGCACGAGTCTTGCGCAATCAATTCTGGCGCCAACTGCTCGTCGCGTGCCCATAGCTCCCAGTCATGGGCGATGAACTCGAGTTCGTCCGCGCTCAGCTCATTCAGAACTTCGCTGAGGCGACCGCTTGCGATTGAGGCGCTCAAGACGCTCCGCAATTTCGCGGCGTAGGTCTTCCGCATGGGCTAGCGCCTCCTTGCTCTTCGCGTCACCTCCGGTCGGCTTCCGCTTCGTCATCACGCGTTGCATCTCAACTGCTTTCTCCAGTGCGTTGACCATCTGCGACAGGGCGCGGGAGGCGCGCTCGCGATCCTGGGACGTCAGCCCCTTTTGCTTTTCGAGCTTCGTCAGCTCGCCATCGATCGTGTTGTAGACGCGCTGAACGAGGGCATCGGGCTTGGCACGCGTTCGCCTCTCCGGCGCTGCCTTCGCGCGCGTGCTCGCCGTGGCTTTGGGTTTCGCCGCGGAAGCGACGGCCTTCGTCACGGGCTTTGGTTTCGGCGCCGGGCTTTCGGCCTCTGCTTCCGATTTGCCCGGCTTGGGCGTCTTCGTATCGCTGCGGGCACGCGAAGGGGTTCGCCGCACCGTCGACGCCGCTGCCATGCACACTGCCTTTTTGGAAATTGCGGATTGACGTGTGAGGCGAGGAAATTTTCGGCCTGCGGGCCGTCTCAGCGGCCTCTCACACTTTTCGCGTTATACAAAAAACCTACCCGAGAAGCGTCACGCTGTCAACGGTAAAAACGACGTAAGCCTATGAATTTAAAAGATATTCTCGCGACCGTCGGTATAAACTTTCCGATTATAGTCGACTTTCTCAGAGCGAGGATAAGTTTGCTCGCGTAAATTTTCGCAGCCCCGGAAAAGCGCGCTGCCGCTATTCGGCGGTTTCGGGAGGGCGTTCGCTGGCACCCGGCGGACGGCGTTTCCGCTCGGACTTCGCGTCTGGTTCCGGGCCGCCGTCCGGAATGATGTATTTCCAATAATTCTCTTCTTTGACGCGACGTTCGCTCATGGCGAAACTTCTGACCGAGACGCCGGCCTGATGCACCGTGTCGGGCGAGCCGGAGACCAAGGGATGCCACCACATCAGGTCCTGCCCTTCGCCGACGAGGCGGTAGGCGCACGTCTTCGGTAGCCAGGAGAGTTCCCGCGCGCGTGCAATATCGATCTCAAGACAATCCGGCATCTTCTTGAAGCGATTGGGATAGTCCTTGCACCGGCAGGTCCGGACGTCGAGCATTCCGCACGCGAGGCGCGTCAAGTAGACCTCGGCCGTATCCTCGTCCTCGAGCTTGACGAGGCAGCACCGCCCGCAGCCGTCGCATAAAGCTTCCCACTCGTCGCGGCTCATCTCTTCGAGGGTTTTCGTGCGCCAGAACGGTGGATCGTTGCCGTCCAACATCAAGTCTTGCTCTTCCATTGTCGGTTCAGTCGCGATAACCACAATTTCGTCGACTTACGCCGTGTAATCGGCAATTCGGTTTAAGCGGCGCGTCCTACTGGAGGCGTCGCGATTGTTGTTGCAAGAAAGACTCTCGCTGTTGAGGGCTTAAGCCCACGTCTCACGCGTGACAAGAGCGACGTCGTTAGGGTGGCCGTTTCTTGAACGACTGGTTTCACAGGCAGGGCGGCCGCGACCGCTTCGTTGACTGGCTCAGGCTCGACTCGCAGATCAATTCCGCGCTCGGGGAAGCGTGGTCGCGCGTCAAGGACTACTGGAACGCAGGCTCGAGCTACTTCGCCCGCTTTCAGCTCGTTGGCTGGCGCCGCCTCCTCAATGAATTCGCCTCCGAAGGCCTGACGATGCTGTTCGGCGGTCTCGTCGTTCTCTACGGCCTCGCGCTGCCCGCATTCGAAGAGTTCGACGAGAGCAAATTCCTGACGGGGCGGTACGCGGTCAAATTCCTCGACGTCAACGGCAACGAGATCGGCAAGCGCGGCATTCTGCACAACGACGCCGTGCCGCTCGAGGAAATTCCCGACGTTCTGATCAAGGCGACGCTGTCGACGGAAGACCGGCGCTTCTTCGAACACTACGGTATCGACGTGTTCGGCACGATGCGTGCGCTTGTCACCAACGTGCAGGCCAACGAAGTCGTGCAAGGCGGTTCGACGCTGACGCAGCAGCTCGCGAAAAATCTGTTCCTGTCGTCGGAGCGCTCGCTGCAGCGAAAGATCAAGGAGCTGTTCCTCTCGTTTCTTCTCGAGAGCCGCTATTCGAAGCGCGAGATCCTGAAGCTCTACTTCGATCGCGCCTACATGGGCGGCGGCACCTTCGGCGTCGAGGCTGCCTCGCAATATTACTTCGGCAAATCGGTTCGCGACATCACCATGCCGGAAGCGGCCGTGCTCGCCGGTCTCTTCAAGGCGCCGACGAAGTATTCGCCGCTCGTCGATCTGGCGGCATCGCGCGCACGCACCAATCAGGTTCTCGATAACATGGTCGAGGCCGGTTACTACACGGCGGGCCAAGTCCACGCCGCGCGCATGAATCCGGCGAAGATCGTCGAGGCACGCACGTCGACGAGCCCAGACTGGTTTCTCGATTGGGCTTATGAAGAGGTCCAGCGCCTCGCCGACGGCAAGAACCAATTCGTGCTGACGGCACGGACGACGGTTGACCTGACGCTGCAGCGGCAGGCGGAGGAAGCGCTCAACGCGGCGCTTCGCAAGGAGGGCCGCGACCTGCATTTCACGTCGGGCGCGATCGTTCTCATGGAGACGGACGGCAAGGTCCGGGCGATCGTTGGCGGACCGGATTACGGCGAAAGCCAATTCAACCGTGCGACGCATGCCAAACGCCAGCCCGGCTCGTCGTTCAAGGTCTACGTTTATGCAACGGCGATGGAGAACGGCTTCACGCCGGAGACGATGGTGCGCGATGCCTCGCGCTCGTGCGGAAACTGGTCGCCGTCGAACTACGGCGGGGGCGGCGGCTCGGGCTCGCGCCTGCCGCTCTGGATGGCGCTCGCCAAATCGTTGAATACGGTCGCGGCCGAGCTGTCGTTCGTCGTCGGCCGCGAAAAGGTCGTCGAGATGACCAAGCGGCTCGGCGTCGAGGGAGTCAAGAAGACCTGCTCGATGGCCCTCGGCGACGGCGGCATCACGGTGCTCGAGCATACCGGCGGCGTCGCGACCTTCGCGAACGGCGGCAAGCTCGCCAAGCCCTATGGCATTCTCGACATCACGACATCGAAGGGCGATCTGCTCTATTCGCGTGAGCGCGACGAGCCGCCGCCACGGCAGGTCCTTTCGCGGCACGTCGCCGAAGAGATGAACGTCATGCTCAATCGCGTCGTGACGGAAGGCACCGGCGGCATGGCCAATCTCGATTTCACCAACGTCGCGGGCAAGACGGGCACCTCCACGGGCCCGAAGGACGCATGGTTCATGGGCTTCACGGGGAAATACGTGGCGGGCGTCTGGATCGGCAACGACGACAACCGGCCGATGCGTTCGGGCGTCACCGGCGGTCACCAGGCGGCGCCGATCTGGCATGACCTGATGACGGTCGCTCACACCGACATGAACATTCCGACCATTCCGGGCCTCACTCCGCATCCGCGTCAGGTCATGGAGCAGCAGCGGCTCGCGGAGATCCGGGCGCAGCAGGTCGCGGCCGGCATCGAGCCGGCTCAGTCCGCAGCCGATGCTGCGAAAACCCCTGCTATCATGCCGTCCAAGACGCGCGATGCGCTGAAGGTTCTCGTCGCTGCGCTTCGCAAGGCGAACGGGCAAGCCGAGCCCGCGCCGGCACCGTCCTCCGGATCGTCGCATTCGCCGCCAACGACGCCCATTGATCCCAAGGAAGCGCCGCAGCCTGCGATCCGTCCAGGTGCGGCGAAGCCCGAACGGCGTGCGACGCTCTTCGATACCTCTCGCGACGACCTTTCGATTCCCGCCATGCCGGCTGGCGCAATGCCCGGCACATCGTCCACTAACCCCAGGACGCGGCCTTAGCCTCGCGTCGAAACAGGAAGCCACGCACTTGGCATCGGTCGAACTCGAGCCAGCGGTATCATCCTCGCCGCCGTCATCGCGCGGTGGCGTGGCGCGCGCGATTTTCGCGAGTCTGTTGCGCACGATCAGTCTCATATTGACGATCATGCTCGCCGTCACCGTCGGCGTCTGGTCGAGCCGCTTCATGATCGCGCGCGGCTCACCGCTTTCGACCGATACCTACGGGCCATGGCAACAGTGGCGCAGCATCGGCCGCGAGAGCGCCGACCCGTACACGAAGGCGCACATCGTAACGACGGGGAAGCTCAGGATTTCAGCGGACAGCGCGGGGATCTTCGAGGCGCGCACCGACTCGCAGGGGGCGCGGCTGCACTCGTCGTGCAACTACATCGTCGAAGGCGCGAACATGCGCGGCCTGTGGTGGAGCCTTGCCGTGTTCGACGCGCGCGGCAATCTTATCTCCAACGACGCCGACCGCTACGAGTTCACGGCCGACACGATCGCGCCCAGTCCCAATGGATCGTTCGTCGTCACGCTTGGGCGGGACGCGCGTCCGGGCAACTGGCTGCCGACAAGCGGCGCGGGACGTCTCGTGCTCGTCTTGACCGTGCTCGATCCGGCGACCGGTCTTTCGAGCGAAGAGCGTGCAGAGCGTAACAGGCATCTGCCCGTCATCACGCGGGAGGGATGTTCATGAAGTTGCTGCAGCGCTTCGACTTCCGGCTGCTCGCCATCTTTCTTCTTGTTGCGGGGATCGTGCATCTCACCGCCACGTTCCTGGCGGTCAACGATGCGCGCGGATCGGCGTACACGCGGCTCGCCCGGTCGCTGCCGCAAAACAAGATGGTGATCACCGACGCGATCGCTCCACAGCGGCAGCCGTTGCCGTTCCTCGCGCCTGACTCGCGCTATGCGTTCTGCCTTTTCGATACGACCGATACGACGATGCGTGTTCGGGCGCTGCTTCCCGATCTCGGCTGGACCATCGGCATCTACGCGCCGGACGGACAGAACCTTTATTTCGCCGCCGCTTCCGCCGACCGGGAAACGACGGTTGATCTCTCCATCGTGCCCGCCGACGATCGCTTTCTCGGATTGCCGCAAGGCATCGCGCTTGGGGGCGCGCCACAGCCGGTTGAAGCTCAGCAGTCGATCGCAGCGGCTAAAGGCCTGGTCGTTGTTCGCGCTCCCGACAAGGGCGATCCCTATCGCGCCGACGAGCTGTCGGTTCTGGCCAAGGCCTCATGCAATCCGGGTGGCGCTTAGCCACTTGCTCCTTTGTCCGGCCGCAGCAAAGCGAAGAGCCGGGACCCAGGACCGCTTGCGCGAGACGGGATTGCATTCCTGGGTCCTGGGTCTCGCAAGAGGGCTCGCTCGGGATGACCTCTGATGGGATGACAGCCGTGGGCCCGTCTCGTCCAACATCGTCATCCCGGCGAAGGCCGGGATCCAGGCAAAGGGCAATGCATTCTGTGCTCGCAGTCAGCGCGGAGCGATCCGCATCTGCCGTTCTGTTGAAGCTTGTCTGGGTGCCGGCCTCCGCCGGCATGACGGTGGGTGGGGAACTCACCGCAGAAATCACTCGACCGTCATCCTCGGCCGAGCGCGGCGGAGCTGCGTCGAAGGCCGGGGATCCAGCGTTAGACTCGTCGAAGACGCAGTATCGTGCCTTCGGCACTTCTCGCGCTGGATCACCGAGCGGCCTCGCAGGCTCGTCCGTTCGAGGATGACGTTGGTGGTCGTGGTGCGGTCAGGATTTCGTTTCGCTATCGATTTCGAGCGTGTCGCGGCCCCGTCTCGGCTTCTTCGGCTTCTTGTCCTGCGTCTCGGCGTGACGCTCGTAGCGTACGCCCGGAAAAAGCACGATTTCCGCGGATTGGCCTGCTCCGTATGCCGCGAGCACGGATGCGGCCGTCGGCTTCGGCACCGTCTTGAATGCGATGATCGTCGCCATGCGTGGTCCCCCGAAGCGCGGGCACCTGCCCGCCCCATGCGGCACTTCTCGCCATAAGGACTTTCGCCACGAGCAATGGGACGTATACTGAATTGTGGCGTGAATGCGCTGCGGCCGCCAGAATCATCGCAATCGACGAAGTAGTGTCTTGGAGTTCTTAACGCGGGGTAAAATCGAATCCGGAGCGCGCGGTTTCGTTGCTAGTTCATCAATTCGTCACCGAGAAAGTGACGTCCCTCGCGGTCCTCGATTTCGACGATCCAGAGGTCGCTGTCGAATTCCGCTTCGCGTTTCAAAAGAGCTTCGGCGTCGGGTTCGGGTACGAAGCCTTGCTTGAAACGGGTGACCCAGCGCCGATCGACATCCGCTTCATCGAAGCCTGCCGGCGCGGGCGAGAACACGGCGGCCGTCTGATCCGGCCTCACGATCTTGATGAAGATCGCGCCGGCATCATCGTCGCCGTGACGGACGACGACGCCCGTCGCACCATTGATTTGGCAGCGGCGGAGATAAGCCTTCACCCAGATTTCGGATTTGAGACGCATGCCTCTCCGTTATCGGCGAGCGGAGCAGAATTTTCTAGAGCGTTTCCGCTTTTCTTCGAATCGCGAAAACGCTCTAGCCTTTTGTTTTGACGCAATTCCGGACGCAAAACCGCTGCACACTTTTGCTGGAATTGCTCTAGTGCTTCGCCGCCTTGGCAATCGCTTCGCGCCGCGCCTTCGGCTCGCCCTGCAGCCGGGTGATCCGGCTGACCAAGGGCCCGGATATCCGTCCGGTCACTTTCAGCTTCTGATCGGTCTCGAACTCGCGGACGGCGCGCGCGAACTCGGGCGTCATCGCGGAACCTGGAACACCGGTCTGATAACCCAGCGCCGAGAGCTGCTGCTTGACGGTGCGAACGAGACTTTCGCCATCGGCCGTCATCGTCTTGCCGGGCCGCGCCGCACTCGGCGACATGGATGACGAGCCAAGGATCAGCTGGCTCAGAAGCTGCTCGCTCGGTTGCCCGGTCAACACCAGGCCGTTGTCGTATTCATACGCGAAGATCGCGGCGCGGGTGACCGTCCCCAAGACGCCGTCCGCCTGGCCCGGCTCGTAATGCAGGTTGCCGAGTTCGCGTTGTATGCCCTTCGTGAGCTCCGCGCGGTTCGCATCATCGATCTGGCTCATTGGCGCGGGCGGCAGCACGCCGTCGGCATCTGGCGGATTGACCGCTGCGGGACCGGGCGACGTCGGTCCGAGCGCGATGCCGGGTCCGTCGACCCATGAGGTGCGATCGGTGACGATGCCGCCGGTTTCGATGGCGTTGCCCGGAGCCGTATTCTGGAAGACGAACATGTTCAAGGCCACGCTCGTCGTCGCCAGCAACGAAATGACAGTTGCGAGCTTTATATCCCTCTCGGTCATCCTGACGCCCGTTGCTCGTTCCCAGCTCCAGACTATGGCGAGTCAGCCGTTAAGACCTGCTTAACTGTCGAGACATTGCGGCCCGGAAATCCGCTGCCCGAGACCGATCCAATTTATCTAAAACTTGAAGCAAAATCGCTTCGAATTGCGGTGCACAAACTGACGTGACCTTGAGCCGGGCCTGTTATCCACATGAGCGAGGGGAATGCCTCACCACCAATCCGATCAACGGCCGGACCGCGCGTCCGGCCAGAGATGCGAAGGTTCGAGCTATGGGTATGTTGCGAATTGCTACGTTTGCCGCGGTGGCCATTGCGCTGCTTCCGTCCGATCGCGAGCAGCAGCAGCATCTTTACGAGCGCGCCGGGTCGACGGCTCAATGGGTCGTGACGTTCTGCGACCGAAACTCCGCCGCGTGCGCGAAGGGCTCGGAGTTGTGGTCGCAATTCGTCGCCAAGGCCGAGTTCGGGGCCAAGCTCGCCTACGACATGATGCGCGAGCGGGAAGCTTCGGGCCTCGCGACGTCGAGCTTAAACCTCGATCAGAGTAAAGCCCGCGTTGCTCCTGCCCTCCTCGAGCGCGACAGCGGCACTCTGACGCCTCTCGATAAAGAGCCTGACTGGCGCGGCAAGCATTTGAACAAAAACGGCGTTTGAGCGACGTCTAAACGACCGGCTGCATCTGATCGCCACCGGTCTTGCCCTCGACCAGCCTGCGCACCTATGTGTAGTGTAGCGCCTGATTTAGCGGGTTGCAGGCTGGACTTTCCCGATGACGCTCGACGACATCCGCGCTGATTTCGCGCTCCTCGATGATTGGGAGGATCGCTATCGCTATGTGATCGAGCTCGGCCGCGCGCTCCCCGCTTTTCCCGAAGCGCTTCGAACGGACGCCAACAAGGTCCGCGGCTGCGCGAGTCAGGTTTGGCTTGCGACCAAGCGCGCCGGTTCCGGCGCGAAAGGCAGCGCCGACGATACGCTCGAAATGCAGGGCATGAGCGACGCCCACATCGTCCAGGGCCTCATCGCCCTCCTGTTCATCATCTACAAAGGCAAGCCTCTCGACGAAATCCTGAAGATCGATGCAGAAGGGATTTTTGCGAGCCTCGGGCTCAAGGATCATCTGACGCCGCAACGCTCGAACGGACTCGCCTCGATGGTGAAACGCATCCGCGCGGACGCCGCCGAGATGCTCGCGGCTTAGTTCAGCCGATCCTTCAAACCTGACCGGCGTCGATCTGCGGACGATAATCGCTTGCGCCCCAGTGCCTGACCCGCACCGGTTTTTGCTCCGTCGCCTGCGCGGCCTCAGGCAGCATTCCGTAATGCCGGGCGAGTTGGCGTAGCGCTATCTGCAGAATGATCTTGCCGGAGCGTTGCGGCCAGCCGCTTGCCTTCTCGCTCACTTCCAGGCCCTTCAAATGGCAGCAGACGTCGATCAGAACGCCCGCGAGGTCGGGACCGACGGCTCCAAGGGCGCGCTTGACGCGTTCATGCGCGGCAATGACGGAATCGCGAATGTCTGGACCGATATCGGGCGCGCCCTTGGAGCCGCCGCCTCCGCTCAAGAGCTGTGACCAGTTGGCGGTGACCCGCGGCGTCATTTGAGCGAACCAGAAATCGGCGCGAAGCTTTTCGCCGGCATCGAACTCGGCTTCGCTGAGCATCGGCCGCCCGTCTTTGTCTTTCCGCCGCGCCAGCCACGCGAGCGGACTTTCCGCGAGATTGCGTTCAGGCGCTTTGCATTCCGCGTGCGCCCGGCGTCTCGCGGCACGAGATGATCTTACGGTCATTGCTGATCCCCGGTCTCAGTTACTGATGGTTGTTATCGTCAGGAGATGGCGATGCGTTCGACCCGACTTCGCGCATCACCAGAGTCGGCAAGGCCCAGCCCAGCACGTCGAGCGCGCGATCGAACGATGGGTCGTCGCGGCGGTATTCAACCTTCAAACATGCGTGCGCGACCGTGGTCCGGTCGCGGCCGAACATGGTGCCGACTTCCGTCAACGTCATGCCGCAGCAGACATGCGCGAGATACATCGCCACCTGCCGCGCTTCGGCGACGTCTCTGACACCGCGCTTGCCGTGCCAAAGCCCTTCGGACTCGATGCCGAAGACGTTCGATATGGCGATGTCGATCGCAAGGCGCGCACGGCAATGGCGGAGAACTTCCCGCCTGCCGGAACGAGGGGCGCTGCGCTGGCGCATCTCCAACGGGGAGGCCGAGGCTCGCAACACCAGTCGCAAGCCCGGCTTGATCAGCGCGCGGTCGATGGCGGCCTCGGTAACCGCATCCTCGCTCTGAACTGACAACTGCATCTGTGACATGACAACGAAAGAATACGGTTGCCCCAAATGGCGGGGATAAGTTTTTTCTCGCGTCTATCATTCACCCTAACGCGATAGGGATAGCAGAAAGATATCCCCGCATCTCGCGACCGCCACACAGTCGGCGCTATGCAAAATCGCGTTTCGATACGAGACACAAAGGCGCCCAGAAATGTGTGGCGCTCCAACTCTCGCAATTCAGAGGCCAGCGGCGCCGGCGATGCCCTGCACCTCTTGCCACTCTGGCCGAGGGATCTTGGCAACCGAACCGCCGACGGGAGAAAAAAGCTCGTTGCCGTTATCGAGCGCGAGCTTCGGAAGGAGCGGCGGCGCGGGATCGCGGGAAGTACGGCCTACAATATCGCGCGTCACGCGAAGCTCGCTCGCTTGCTCAAGGACGAGCGGCGATCGCTTGCCGCGCTCGAACTTTCGCAATTCGGGAAACGCTCTCGCGGCGACGCGAAAAATTCAGATTAGAAGCGAGATCGGTAGCGTTAAGACGCTGGGATCTTATTTTTCGCGGCGGGTGCCGAGGCCCATCTTCTTGGCGAGCTGCGACCGCGCGTTCGCATAGTTCGGCGCAACCATCGGATAATCCGGCGGCAGACCCCACTTCTCGCGGTACTCTTCCGGCGACAGGTTGTAGTGCGTTCGCAGGTGGCGCTTCAGCGATTTGAACTTCTTGCCGTCTTCGAGGCAGACGATGAAATCCGGCATGACCGATTTCTTCACTGCGACTTTCGGCTTTGCCTCTTCCCGCTCCTGCGGCACGGTGCGACCCGCGGCGCGGCTGAGTGCGGCGTGAGTTTCCGCAATCAAACCCGGTAGTTCGGTCGAAGAGATCGAGTTGTTGCTGACGTAGGCCGCGACGATCGTAGCAGTAATCGTCACAAGCTCGGGAGAAGCTGAACTGTCCATCCGCCTGTCTTCCACATCCTCTGGCGGGCGAAAGCCCGCTGCCGAACGCACGTCCATATCTACATCCCGCCCTTGCGCAGTGGTTACCGACAAGGCCTGTCGCGGATCTCGAAATCACGTAGTAGACAAGGAGATCAACTCGACTTCACTTGCGAAAGCTTTGACTACATGACGACTTCCTTGTCAATCTCGGCTGCTATTTAGATTACGACATCGCTAATTCTTGGTCCGCCCTCTTCTTCATCTGGTCATTACTCCGTCATGATGGCGCGTTGACGCCCGGGCATAGGCGGCCGAGAACAACCACAAAATCATCCTCCCCCCATGAAAAGGTCCGCTTCCGAATGACTGTCCAAACGAAAACGTCTGCGATCGCCAAAGAGACTGCGGAGTTGCCGCCGCCCGTGGCCGAACGGCGGCCGTCGGTCGCGACCCACCATGGCGTCAGGCTCAGCGACGATTACGCCTGGCTTCGCGCGGAGAACTGGCAGGAGGTGATGAGGAAGCCCGACGTGCTGGCACCGGCGATCCGGAGCCATCTCGAAACGGAAAACGCCTATACGAATGCGATGCTCGCCGACACGGAAAAGCTTCAGGCAACGCTCTTCACCGAGATGAAGGCGCGTCTCAAGGAAGACGACCGGCAAGTTCCCCAACCGCACGGGCCATTCGAATACTTCCCGCGCTTCGTCAAAGGCGGGCAATACGCTCAGCTCTGCCGCATTCCCCGCGGCGGCTCGGTGGACGATGCGCAGGTTCTTCTCGACGGGAACAAGGAAGCCGAAGGCAAGGGCTATTGGGATCTCGGTGCGACCGCCCACTCCGGCGATCACAAGCTGCTCGCCTACGCGACCGACGACAAGGGTTCGGAACTCTACACCGTCCGCGTCCGCGATCTCGCGACGGGCAACGATCTCGCCGACGAAATTCCCGACACGCATGGCGGCCTCGAGTGGTCGAACGACGGGAAGACGCTGTTCTACATCAAGGTCGACGAGCATCAGCGGCCGCTGTTCGTCTACAGCCACGCGCTCGGAACACCGGCATCCGAAGATAAACTCGTCTACGCCGAACCCGATTCCGGATTCTTCGTCGGACTGTCGTCAACGCAATCGCGGAAGTTCATCGTCATCGACATCCACGATCACGAGACGAGCGAGGTCCGCCTCATCGACGCCGCGAATACCGGCGCCGGTCCGAGGCTCGTCGCTCCTCGCCGCGTCGGACACCAATACAGCGTCGAGCATCATGGAGCGCGGCTCGTCATCGCAACCAACTCGGAGGGCGCGGAAGATTTCCGCATCGTGACGGCGCCTGTCGAAAATCCCGGAGAAGAAAACTGGCGTGAGATCGTCGCGCACAAGCCCGGGCGGCTGATCATCGATGTCAGCGTGTTTCAAGGCTTCATGGTGCGGCTCGAGCGCGAAGAGAGCCTGCCGCGCATCGTCGTTACGCCGCTAAAGCCTGAGAGCGACACATTTCTCGATCTCGCCGGCGAGCATACCATCGCCTTCGACGAAGAGGCTTATGCACTTGGCCTCAGCTCGGGTTATGAGTTCGAGACGACGCGCATCCGCTTCACCTATTCGTCGATGACGACGCCGGCGGAGACCTATGACTACGATATGGCGACGCGCGAGCGGACGTTGCGCAAGCGCCAGGAAATTCCGAGCGGGCACAATCCGGCGGATTACGTGACGCGCCGTCTCCTCGCTCCGGCGGCGGACGGCGAGCTGGTTCCCGTCACCTTGCTCTACAAGAAGACGACGCCGCTCGACGGCTCGGCGCCGCTCTTCCTCTACGGCTACGGCGCCTATGGCATCGCGATGCCGGCATCATTTTCGACCGGGCGGCTGTCGCTCGTCGACCGCGGCTTCATCTTTGCGATCGCGCACATTCGCGGCGGCAAGGACAAGGGCTATCGGTGGTACACCGACGGCAAAATGAAAAAGAAGAAAAACACCTTCACCGATTTCATCGCCGCGGGCGAGCATCTGATTTCGGAAGGCTTCACGCAGCGCGGCCGGATCGTCGCCAACGGCGGATCGGCGGGCGGGATGCTGATGGGCGCAATCGCCAACATGGCGCCCGATCTCTTCCTCGCAATCATCGCCGACGTGCCGTTCGTCGATGTGCTGAACACGATGCTCGACAAGGACCTGCCGCTGACGCCGCCCGAGTGGCCCGAGTGGGGCAATCCTCTCGCGAGCAAAGAGGACTTCGAATACATCCGCAGCTATTCGCCCTACGACAACGTCGCGGCGAAGACCTATCCGCACATCCTGGCGCTCGCTGGCCTGACCGATCCGCGCGTGACCTATTGGGAGCCGGCGAAGTGGATCGCCAAGCTCAGGACGCTGAACACGAGCGACAACCTCGTGCTTCTCAAGACCAACATGGGTGCGGGCCACGGCGGCGCTTCAGGCCGCTTCGACGGCTTGAAGGACACGGCCTTCAACTACGCGTTTGCGGTGAAGGTGGCGGGCCTCACTTGCTGAGCACGGGCAAGCTGGCGATGGCGCGGATACCAGGTCGCGCCCGCCATCTGATTTCAGTCTCGGGCACGGCCAGCTCGAGCTTGGGCCAGCGCGTCAACAACGCCTGCAGCGCGCACTTGCCTTCGATCCGCGCGAGCTGATGACCGAGGCAGAAATGGATCCCCGATCCGAAGGCGATATGGCGGTTCGGGCGGCGATCGAGATCGAGCACCTCGGGGTGTTCTGATACTGCCGGATCCATGTTGGCGGCCACGATCATGGCCATGATTTTGTCGCCGGCCGGCAAGCGGATACCGCCGAGTTCGATATCCTTCCGGATATAACGTGGTTTTGAAAACTGTACCGGTGAGACGAAGCGCAAGAACTCTTCAATTGCGAGATTGATTCGGGACCAATCCTTTTCGAGCCAATCGCGCCGCTCGGGATTACGGAGGAGTTCGAATACCGATCCGCTGATGAGGTGCGTCGTCGTCTCGGTGCCGGCGCCAAGCAATAGGAACACCATCGAGACCATCTCGTCGCGGCTGATCCTGCCGCCCTCCTTTTCAACGCGGACAAGCTCGGCGATCAGACCTTCGCCGCCGTTTGCGCGCGCGACATCGAGCTGCCCTTCGAGATAGCGCTTCATGGAAATCATGGCCGGGATCAAACCGAAAAAGCCCATGACATTGGTCAGCCGCGTGAAACTGTTGGTCCATGCCATGAAGCGCGGCCGATCTGCCTGAGGCAGCCCCAGCACTTCGCAAATAACTGCGAGGGGGACACGCCGCGAATAACGATCCACGACATCGGCGGGGCTGCCGCCTGCGAAGAGCTCATTCGCCAACGTGTCCGTGATGGCGCGAATACGCGGCTCCATGTCGAGGACGGCGCGACGGCGAAAGGCTTCATCAACGATTTCCCTGAGCCGGGTATGGTCCGGCTCGTCCATGGTCAGCATGTTGTTTGAGACAGAGCGGACGACGCGGGGCATCCACCAACGGAGGCCTGCAACCGCTCCGCCATTCTTCCTGAGAGTAAACGTCTCGCTGTCCTTGAGTACGCGGCCCGTAATCTCATAAGTGGTCGTGACCCAGACCTTCCCGACGATGGGAAAATGAATCTCGACAACTGGCCCCATGGCACGCAGCCGAGCAACCGCCGCGGCTGGATCGCGAAAAAATTCCTGGCTTGTGATGTCGATCTTCATTTTCGAACTCCACGCGCCCGCATGAACTTGGGGGGATGGTCGAGGTATGCGCTTCGGATGCCGGAATAATGACATTCAGGACCGTTACGTCGTCCCCGCAGACCAACAGGTCCATCACACACGGCCTAAGCTTCTCCAAAAAAATAAAAAAGGGCCCGCACTGGGCGGGCCGTCGAAGTCAAAAACTTGCAAGTAAAAAGGCCCGCCGAAGCGGGCCTTTCGTTTCAGGAAGCAGCGCTAGGCTGCGACCAACTCCAAGCCGCTTGATTGTTCACTGCGCTATGGAAGGGAGCCCTTTCGCCTTGTCCCAGTTCTTCGCGTCCTTGAGATTTTTAATCCCGCCCACGTTCGCGGACGTAAAATCCGCGTTCACGAGGTTCGCCCCGCTCACGTTGGCGCCTTCGAAGATGGAACCGCCGAGTTCGGCGTCATCCAAGTTTGCTCCGGTCAGGTCCGCATCTTTGAGGGAAGAGAATTCGATTAGAGCGCGATGCATGTTCGCGCCGCGGAACGATGCGCCGTCGAGCGTTGAATTCCGAAAGGTTCCCCGCATCAGTCCCATCGACTGATTGGCTTCGTTGGGCGACAAGTCCGCCTTGTCGAAAACAGCGTTTCGCAAACTGGCTTTGCTGAAGTCGCCCGCAACGTGAGCGCCGGATAAATCTGCGCCTTCGAGATCAGCGCCTTGAAGTTGCGTTTGGAACAAGCTCGCGCCTCTCAGCTTCGCGCCGACCCATTTCGAGTTCAACGACCAGCCGGAATCCAAGTCCACGCCATCGAGGTTCGAGTTTGAAAAGTTCGTATGCATCATTCGCGCTGCTTGGAGATTGACGCGGCGAAGGTCCATGCCGGACAAGTCAAGACCGTTCAGTGACTTTCCGGAGAGGTTGAGCTTTTCGCCTGGCTGCAGCTTTCCGATTGCTGTGGCGATGTCGGCGCGGCTCATCTCAGCCTTGGTGTATGCATCGGAGCTGAAATCGACCATATCGGTCATGCTCTGCGCGGCCAGCGGCGATGCGCCCGAAATGATCGCGAGACCCATAATTGCGATCAGTAGCTTCACGTTATCCTCCGAAAATCGACGCCTTCTAAAGGACCCCAAAACCGATCGAAGTGAGTATAGCCCCACTCATGGTGCCCCAAAAACAAAAAAGGCCCGCACTGGGCGGGCCGTCGAAATCAAAAACTTGCATAAAAAAAGGCCCGCAGAAGCGGGCCTTTCGTTTCAGGAAGCAGCGCTAGGCTGCGACCGTGCCGAAGAGAGGCGATTTCGTAGCCTCCTCGAGAACCATGTCGGACTTGAGTGCGATACCGATGTAGCGCACCCGGCCGGCTACCTTTTCCTTCTTCACGCCAAGCTCAGCGAATTCACGTGCAAAGCTCGGAAGTGCTGCGGGCTCCTTGTTCTTAGATTCACACCATGAACAATAGTCCTCGTAGAGTTCAGTAGCCGTGACGCTCGATCCGTCGCGGACCTCGATGTTCTCCTTGTAGAAACGTTCGGTATTGGTTTCGGGAGCAAGACGCCGTACCGGCATCGTGCTGCGGGTTTCAGCAACTTTCGTCTCAACCTGATGCACTTCTGCGGGCTGAGCTTCGATTGCTCGCGCCGGGGCAACGGGTGCTTCGAGAGGAATCTCGATCGACCGGTTGTCGTTGGCGCCTGAACGCGGCTTTTTCGTTTCAACGGTCACCGGTGTGAGCACCGGAACCGCCACCGCTGCCGCAGCGGTGCTTTCCTCCGTCAGCGCCATTCTCGGCGTGACAGGCTTAGGCTGGCGATCATAGAGACGCCATTGGCTGAATGCGACGTACATGCCGAACCCAGAACCGATTTCGAGCAGCAGCGCGACGAACAACGTCAACGCCATCTGAACGTTTTCGATCTTGACGCTCGGGAAGAACGCATTCGCAAGTTCGGTCAGAACCTTGGCTTGCGGATCAGCTTCGGAGAGAGCAGGTGACCCTGCGGTCGCATCGATCTTCGCTCTGAGCTCGGCGATGCGCGCTTCGGCTGTCTTGGCCGAACTTGCAGACGCGAGTTCGGAGTCGAGAGCCGTCAACTGCTGACAGAATGTCCGTTCGGTTTTCGAATTGACGTTCTTACAGCCGTCAGACCACTGCCAGGCCTTCTGCATCTTCATGCCATCGATCTGGCTCTGCACCGCGTCATAGGGACGATGCTGAGGGATCCACCCGGCCTGCTCTTCCGCGCGCTTCAGCTCGCCTCTCAGATCCTGATAGGCCTGAGCCTCTTGCGCACGATGCCCGGTCGTATCGAACCGGTTCAGAGCGGCATGGCCAAGCGCGGACGTCATTGAGTAGGCTGTCACGACCACCCAGACGAGCGCTGACGCAGTCGCCTGCGACCAGATCCGGTTTCGAACTGCGGCAAAGAAGAAAAACGGTACCAGTGCCTTCATGCAGTCGGCGGCAGCTGATGCTGCGCCGTAAATTTGGCCATCCAGCTCGGTTCGTCCGAGACTGAAGCCAAAACGCCAGTTCATCGCAGCGGATACGGCGAGCAATACGCCTGCTGCTAGAACCCCCAACACGCCTAAAACGTGTCTCATCGTGTGCCCTCTCCTGTGAAGGCCGGCTCCGTTACGCGAAACAACACCGGCCATTTCGTTGTGGTCTTTGCGTCCGAGGGGGGACGCCGACCAGGCTCCGGAACGCACAACGGGCGTGGCTGCCATGATGTCCGTTTCGTTCGGCTGTGAGCTCCGATGTCATCCCCATGACACCGGCAGACGAGCGACGCGAAGACCGCGCAACCAAGCAAGCCAAGAGCAACCACTCCCGACACCGCCCCAAAGTATCGCCACGATTTCGCCGCAAGAAATCAGAGGTGGAAAACTTTTTCCCTCAGGGCAAGCGCGAGGGTGGAAAACTACGCGAATTAAACTCCCCTCGCCCTGAGCCGTAACTGAGTCGTCCGCCCGTGTGAATCCGAATTCTCAGGAGAATCAGAATTGTAGTGTCGCGTGACCGGCGCGCCGCGGAGGCCCGGCAGGGGGCCCGCTCCCGGTCCGGAGCGGTTGAAAAGGCCCGGTTATCAAGAGGTTTTGCACCGGTCGTTGAAGACTTATGCACGACGCAATTGTGGCGAGGCTAACCGGCGAGCGTCGTACAAATCGCACTCCTTCCACGAGTTTTTCGCGCCGCAGTCATGCGTCGTCATCGAAGCTGTGCTTTTGGCATTTACCAAGTTGCGCCGGGTGATACATTCGCTCCAGCATGCGTCAGCGGCGTCGTGTTCGTCGCGACCGAAAGCTGAGCTGTGCGTATGAGTTGGTTGGAGTTTCCGCCATGTCGCGCTTGGGTGGAGTGCTGTTGCTGACGGCCGCTGCCACGGTCGCCGCCTATAGCTACCTGTTTCCAGCTTCCGACCACTCGGCAGACCTCAACGAAGTCGTTCGCATCTCCGCCGCGCCCGATCGCGTTTATAGGGGCGACACCGGCGCACGCGTTTTCTCAGCGGAGTCACCGGCTTTTCGCGAAGTGATCCCCGAGGAAGCTGTGGGGCCTGCGGTTCCCTCCTCTCAGAAGCCGACCTGGACGACTGTCGTGCAGTCCGAGCGGGCTGTTGCGTCGCCGCTCAGGTCGGCCAATCCGGCCGATCCTGAAACGCGTGCCGAACTCGCAAGCGATCTGCAGCGCGAACTGAGACGCGTCGGCTGCTACCAGGGCGAGATCACCGGCACATGGACTGCGGCGACGCGGCGCGCGATGGCGGCGTTCATGGACCGCGCCAATGCCACCCTGCCTTTCGACGATCCCGACTATGTGTTGCTCGCTCTCGTGCAGAGCCACCAGGACATTGCATGCACGGCGGAATGTCCGGCCGGTCAGATTTCCGACGGCGACCGCTGCGTGCCGCGCGCCGTCGTCGCTCAGGCGACGAAAAAATCGAAGCGGCTTGCCGAGCGCCGATTGGCTGCTGAGCGCCTAGCGGCCCAAGACCGACCAGCCGTGACGGCGGAGCCGGAGAAGCTGCCGTGGCTTCAGAACGAGAAGGTCGCCGAAGTTCCGGTCGCTGCGCGTCCGGATCCACTACCGGGCCGCATGTCGGTCGGTGCGCCGATTCCTGAAACACCAGCGGCGCCTGCCGATACCTCTTCGCAATGGAAGCGGATTACGATCGTGCCGGCGGAGGAAAACACACGTGCGCCCTCAAATGTCGCGGCACTTGGTCCGAACGCGGATTCGGACAACCTCACGGGCGATGCCAATGCCGTTCCTGTGCTTCCCGCAGACCCCGATGCCGGACTGAACAAGGTGAGGCCGAAATCGCGGCACTCCTATTCCGGCGACAGGCCGAGACGAAAATATGCCTCCGACCGTGGTCGTCCCCGCCCTGGCACTCCGCGGTATAATCTGATGCTATCGCTCGGCGGCGTCTATTGACGGCGTCAGACCTGCCGCGTTCCGTCCGCAACCCAGTTCAGATAATCGGAACTTCCTCCGACCACCGGCACCACCAGGACTGCGGGCGTCTCATAGGGATGATTGGCAATGATATGCGCGACGGCGCGGTCGGCTCCTGCCCGCGCGAGCTTGGCGATCAGCACGGCTTCTTCGGCGGTTTCCGTCTCGCCCTTCCAGACATAGATCGACGTCATGGACGGCAGAACGTTGATGCATCCGGCCAATCCCTGCTCGACCAGATCCCGGCCCAGCGCCAGCGCCGCCTGCCGGTCGGGGAAGGTCGCATAAATCATCACCACATCGGCGACTGGCGGAGCGATCCGCTCTCCGATATCTCGCGTCAGGGGCTTGTCGTTTGGCGGCACTTGGGCGAGCTTCCCTGCCTTGCTGCGCGACCCGTCAGGAATCGAAGGGCCTAGATGCCGAAAGAAAAGCACAAATTCGAACGCATCGCCTTCGTCGCGAGCGAGGTTCCCGAAGCGATCGAAGCGCAGGCCGCCTTGATCAAGCGCTACGGGGAGACCGATCCCCACGAAGCCGATGCCATCGTCGCGCTCGGCGGCGACGGCTTCATGTTGCAGACGCTACACCGCTTCATCAACGACAAGATACCGATTTACGGCATGAACCGGGGTTCCGTCGGCTTCCTCATGAACGATTACCGGGAAGACGATCTGATCGAGCGGCTCACCGCTGCCGAGATCAGCCGCATTCATCCGCTTTCGATGATCGCGACGGATTCGGCGGGCAAGGCGCACAAGAGCTTGGCGATCAACGAGATATCGCTCTTTCGCCAGCGCTATCAGGCCGCCAAGTTGCAGATCGCCATCGACGGCAAGGTGCGGCTGGAGGAGCTGATTTGCGATGGGGTCCTGGTTTCGACCCCGGCCGGATCGACCGCCTATAATCTATCGGCGCACGGGCCTATCCTGCCGATCAAGTCGCAGCTTCTGGCGGTGACACCCATCAGCCCTTTTCGGCCAAGGCGCTGGCGCGGCGCCCTCGTTCCCAACAAGGTGCACATCACGATCACCGTTCTGGAGGATGCGAAGCGTCCGGTCAGCGCCGTCGCCGATCACTTCGAGACCCGGCATGTGGTGAAGGTCGATATCGAGCAGGCGCGCGCCATCGAGCTGTTCATGATGTTCGATCGCGAACATGGGCTCGAAGAGCGGGTGCTGGCGGAGCAATTCAGGTATTAGCCCCACCGGGCGCCTTGTCTTCAGGCCTTCGTATTCGTGCGGAGGGTTAGGCCTGTGTCGCAAAGAACGCTATGAGCTTTTCGAACCGCCTGTCAGCGAGGCTCATACCTGTAAGTTCCTTACCTGCGGCGTCCTTTTCGTCATCAGGCGTCTGGCCATCCCATCCCAGCGATGAGAGGTCAAAGCCACCGGCTATCATCGCTGCTCCGCTGTCGTAAATGCGGGCGACTTCGACACCGTTCCAGTTGATCCGATGCACAACAGGCAGGGGGTTCCCGTTCTGATCGAAGGCCCCGCCCTCGTCAGTCAGGGGTTCGACGATCGAACCGGACGCGGTCGTCAGCGGCGCAGCGGTCGGCTTATAGGTAAGATCCTGATCGCTATCGTCATTTTCATCGAGCTTGGTCGCAAACAGCTTGTCGAAAGCGTCCGGCGTCGAATTCGATGTGTTCGTCGATTCGCCATCGCTTTCACCCCGCGCTTGCCTCAGAAGCCGCAGGGCCGTGGCGTGAGGACTCGATAGGCTGTCAATGGCCATCATGACGAGGTATCACCGGTCGTCCCAGAAACCGACTGGCCCTCCTGCAGGTGCCTGGAAGCACGCGCGGAGGGCCATGATTTGGTCCTGTGCTGCATTCCGGCCCGGGCCACGCGGCGCTGATACCGCGGCCGCGAATCGGGATCGCAAACACGCATTTCCGAATCTTGGCAGGTCGTGGTTAACGAAGCGTTAAGACGCGGGCCTCGCCGGACCGCTCCCACCTGTCGGTTCGGCCAGGCTAGGCCGGCTAGGTCAGGCCGGCCAGCGACTGACCAGCGCGTCGATGTTCGGGCGCTCGCGTTCTTCTGGCTTCTCCATCGGCGTGCCGATGTAGATGAACCCCGCGATCTTCTCGTGCTCGGCAAGGCCCAGCGCCTGACGGACCGTCGGGCTATAGGCGATCCACTCGCTCAGCCACGACGTGCCGAAGCCGAGGGCGTTGGCGGTGAGGCACATATTGAAGCAGAGAGCGCCGACCGAGAGCACCTGCTCCCATTCCGGGGCGCCAGGGCGCGCCTTCACGGACGAGACGACGGCGACGACGACGGGCGATCGCAGAAACCTGCCGCGCTCGGTCTCCAACCGGATCGACGACGGCTCCTGGCGGTCTTCCTTCTTGCAAGCCTCGGCGAAGATCTCTCCGGCTGCCTTACGGGCGTCGCCCTCGAATACGATGAAGCGCCATGGCGAGAGTTTCTTGTGGTCGGGAACGCGCGCACCCGTGGTCAGGATGTCGTTCAGCTGTTCAGCATTCGGCCCGGGTTCGGCGAGCCGGTCCGGTTTCACCGAACGTCTTGCCGCAAGAAATTCAAAAATCGCGGTATTCATGTCATGTTCCGTACTATTCGTGCCCGTCTCGCTATACGAGGGCCCGCCCTGTTACAAGCGGCCCGTTAAGTTCAGAATCGGAACAAGAGCCGAAAACGGGCGTGGAGATCAAATGCGCCGGCCTTTTTTGAGATTTGTCGCGGTCGCTATTGCAGCGGTTTCTCTGACCGCGGGCGTTGAACCCGCCTTCAGCGGCGATGAGCCGACGGCCATGGTCGTGCTCGACGGTTCGGGCTCGATGTGGGCGCGTCTGCCGCCCGACAACCGGGCCAAGATCGATATCATCCGCGAAAAACTCGGCGGTCTGCTGGCGCAGCCGAATTCGACGCGGCTCGGGCTCGTGTCATTCGGCCACCGCCGCCGCGGCGACTGCAACGACGTTGAATTGATCGCAGCGCCCGACAGTCCGCGGCAGGCCGTTCTCGATCCCATCGCCAAGCTCAATCCGCGTGGCCCGGGACCGCTCACGGCGGCGCTCAAGGTCGCGATGACCGCGATCGGGCAATCACGGCCCGCGCAAATTTTGTTCATCGGCGATGGTGCCGACAATTGCCAGCAGGATACTTGCGCCGTCGCCAGCAATCTCGCGAAGACCTATCCGGGCGTCGCCGTGCAGGTCATCGGCATCGGCATTCCGGACAAGGAGCGGCCGCGCATGGCGTGTATTGCCGAAGCGACCGGCGGGCATTTCTACGACATCACGGATTCGAACGGCCTCACCGCCGCCATCGGCGAAGCCGCGCAGCTTGCTATTTTGTCTCCGGGCGAGACGCTCTCGCAGGGTGCCAATCCCGCCGACGGCAAGCCGACAGCGCCGCCACCGCCGGCAGGCGCATCGCTTAGAGCATCGGCGGCGCTTGTCGATGCCGGCCCGCTTCTCACGGTCCCGCTCAAGTGGCGCATTTTCAAAGAGGGCGAAAAGACCCCTGTGACCGAAGCCGAAGGTCACGACATCACCGCCAAGCTTCCGGCCGGCGGCTATGAGGTCGAGGCCGAACTCGGATCGCTCACGGCACGCCAGGACATCACAATCGCCGACGGCGACAAGCAGAGCATCATCGTGCCTTTCAACGCCGCGCATCTTCGTGCGCGCGTCAGCACCGGCAAGGGCGGAGCCCCGTCGCAGACCGCCGTACTGACCCTCGCCTTGGGCGATAAGCCGGTGACGATCGCCAGCAACGGCCAGATCGACCTCTTCCTCGCGCCAGCGACCTACACCTTGACGGCCGCCGACGGCGCGGCGCGCTCGTCGCAAACGCTGCAGCTCGCCGCCGGAGACGACAAGCCGCTCGACATTTCGCTTGGGACTGGCCGGGTCGAACTTTCCGCTGCGGCGACGGACGGCGCCATCATCCAGGACGTTCTTTTCGCCGTTGCCGCCGACGATCCGGAAAGCCCTGACGGCCGCCGCGAGGTGGCGCGGTCGCGGAGCCCGAACGCGAGCTTCACGCTTCCAGAAGGCACCTACTACGTCAGTGCCCGCTCGCGGAGCGGCGACGTTCGCAAACGCATCGCTGTCGGCGCCGGACAGACGGTGACGGAAACGCTGGCCCTCGTCCTCGTGCCGCTCAAGGTTTCGGCGCTCGTCGCGGGGGCGCCTGCAAAAGCCGACCAGAATATTTTCTATCGGGTCGACCGCATCGACGGCGATCGCACGGGCATCACGCGGGCGATGGGCCCCGACCTCACGCTCGACTTGTCGCCTGGGCATTACCGGATCACCGCATCGCTTGCGGTCTCTCACATCTCGGCGACGAAGGAGTTCGAGGTCGTTGCCGGAAAACCAGCGAACGCCGTCATCGATATCGCAGCGGGCGAGGTGAACTTCTCGCCGCCGTCCGGAGAGTCGGCGATCGTCGGCGATATCTTCTGGGAAGTCTCAGATGCGAGCGGCATGCCGACATGGCGTGCGACGGGGACGCAGGCGACTGCGCTTTTGGCGCCGGGACGCTACACGGTGCGCTGCGAGGCGCGCGGCAAGCATGGGCAGGCGTCGTTCGAAGTTCGCGCCGGTGAAAGCCAAAAGATCGAGATCGGACCAGGATGATCGAAGCGGCAGCGAAAAACTGGCGGGCGGGAGCCCGGCGGCACTTGGGCGTAGCAATCCGCGCACAGGTTGCGGCGTTCGCGGCCGTGCTCCTATCGATCTTCGCGGCGACGGCTTCGTTTGCGGAAGAGCCGATACCGGATGGACCGCCCACGGGGCCTTGGGGACCGTCGATCGAGAAGCGCAAGAACACCACCGTCGTCGAACGCGGCAAGACCAAAGGGCCGGGCGTCAGGCTCGTGGCCCTGCTGACGGGCGACGGCCAGCAAATCGACCAGGGTCTGGTGTGGCGCGTTTTCCAGACGGGAGGACAGGCCGGAAAATCGAAGCTTTTGATGGAGTCGCATGAGGCGAGCCCGTTCCTCAAACTCCAACCCGGCGACTACACGGTCAATGCCGCGTTCGGGCGGGCCAACCTGACGCGCAAGATCACCGTCAAGGCTGCCGATGGGCCGCCGTTCGAAGCTTTCGTTTTGAACGCCGGTGGCCTGCGGCTGTCGGCGCTCATCAACGGAAAGCCCGCCCCGCCCGGCTCGGTGACCTATTCGATTTTCGCCGACGATCGCGATCAGTTCGAAAGCCGATCTGCCGTGATCACAGCCGCGAAGCCGAACCTCATCATTCGGCTCAATTCCGGCATTTACCGGGTCGTTTCGCTGTATGGCGATGCGAACGCCAAAATCGAAACCGACGTCACGGTCGAAGCGGGCAAGCTGACGGAGACGACCGTCACGCATTCCGGCGGCAAGGCGACGTTCAAGCTCGTCACCCGATCCGGCGGCGAAGCGATGCCGGACACGCGCTGGACGATCCAGACGGACGACGGCGAGACGATCAAGGAAAGCGTCGGCGCGCTTCCGACGCACGTGCTGGCGCCAGGCAAGTACGAAGTGACCGCCTCTTCAGGCGGGCATATTTTCCAGAAGACCTTCGAGATCAAAGACGGCGACCATGTCAGCATCGAGGTTTTGATGACGGCGGCACGCGACGACCGGGGCATTCAACCTTCGAGCGGTGCGACGACGATCATGCCGACCGGCCAAGGTCCGAACTGATGGCGTAGGTCAGAAATCGGTGAGGACCCAGTCGGTCGGACAGCCGTTTTCGCGCATCCGCTTTTCGACGCGCTCCTGCTGATCGGTGTCGCCTGCTTGCTGGTACGCCGCTTTCGCCATTTGCCACTGCTCGCATGCGGTGGTCAGATCGCCGGATCGCTGCGCAGCTTCAGCGAGGGCCAGACGCGCTGCGGCGTGTGCCCCACCGGGCCCGTGAAGCGCGCCGTATCCCGCCGCAGAGCGCAGCGCCGACATGCGAGCTTCGACATTGCCCAGGCGTTCGTGACCGGCCGCCAGATCGTAATAGAGGCGGGACAGCGATGTCTTTTCGCCGCGCGCCAGAGCCAGCTCGATTTTCTTATTGAGCGTCTCAACGTCCTCGAGCTTCGGCGGCGGCTCGGCTGCTTCCGCTTGCTCCCTGGCCGGCGACAGCGGCGCCGCAATTCCCACCGCTGACCGCGACGCTTGGCTTGATTTTACGGATGACCGCTTAAGCCGCCGGTTGAGCAGCAAAGCGAAAAGCGTGAGCAGGACCGCGACCGGAATGGCGAAGGCGGCGGCGCTCAGCAGTGTTTCAAATGTTGCTTGATCGCCCATGACTAGCCCTGTCGCTCACGAGCCACGCCGCATTCCATTGTCGTGGATTCGTATCAGCGGAATGGCGCCGCGTACATCAGGCCGCCTTTACTCCACACATTGTTGAGCCCGCGATCAAGTTTCAACGCGGAATTCTGCCCGAGCGTGCGCTCGAAGATCTCGCCATAATTGCCGCCCTGCTTGACGACCTGATAGGCCCAATCGCGCGACAGGCCGAGCGGCGCGCCGAGGTCGGCGTCGAGGCCCAGAAAGCGGCGCACCTCATGGGAGGGGGAGGATTTCGCGGTCTCGATGTTGGAACTCGAAATGTTCAATTCTTCCGCGGCAACGAGCGCCATCAGCGTCCAGCGAACGACCGCGAACCAGCTTTCGTCACCGATGCGGACGGCGGGACCGTAGGGTTCCTTGGTGATTATTTCGGGCAGAATCATCTGGTCCGACCCGTTTCCGAGCCGGCTTTTTTCGTAGGCGAGCAGGGAGATGTCGCCCGTCAGGACCGTGCAGCCGCCGTTTGAGTATGTCTTGACCAAATCGTCCCAACGGTCGGTCGTGATGAGCTGATAGCGCATTTTTCTGGAGCCGAAGAAGTCGGCGATCGCGGTCTCGTCGCTGGAACCCGGGAGGACGCAGATTGAGGCGCCCGAAAGCTCAAGAACGCTCGCGATCGAATGGTTGCGCGGAATGATGAAGCCTTGGCCGTCGTAGTAAAGGACCCCGGCGAAGCGCGCGCCGAGTTCCGTATCGCGGGTGAGCGTCCAGGACGTTGCGCCGAGCAGAACGTCGATCTCGCTGTCCTGGAGGGCTTTGAATCGATCGCCAGGATTGAGGCTCAGATATTTGACCGCGTCGCGATTTCCGAGCACGGCCGCTGCCAAGGCGGAGCAAAACTCGACGTCCAAGCCGCTCCAGGTTCCGCGAGGGTTAACTTCGCTGAAGCCTGGCGTATTGTCGGCGACGCCGCAGATGACCCTGCCCCTCGCACGAACGGCATCGAGCGTATTCGATGGCGTGCTCCATGCCGTGGAGGGCATTCCGACGCCCGCGGCGAGTAGCAAACACGCTGCCGCCCAGAACCTCGACACACTTCTCATAAGCGCTTTTCCGGCCAATGCTTCAATGATGTCTCTTCATTTCCAACCAGCAGACGAAAGCAACGGCCTCCGCGCGGCCGCCCTGAGCCGCGCCCGCCAGACATCCCGCGCCAGCGACGAATGGTCAAGACCTTGACCGTGAACGAAACTTGCGCCACCAGGACGCGACCCGGCCCGGAGAAGTTAAAATGGCCAAAAATGACGACAGTTCCGAGCGCCCTGAGCACCCGGAAACGGAGGTTGTGCACCTCGGGCGCAAGCCGTTCGAGCAGCACGGCTTTGTAAACACGCCGGTCTATCGGGGATCGACGGTTCTCTTTCCGACGCTCGATGCGATCAAAAAGCGGACACAAGAGTTCACGTACGGGCGCCGGGCGACACCGACGACGCAGGCTCTTGAAGAAGCTATCGCGCATCTCGAAGGCGGCGTGAAAACGGTGCTGACCTCGTCGGGCCTGGCCGCGATCTCGACCGCCGTCCTGGCGTTCGCCGAGAGCGGCGATCACATCCTCATTCCCGACAACGTCTACCAGCCGAGCCGGACGTTCGCGGATAAGATGCTGAAAAAACTCGGCGTCGAGACGACGTATTACGATCCGCTCGTCGGCGCCGACATCGCCAAGCTCTTCCGGCCCAATACGAAGCTGGTGCTCGTCGAAGCGCCAGGGTCGCAGACATTCGAGATGCCGGACATCCCGGCCATCGCAGCCGCCGCGAAAGCGAAGAACATCTGGGTTCTCGCCGATAATACCTGGGCGACGCCGCTTTTCTGCAAGCCGCTGTCGCTTGGCGCCGACGTATCGATCGAAGCCGCCACGAAATACATCGTCGGGCATGCGGACGCGATGATGGGTTCGGTGACCGGCAATGCGCGCGCGGCGAAGTTTCTCGACAACGCCAAGGAGACGCTCGGCACGTGCCCGGGCTCGGAAGAGACATATCTCGCGCTGCGTGGTCTCAGAACGCTTGCGGTTCGACTGGACCGGCACCAGAGCTCCGGCATTGCGATTGCGGAGTGGCTCGCCGGCCGCCCCGAGGTCGATCGGGTTCTGCATCCGGCCCTTCCCGGCGATTCCGGGCACGCGCTTTGGAAACGCGATTTCACCGGCGCGAGCGGTCTCTTCGCCGCCGTCCTGAAACCGGCACCGGAAAAATCGCTGGCGGCGTTTCTCGACGGGCTCAAACTGTTCGGGATGGGTTATTCGTGGGGCGGCTATGAAAGCCTCGTCATTCCGTTCGATCCGACATCCTACCGGACGGCGACGCGCTGGCACGGACCCGGACCGGCGCTGAGGTTTCACATCGGGCTCGAGGCCGTCGAAGATCTCATTCACGATCTCGACGAGGGTTTCGCGCGCCTCAAAGCGGCGCGTTAGCTTTCCGGCGGCAACGCCTCAGAAGCCCAGCGCGCGGCGGACCATATCGCCGACGGTATTGCCGCCGGAATAGTAGCCGCGGCCGGATCGCGTCAGCCCCATTTCGTCCCTGGACCGGCCTTCCTCCCAGTGCCGCGATGCGTAGCCGCGGTAGCGTCTCTCGGAATAGCCATCCTCGTCTCTCCGGCCGCCGACGCGAATTCTCTTGGCGCTGGAGGTATCGAGCGCCTCGGGCGTCACATGCTCCTGGGTGACGTCGATGTCTTTCCACTTGCCCGCAAGCGCCAGTGTGATGCGCTTCTGATGACCGTAGTAGTCCTCGAAGAACTGAGGCGTGCCGTCATCCGCGACCCAGACGGTGAAGTATCCCACGTGCACGGGAATCGGCTTATTCAGGTCGAACTGATTGTCCATCGGGCCTTTGTCGACGAGATGTCCGACGTTCGGCGTCTGGTTTCCCCGGTCGATGTTGAAGACCAATTGCGCGAGCTGCTGCGGGTTTCGCACGCGCATGCAGCCGTGACTGAAAAGGCGAACCCGCGCGTTGAAAAGCGAGCGCGACGGCGTATCGTGGAGGTAGACGGAGTGTTTGTTCGGAAAGAGCAATTTGACGAGGCCGAGCGCGTTGTCGTCGCCAGCCGGCTGATAGATCGTATACTCGCTGAGCTTCGCCCTTCCCCAGTTCACGCGGCTGCTGTCGATGACATGGCCGTTGCGCATGACGACATAGCCCTGGCGCTCGACGGAGCGGCCCGTGCGCAGCGTTGTTGCCTTGATGGAATTCGGCAGATTCCATCTCGGCCGTAGAACGATCTTCGTCATGTCTTTCGAAAAGATGGGCGTCTGCGTGCTCGGGGTACCGACGACAACGCGCTCATTGAACATGGGTTTATTGCTCTCGGTCAGTACAATCGAAAACGATGGGATATTGACCAAGACGTGAGTGTCACCGAGTGAGTGCGGCATCCACCGCCACTCCTCCATATTGGCGATGACGGCTGCGATCTTCTCCGGAGAGGACGTGAGATCTTCGCCGGAAAGCTTCGCTCGCGTCGTGGGCCCGACGATGCCGTCGGCATGGAGCGACTTCGATGCCTGAAAGTTTTTGACGGCGGCGGCGAGCGCATCGTCAAACACCTGTTCCGATCCTAGCGCGGAGGAAATGCCGAATCTCTGCTTCAGTGTTGCGACGTCGGGATCTCGCACGCCGGGCTCAAGCATCGCGCCTCGGCGCGGGATATCAAATCGCTTGGAGTTGTCAGGCGTGTCGCCTCTCAATCGCGCGAGAAGCGTCTTGAGCTTCAGAAATTGATCGTGCGAAGGCTGAAATGCGCGCAACGCTTCATCCGGCTTCGCCGCGCCGGCCATACGCGCGAGCACTGTCGCTGCATCGGTGATGACCGGCGTTCGATCCAAGTAACCCGACAGTTGCTTGGTGGGCTCGGTTATGCGGCCGCCTTCGGCCTGATGCGCGTAGCGCAAGACGGCAGCGGTGATTTCCAGTTCGGCGGCAACCGTCTCGTCCGGATTCCAGCTGCCCAAAGGCATCGGCTGCTTCGCGGCGCTGAGATCGAAGTCGGACGCCTTGAGGCCCCAGTCCTGGGCATGAGCCAGTTCAGCCATGACGAGCGTTGCGGCGCGCGTCGGGCCTTGTTCATCGAACCAGAGCGGGCTGCACTGGCGCGCTTGATAAAACGCGGAGACGGCGGCGCGATCTTGCGCTTCGAACGGCGACGCGTTTTTGTCCGAGAGCTTGGCGCATAGTGCAGCCGGGGTGCCCGACAGCGTCGAGGCAAGCGTTTCAAGCGCGTTGCCAGATTGCGCGTCCGGCGTTTCGCTTCGCGTCTCGCCCGGCGGCTGGCCTGAAGTTTCCGGAATCGCAACGGGCGGGTCCTCAGCACGCGCGAGCGATGGCATAACCGCGCCGCTGATGAAACTCAGCGCCACACTCAGCGCCATGACCGTCATCATGTGCGGCATATGTTGCGGGCGACGTGCGATGCGGAGAGACGGTGCCATCGAGACTACACTCAACTGTCGTTTCCAAGACCGCAGGGGAACACAACCTAATGCAGTCTCGACTCATCGCCAGATCTAGTTTCAGTAATGGCGTCCCTGGTTAAATGTTGGTGTCAGATCGCATTTGAAATCTCGCGACCGCATCGCGCGGTTGCAAATGCCGCACGATGTTTGTGGCGATCCCGGCAGGGCTCGAACCTGCAACCTTCGGAGTCGAATTCCGACGCTCTATCCATTGAGCCACGGGACCGTTGCGTGACGCCGCGCGGCGCGTGACGCTGACACGGGTGTGCTGAGAACCGTCTCGTTCCGATGGTAGCGCCGCTTTGACGACACATTGCGAAGAGAGACTTTCTCCCGCGAATGATCGCACAATTCATAGAGCGATCAAATGTAAACTTAACTGGATCCAAATCCGTTCAACTGCCGTTAGCGATCAAGCGGGGATGCGCTATTTTTTCTTTGGGGAGACCGCTTCCAAGCCATGGCTTTGATCGAGCAATTCTGCCACCGCCAATTTCGTTCCCTGCAATCGCACCTTCCGGATATCAATGAATGGCAACATCGAGCCGAGTCTCAGATATTGCAATACATCGGTGGATCGGAGACGCAACCGCAGCCGACTTGTTCGGCAACGACGCTGTTGTTGAAAGCGGTCGCAGCGTCCAGCGCTTCGGCCTACCGCAACTATGAGCCCGCGCTACGCGCGTGGAAGAGCAACGTGTCGCTGGATCCGGCAATTTTGCGCCGGCACGCGCGGGATCTCTATTGCAAAGCAGAGCAAGAAGCGCGTCTGCATCAGGAGATTTTCGCCCGCGTTATCCGGACGAATGGATAGCGATCGTTGTTCGTCGAATCGGAACGCATCGCTTCGTCGGGAAAATATCCCGAACCGCTAGCGTCTATTGGACGCTGCCCTGACAACCGCGCGCTTCCAAACCGTGCGCGGAACCAAGGCGCTGAGCGCCTGTTTCGGATGGGGAAGTCAACGATCAAAGGAGATTTTGATGAAGGTTCTCAAAGGTGCAGTCGTCACGCTGGGCCTGCTCGCCGCTGGCTCCGCCGGCGCCCTGGCGCAGTCGACCTACGATAACAGCGACCAACAGATGAACCCCGACACGAAATCGCAACCCGCGACGCCCAACGAGGGCGCCAGCACTGGTGAAACCGGCACGTCGAGTCCCGCGGGAATTCCTGCCGATCCGACCACGAATGAAAACGTTCAGCCCGGTCCTTCTACCGGTACGCCGAACGATCCGGCTACTGCAGCAGACCCGGCCGCTCGCGTTCCAACCTCTCCTCCTGGAACAGGCACGTCCAGCCCCTGATCATGAAGATTGGAATTGAAAACGGCGAAGGTTCGAGGGGTCAATCCCTGAACCTTCGCCATTGCTGATTTCGAAATCAGTAATCGCAGGCGCGATACCGTCTCCACCAGTAGGGGCTGCCCGTCTCGATCGCACGCCGATACAGCCAATCGCAGTCGTATCCGTAATTGCCGTCGTCGTAGAAGCCGCCGTAATAGTAATACGGATAGCCAACGAAGTAGCCACCACGCCGGTGATGATGGTGCCGGCCGTGCCAATTTCCGTAATTTCCAGAATAGTTGCGGACATTCCGATCAACGCTGAAGCGTGGTCCGCGCGGACCTGGGGCGCGATAATTCCCGCCACCGAAGTTCGGGCCTGGACGGAACGGGCGTCCGGAAAAATTCCCAGCGCCACCAAAGCGGGGACCGCCACCGCTAAAACGGGGACCACCGCCGCCACCGCCTCCGCCGCCGAAATGGTGACCGCCACCCCCGCCGCCTCCACCGCTGTGACCCGCTCGGGCATCGGCGACAGCGGTTCCTAACGCAAGGAGCAGAACCGCTCCCAGCGTCGCAACGCGTTTCATTCTCATTTCTACGCTCCTAGGTCTCTCAAACGGACGCCCTCGCGACATCCACGGGCACGTAACAGGTGGGCAAAACTCGCAGTTCCGAATAGCGCTAACGGATGGTTTCCCGCCGGCCGACCTTAGCACATCGTGAATGGTGCGTGGCCCCTCGTGACAAGGCCATTTGCCGCCATCGGCGCCTGCGAAGAACTTGGGCTGAACGCCCAGCAGCGGCTGCAGCGACACCGATCATTCGAGCTAATCCGACGGATCTTGAATATTGCATGAACGGATCGGCGGTCCCGGCAGACGACGGCGGCATGAGGCGCAACCTGCTCAACCTGCCAACGAACTGTTCATTATGCCGGCAGCTGTACAGCAGCGAAGGCCGCATTCACCCATGTTGAGGGATTTCCAACGGCGCAGAACAGGCGCACACTGATTTTTTCTGAATAGGACTGTTCGACATGTTCGTTGCGCACAATGTTTTTGAGCCGGAAGATCTCGAGCTGGCCGAGAGCGTTTTGAATGAGGTTTGGACTTCTCTCCCAAATGGCGTCCGGAGCGGCCCTCGCGGATCCGAGTGCCGGGACTGGCTCGCTCAGCAGATATTGGCGGCGATCCATAACGACGGCGCCGGCCGCGATCATTTGAAAAACCGCTTGCTGGAGGCCGACATGACGGGGTGGGCATGACCGGGGCACGGGGTAGAGCGGGAACCAAATTCTTCCACGACTGTTTTCGAAGTGGACGCACGCACCATGCGTCAGGCGCCTTTACCTCAGGTGCCCAGGCCGCTCGGGAGCTTCACGCTCCCGGCGGCTTTGTTTTGACCAGAGACCTTGACGCCTTGCGCAGCCGGCCGGACGGGATGCAATCGAATGGCACAGAAGAAGCTTTCCGAGTATCGCGCCAAGCGTGATTTCACGAAGACAGCCGAGCCGAGCGGCTCTGCCGATGTGCGGCCCGCGAAGCATCTGCGGTTTATCATCCAGAAGCACGATGCGACGCGTCTCCATTACGATTTTCGTCTCGAACTCGATGGCGTGTTCAAATCGTGGGCCGTGACGAGAGGCCCGTCGATCGATCCCAAGGACAAGCGTCTCGCCGTCGAAGTGGAAGACCACCCTCTCGACTACGGTGATTTCGAAGGGACCATTCCCAAAGGTCAGTATGGCGGCGGAACGGTGATGTTGTGGGACCGCGGGTTCTGGGCGCCGATCGGCGATCAAAGTCCGGAGGAGCAGCTCCGCAAGGGCGAGCTGAAATTCATGCTGGTGGGCGAGAAACTCAAAGGCAGCTGGGTTCTCGTCAAGATCAAGAACGATCGGACCGGAGGCAAGCGCAACAACTGGCTTCTCATCAAGCATCGCGACGAAGGCGCCCATGCCGGCGACGAAGACGCTATTCTTTCGAAGGATCGTTCGGTGGCGTCCAAACGCACGATGGCGCAGATCGCTGCCGGACAGGGCAAAGGTCCCGAGCCTTTCATCACGCGGCGGCGGACGGCTGCAAAGCCCGATGCCGTCTGGCATTCCAACAAAGACGACGACGCGGACGATCCCGAGCCTGCTCCGCAATCGACGAAGTCCCTCAAGCGAACGCTCGTCCATAAGGCGCCGAAAAAGGCGAAATCGACGGCGGCACGAACAGACACATCATCAAACGCCGTACTGGGCATTACGATCTCGCATCCCGATAAGGTGCTCTGGCCCGCTGGCGAAGGTCCCGCCATCACGAAGATCGACCTTGCGCATTATCTCGAAGCCACCGGCGACTGGATGCTCAAGCATGTCACTGGCCGGCCCTGCTCGGTCATTCGCGCGCCCGACGGCATCGGCGGCGAAATGTTTTTTCAACGGCACGCCATGAAGGGAATGTCGCCCGAGATCGACCTCGTCCGTATCTCCGGCGATCGCGAGCCCTATATCGAGGCAAACTCAGTCGAGGCATTGGTCGCTCTCGGGCAAGTCGCTTCGCTCGAGTTTCATCCGTGGAACTGCGCGGAGTTCGAGCCCGATATCGCGGGGCGGCTCGTCTTCGATCTCGACCCCGCTCCGGATGTCGAATTCGACCGCGTCGTGCGCGCGGCGAACGAGCTTCGCGAGAGGCTCGAGGCGCTCGGTCTTGTCGCCTTCTGCAAAACGACAGGCGGCAAGGGACTTCATGTCGTCACGCCCCTCAAGACGACGCGCGCCGACACCACGAGCTGGTCAGACGCAAAATCCTTCTCGGGAGCCGTGTGCCAGCAGATGGCCGCGGACAGCCCGAACGATTATCTCATCAAGATGACGAAAAAGCTCCGGACGGGCCGGATTTTTCTCGACTACCTTCGCAATGACCGTATGGCGACGGCCGTTGCGCCGCTGTCGCCGCGCGCGCGGCCAAATGCAACCGTGTCGATGCCGCTCACCTGGAATCAGGTCAAGAAGGGGCTCGATCCGAAGCGCTTCACGATGCACACGGTCCCTGCCCTACTCAAGATGACGGGATGGGAGGATTATGACTCGTCCGCTCGCTCGCTGAAAAGCGCGATCAAGAAGCTCGTCGGGCCTTAAGCGCGTGACGGCGAGGACTCATAATTCGCGAGGCGCGTCGAAGCACGCGACAGCATCCGCAATCGAAAAACGCCGCCCGGCCGTTCGGCCTCCGAAGATTGCAGGAGCGGTGAAGGCGCCGATGCCGGATTTCGTCGCGCCGTGCCTCGCAACTCTGGTTGCGAAGCCGCCCATCGGCGGGGACTGGGTGCATGAGATCAAGTTCGATGGCTATCGCATTCAAGCCCACATCGCGAAAACGTCCGTTCGGCTTTTGACACGCAACGGCCTCGACTGGACGGAACGCTTCCGCAAACTTCCGCAGCTTCTGGCCGAATTTCATAACGGCACGGCGATCATCGATGGAGAGCTTGTCGCCGATGACGCGGAAGGACATTCGAGCTTTTCGGCTCTGGCCGATGCCCTCAAAAGTGGAAACAGCGAGAAGTTCGTTCTTCACTGCTTCGATCTTCTGTATCTCGACGGCGTGAGCCTTCTCGAAGCCAGGCTCGGCGATCGCAAGGCGGCGCTCAAGGAGATGTTCACCGACACAGCAAAAGACGCGCAGATCCGTTACAGCGATCATCTTGCCGTCGATGGCGCGCGCATGCTTTCCGATGCGTGCAAGCTTGGTCTCGAAGGCATCATTTCAAAGCGCATCGACCGGCCATATCGCTCCGGCCGTCATGACGACTGGCTCAAATCAAAGTGCATCCAGGTCGATGAGTTCGTCATCATCGGGTACGTCAAAGGGAAATCGGCGCCGAATACAATCGGCGCGCTTGTCGTCGGTCATTACGACAGGAAGCGGCTCGTCTATGCCGGGCGCGTCGGCACCGGATATACGAACAAGACGGCGCTCGGCTTGTTGCGCACCTTGAAGCCAATGCGTATCGAAACGCCGGCCTTTGCTTCCGCGCTCACGAACCTGCAGCGCAGAGATGTGACGTGGGTTGAACCGACGCTCGTCGCGCAAGTCGAATATCGCGCCTGGACATCCGATGGGCTTTTGCGTCACGCGGCCTTCAAGGGACTGCGTGAGGATAAGCCGGCGGCGGAGGTTCGCCGTCCTGTCACAAAGATCATTAGCGAATGAAAATCGGGCGGCTCAAAACGGCAGAAACAATTGCGGCGTGAAATGTGGAAGCATCATCATCCACATCCAAAGCGCGAATACGGGGTGCATGGAAACCTCCTGAAATTGCCAAACGCAACCAGGCAACAACGCTTCCTGCGCTCACATTTCGTGAGAGGATACGCGGCGTTCATTCGCGTCCACCAATATGAGCGGCGAGTGAACTCGCGATGCGGTAAGACTAGCACGAGTCTCGCGCCGCGAGACGCATTATCCGCGTGCTTTCGATTTTCGCTTCGGCGATTTCGCGGGGGCGCGCTTCACGGGCTCGCGCTTTTGACGCGATGCTGCCGTCTTCGTTTTTGCCGGTGAAGACTTCGTGGACGATCCCTTTCCGGTGGAGCGGCGCAACGCTTCCATGAAATCGATCACCGTTCCGCCTGACGGCTGTTCGTCACCGCCCGCGACTTCCGTCGAGAGGCCGCCCGCGACCTTTTCCTTCACGAGGCTGCGCAGTGCCTCGGCATAATGGTTCTTGAAGTCGGCGGGATTGAACTTTCGCGTGCGTTCCTCGATGAGCTGCTTCGCCATGTCGACGAGTTCAGGACGAAGCTTCTCGTTGCCTATGCCGTCGAAGATCTCGTCGGCGTCGCGCACTTCGCTGGCGTAACGAAGCGTCTCGATCATCAGACCATCGCCGCTCGGCTTCATCGCGATCAGGTTTTCGCGGCCGCGGATCGTCAACTGACCGACGCCATATTTCTTCGTTGCACGCAGCGCGTCGCGGATGATGCGATAGCCTTCCTCGGCGACGTCGCCGTCGGGAAGGACGTAATACGGACTGGCGAAATACAGGGGATCGATCGAGCAAGCCTCGACGAATTCGGTCAACTCAACGGTGTGGCGCGTCGTGAGCTTAAGTTTGTCGAGCTCTTCCGGCTCGAGGAGCACGTAATTGCCGTCTTCGAGCTCGTAGCCTTGGACGATGTCCGACTGGGGAACGACCTTCCCGGACTCGCCTGCAACTTTCTGATAGCGAATGCGCTGCTTGGATTTCTTATCGACCTGATGCAGCGCAATCTTGTCTTCGGATGCAGTCGCACTGACCAATCGGATGGGAATGGTAACGAGCGCCAGGCGCAGGTGCCCTTTCCAGAAGGACCGCGCAGTTGCCATCGCTATACTCCTCGGGAACGCAATACTCAGTACAGATTAGCACGAAGGAATTTCGGCGCTAAGGGTTCCGGCGGAACGCCTGGCAACCTCTGAAGTTCCGGCAACCGCGCTGCACACCGTTGGCAGCGTCAGTTACCCGAACTCATCACGACCCAATCGTAGCGATGCTTCAGGTGCCGGCGATGGTCCTCAGCTGCTTCCCGCGTAGCGAAGGTCAAAGCCAGGCCGCGGTCGTGCGTTCTGGTATCGTTCTCGGCCAGATAAATATCCTGGAGAGCAGCATAAACCACATCGGGTTTCCGCTCGACCAGCAGCCATCGCATCGCGCATCTCCGAGCCGGGAAGGTAAGCTTAATCCGGCGTTCATCGTAGAGCACAACGCGCGCGGATTCGACAATGATCCGGCGCCGGACGTGGCCAGAAAAATTTTAGCGCTGGCTGGTTTGGTAATCGGGATTGACCCAAACGGGCACTTGCTCAGGCGGCAGCGGCGGCCGTCCGCGAATGGCGTCGGCCAGCTTCTCGGCCATCATGATCGTCGGAACATTGAGATTGCCGCTGACAACATCGGGCATGATCGAGGCGTCGACGACGCGCAAGCCCTCGACGTCGTGAACGCGTCCCTGGCCATCGACGACCGCCATATCGTCGGTTCCCATGCGGCATGAGCAAGACGGATGGTAGGCGCTTTCCGCCTTGGCGCGGATGAACGCATCGATCTCGGCATCGCTGGAGCTCGCCGGGCCGGGCGCCAGTTCGTCGCCGCGATAGCGATCGAAAGCCTGCTGAGAAAAGATCTCGCGGGTCAGCCGGATACCGGCGCGCATCTCTTTGCGATCCTGCTCGGTCTGCATGTAGTTGAAGAGCACGCGCGGGTATTGCCGCGGATCGGCGGACTTGAGTTTAACGTATCCGGTGCTCGTCGGGCGCATCGGACCGATGTGGGCCTGAAATCCGTGGCCCTTCGCGGCCGACGTACCGTCGTAGCTGATGGCCATCGGAAAGAAATGATATTGCAGGTCGGGGTGAAGAACGCCCGCGTCGCTGCGGATGAAGCCACCCGATTCAAAATGATTGGTCGCGCCGAGGCCCTTGCCGGTCAGGATCCACTCGATGCCGATCTTCAGTTTCGCCAGCGGGTTGTTGGCACTGTAAATCGAAACCGGCTCTTTGCATTCGTACTGCACGTAGGCTTCGATGTGGTCCTGCAGGTTTTCACCGACGCCGGGTAAGTGCTGCACGACGGGTATACCGAGCTTCTTCAATTCGTCGGCGTTGCCGATGCCGGACAGCATCAGGACCTGCGGTGAATTGATGGCGCCGCCGCTGACGATCACTTCACGCGTGGCTCGCGCCGATTGCAGGCGGCCGCCGCGGCTAAATTCGACGCCGATGGCGCGCTTTCCCTCGAACAGGACGCGCGTCACCAGCGACTTTGCCTTGACCTCGACCCCGCCGCGTTTCTCCGCTGGGCGGAGATGCGCCTTCGCAGCGCTCCATCGCCGTCCCTTGTAGACGGTCATATCCATCCGGCCGAGGCCTTCCTGCTGGTGGCCATTCATATCCTGCGTGACGGGATAGCCTGCCTGGCGCCCGGCTTCGATAAAGGTGTCGTAGAGCGGATTGGTGCAGGGCGCGGTCGTTACATAGAGCGGGCCGGAGATGCCGCGATAGGCATCACCACCCTTCAGCCGCGTCTCGGATTTTTTGAAGTACGGGAGGCAATGAAAGTAGCTCCAGTTTTCGAGGCCCTGACGCCGGGCCCATGCGTCGTAGTCGAACGCATGGCCACGAATGTAGATCATGCCGTTGATCGACGACGAGCCGCCAACGACGCGGCCGCGCGGACAGTACATCCTGCGGTTATCGAGAAACGGCTCCGGCTCCGACTCGTACCACCAGTTGTATTTGGTTCCGGCGAGCGGATAGGCGAACGCGGACGGCATATGGATGAAGATGCTGTGGTCCTGTGGCCCGGCCTCCAGGACCAGCACGCGCGTCCCCTCATCTTCCGTCAGACGGTTGGCGAGCACGCATCCGGCCGATCCCGCGCCGACGATGATGTAGTCGTACTCTTCCGCGGTGCTCATCTCTGGATAGATCCCGGTCTTTTCAGCGAAGCCCAATAGTCTTTGTCATTCGTAGGGGCATTGGACGTCGCCGAGTTCAACGTAGACGCTTTTCAGTTGCGTGTAGTGATCGATCGCGGCCTGTCCGTTCTCATGGCCGAAGCCCGATTCCTTGATGCCGCCGAACGGCATCTCGACCGGGGTGATGTTGTAGTTGTTGATCCAGCAGATGCCGGCCTCGAGCCGCGCCGCAACGCGGTGGGCACGCGCCAGGTCGCGGGTGAAGACGCCCGCCGCCAAGCCGAAGCGTGTGGCGTTGGCCCGGGCGATGACATCGTCCTCATCGCGGAATTTCAGCACCGACATCACGGGCCCGAAAATCTCCTCACGGACGATGCTCATATCGTCCGTGCATTCGGTGAATACGGCGGGCCTGACGAAGTTGCCGCGATCGAGCGGGGCCATGTCCACGCGCTCCCCGCCGTAGCAAAGGCGAGCCCCCTCTTTCCGGCCCGCTTCGATGAAGCCCAACACGCGCGCCATGTGCGATTGCGAGATGAGCGCGCCGACCTGCGTTTCCGGCGCCATGGGATCGCCGATACGCAGCTTCTTCGTGCGCTCGACGACCATCTCGACGAAGCGGTCGTGAATGTCTTCATGCACGAAGACGCGGGTGCAGTTCGTGCAGATTTCGCCTTGCGTATAGAAATTGCCGAGCATGGCCGCGGATACGGCCTGGCGCAGATCGGCGTCCGGGAAGACGAGCAGCGCCGACTTGCCCGAGAGTTCCATGGTCGTTCGCTTAAGCGAAGCTGCTGCGGCAGCGAGGATCTTTTTGCCCGTTCCGACCGAACCGGTGAGCGAAATCTTGGCGACGCGGGGATCGGTCGTCAGCAGCGATCCGGTTCGGGCGTCGCCATGCAGGACGTTGAAGACGCCGTCGGGCACGCCGGCTTCGGTGTAGATTTCGGCGAGCTTCGCCGACGTCACCGGCGCCAGCTCGGATGTTTTGAAGATCATTGCGTTGCCGCAAGCGAGCGCCGGGGCCGACTTCCAACATGCGATCTGGATTGGATAATTCCACGAGCCGATGCCGACGCAAATGCCGATAGGTTCGCGGCGCGTATAAACAAAGGCGTTATTCAGGGCAATCTGCTCGCCGCGCAAAGTGCCGGCGACGCCTGCGAAATACTCGACGCAATCGGCGCCGCTGACGACGTCAACCGTCTCGGCTTCCTGAATAGGCTTTCCGGTGTCCCGGACTTCGAGCCGCGCCAGCTCGTCATTTCGCTCCCGCAATATCCGGGCTGCCCTGTTGAGGATGCGGCCACGCTCGGCGCCCGACATTGCGGACCATCGCTGCAAGCCTGCTTCGGCCGTGCGTAACGCCTCGCCGATTTCGGGTTCGAGCGCGATTTCAACGCCGGAAATCAGCTCGCCGGTTGCAGGATTGGTGTTTTGGAAAACCTCGCCAGCCTCAGAAGCGACGAAGCGGCCACCAACGTAGTTCTGTAGTGCTTGCACCATGAACACTCAGATTGCCTAGGAAATCAGCGGAGAGAAATCCACCCTCGCCCACCTGGATCATTCGGCGCGCATCCAGCCGCCGCCATCCAAAGCGTCTTTCCCCTATGCCGGTGTCGCCTTTTTCAAGCTATCCCAGATACGACGCAAATGACTTCGGTGGCGACAGTCGAAGAAGACTCAACAGCTTCGTCCGAATGGCCCCGGATTTGCACCTTCTGAACTTGTCAAAATGCGACTTGATGATACTATTTCTGGTCTGGCGTGCACGGAAGCCTGACTGCCTTCGCTTCGTTGCCGGGCGCAGCAAGGACTTGAAGTCGCGATCACGAACGACTCTAGCCTTCCCGTTTTACGTTGGAGCTTTTGCGACGTGAACGACGTTTCGACGAAGCTGAGTACGATCCGCAAGATCGGGTTCCTGACGCTGGACGAGTACACGATGATCGCGGTTTCGAGTGCGATCGAGGTTCTCCGGATGGCCAACCGGCTAAGCGGCCAGACCCATTACTCCTGGACCATCATCACGACCGATGGCCGGCCCGTGCCTTCGAGCAATGGGATGTCCTATGCCGACGCCGTCACTTATGACGCTGCCGGCGATCTCGACATGGTTCTTGTCTGCGGCGGCACCAACGTCGCGAACTTCGTCAATGACAAGGTGGTCAATCTGCTCCGCCGCATCGCGCGTGACGGAGTCGTGTTGGGCGGGCTTTGTACCGGGACGTTCGCGCTCGTAAAGTCCGGGCTTCTCGATGGCTATAAATGCACGATTCATTGGGAAAACATGGCTGGCCTGCGCGAATTTCACTCCCGAGTGAAGTTCCAGGAAGAGCTGTTCGTGATCGATCGCGACCGGATGACGTGTACGGGCGGAATCGCGCCAATCGACATGATGCTTGCTCTCGTCCGCAGCAGCTTCGGCAAGACATTGGTCGCCGAGATTTCCAATCAGTTTATTCTCGAGCGCGTGCGTGACGGCTATGACCGCCAGCATATTCCGCTGGCAGCGCGCCTAGGATTTAACCACGGCGCCCTCGTCGACATCGCCTCGCTGATGGAAGCGAATTTCGAGGAACCGCTGAGTGCGGTCGAACTTGCGAATTTAGCAGGACTCTCGCTTCGCCAGGTGCAACGCATGTTCCAGGAAACGCTGCATACGACGCCGACAAAGTATTATTTGCAGCTACGGCTCCGGCGCGCCCGCGAATTGCTGCTCCAGTCACAGATGTCCATTACCCAGATTTCCGTTTCCTGCGGTTTCCAATCGACGTGCCACTTCAGCAAGTCGTATCGCGCTCTCTATGGCCGTACGCCGCGCAGCGAGCGTGCGCCGCAAAAATCCGAACAGGACTTTAAGACGACGTCTTCGCTGCGACGCGATACGAGCCGCGCGAGACTGCCGTCTATCTGAGCTCGGCGAACAGTTGGTGATTTTGGGGGAGGCCGGCATTTTGCGAGCCACCAGCACCGAAACAACTTTGAAAGTGAAAGGAGTACGTGAGTTCGACGCGTAAACGCAGAATCGCGTCGCAATTGTAAAATCGATCGCGAATGGCCGTGATTAGCTAATGACGTTACCCGGTCAGGTAACGCCTTCAACGGACTGCCAACACAAGAGGATCATCGCCTCTTGCTCAGATCTCGTCAGGCGGACTGTTGTCAATAACACCTGGTACTGCCAACAACAGGAGTTGTCATGACACGCATCGCGATGGGGGTCGCCCTTGCCCTGAGTCTGGCCGCCACCTCGGCCCACGCAGAAAGTGCGAGCTGCAAGAAAGTCCGCTTCGCCGATGTCGGTTGGACGGACATTCAAGTCACGACCGCTACCGCTCAGAACCTTCTCGAGGCTCTCGGCTACGAGCCCGAAGTCAAAACGCTGTCGGTTCCGGTCACGTACGCATCATTGAAGAACAAGGACATCGATGTCTTTCTCGGCAACTGGATGCCGAGCATGACGGCCGACATCAAACCCTACACGGACGACAAGTCCGTCGAGACGATCGGCGTCAATCTGAGCGACGCGGGCTATGGCCTCGTCGTTCCGCAATATGTTGCAGATGCGGGTGTGAAAGGCCTCAAGGACCTCGGGGCGCAAAAGGATAAATTCGGCGGCAAAATCTACGGCATCGAAGCGGGCAACGACGGCAACCGCATCATCAGCGGCATGATCGCCAAGCCGGAAAACAACTTGCAAGGCTTCGAGCTTGTTGAAAGCTCCGAAGCGGGCATGCTGACCCAAGCCGAAAAGGCAATGAAGAAGAACGAGTGGATCGTATTCCTCGGCTGGACGCCGCATCCGGTGATGGGCGAAATGAAGATCGCTTATCTCGACGGCATGGGCGATTCCGGCTTTGGCGCGGCAACGGTCAGCACCAACGTGCGCGCGGGCTACGAGAAAGAGTGCCCGAACGTCGGCAAGTTCTTAAGCAACCTCAAGTTCAATCTCGCAATGGAAGGCGCGATGATGGGCCCGGTTCTGAAGAGCGGCGCCGATCCAAAAGCGACGGCGCTGTCGTGGCTGAAAGCCAACCCCGATGCCGCCAAGCCCTGGCTTCAAGGCGTCACGACGTTCGACGGCGGCGACGCTGCGGCTGCCGTGAGCGCCGCACTCAAATAGCCTCGGTCAACACCACACGGCGCAGAGCTGGACGGCCGCATCCGGCGGCCGTCTTCTGCGGAGACGAGCTTCAGTCTAGGGAACGTGGCGATGGACCCGCTATCGAAGCTGATTACCGCCTGGAAAATTCCCATAGGCCAGTTCGGCAAGTCCGTCTTCGATTTCGTGACGGATTATTTCCAGTGGCTGTTCGATGCCGTTTCCGGGGTTCTTGGAACGGTCGTCGACGGGACGTCCGCGCTGCTCCTGCAGGTGCCTCCGATCGTTCTCGCCGTCGTCCTCGCCGGGTTTGCCTACTGGCTCAGACGATCAAAGCCGCTGGCCATCGGGGTGCTGATCGGGTTCCTTTTCATTCTCAATCAGGGGCTCTGGAAAGAGACCGTTCAAACGCTCGTGCTGGTCGTCGCTGCCACAGCGCTCTCGATGTCCATCGGCGTTCCGCTTGGCATATGGGCGGCGCATAATCCCCGCGTCTGGCGGGTGGCGCAGCCGCTGCTCGATCTGATGCAGACGATGCCAACGTTCGTCTATCTCATTCCTATCCTCATTCTATTCGGTCTCGGCGCGGCGCCGGCTTTGATCGTCACGATCATCTTCGCGATGCCCGCGCCGGTGCGCATGACATATCTCGGGCTGACCTCGATCCCCAAGCCGATGCTCGAAGCCGGCGAGAGCTTCGGCGCGACGAAGCGGCAGCTGTTGTGGAAGGTTGAACTGCCCGCGGCCCTGCCCTCCATCATGGCGGGCTTGACACAGTGCATCATGCTTTCGCTGTCGATGGTCGTCTTCGCGACACTGATCGGAGCGCCGAGCCTCGGCAATCCGGTCAACCGGGCGCTTGCCAACCGCAACATTCCGCTCGGCATTGAAGCCGGTCTGGCGCTCGTCATCCTCGCCATCATCCTCGACCGCGCCCTCTCCGTGCAAGCCGGAGCTCGCAAATGACGGTCGCAGTCGATTTCCAGAACGTCGATATCATCTTCGGCAAAGACGTCGCGAAGACGTTGGCCATGGTCGACGCGGGTGCGACGCGGGCGCAAATTCTCGCCAAGACGGGAGCCGTACTCGGCGCGGCCGGCGCCAATCTCACCGTGAACGAGGGCGAAATTTCCGTTCTCATGGGTCTTTCAGGTTCCGGCAAATCCACACTGCTGCGCGCCGTCAACGGTCTCAACAAGGTGTCGCGCGGTGCTGTCCTCGTGAAGGATGGCGACCGGATGGTGGATATCGCTTCGTGCGATGCGACGACGCTTCGCCACATGCGCCAGAAACAGGTCGCAATGGTTTTTCAGCAGTTTGCGCTGCTGCCGTGGCGAACCGTACGGGAGAATGTCGGGCTTGGACTCGAGCTTGCCGGCGTTCTGCACGCGGAACTCAAGGAGCGCGTTGACCGGCAGCTCAATCTCGTCGGCCTCGACACCTGGGCCGAGAAGTATGTTCACGAGCTTTCGGGCGGCATGCAGCAACGCGTCGGGCTTGCACGCGCCTTTGCGACGGACGCGCCGATCCTGCTGATGGACGAGCCGTTCTCGGCGCTCGACCCACTCATTCGTACAAAGCTGCAGGATGAGCTTTTGCAGCTGCAGAAATCGATCAAGAAGACGATCATCTTCGTCAGTCACGATCTCGAAGAAGCGCTGAAGATTGGCAATCGCATCACCATCATGGAAGGCGGGCGGATCGTACAGTCGGGCGCGCCGGAAGAAATCGTGCTGCAGCCTGCCGATGATTACGTCCGCGATTTCATCGCCAACGTTAATCCGCTGTCGGTACTGACGGCGTGGAACGTCATGCGCGACATGCGCGACCTCAAACGCGAGGCCGATGGGTGGATATGGCTTGACCGACGAAAGACGACGCGATTCAAAATCGATGCCTTGGGCAAAGTGCAGGCGGCCGAATGTGACGGCCGTCAAGCAGCCTGGGTGACGTGCGGCGAATGCGAAAAGCACGTCGGCGAAGATTCTTCACCCGTCTATTGGGCGAGGCCCGGCACAAGCCTCAAGACCGTCATTCTCGCAATGCACAAGTCGGGCACGGCACCCGTAGCGCTCTTCGACGACGACGATCGCTTCGTCGGCGCCATCGGCATCCGCGACGTGCTGCAGGCCATCTTGCGACGCAAGGATTGAGCGCTGCGCAGCGCCCCTCCGTCCGCTATTTTTCGATAGTGACGTTTTCGAGCGGCTTACTGCAGCAAATTAAGATCATGCCGGCGTCGATCTCGCGCTGGCGAATTCCGCCGCCGTGCTTCATCTCAACTTGACCTGAAAGCTTCTTGCTTTTGCAGGTGCCGCACACGCCTTTGCTGCACGAAAACGGCAGCCGCATTCCAGCTGCCTTTGCTGCATCGAGGATGAACTGATCGGGACGGCATTCGATCGTGCGGCCCGAGCGGGTAAACTCGATCTTGAACGTTCCGGCGTTCGCGGCGACGCCGGGGGCTGCAGCTTCCGCTTCCGGCAAGGGCACGCCTTGCCGCTCGAACGAAAAGCTCTCTTCGTGATAGTGTGCCATGTCGAAAGCGGCTTCTCGCAGCATCGCCCGGGCATTCGCCATATAGGCTTCCGGCCCGCAGCAGAAGATTTCGCGCGCCGCGAGATCCGGAACGATCGACTTCAGAAGCGGCAACGAGAGGTAACCCGTCGGCGCGCTCCAGTCGCGGGCTTCGGCAATTTTTTCGCACACGAACGCCGTTCTGAAATTGCTCGTTCCATGCGCCATCATCGCCAACTCGTGGCGAAAGATGATATCGCGCGGCGAGCGCGCGCTATGCACGAAGACGACGTCATGGTCGTCGCCGAGTTCGTAAAGCGTGCGTGCCATGGACATCAGCGGCGTCACGCCCGAGCCACCCGATATAAACAGATATTTCGGGCCTGGATGCAGCGTGCAGCTGAAGTCGCCGGACGGTCCGAGCGCTTTTATCTTGACGCCGGGTCTCATGTTGTCGTGCAGCCAATTCGAAACCCTGCCGCCCGGGTGCCGCTTCACCGTGATCGACAGCGTATCGGGGCGCGTCGGCGGCGACGATATCGTGTAGCAGCGGTTGATTACCTCGCCGTCGATCGCAAGCTCTAACGTGATGAACTGCCCGGGCCGGAAGCGGAAGAGACGCGGAGTCTCAGTGCGGAAAAGAAAGCTCTTGACGTCGTGCGTCTCCTGCCGGACGTGCGCACAAATCAGCGTATCGTCCTCGTCGGCGTTCCATTTGCCGGGCGTCGTGTCCCAAAGCTCCGGCCCCAGACGGCCCGGCCGATCTGCGTTACTCATGACGGATCAGGCGCTCGCCGCGAATGGGCTGACGGTCGCGGTTTCGTGTCCCGTTTCCGCTCGGAGCCGCTTGAAATACCAGGACATGAATTTCTCGACCAGCTCCTCGGTGTATGGCGAATACGGTCCCGGCAGATAGGCAGAGCTCTGAGAACCTATCTGCGTGCGTTCGACCAGCGCGCCGTCCTGCTTGTTCGTCGCGTGCCAGACTTCGCTCAATTCTTTCGGATCGTAATCGCGCCCTTCCACGGCATCCTTATGAATGAGCCACTTCGTTCTCAGAAGCGTGCGCTCGGCATCGATCGGCAGCACGCTGAACGTTACGATGTGATCGCTCATGAAATGATGCCAGGAATTCGGCTGCGTCCAGAATGAGAGGCCGCCGAGGTTCCGCTGCGTGAGATCACCCAGCAGCTTCTGGCAGGCGACCTTGCTGTTCATCGTCTGGGATTCACCGGCCTTATCGAGCGGCAGCCTCTGGGTACGATAGGCCGTCACGCGGCTGTCGAGAAACTCGCGTTCGACGGAGGGAAGTCCGCAGGACTCCCATCGCATGGTCTCGCGAACGATCAGATCCCTGAAGGCTTGAACCTCCTCGGAGTTTTCCGGCGACGGCTGGTAGCCAAAGCCGAATTCGTAGAGCGATACGGTCAACTCCGGATGGTTCGCCTTGCAATGGTAGCACTCACGATTGTTCTCCATCGTGAACTTCCAATTGCCGTTCTCGATGAGATCTTCCTCGTAGGCGATCTTACAGTTGCTGATCTGATGCGGAAGAATGTAGGGCTCCATCTCCTGGCGCATCTGTTCGAAATCGGCGGGTGGTTCGTCGGCGAGGCAGATGAAGATGAGGCCCGCGACGTTCCCCACGTGCACCGTCTTCAGCCCGAACTGGCTGCGATCGAAATCATCACCCATATGCTCCGTATGGATGAGCTTTCCGGTCAGATCGTATGTCCACTGGTGGTACGGGCAAACGACATTGCCGACGCTGCCTTTGTCGCCGTCGCAAAGGCGCGCGCCGCGATGCCGGCAGACGTTGTGAAAGGCGCGAACCGTCATGTCGTCGTCACGCACGACGACGACCGACGCGCGGGCGAGCGGCACCGTGAAATAATCGCCTGGCTCTGGAATGTCAGGCTCGACGCCGACAAAGATCCAGTGGCGTCCGAAAATGACGTCCATATCGAGGTCGAAGATCTCTTTGTTCCGGTAAAACGGCGCCTCGAGGCTGTAGCCGGGACGGCGACGTCCGATCATCACCCGCAGTTCGTCGGATATTTGCATGTGATCCTCCCTTCGCACGGGCATGCTAGAAATCGACGAGCCGATGTTCTCTCAGATAGTTCAGCATCACTTGTGCTTTATCGACGGTTGTCCCCTCAAAAGCGACAACGCCGCCTTTCGCCTCGGAAACGATGGCAGATTGCATCCGCGCGTGGGCTGATTTTCCGTCTTGCGCCTTGAGCTTCACCGGGCGGCGCGGCGCAGTCTCGACCGCCCATTCCGGCAGCAGCAGGGGCGCGGCCATTCCCTGATCCGGAGCAACATCGATACGGCCCGACACACGCCGGGCATATGCATATTTGAGTTCAACCGGTGCACGCGGATGAACGGAAACGACGAGCGGCAAGGGACAGGCGATCCGACGCCGCTGACCCTTTGGCAGAAACTGACGAATTTCAGCGTTCCAACGCGCGTCGGCGTTTATTGCAAGGCGCACATCGAGTGCGTTGGCGATCACCGGACGCTTAAGCGCTTCTGCCAGCGCGTATGGGAGCAGCCCGCTGCCTCGGCCGAATTCGGCATTGCCGCCGGTGAGGATGATATCGACATTCCGCAAATAGCCGGCGAGTGCTGGTGCGGCGTCGGTGCCCGCATCGACAGGCAAAACCTCGATCGTTCCCGCGCCAAGCGCCAGATAGTCTTGAAGCGAGGGCTCGTCCGCCGTGCCCGCGTGAACAACGTGAAGGGCATCGCCAGCGAGTTGGTGGCCCAACGCCATCGCAACGGCGTCAGCGCGGCAAGCGCGTGGCGCGCCGCTCACCGGATGCCGTCCCGCCGAGATCAGGGCCGCGACAGTGAGCGCGCTGCTCATCGTTCGACCTCCCCCGCTTCGCCCTGGCTGCGCGCCTGCTCCACGCGCGTTATCAGCGCCTGCATGAGTTCCTCGGCATCGCCAATGACTGTCAGATCCGCCCGCTTGACGATCGGCGCGCCTGCGTCGCGATTGATGGCGATGACGTGACGGCAGCTCTTGATGCCTTGTAGATGCTGAACGGCACCCGAAATTCCGATCGCGAAATAGGTTGTCGCGCTGACCGTCTTTCCTGATGCGCCGATCTGCTTGTCGCGCGGGAACTTGCCTTCATCGACCGCGACGCGGCTAGCGCCCACGGCTGCACCGAGCGTTCGGGCAAGCGTGTCGATTGTTTCGACGTTGTGCACGCCATTCCCTGCCGAGACAATGAAGTCTGCCTCTTCGAGCGCGATATCCGACATCTCAGTCGGCTCGTGTCCAAGATCCCGGCCAACCTCGGAGACGCCTAAAATTTGCGGCGGCTGCGTTTTCTCTCCTGCACCTACGTATGGGAGATCGATATCGACGGTCCCGGGCGCCAGGAGCAGAAAACGCGGGAGCGCTGCATTCGCAAGAGCGGTGCCGTTCCATCGGACAGACACGTGACGACGATTCAGCTCCACCACCTGCGTGGCCGCTTGGGAGCTCTCGTGCTTTGCGATCAACCGGCGACCGAGGTCGCCGTCGCCAAGCATGTTGTCAGGCATGAAGACATGCTCGGGGCGATATTCATCCAACAGCATCTGAACGGCGACGACTTCGCGCCGGGGCTGAAATCTCGCGGCATCCAGCTCGGGAATGACGATGATCCTATCGGCGCCCAATGCCGCGATGTCCTCGTGCAATTCACCGAGTATGACGGCGATGACGCCAGTTTCGGGCGTCGCAATGATGGCTGCCGCCGCAATCGCTTCGCGTGCGTGATCATCGAGCCTGCCGCGATTGGAATGGGCGATGGCCATGTGCCAGCGCTTGGCTGGTTCGCCCGTTCGGCGTGGCTTAACTTTTTCATGAGGACGAGAAATCGCGCCAAATTGCAGACCAACCCCAGCACTCTCTCCGAGCACGATGCGGCGCAATCCCGAAGGCGACAGGCGATAGGGCCGGCGTGGATCGACGCGCTTCACACCGCTCATTGTTGCGCCTCCAAAGACGAGGCCACCAGTTCGGCGATGTCCAGGATTTCAGCGCGCGCGCCCGCGACGCCTTCGAGCATGGCGGTGCATTGCGGACAAGCAACGGCGATGACATCGGCGCCGACTTCGCGCGCGTCGGCCATGCGAATATCGGGAATGCGCTGCTTGCCGGGAATGTCGGTCAGCGGCGCGCCGCCTCCGCCGCCGCAGCACCTGCCGCGGAGGCCCGCACGCTGCATTTCCCTCACCTCGATGCCGAGATTGCGCAGCAGATCGCGCGGGGCTTGCGTCTCGCCATTGTAGCGGCCGAGATAGCAGGGATCGTGGTACGTTAGCGCCCGCGTTTCTGTCGACTTTCCGAGCTGCAGTTTGCCTTGCGATGCCAGCTCGGCAAGAAGCGCCGTGTGGTGAATGACAGTGTAATTGCCACCGAACGCCGGATATTCGTTGCGCAGACTGTGCAGCACGTGCGGGTCGGACGTGACGATGCGCTTGAAATCGAGCGACGCGAGCATTGCGATATTTTGCTTTGCCAAAGCCTGGAAGGTCGCCTCGTCACCGAGACGGCGTGCGGTGTCGCCCGTATCGCACTCTCGCGCGCCGAGGATGGCGAAGTCTGCGCGCGCGGCCTTTAGACTTTTCACGAGCGCCCGGAGCGTCCGTTGATAGCGCATGTCGAATGCGCCTTCGCCGGCGACGAGCAAAAGATCGACGGGCTTCCCCGGTTGCGCCTCCGGCACTTCGAGATCGATGGCCCAGTTGTATCGCGCCGACTTCGCGTATCCGCCTTGCGTTCCCGTTTCGCGGAGGTTGCTTAGTGTTTCGGGAGCGGTTCCCGGTATGTCGCCTTGCGTGAGGTTGAGGCTGCGGCGCATACCGACAATCGCATCGACGTGCTCGATCAGCATCGGACATTCTTCGACGCACGCGCGGCACGTGGTGCAGGACCAGACCGTTTCGGCTTCGATGAGTTTCGGAATAATCGGTTGGTTGGGCGATCCCCGATGCGCGCCGATTGCGATGCCGGGATAGGGTCGGCCCGCATAGGCGACATCGCTCGAACTCGATAATCCGGCGACGAGATCCTGAATGAGTTTCTTCGGATTGAGCGGCTGGCGGGCCGCGAAAGCGGGACACGATTGCTCGCACTTTCCGCATTCGACGCAGGCATCGAAGCTCAACAGCTCGGTCCAGAGAAAATCGGATGGCTTCGTCACGCCGAAATCGCGGTTGGCCAAAGCCAGTGGCGCCAGCGCAGTGGATTGTACGCCGGAGAAGCGCTCGGGCCTTGGATGGAATGCCAGATGCAAAAGTCCCGCGACCGCATGCTTCATCGGAGAGCCAGTACCAATGCCGAGCGCCAGCTCCGCCGAACCGGCCAAGAGCAGCAACAGCGCGAGCACTGCAATGGCGAGCGAGAGTGCCTGCGGCGGGATCATAACAAGAATTGCAAGGCCAATGGCGAACGCGGTGAGCGAATACGGGAGGCGATTCCAGGCGCCGCGCGAGAGCCGTGACGGCGGCTGTTGCCGTCTTGCCCAGACGAAGTACGTGCCGGCCAGCATGACGACTGCGGCGAGCAGAATGCCCCAATCAAGAAGGCGCGCATAAATCCCGAGGCCGTAGTTGATCGCGACGAGCGCAAGCGCGGCAATCGCTCCGCCCGCCGTCACGATATGGGTCTTCGCGATATAGGGATCGCGCGCGACGACGTGATGCAAATCGACGAAGTAGCGCTTCGGCACCGCCAGCAGCTCGGACCACGCGAAGGGAGCCGCCCTCCCCGCGCGCCACAGGACAGAGCGGCGCGCAAGGCCAATCGCGAGGGTCGCGACCGAGACCCAAAAAAGCACCGTGACGGCTGGCGCGACCCACACGATCAGAAATCCTTACACAGCCGAAGCGAGTCGTAGATGGCGGCGTGGATGTTGTGCATCGAAACGCAATCACCGACGCGAAACAGCAGAAAGCGTCCGTCACCGGTGGCTTCCTGGAGCGCCGGTTGCGGTTCGGCGGCGTAGAGCGATTTGGGATCCACCTGCCCGCGATTGAGCGAGCGGTCTTTCAGCGAGGTATAGAGTTCCGTGTTCGGCGTGATGCCATTTTCAATGACGACTTGATCGACGACGCGCTCTTCAAGCTCATCGGTATATTCGTTACGCAGCACCGCGATCTTCTTGTTGCCTTCGGCATAGACGCGATCGAGCCAATGGTTCGGGGTCGGTATGATGCCTTGCGAATAGAGGCGCCGATAGAAGATCGGGAACGTGGTACCACCGACGTCGTCTGAGACTTTGGCGTCGGGCGTCACGATCTCGACGGTGCAGCCGCGGCTGGCGAGGAAATCGGCGGTGCCGAACCCAGCATGGGCGCTGATGCCGTCGTAGACGAGCACGTTCTCCGCCGGCGCGACCTTCTCCGACAGGATATCCCACGAGCTGATGGAGAGGCCATCCTTCGCGCCCCAATTCGCGACCTGATCGGAAAAACTCCGGCCGCCCGTGGCGAGCACGACGATGTCCGGCCGCTCGTTCAGCACCATTTCGGCCGTCGCGTCCGTTTCGAGGCGCCGGTCGACGCCGAGGCGTTTGGTTTCGAGATCGAACCAGCGGACGATGCCCGCCATCTGCTCGCGTTGCGGCGCCTTCGCCGCGAGATTGATCTGGCCCCCGACCGTGGCGTTGCGCTCGAACAGAATAACGTCGTGTCCGCGCGAACGAGATACGCGCGCGGCTTCGAGGCCGGCTGGACCGCCGCCGACAACAACGACGCGCCGCTTTGTGCCCTTCGTCTGCGTGATGACGTGAGGCATCGTCGCTTCGCGAGATGTCGCCGCGTTCTGAACGCAGAGCGTATCGGAGCCCGAATACATCCGATCAATGCAGTAGTTGGCGCCGACGCATTGGCGGATCTGGTCCTCGCGGCCTTCGCGGACCTTCTTCATGATGTGCGGATCGGCGATGTGCGCGCGGGTCATGCCGACCATGTCGACAAACCCGTACGCAAGGATGCGTTCCGCCTGCGTGATATCGCGGATGCCCTGCGCGTGCAGGATCGGCACGTTGACGACGGACTTGATCCCGGCCGCAAGATGCACAAACGGTTCGGGCGGCAGCGCCATTGGCGGCATGCAATTCGCCAACGTGTTGTGCGTGTCGGCGCCCGACCCAATGACGCTGATGAAATCGATCATGCCGGTTTCGGACATGCCCTGCGCGATTTCCTTCAGCACTTCGTGATCGAGGCCGTCGTCGTGGAACTCGTCGGCGCACATCCGCAGCCCGACGCAGAAATCGCGGCCGACCGCTCCGCGCACCGCCTTCAGCACTTCGAGACCGAAACGCATGCGGTTTTCGAGGCTGCCGCCCCATTCATCGGTGCGCATGTTGGTGCGCGGCGACCAGAATTGATCGATGAGTTGCTGATGGGCGGCGGAAATTTCGATGCCGTCGAAGCCCGACGCCTGGACGCGTTTGGCGGCGGCCGCGAAATCCGCGATGATGCGCGCGATATCCTCGATTTCAATTGCCTTGGCGTTGCCGCGATGGACGAACTCGCGAACGCCCGACGGCGATACGAGATGCGGCCACGGATCACCCGCATAGGCCGAGCGGCGGCCCATATGCGTCGCCTGGATCATGATCTTCATGCCATGGCGATGAACGGTTTCCGCGAGCCGCGCCATCGGCTCGATCACACGGTCCGTCGTGAGGTTGACGGGGCGCCACGCGCCTTGGGGGACATCGATCGATACGGGGCTCGATCCACCGCAAATCGCCATGCCTAGGCCGCCCTTGGCCTTTTCTTCGTAGTAGCGAATGTAGCGATCGCCGGGCATTCCGCCCGCGTCCGCGTAGACTTCGGCGTGGGCCGTCGAGTAGATGCGGTTCGGCAGCGTCAGTTGGTTGAGCTTGAGTGGCGTGAAGATGTGCGGATAGCGCATCGCTTGATCCTCAGTCTGGAGCCACGTTCGCGATGCCCAATCCGTATGGCGTGGTGGCACGCACGAGATAGCGCCAAATGTAGTCGGCGAAGCTCCGGCGCACGATCAGGCGATAACCGTCCCCCTGCTGGAATGCGTAGGCCGATGATTTTCCGAACGTCGTGCCGACGACGCGGCCCGGTTGCAAGCTTTCGAAATCATAGACGCTGACATGTCTGAGAACGTCGAGGGCGTGCGTGCCTCCGAGAAAGATTTGTGTATAGCCGCCTGAGTTATCGACGACCTGGCTCCGAACGCCAGCCAATGCCTGCTCCAAGCTCGCGCGCAGTGCGTTCACCCGACCGGGCGCCGAGATGATCATCCACTCGTCCGGCGACAGCCACAAGACCGTTACGCTTTCCGATCTCGCAAGTGTGCAGGGATCGAGGGGCAGCGGAACGCCGAGTGCTTTCGATGCGCCGCTTACGAAAGCCTGGTCTCGGCTGTCGCCGCGAAGGCTGATGTAGCCGAGGTGCGGTATCTCATTCGCCCAGACACCGTGGCTGTCGTCGATCGGCCTCGCCTGACTTGCAAGACCGAGCGCATGAAGCGGCGACCGCATGATCGGCTCAGACATTCTGCCGTTCTCCCTTGGGATCGATGAAAACGGGCGATACGAGTCTGACCTTGTGCGCCTTAGCCCCAGCGTGGGCATAAAGAACGTCGCGTCCCGCTTTGCGGCCCTCCTCGCTCCGCCGGTTGATGCCATCGCGGACAACGGCGAGTGCGATGGAGCGCCCGAGTTCGGGGCTGAAATAGCTCGACGTCACGTGTCCTAGCATCGGAACGGGTGGCGCGATGTCGGCGCGCTCGATGATCTGCGCGCCTTCGGCCAGCACGATTTCGGGATCATCCGTCAACAGGCCGACGAGCTGTTTGCGATTGGGACCGGCGGTATCGCTGCGCGCGAACGAACGCTTGCCGATAAAGCTGAATGGCTTCTTCATGCTCACGGCCCACGCCATATCGAGATCGAGCGGCGTCATTGACCCGTCGGTGTCCTGGCCGACGATGATGAAGCCCTTCTCCGCGCGCAACACGTGCATCGTTTCGGTGCCGTAGGGCGTGATGTCGAATTCGCGGCCAGCGTCCATCAGCGCTTCCCAGACGTGATGGCCGTAGTTTGCGTCGACGTTGACCTCGAAAGCGAGCTCGCCGGAGAAGCTGATGCGGAACACGCGCGCCGGTACGCCGGCCACGGTTCCGTCGCGCCAATCCATGAATTTGAAGGCCGAGGATGAGAGATCGATACCGGCGCAGACCTTCGCCAAGACCTCGCGACTCTTCGGTCCCACTATGGCCGCGGTCGCCCAGTGATCGGTTACCGACGTCATGCAGACGTCGAGATCCGGCCATTCGGTCTGATGCCATTTCTCGAGCCAGGAGAGGACGCGCGCGGCGCCACCGGTCGTCGTGGTCATGACGAAATGATCATCAGTGATGCACGCTGTTACGCCGTCATCCATCACCATGCCGTTTTCATCCAGCATCAACCCGTAGCGGCATTTGCCGGGCGCAAGCTTGCTCCAGTCGTTGGCGTAGACGCGACCCAGAAATTCGCGCACATCCTTGCCGCGAAGATCGATCTTGCCAAGGGTGGACGCGTCCATGATGCTAACGCCACGCCGCGCGGCCAGACATTCGCGGCGGACGGCTGCGTGCATGTCTTCACCCGGCAGCGGAAAATACCGGGGCCGTAACCACTGACCGACCGGTTCGAATTCGGCGCCGCGGGCGACGTGGCAGGCGTGCATCGCCGAATAACGCCGCGGCTCGAACGTCTCGTCCGCGTGGGCACCCGCGAGCGTGCCGAACGTGACCGGCGAATAGGCGGGGCGATACGTCGTCGTTCCGACTTCGGGGATGCTTATGCCGCGCGCATCGGCGGCGATGGCAAAGCCATTGACGTTCGACAGTTTGCCCTGATCCGTTCCGAAGCCCAGCGCCGTATAGCGCTTGATGTGTTCGATCGAGCGATAGTTCTCGCGCACGGCCAGATGAATGTCGGCCGCCGAAACGTCGTTCTGAAAGTCAACGAAGGCCTTCTTGCCGTGGCCTTCGCGCTTGCCGTCGGGAATGCGGAAGATGCGGCGCGGTGGAACGGTCGCCGGTTCATCGGTGTGCACATCGACTGCGCTCGTGGTGCCGGCGGATTTGCCGAGTGACGCGAGCAGATCGCCGATCGTCCGCTGTGTCTGCTCCAACGCCTGCTGCAAGCCGAATTCGCCGGTGACAGCCCCGACGCAGTAGATGCGGGATTTTGCGCGCCCGGTCGCGGGAACGACGAAGGCCAGTTTCTCCTCATCCCAATGCGGGCGGCCGCCGTCGTGACAATAGAGATGCACGGTCGGGGACAAGCCGCCGGAGCTTCCGAGCGCATCGCAATCGATACTCGGACCCGTGCCCGTGACGGCATTCCGCTCGGCATCGAGCTTCACGAGTTGCGCTCCGCTGACGGCGCGCCCTCCCCTCGCGTCGGCGATGCCGTAACCGAGCCTCAGATCGACGCCGGCGGCGCGCGCGCGCTTTTCCCAAGCGGGATTTACGCGGGTGCGCGCGTCGGCCACAACAACTTCGCAGCCAGCGCGAACAAGATCGCAGGCGCCTTGATAAACGTGCTCGTTGCTCGTCTGCAGCAATACGCGCTTGCCGGCGGCAACGCCGTACCGATTGAGATATGTCGTGAGCGCCGACGCGGTCATGATGCCGGGAAGGTCGTTGTTGCCGAACACGAGCGGGCGTTCGATTGCGCCAGTCGCGAGCACCACGTTTTCCGCGCGGATGCGATGCAGCCTCTGGCGCGGGCGATGTGGCACGCGTTCTCCGAGCGGCAGATGATCCTGAAGCTGCTCGACACCCAAAACCAGGTTCATGTCGTGGAGTGCGAATGCGCTCGTTCGCGTCAGCACTTCGACGTTCGGCATGCTCTGTAGCTCGCCGATCACGACTTTGAGCCAAGCATCCGACGCCTTGCCGCCGATGATGCTATACGGCGATGACAGTAGCCAACCGCCGCATTCCTTCTGCTCATCGACCAGCACGACTTTCAAGCCGGCGCGCCCCGCAGCCAGTGCCGCGAGCAATCCGCTGGCGCCCCCGCCAACGACAAGAACTTGCGTGTGGCGATGGCTATGATCGTAGGTTTCGGGATCGGATTCCGTCGGCGCGCTGCCGTAACCCGCGGCCTGCCGGATGATGTGCTCGAACTTCGGCCAGAGCTTCTGGTTTTGAAACGTCTTGTAGTAGAAGCCCGCCGGCATGAAACGCGCAAATAGGCCGCCGATGCTTTTGAGATCGAACTCAAGCGTCGGGTAGCCGGTCGTGCGGCGCGCAATGAGGCCGTCGTACAGCTCGACCTGCGTCGCCTTGAGATTGGGGATCGTGTGCGCGCCCGTTTCGATCTGCATGAGCGCGTTCGGCTCTTCGGGACCGGAGCCGACGATGCCGCGCGGACGGCCGTATTTGAAGCTGCGCGCGAGCATACGCACGTCATTTGCGAGAAGCGCAGAGGCAAGCGTATCGCCAGCGAATCCGGAGTAAGGTTGGCCATCGAACGAGAACGACAGCGGCTTTGCGAAATCGATCCGCGCACTTGGGCGCCGGACGCGGAAACTGGTCACGTTGCGCCACCCTCCGCGTCATAGGCCATTCGGCCTTCGGCTAGCGTCCATGATCCGGCAATGGCATTCGTCGCGGTGTTGCGCTTCACGACGAAGAACTTGCGGCAGCCGGTGTTGTGCGACCACATTTCCCAATGCCAGCCCTTGGGATTTTTGCGCATGAAAAGATAATCGCCCCATGCGTCGTCACTGAGTGTTTCCGGCGTCGACGGGCGCGGAATGAACGCCTCGCCGCCGTAGCCGAATTCTTCCTCTTCCCGGTTTTCCCCGCAATGCGGGCAGAAAAACACAAACATCGCGAGGTCCTGAATTAATGAGCGACGCCGGCGGCGCCGTGCTCATCGATGAGATGTCCCGTTGAAAAGCGTGCCAGATCGAAGGCACGGTTGAGCGGATGCGGGTCGTCCTTCGCGATCGTATGAGCGAAGACATTTCCGGAACCCGGCGTCGCCTTGAAGCCGCCCGTTCCCCAACCGCAGTTGAAGTAGAGGCCCTTGATCTTGGTTTTGCTGATAATCGGGCATGCGTCGGGCGTTGTATCGACGATGCCGCCCCACTGGCGATTCATGCGCACGCGCGAGAACATCGGGAAAAGCTCGATGATAGCAGCTGCCGTATGCTCGATGATGTGCGGGCTGCCGCGCTGCGTGTAGCTGTTGTAGTGATCTATGCCCGCACCGATGACCAGCTCGCCTTTGTCGGACTGACTTGCATAGCCATGCACGGCATTCGACATGACGACCGTATCGAGCACGGGCTTCATGGATTCGGAGACAAACGCCTGCAGCGGATGGCTCTCGATCGGCATCCGAATGCCCGCCATCTTGGCGAGAACGGACGAGTGCCCGGAAGCAACGCAGCCGACGCGCTCGCACTTGATCGGTCCGCGCGTCGTCTCCAATCCGACGATACGGCCGTTTGCGATGTCCATGCCGGTGACTTCGCAGTTCTCGATGATGTCGACACCGTACTTGCTGGCCGCGCGTGCAAATCCCCATGCAACGGCATCGTGCCGGGCAATGCCGCCGCGCGGCTGGAAACTGGCGCCGAGAACCGGGTATCGCGCCGTCTTCGCCGTGTTGAGAATGGGAATGCGCCGCTTCACCTCGGCAGCATCGAGGACGAGCGCATCGATGCCGTTCAGATTGTTGGCGTTCACGCGGCGCTCGATGTCGCGCATGTCCTGCAGCGTATGGCCGAGATTGAAGACACCGCGCTGACTGAACATGACGTTGAAATTCAGGTCTTCGGTCAGACCTTCCCACAGCTTCAGCGCGTGTTCGTAAAGAAGGGCGGCTTCGTCCCAAAGATAATTGGAGCGGACAATCGTCGTGTTGCGCGCGGTGTTGCCGCCGCCGAGATATCCCTTCTCGATGACCGCGACTTTGCGAAGCCCATGTTCCTTGGCCAGGTAATAGGCGGTCGCAAGACCGTGGCCGCCAGCGCCGACGATCACGACGTCATAGGACGGCTTCGGCTCGGCGCTCCGCCACGCCGGATCCCAGCCTTCGTTGTGCCTGAGGCCCTTCGTGAAAAGCGACCAGGAAGAGTAGTCTTTCCTCATCAATACTCCTCAGCGGCATCACACGACTGGGCGATGAACAGCTATTTATCGAGATGCATGCGCTAGTTAGGCGGACGGTCCGCTTTCCGTGCAGCCGCAGAAGACGCAAACTTTGCAAATTGCGACACGATGGGACCTGCGTCACCCGGCTTTCGCCTCGAGCTGTGGACGACTGACGCCGTTTCCCTCCTAGGCTCCGCGCATCTTGGCGATCAGGTCACGCACCGGATCAATCGAGATGTCGGGTCTTCCGGCCAGCTCGAGTTCGCAGAATTCCTTGGTGACGACTTCATGCTCGGTCAAAAATCGCAAAGTCTCGGCGTCCTCAGGGGCGCATCGCTGTTCCAGTGCGGCGTAGCGCGGAATGATCGGATCGAGCTCGCCGCTGAAGCGCTTCATGAAGTCGTCCCACGGCATGCTGGCGTATTTTGGGACGTGGTCGATGCCCTTCTGGCGATAAGCTTCGCTTTCGCGCGCATCGCCCCCGAGCTTGGCGACGAGATCCCGCATTCTGGCCTTCGTGACGACTTCGAGTTCGGTCAGAATGCGCCACTTCTTCGCCCGGTCCGGGTCTGCCATCGCATCGGCAATGCCGTTGTACAGCGCCTCGCCGTAAACTTCGCCCTGATAGGCGCGCTCGACCTTGCTGATGAAGTCATCTTTTGCTTCGACCGTCATGGAGTGTCACCCCTCTCTCCGGCTATTATCTATCGATGTAACATTCCGGGCCGAACTATGCCAAACGGCTATCTGCATTTGGCGTGCTGACGACTTAGCGGCGGAACGCCGGTTCGGCCAATGCGAAAACATTCAAAGGGATGAACCAATGCGCAAGCCCGCAACCAAAGCGCGCCCGGTCGTTGCCAAAGGGACGTCCGAGACGCCGGTGAGGATTGCGAAGACAGGCGCGGAAGGAGTCGACACTCCCGCGCAGTTGATAGACGCGAAGATCAAGGAGCTGAACGACTGGCGCGGCGAGACCCTCGCGCGTCTCCGGACTCTCATCAGGCAGGCCGATCCTGACGTGACCGAGACATGGAAATGGCGCGGCGTTCCTGTGTGGGAGCACGCGGGAATAATCTGCACCGGCGAGACGTACAAATCCGTCGTGAAGATGACCTTCGCCAAGGGAGCCGCGTTGGACGATCCATCGGGCTTGTTCAACTCCAGCCTCGAAGGGAATGTCAGGCGCGCCATCGATATCCGTGAGGGCGACAGGATCGATGAAAAAGCCTTGACGGCGCTCATCCGCGCCGCCGTGGCATTGAACGCGTCCACCAGCTCACGGAAGAAGACGTGAAGGATTGAAGAGTAAGCGGCAACGCGACCCAAACCGCAAACGAGATCTGCGGTTCAATTGTTGAACCGTCCCTCTCTCGACGACAACCAGACGCGAGATTCAATTTTGCGGACGGCTACCGCTTTGCGGGGCTGAGGCATTCGGCGAAAGACTCTCGCCCATGCATGCTCCAACGGGCTCCATCGGTTGATCGTAAACGTATCCGCACGTATCGCGGCATCGCTTCGCCAGGTCTTTGAGGTCGGGAGCGTTCAATTTGTCGCCGGGATGGACTTGGCCTTTGGCGTCCTTGCATTGGCAGTCACAACCGGCGAACGCACCATCGCCTTGAAATATGAAGCAGCTCGCCAGCCCGATAATGAGAATTAGTCTTTGCATCGATATTTCCATAGCTATTTCTTATCGAAGAACTTGCTGTCCAAGCTTAAAGATCCGCCACCAGCAAAAACGAGATAGAGAAAAACAAAGCAAAAAAGGATTGCACTATCTCCGCGGTTCACGATCGGGAGAAAGCTTTTGGGGGCGTGCACAAGCCAATACGCAATTGCCATTTCTCCAGAAAGCAGCAACGCGACGGGGCGTGTGAACAGACCAAGGACCAAAAGTCCGCCGCCGACAAGTTCGAGCACACCGGCAAACCAGTCGAGCGAAAGAAACGTTGCTACTGGCATGTTCGGCGGCGGCGGCAAATTGAACAGCTTCTGCATGCCGTGTTCAAAGAAGAGCATTGCCGTCACGATCCTCAAGATGCTGAGGACGACCGGTTCCCAACGCTCGAGCGATTGCAACACCATGAAATCCCTCTCCTGCAGCTTTCCAGCGGAGACAGAGAGGCTTTTCTATCAGCCTGCGCGCAAAATCAATTGGCGCGCCGCTGGACCTTTGGCAATTTTGCAGTTCGGTACACGTAGCCACCCTGCGGATCAGGAACACATCCCGATGGAGCGGATTAATTTTCCTGCAATGGCCGCCGTTACTGCCTCGCCTCCGGGAACGCATTGACTGCCTAGCCCGACGGATGGCTGGATATTCCCGCCTCTCCGATGATTTCCAGGGGTGCTCGCGCTGCTGCAAGCGTCTGGCCTCATACTGGCTCTGATCGCCGATGCGCCATGGGAATCGCTAGCTTGGGTGCTGGTTGCCGCATCCGGTGTGATGTTCGCCGTTTTTCTTGTACGCGGGCTACCCAAAACGACGGAGCAAGAACTCCTTCGCTTCTAGTCTAACCTTTTGCCGAAATTCAGTCATTTAGCCTTACCGATCGGATCGCGCCGAAGTTGGACAACAAGCGTGACGCCTAATTGGTCAGGGACAACCCAAAGTTCCGGCGCGCCGGTGTACGTTCAGCTCACCGAATTGTCGGTATGCCACTGTTCGTCCCCCGCGAAAATCCGACGTCGACGTGGGTCGGTGAATCCGCGCACATCAAAGCGTTTTTATGCAGATCAAAATCTGAGTAAGCGATTGCGGGCGTCAACGTCATCGCGAGAACCGGACGGGCACGGTGAGAACAACGGTGCCGCCGGGAATGTTGGTGGGTGGTGGCGGCACCGGGCTCGCGCGGCGCGGGAGTGCGGCGGCTTCCTGGTCGAGCACATTGCTGCCTGAAGAGCGGATCAGGCGCGCCGAGAGGACGCGGCCCGCACGATCGATGGTGAAGGCGACCGAGGACGTTCCACCGCCGCCGCCCGGAGAGCGCTTGAAGCGCTCGAGATGCGCCATCACCATGCCGCGCCACGTCGCAATCGACATCGACGAGGAGGTGCCGGACACCGGAGCCGCGTTGGTCTTGGCCCGTGGCAGCGGCATCGCCTTCGGCGCCATCGCCGTCTTCTTCGTCGCCTTCGGCCGTTCCTGCGGCTTGGCTTCCTTCACCACCTTCTCTTTGGGCGGCTCGGGCTTTTCCTCTTCCGTCTTCGGTTCGGGCGGCTTCGGCGGGGGTGTCGGCAGCAGGGCTTCCGCGTTCGGAACCGCATCGAGCTTCGGCGTCTCGACGGGCTTTGCCTCTTCCACCGGTTTGGCGTCCGGCTCAACCTTCGCCGGCTCATGCACCGGCTCGGACGTGGGCTCCGTCTTCTCGACCGGCTTCTCCTTGGCCTCGTTCGGCGTGCTCTCCTCCTGGTGGTCCTGTGTCGGTCCAACGGCGAGGTTCTGCGGCGTCGTCTCGGGCGCAACGGGAAGCGGCGCCAGCTCGATCATCACCGCAGCGGGCGGCTGACCTGCCTCGACCGGCGGCTTCGGCCAATTGAGAACCGCCCAGGCCGTGCCGCCGTGCAGCGCTGCAACGCAAAGCACTGCGCCACTCCAGCGGAGAGCCATCCGCACCCGCGTCTCATAGAGCTGGTGACTGACCGCCGTTGCCATTAGTGCGGCTCCGGTTTGCTGGATGACGCCGGCGCGGGCACGGTGCCTTCGAGGCCAACCAGCGCGATCTTCAGATATCCGGTCTGGCGCAGGAGGTTCATGACCTCCATCAGGTCGCCGTAAGAGACGGCCTTGTCGGCACGCACGAACACCCGTTGCGTGGGGTCGCCGCTCGTCTTCTGGTCGAGCGCCGCTTTCAGGCCCTCGCGCGGAATCGGATCGTCGCCGAAGGCTAGCGACAGATCGTTCTTGACGGTGAGGAAGACCGGATCGGTCGGGCGCGGCTGCGGCGTCGCGTTGGACGCTGGCAGATCGACGGGAACATCGACCGTCGACAACGGCGCCGCCACCATGAACACGATCAGCAGCACCAGCATGACGTCGATGAACGGCGTGACGTTGATCTCGTGCGTCTCTGCGAGATCGTCGCTGTCGTCGCGATGCCTGAGGCTGCCAGCCATTGCTCTTACTCCGCCGCCCGAGTGAACGGGCGTGATCCGTGCTGCGGAAGACAGAGCAGGTCGAGTTCGCGACTGACCATTCGTTCCACGACGGCCGAAGCGTCGGCGAGGAGAAGGCGGTAGCCTGCGATCGAGCGGGCGAACACGTTATAGATGACGACCGCCGGGATCGCGGCCACCAACCCGAGTGCGGTCGTCAGCAAGGCTTCGGCGATGCCCGGCGCCACGACGGCGAGATTGGTCGTCTGCGCCTCGCTGATGCCGATGAAGGCGTTCATGATGCCCCAGACCGTGCCGAAGAGACCGACGAACGGAGCGACCGCACCGATTGTCGCCAATACGCCGGTGCCGAGCGTCATGCGGCGTCCCGCAGCGGCTTCGACGCGCGACAGCCGCGACGTGACCCGCTCCTTGATGCCGTCCGTCAGTCCGCGGCCATCGTAGACATGATCGAGCAAGGCCGCTGAGCTCCGGATTTCTTCTGCCGCTTCGCGAATGAGGACCGGCGCCGGTCCTCTCGTACGTTTCGTCATCTCGACGGCGCGGCTGAGGCTGTCGGCGGACGCAATCTCTCCGATCGCCCGCCTGAGACCTCGCTTGGCGCTCATTAGCTCGACCGCCTTGGCGAGCCACACCGTCCAAGTCAGGAACGACGCGATCGCAAGCCCGATCATCACCGATTTCACGACTACATCTGCCTGCTGGAACATGCCCCACGGCGACAGGTCGCGCGGCAGCGTTCCGGACGATGCGGCAGGGGCGGACGGCGGCGCCTCAGGCAATGGCTTGGGAGACGCTGCCGGTGAAGATTCCGGCGACGCTGGAGCAACGGAAGATGCCGGAGGCGCAGTCTCGGAGACTGTCGAAGCAGGCGCAGGTTCCGACGGTGGTGAGTTCTCCGACGCCGACGGCGGGCTGGACTCATGAGACGCGGCGGCCGGAGCCGTTAGCGGTGCGGACTGTGACGGCGTCACGCTCTCGGCTGCTGCGGGCGCAGCCGGAGCAGATGACTGCGGCATTTCCGAAGCAGGTGTGCCGGTCGCCTCCGGCATCTGCGCGCGGCTCGTCGTGGCGCACACGCAGACGAGCGCGACGAGGCAAAAGGCAAAACGGGATCTGCTGTTCATGTCATGACCTGCGACGTTCAGGGCGCAAACGCACCAATGACGCCGGTTCCATCGGACTGATGAAACCGGATGCGCTGGCTGGCTATTGACCGGGAAGGTCGTCCTGGCTGGCTTGCGCTCCGCCCCTCAAGAGGCGGTTATTGTCTAGTCCTTAGACGGCTGCGGCAGCGGTTTGCGCCACCGCAAGATGCTCATCGACGAGTGCCGCGACGCACGTGAAGGCCGCAGTCGCGCCGGCAATCGCCCGTTGCTCGTCTTCCTCTGAAAGTGTCACCGCATCGAGCGCCGCCGTGAAACCGCGCCAATGAGCGCCGCGCCCCTCGGGTGCCGCCGCCAGATGGCGCGCGCCGAACGTCTCATCGAGCCCGAGCTTCCCCGCTTCCTTCAACAGGAAAGCCGCGCCGAGGTTAGACCCCTCCACCACGTAGAGCCAGCCGAGGGCTGTCGGAACGTCGACGTGACCGCCGAAATGCGGAGCGATGTCGTAGCGCGGAACGGCGACGCCGAGATCGGCGAGATCGTCTTCGATCTGCGAGAGCCTCTGCCGGCCCGCAAGGTCCGGTATTAATGCTGCGAGCGACGCGTTGCCATAGAGCGCCGCGAGATCGCGATGGAACGCATGCTGCACCTTGACGAAACGCACGTACCGCTCGCGATCCGCAAACGGTGCCGCTGCCATGATGCGCGTGTCGAGACGCTCGTGCGCCTCGTGCGTCTCAGATTTTAGGCGTTTGGCGCGGCTTGCTTCAAGTTCGATCATTGTCATTGTGGATAAGCCTTTGGCAAATGAAGCGGGGTGACCAAGAGAACCAGCCCCGCTTCCAACATCAGAACCGATAGTTCACGCCCAACCTGAGCATGGGGATATCCACGTCGCTGTGCACCTTGCGGCCATTGGTAACCTCGGACGTAACCGGATAGCCGTTGCCATTGGAGATCATCACGCCAGCCTTGGCTTCCGGAAAGCTGAATGTAGCGTCATCGAAGTGAGCGAGCAGATATTCGCCAGTCAGCGACCAGGAATTATTAAGTGCAATTTCCGCACCGCCGCCGATCGCATAGCCGACCCGTGTCGCAGAGGCGCTTTCAGTAAATGATGGGACCGTTGTGGTGACAGGAGCAAACGGGCCCGCCCAGGCTTTCGCACCGACGTATTGGGTTCGCTCCTCGTTTTGCTGCATCAACGCTAAGCCGCCGGTGACATAAAGCAAAAGGCGATTGTTGAAGGCGTAGCCGAGCCGGCCGCGCAGAGTTGACAGCCATTCGATCTCGCTCTTTTGCACGGACTCGAATTGGCGGTATCTGTTCAGGTTCGTGTTGTTGGGGGTGGTCGATCCTTCGGTTGCGTAAGTAATTTGCGAACCCGCAATCTGCGACTTCGCGATATCGCCGGCAAAGCCGGCAACAATGTTCTTCCCGATCTGGAAATTATATCCGGCTTGAACGCCAAACGAGAGCGCACTCAAGTCCAGATTCGGCGATTCCAGCGCAGGGTAGCCGCCGCTCGTTCCATCCAGAGCTGTCGTCGTTCCCTTTAATTCGGCGAAATTATAAGCTGAATTCACACCGATATAGGACCCGCCCCATTCGGGGGTACCGGCGCTCGGGCTAAGCAAGTTTGCAAGAGATGCGAAGGAAACGGGGTCGCTTCCTCCGAGCTTGCTGGTCACCCCAACACGAATTGTGCGTCCGGGACTCGGCAGTTGAACGAGACTCAACGGATCGACGTAATACTGATCGGTTAAATTCTCGATCGATGCCGATACGGTAATGTCGTCGCTCAGCTTATGCTCGGCGAATACGTCGAACATCCAATAGGGCTGCCACATGATCGGAGCGATGATGGCTGCCGCCCCGTACTGCACTGGGCCATGGCCTATGGAACGCGGCCCGATATAGCTAACGCGGCCACCGACCGTGAGCTTATCGTCAAGCAGTTTTTGCGAGAGGGTGAGATTTGCCGAATACTGCGGTGGAACTTGGTTGGTCGCGTAGTCGCCCGATATGGTCGAGCCGCTGCACGTGGCTGCGGTCGGGCAGAATTCAACATTCAAATAGTAGTTCGCCGCTAGGTCCGCAGCGAAGCCGTTGTTTTCATACCGGCCAGAAAACTCCAGGCCTTCGAATTTTGCGCGATCGATATTGGCGATCGTCAGCGCCGTGTAGGGATAGGTCGGGTCTACGAACTTCCGGCTCATACGCGCGACATAATTGTCCACGTCCCAGTTGAAGTAGCCGAACTTCAACATGGCTTTGTCTTGCGGATTGAACAAACTGTCCTTGGTGACGTTGACGCCAAGTTCCCAGTTGTTCGATCGCTCCGGACGCAGAGCGGGGTTGGGGATCAGGGTGTAAGCTGCCACCGTTTCAAAAAGGGTTGGCATGCGTAAAGCGCTCGAATAGTTTGCGTATAGTTGCGCGCCCTTGACCGGCTCCACGACGATTCCAGCCGATGGGCTGTACCCTCCACCCTCTCGAAATGGTTTCGGATTCGCTTGGCTCGTGAGGATGCCAGTGTCCTCGGCCCAATAGCGAGAGTAACGAAGACCGGCGTTCAGCGTTAGCCAATCGACCGGCTTGTAGGCAGCCTTGCCGAAGGCGCCAACTTCGTCCCTCTTTCCTTCTCGTGACGGAATGCCGAGGTTCAGTTTATCGGTGAACGCAAGCGGATTGGTCGATTCGTTGATGTACGACAGACCATAGGTAAACTGTAGCAAACCCAATCGATCGACTGAGAGGTTCGACTTGTTGCTGACATCGCCTCCCCACATTTGGCTGTCGTTACCGGGCAGATAGTTGAAGGGAAGTCCATAATCCTCCGGCCGTGTGTTGACGATGCTGGCGCGCGGCGGGGTCCGCATCGTCAAATTGGTCAACCAAAAATTGGTCTTAAGATCGACCAAATCGTTATCATGAGGGTTCCAGCGGTGACGCAGTGTGAAGGCATCAACCTCGGTGCTGTTTGTTTGGGCCTGCTCCTTTGCTTGGCTGAATTCGCTCGAAAAGAGTGACGCGAGAACGTCACCCGCCGAGCTGCGAAAGCCGGTGTAACCAAGCTGCAGAGACTGGTCATCGTCGGGACGGATCGTTGCTTTGGCGAGCCACGATTCCGTCTGCAGTTGCGTATTGAGCACCTGCTCGCCGGCGCGATAGCTCGTAAGGCCGCCATTTTCATAGACGTGCGCATACGAAATCGGATTCGGCGGGTAATAGCATAACCCGCTCGGATAACAGAGCGGCTGGGGGCCGGTATCGATGACCTTCGCGCCCGGACCATTTCTTCCGGCAAAGTAATTTCCTTGCTTGCGGAAGGCATACCCTCCGAGCAGATCAAATTTCTCCTCCTTGATCGCGGCGACGGCACTGAATGAGCCGCTGGTCGGATCGAGGAGTCCTGGCCGATCGAGACCAGATGCCGAGGCGGTCGGTACCGGATAGGGCTGAGGATCGCTAACGTATGGCCTCGGCCACGTATATCCGCCGAGATCTCCAGGCCGCGGCGTGGCCGTATTGGTGCCGAAGCCGCTCTTGACCCATCCACCCCACTTTTCGCCTGGCTTCACGACATCGTCGGCACTGAGTGTACGCATCGCCACCGTGCCAGCAATGCCACGCGAAGCAACATCAGATCCCTTGGTGATATCAACACCGGCCAGAAAATCGGGATCGACAAAAGTTCGATTGGAGATGCCCTGATACCCTTGGTAGACATTCAGTCCATTCTCGGCGCCATCGACAGTCGTCGCCACACGTCCCATACCCTGCATGCCGCGGATATTGGGATCGATCGAGCCTCCGCCGTTGCGGGCTTCACCTGACATGACGCCCGGCGTGCCGCGGAAAATATCGGCCGGGCTGCTGCCACGGAAACGCTCGATGTTTTCGCCTGAAATATGCGACGTCGGCGCGGGGGTCTCGTAAGGCGTGTAAACAGTGCCACCCTCGGCGCTCCCCCCAGACACGTCGATCGTATCAAGTGCGACCGCGCCGTCGATTGTCGCGCCGGAATTGTTGCTCGTCGGATTGTTGATCGTCGCGGTCTTGGCGCCGGTGAAGCTGTAAGTCAGGCCTGTGCCGTTGAGCAGACGGCTCAACGCATCTTCAGGTGAGAGCTGTCCGCTGAGCGCTGGCGCAGATTTGCCAGCCGCCAGCGCGGCTGGATAAGCGAGTTGGACGCCCGACTGCCGCGCAAATGCCGTCAGCGCCGATGTCAACGGCTGCGCCGGTATGTTGAAGTTCACCGCGCTCGCCTGCGCGGAGCTTGGTTGCTGCGCGCGAACTTCGGATACTCCGGATAAAATCGCTACAGCCGTCGACGCGAATAAAAATCCCCGCAGTAAGCTGTACGCCCCGTATGCTCTCAACATAGATCCCTTGTCCCCCATGTCCTGACGAGGGATCGCAGCCAGCGGGCTCAACTCCCTCACAGGCTTAGACGGGTTCTTTACAAAAAACCTCAACAATGTGGTGAAAAAATTTTAGAGGATTCTCTAAGTGATTGAAATTACTGTGACAAAAGAGGAAAGGCGCCGAACATTGATCGGCAGGCCGGCCGCTAAAGCATCAATTGAGGCGTCCGGCGTCCGGAGGCTCAGAACAGCGTTGACCTTCAGTCGTTCCGCGCCTGCATCCTGAAAGACGATCCAACCTCTGTGGTACGCACGAAGCGCTGCAACGACGTCTCCGAGTTCCAAGTCCTCGGCGATCAGCGTTCCCGTCTTCCATGCGATCGCAGTCTGCCGATCCTGTTGCGTAGCAGGGCCGATGAGACCGGTGTCGGAGATAATGACTTTGCGATCCTCCGACAGGATCGTGCCGACAACGTTCCCTTGCGACTGCACACGAACGGAATGCTCGATTGCCGAAACGCTGACACGTCCCCACGCGAGACTGCAGTCGACGTCGAAGGCAGTTCCGAGTGCGGTGACTTTCGTACCGCGCACTATGACCTCAAAGGGAAGCCGGGCGTTTGGGGCTACCTCGAAGTAAGCCTGTCCTTCGACCAGCACGACCCTCCGAAGAGAAGGCGAATAGTCAATCTTGATTGCCGACATGGCATTGAGCGAGACACGCGTGCCATCGTTGAGATCGACAGTGCTGAGCTCGCCAACACCGGTCACATGATCCGCAAACAGTGGGCGGAAGGCTCCGCTTGCCCATAGTGCCCCGGCTCCACTCAGTCCGGCACCCGCTATCCCACCCAGGATCGCGCGGCGGGATAAGCCAACTCTCGCCCGCCTCCCAGGGCGAACGGTGCCGGTTTCCGGATCCCAGTGCAGATTTGAAGCGTCGCCCCAAAGCGCCTCGGCCTCGACACCCGCAGCTTCGTGTTCCGCGCTTTGCGAGCGCCAGGCTTCAAATTCCGCCCAGTCGCGTTTTTTCGCTTTCCCTGAGTTGAGACGAACGATCCATTCCAGAGCCTCGTTCGACAATTCCCTCGACGGGTAGCTGGTTTTAGGGCCGTCCTGTATCACTGGGCGAACGCTCGATCGTTATTCATAGATAATCCTCCCGTCCCCTATAGACGGGTTAGCGGTCCGAAATCCTCAACGGCGTGAATGGATTTCTAGCGGGAGTCGTCGTCGCGCATCAGATCACGGCAGTGCATAAGGGCCCGCATAACGTGCTTCTCGACCATACTGACGGAGATGCCGAGGGATCTCGCGATCTCGCTGTGAGTTCTGCCCTCGATCTTGTTCATCACGAACACCGCCTGACAAGCGGATGGCAGTTCGTTCAGAACAACAGCCAACCGAGCGATGCGTTGGCGACGATAAAAAGCGGAGGTCGGATCTTCGGTCAGCGCGAGCGATGATAGATCATCGGCGTCCACACGGTATGACCATTCTACGGCCCGTTTGGCCGTGAAATCGACTGCGGCGTTGCGGGTGGCCGTAAAGAGATACGTTTTAGGATGCTCTATCGACGCGGCCTGGGCAGATCGCGCGGCAAGCCGCACGTAGGTATCCTGCACGATCTCCTCACCGCTATCCCTGTCGCCGACAAGCCGGGAGGCGTATCGGACGACCTCCCTATGATAACGATGGAAAAGATCTCCAAGCCAGCGATGCAAATGATCGGCCATCGGATCGAATGCCTTGTACGCTGCAAAATGGTGACGCCACTCCCGATGACTCCGTAGCTCAGTCGAAAAAAGTCCGCAATCACAATGATCTAGACTTGCTCTAAACAGTCGCCACCCATTTTCCAGCTTAGGCCGCTCGAGACACGGTGCCGTAGCATCCGAGTGGTTTTCAACCGCCTGCGAGGACGGTCAAGCAAGCCGATCGAGAAAGGCCGATGTAAGGAGGCGCCTCGCGCCTTTGCCACGAAGCACCGTCATGAGCCTGACTGGACTATCCAATGGGCCAAGTGTCGCAAAAAATCCGTTCGCGACCCACGTGGTCCAACGCATCGATCTACAAATCGACGCTTTGTCCTTCAGTCAAAACACGAGCGTATCCAACGAGCATTCCCGCGACCCAATCGTCCGTCACTAGCTCAACGAAAATAAAACGGTATCACGAAAGCAAGCTGCTTTTGCGCCATGTCGGAGGGTGGTTTCTCAAAGGGCGCGGAGCGCCGTACCGCTGCGAGCGCGGCATCGTCCAAAGCCCCGTTTCCTGAAGAACCTGCAAGACGCACGTAACTCAGTTCTCCCATTGCGCTAATCCCGAACGACACACGTACCGTTCCGTGGAGGCCGTTGCCCGAAGGTTTGTTACGTTCCACTTGCGCGCGGATGCTGGCGGCGTAGGTCAAAGCGTTCCCGCTGCTTGCAGAAACACGGCCATTGACGGCCGATTGCGCAGCACTTGATCGCGACGTTGCGCTCCCCGCTGCTTGCGCATGTGATTCCGCTTGCTCGATCCTTTTCTCTTTCTCGAGTTCCTTTTCGCGTTTCGCTTTTTCGGGTTCATCCTCCTTTGTCTCGACGTTGTCGGGCATCTCGACAACGGGCTTTTCCGCGATTTGATCAGCCTTGATCTCGTTCGCTGCGTCAGCTTCGCCGCCACCGCGAACCACGGGCAGCGGATCGTCGGTCGGGGCGAGCGCCGCCGGATTTACATCTGCGACTTTGACTGGCTTCGGAGGCGGCTGATCAGAGACGGGGATGTCTTTGATCTCTGCAAGTTCCTGCGGCATCGATTCGGCTGATTGAACCCCGCCCGCTTGCGAGGAGGCAGCCGACGCGGCGACAGCCTGCGTATCGGTGGAAATCGATTCCAGCACCACGGTTTGGATCATCGCAAGACTGATCGCATCGCTCTTTTCTGCGACCGTACCGAATTGCTCACCGAACTCTCGCGGCATTGCTGCCTCTATCGCAGCCACGTGGAGCGCTGAGGAACATAAGATCGCGCCGACGAGAAGTTTTCGGGATCCTGGCTTCCCTTTGCCTCCATCCGCAGTAGCCGATGTCTCCGCGGCATCGCCAAATTTCGGCGACGCTAATCTCCTTTCTCGACTGCCAGAAAACGACACGACATTGATATTCGCGGCACTCTCATCGAATGCTTGAGATTTGGATCCTGGCGAGCGGGTCTTGCTCGACGTAGAACCACGGCGTTCGATGAGCATCGGTTGCTCTCGTCTTCGTTCAAAGCAAATCGCAGTATCGGCATGAGCGGTGGCGCGCTTTTGCTCGCCGCCGCCGATTTTCTCCAAGCTGCATTGGTTCCGCGATTAGAATTGCGCCCTTGTTGTCAAGAGGAACGTGCGACCTCGGCCCGTCTCAGTCGGGGCGTTGCCCGTCGGTTGCCCGGTCAGTGCCGGCGTGTAAGCAACGTCGGTCAAATTACTAACCGTCAGCGCGACGTCGACATCGCTGGTGAGTCTGTAATCAGAGAAGAGATCGTACGTCGTGTAGCCATCGTAAAAGGCCGGCGCGCCGGTTAGCGTGTTGATGTCGCCGGCTTGGCTCTTTGAAGTGTAATAAGCCCGCGCGCCTACCGTGAGACGCTTGTCGAAGAAGCGCAAACCGCCAGTAACGGTCGCGACATCGCCCGGGAGATAGCTGTGCAGACCGAGGCCGTCCAGCTGTGACGGCAGCGTCGTGTGATTGTGGCTATAGCTCAAGCCCGCGAAAGCGTAGCCCACATCGTATGTGCCCTGCAGCTCGACGCCTTCCACCTTCGAGGTGCCGGGATTGTTCACATAGAAGAAGAGCAGGAATGCCGGGTCGACGGTGGAAGCGGTGATGTAATTATCTACATCCATTGTGTAGTAATCGCCCTTGAAGCGGAATGAGTCACCGGGCTGGAAAAGACCATCGATCTTGGAGTTGAGGCCGAACTCCCAACCCGTTTGCGTTTCGGGCTGAAGAAACGGATTGGGAGCAAACTGAATGGGGTCGGCGCCAGGATGAACGCCAGCGAGCAATGTCTGGGAAATGGTTGGAGCGCTGAATGAATTCGACCACGTCACGTAAGGCTGGAACCACTCGACCGGTTTAGCCGCCAATGTCAGCTTGGGACTAAATCCGCCGTCCGACTTATCGACCTTATAGGGACCCGTCGTGAGAAACGGCGGCAGCACGGGCGTGTAACAAGGTCCGGGACCGGCGGGTATGCAATCGACGAAAACGTCGCCGCTGCCTTTGAGATTGTAGTCGTCGTAGCGCAGACCGACGATAAAATCGAAGATGCTCTTAGAGAACGTCGTCTGAGAAAAAACCCCACGGATCGTTGAATCGCCCGAAGGGTTTACGCCGCCTGCGTTCGCAGGGGCGAGTTTGTTGAACGCATCGACGTCGTCGTGAAAGTATTCGTATCCGTAGTTCGACTTGACGTGGATGCCGCCTAAGTCGAACAGCGACGTGTTGGAGACGTCGAAGCCTAAGCCTAGGTCCTCTATCCGACGTCCCGCCTGGTTAAAGGCCGACGTGTCAAGGCCATCGGCGGCGCGCAAGTACGCCATGTTCAGATCGCTGCCGGAGAAGTCGGCGCGAAAGTTGATCAGATCGTTTCCAGGATTATACGTGTAGCTGGCTGTGTAAATCTTTGAATCGATGTTCTGGTCGTAGCCATTGGCAGTGAAATCGTTGTTGTAAAGAACGGTGCCGAACGACACCCGCTGAGCAGGATCGATCTGAATGTGAACCTTCGCCAATCCGGAAATCAGATCCTGATCGGTAAATGGCACGCGCTGGCCCAGACCGTTGTCGTAGTCATCGATATTGTGCTTGCTGATGGCGCCCGCGACGCTGATGGCGCCGCTGCGGATAGCGCCCGCGCCCATCTCGGAAAATCCGACTCCGTTGCTACCCCATGACAGACTGGTGAGCGCGCCGTAATTCCTTCCGGGCTTTAGGATGTCGTCGACATCGAGCGTATGCAGATCGGCGGCTCCCGCGAGCGCACCAGCGCCACCAACTCCAGAAACCGCGCCGCGCTCAACGTTGATGCTCGCAAGAAGCAGCGGATCGACATAGACGAAGCCGGATGCATCGTGGCCGGTGAAGCGGAAATTCTGCCGAACGCCATCGATCGACATATTCACGCGGCCTTCGCCTTCGAAGCCTCTGATATTGATGGCGACGCCGGGATTGTTTGGATCGTTGGCCGTTGAAACGCCAGGCATCGCGCGCAGCACGTCCTGCACATTCGTCTGCCCGAACGTCTGGATCTCGCTTTGCCCGGCGACGCTGACGCCTGCCGGCGTGTCGTAGGGAGCATCGATTTTCGCAGCTTGGTTGCCGCCGTCCGTCGCCGGAGGAGGTGCCGGTTGCGGAGCAGGCTCTGCCGTTTGAATTGGCTTGGGCTTCGGCTTACTTTTAGCCGCGCTGCTTTTCTTAGCCGGCGCTCCCTGCACGTTGATGCCAGGCAGCTGCGTTTCCTGTGCGGAGGCGGCTTGCACAAATGCGAGCGAGGCTAGCGAAACCGTCAGCGCCAGAGTGACGTTGCCGGATGAGTTAGGCGATGCAAACGATCTGTCTGCAACTCTAACATTACGAACATCAACGATACGCGCAGCCATTCCACGATCCCCCCAATGCTCCCCAAATTTAGACGGGGAGGCTGGCTGGCTGGATGCGGTTAAGCACGTGGCTGGCTGGCCCCGCCTTCGCGGAAATCTCCAACGGAGACGGACGCGAAGGCCCCGATGTGTGATCAGGCCCGTGCACGCTAAAAAAGTTTACGTTACGAGTAAACAATCACGTGGTATACCTTTTTGTAAGCTTCGGCGTCGATCAGCACACGAAGTGTCGTGGTACGGATGTTCGGAGAGAGAAAAAAGTTTAAATCGCTTCTGTGCAGGCCGAGGGCATGTCGCAACAGCGGAGCGGATCTACGACATTCGCCATGGATCAGGAGGCGTTCACCTCTCAGCCGACATGATGAGTCTGTCGATTGAGGAAATATGGTCGGACATTGATGATGTCCGCCCGATCATGAGTTTGCAGGAGCCAAAGCGATTCAGGTGATGAGCTCGGACAATCCTCGATGAATGCGAGGCTGCCATTTACCTCTCATTATCTCCGAGCTTCTTCCGCAAACTCCAGACTAAAGCCATGCCGCGTCCGCGTGTTGTCGGCAGTCGGAGAATATGGGACGTCGAGGAACTCGATACAGCATTCAAAGCTCTGCCGCGGGAGCGAGGCGACTCTGAACCAGTGTTCGTCTCGGAAGAAAGGCAAGATAGCTGGGCCGACTTCAAATGACGAACGTGAAGCTCAAATATTTGGATCGATTTATCGATCGGCATAGCAAGGTCCGCTATTATTTCCGCCGGTCCAGCGGACGTCGGATTCCCCTTCCCGGTGAACTCGCCTCGGTCGAGTTCCTCGCTGCATACCAGAATGCCTTAATGACGGTTCGGTGAAGGTTGGCGTCGCTGGGCGCGGCGGCTTGGGAACATTCGATCAACTTGTAAGGGACTATTTCGCCAGCCCAGACTTCCTGGGCTTGGGCCTGGAAACCCAAGCGCAATACCGCGGCATGATTGAGCGCTTTCTGGAGAGCGACAAGGTCGGACATCGCCAAGTTCGGGAAATGACTCGGCAGCACGTACAAAAGATCATCGCCCGTTGCGCAACCACTCCCAGGGATGGGAAATGATGCCAAAATTTCCAATGTTTCCAAAGCCGATGTAGGCGAATGGCGATCCCGGCAGGATTCGAACCTGCGACCCTCTGCTTAGAAGGCAGATGCTCTATCCAACTGAGCTACGGGATCCTGGGCGCAGTCTATACGCGGAAATGGCTGGCGTATGAAAGACCCCTCTTCAACGCAGGCACGGGCGTGAGATGACCGTGCCGCGCCTGAATTGGGGGCTCTGCGCCTGTCAGGCGGCGAAATTTTCCGGACCGACCTTCGCATTAGCCGACCGCCACATGCGGTAGATCTTCAAAAATCGAAAGCGGGCCTGGATCGACGCGTACCTCAAGCCAGTGAGGCCTCCGGTCCAGTGGCGCCTGACGATATAATATTTGAAAAAGTTCACGGGCAATTCGATGGGCAGACGAGCCGCCAATGTGATCTTGGAACTCAAATCGGCATTTTTAGCCAGAAGCCACATCCGCTCGTCGAGCTTGCGCTTCATTTCCGCAAAAGAGCGCATCGAGTAGTGAAATACCGGCGCCCGGAAAGCGCCGACCGGATATCCATCCGTCACGACTGCGTCATGAACGTTCGAGTCTCTGAATCTGGTAAATCGCCGGTTGTATAGCCGCACATACCAATTATCCCGTGCCATTGGCCGCGGTGTTGCAGCACCCGGATAGATCATCTCGAACGGCATGCCGTAAGCAACGAACTTGGGGTCGCCGTCCGCGAACGTAGCGATGATTTCACGCGCCAACTCGGGGGTCACGACTTCGTCTGCGTCGATGTTGAAGACCCAGTCGTTTCGGCATTGGTCCTCGCCGAAGCGTTTTTGGGGGCCGAAGCCAAGCCAAGGCTGCGTAATGACCCGGCATCCTTCGGAGAGCGCAACACTCACCGTATCGTCGCAACTTTCGGAATCGATCACGACAACTTCGCGCACCCAGGGACGAACGGATCGAATGGTGCGGGCTATACGGTCGCCTTCGTTCTTAGAAATGATGAAACAAGAAACTGGAACCTCAGGCATTCGCGCCGACCGTCATAACGCCACATTATGCTCAAGCCGTTAGCAGGTTTGGAGAAGTAAGCAACGTTTCGAGCTCAAGTTTTCGATGGGCAAATTGCAGCGGCTGCAGAGGGCATGCCTAGGCGCGCGCAAAAAACGGGCCGCCAACGTCGCCGTCGACAGCCCGTCCGGAATGACGTCAGATCCGCGTCGCTACGCTCGTCGAACGAGGCGCGCGACAAACAGCAGTATTATCGCTCCAATGGCCGCGGCAATGACTTCGCCGACGATACCGCCACCCAGGTGAACACCGAGGAAGGGGAACAACCAACCGGCGATAAACGCTCCGATAATACCGACGATGATATCTCCGACCAAGCCGAAGCCACCACCACTCATTATTAGCCCGGCCAACCAACCGGCAACGGCGCCGATTATCAGCCAGACAATCAATGCTTGGGGATCCATTTTGTATTTCTCCCTGTCAGCACGCTCACGAATCGTGAAACGCCTGTCATCATCCGCGTCAAATCGTCTGCTGGCAAGTTGCTCCTCGTTTTCTCGCGTTTAGCGAACTCGGTTCGTCCTGAATGTTTTGACGAGCCGCGGAAATGTATTGTTTTTGCAAGCGATTTGAAAATGCCGCCGGCCTAAACCGAGGGCCGTGCGTGCTCCGGCCGTCCGGCGAAGCGGCGGCAACTCGTTTGGCAAATTATCTGGATGCCTGACTTTTCTTTGCGAGCCACGAGCCCAGTTCTGCAAAATCAGCCGCCCCGGAGAATGCTTGTCGGCGCCGTCAGCCATGGAGACCCAACGCCACGGGGCGCAGATCGCCCCGCCGTGTCGCGCGCAATGCCTCAAATATCGGCATCGGCATGCCTGCCGGCCCACGGCTTGGGCAACTTTCGAACGAGCATCCCTCCGCCGCTTCCAGGTTCCGGAAATTGCTTCAAGACCGTCAGAGGGTTAATTGCCTTTCGGGTCACTGGCACATAACTTGAGTCAATCAACAACAATCAAGCTCAACATGCAGAGTGCGCGCCGTGAGCCAGGACGACATGCATGGCTACACGGTGGCCTACGAACGGGAAGAGATTCAGTTTCCCGTTTATGTCGTCTGCTTGATCGGCGCCTGTCTCGCGACGATCGGCATTGCGATCGACAATATCATTCTGATCGCGCTGTCGCTGATGGCATTGGGATTTGCCTACTACAATTATCCTTTGCTCGAGACCGGCAAGCCGCGCGTCGGCTGCGGGCAATATGGCATCTTCGCCGAGGGTCTCGGGATCGTCGCTTGGAGGTCGATCAAGGAGATCGAGCTGAAGGCCATCGATATCCGCGGCTCGACAAGCAATGAGTTGCGCATCACTCTCGAAGATCCGCTGGAGAGGGCTTTGCTCGTCGATTGGCGCCGGCGGCCATTCTACAGGTTCCTCATGCGGCTTCCCTGGAGCTTCTCCAAGAGCGTCATCCGCATTCCGCTCGACGTTTTCGACCGGCCTGCCGACGAGATCATTCGGAGCTTCACGCGCATGATGAGCTTCTACAAACGTTGAGCACAGGGGGTTATCCGGCGGCGACCGAGGCGCTATGCTGCACGTGGGTGAAACCGTACAGCCGGAAGACCGGGAAAGCGCGAAACAGATGTTGCGGGAAGAAGTCGTCCTCGTCGACCATGAGGACAAAGAGATAGGCGTTGCCGAAAAGCTCGAGGCTCACCAGCAGGGTGTTCTTCACCGCGCTTTTTCCGTGATGGTTTGGGACAGCAGGGACCGGCTGCTTCTGCAAAGGCGGCAGGTCGGCAAATATCACTCGGGCGGCCTTTGGACGAATTCCTGCTGCGGGCATCCCCGGCCCGGCGAGACGCCTCTTGCAGCCGCGGCGCGCCGGCTCAACGAAGAAATGCGTGTCATCTGCGCGTTGACGGAGATCGGCACCTTCACCTACCGCGCGGAGCTCGACGCGGGGTTGACCGAGCACGAGTTCGTGCATGTTTTCCGTGGCCGCTACGATGGAGTGATCGCGCCCGATCCCGTCGAGTGCGACGGCTATAGCTGGACGAGCCCGGATGTCATTCGAAAGCAGATTGCGGCGGTACCTCAGTGCTTTAGTGCCTGGTTCAAGAAGTACGTGGAAGCCGGGTGGCCAATCGCGCCTCCAGGCTGAGATATCGTCAGTGGTGATATTATCCGCCAACTGAGTTTGCCTCACGAATGATCAAAGTGCCCAGTCCTTGATCTAACCCCATCAAGTCATTGGTACATTCGTCCCCACAAACAGGGATTTTGTGTCGTCTGGCACATTCCTTGCGATCACTCTCCGTGCCTGATGAGAAAGCAGCAAAAACCCGCACAAGCTGTGGTCGGACGGCATGGAACGATCGGGACCAACATTGGGGGACTCAATGACTTCAAGACTTCGACCCTCGCTTGCAGCCACGGCTCTCAGCGTCGTGACGCTACTTGCGACATCAGCAATTGCATTTGCCCAAGAGGCCGCCCCTGCCGCAGCACCGGCGGCACCTCCAGCATCGACCTTGAGCGCCGGCGACACCGCATGGATGCTGACGTCTTCCGTGCTGGTGCTCATGATGCTCGTCCCCGGTCTGGGGCTTTTCTACGCCGGCATGGTGCGGAAGAAAAACGCACTCGCCATTCTCATGCAGTGCGTCTTCGGGGCCGGCCTTCTCTCCATCATCTGGTGTGTCGTCGGATATTCGATCGCCTTTACCGAAGGTAGCCCGTTCTTCGGTGGCCTTTCGAAGGTGATGCTGGCTGGCATTGCGGTGGATACCCCAGCGCCTGCCGCTTCCGGCATCCCTGAGTTCCTGTTCGTCATGTTCCAGATGACGTTCTTCATCATCACGCCGATCATCGCTCTTGGCGGGCCGGCCGATCGCATGAAGTTCTCGGCGTCGATGCTCTTCGTATCGCTCTGGGCGATCTTCGCCTACGCACCGATCGCGCACATGGTGTGGGGCCCTGGCGGCTATCTCGGCGGCGCGGGCGTTCTCGACTTCGCGGGCGGCACCGTCGTTCACATCAACTCGGCAATCGCAGGTCTCGTCGCCGCCATCGTCATCGGCAAGCGCAAGGGCTACGGCAGCGAGCAGATGGCACCTCACAATCTGGTTCTGACCATGGTCGGCGGCTCTCTGCTGTGGTGCGGCTGGTTCGGCTTCAACGTGGGCTCTGCGCTGTCGGCGGGTGCAAGCACGGGCATTCTCATGATCAACACACACCTGGCCACGGCGGGCGCCGTCGTCTCGTGGTCGCTCGTCGAGTGGATCCTCAAAGGCAAGCCGAGCTTGCTCGGGGCCATTTCCGGCGCCATTGCAGGTCTCGTCGCCATCACACCGGCGTGCGGCTTCGTCGGAGTCAATGGCGCTTTGATCATCGGTCTTGCAGCGGGCGTCGTTTGCTACTGGGGTGTCACCGGCCTGAAGCACACTCTTGGCTATGACGACGCACTCGATGTCTTCGGCGTCCATGGCGTCGGCGGCATCCTCGGCGCCGTGCTGACTGGCGTCTTCGCCATTCAGTCTGTCGGCGGCGCAGGCAAATCCGGCTGGATCGAAGGCAACCTAAACCAGGTCTGGCTACAGATCGAAGGCATCGGCTTGACCATCGTCTGGTCGGCTGTCGTCAGCCTCGTGGCCCTGCTCCTCATCAAGTTCACGATCGGATTGCGGGTCAACGAAACCGAAGAAGCCGAAGGTCTCGACCTCGTTCTCCACGGAGAAACCTTCCACAATTAATGGGCCTCAATTAATGGGCACGACTGAGGTTGGCAGTGCTCCCTGACTTGCCTCAGACGCGGGCGTCGGAACCCCAAGTTCCGGCGCCCATCTCGGATAGCGCGATTACGATCACGCCTATTTGGACTTCAGTAACTTACTCCGAGGCATCGCTGCGGAACCAAAAGTTGTGACTGCGCGTCGGTCAATGGACCGAATTTTGAACATACGCGCGATGACAGCATGCCGAAGAACTCAACGCGGGCTTCCGCCCCATCGATCGGATCGGACGATCTTTTTCAAGGCGAAGAGCCTCACAGTCTCGCCGGGCTGAACGAGATCATCGCGGCCTCCAAGCCCATGGTTCACGGTGGGAAAAAAGCCGTGCTCGGCGAGGGCCCGATCGGCGCCAAGCTGGCCTTTGTCGGCGAGCAGCCGGGCGATCAGGAAGATCTTCAGGGCCGCCCATTCGTCGGACCAGCCGGGCAACTGTTGGACAAGGCGTTGGCCGAAGCCGGTATTCACCGGGAAGACACATACGTCACAAACGCCGTCAAACATTTCAAATATGAAGAGCGCGGCAAGCGGCGCATCCACGAGAAGCCGACGATGGGCGAGATCAAGCACTATCGATGGTGGCTTCTCAAGGAACTCGGCTTCGTTCACCCGCGTCTCGTGGTGGCGCTCGGCGCGACGGCAGCGGCGGCTCTTGCGGGCGAACCCGTCGCCATCGGAAAATCACGCGGCGAATATCAGTTCGGGGACATTCCGGGCTTCGTCACCGTCCACCCCTCGACGATGCTGCGCATGCCGGACCAGGGCGAACGCGAACATGCCTTCGCTGATTTCGTCAGAGATTTGAAGAACGCTCGAAAATTAGTTCACTGACGTTCGCGTCCGTCAACGACGACCGCAATCGCAGTTCGGCGAACCGCGCGCAGACTCTGGCGCGAGAAACGAGAAGGTGCCGTGCCTATTGCGAAAGTTCTTATCGTAGAAGACGAATTGCTCATCCGAATGGGCCTTGCTGCCGATTTCGAAGAAGGCGGATACGATACGGTGCAGACCAGCACCGCGTTTGACGCGCTGCACATTATCCGCACGATCCCGGGCATCAAGGTCGTTTTCACTGATATCAATATGCCGGGCGATATGGATGGGCTGACGCTCGCGCACTACATCCGTCAGCACTGGCCGCACATGGTGATCATAGTCAGCTCGGGAAAGCAGTTGCCAACGGTTGCGGCATTGCCTTCCGGTGCGCGCTTCCTGGCAAAGCCGGTAAGCCAAGCGACCATGGCGGTCTTGTGCAACGACATCAAAGAGCAGCTTTTGTAGGCCGCTTTCGAAAGCTCGCCGCGGAGCTTTCTCTTCGCTCGCGTTCCGTTACTGCCGCGCCGGATATTTGACCTTCGTCATCGCTTCGACTTCGTCGATCAGCGCTTCACCGAGGTCGAGGGCTTGATCGGCGGTGAGGCCATAGGCCGGTTCGTTCTCGAAACGCAGCATGACGACCGGTTCGTGGCGGCCGTGACCCACGGCGTAATTGTCGGGAATTTTCGTGAGATCGCCGAACGTGCCGTGCGACTGGAAATGATCGGCAAGGACCGACGACAGCGTTTCGGCGACGGCGGCGCTGATGGAAATCGTCTGGCGTTCGCCCGTCGCGTTGCAAAGCGAAATTTCCAACCGCTTGTTGGCACGGTCGAACTCGGAGCGCGTCAGCATCTCCGCAAAAAAAGTCTTGGACATGTCCTCTTTCCCAGCACCGGAATCCTACTGCTTCGTAGCGCATTCTAGCCGGTCGAGGCAAAAAGAAAGGCCCAATGACCGGGCCTTCCCTTATCGAAGTGCTGATAACTTTCTCAGAGCGAGCCGGTCCAGGTATCGACTTCCTTCTTGGCCTGATCCTTGGCGTAGCCATAGCGCTCCTGAAGGATGCCTTCGAGCCGCTCGCGGCTGCCATTCACCTTGGCGATCTCGTCATCGGTCAACTGACCCCACTTCTCCTTTACCTTACCCGAGAACTGCTTCCAGTTGCCTTCAACACGGTCCCAATTCATGGAAATCCTCCTCTGTTGCTTGGCTATGAACGTGCGTGCGGAAGCTCGGGTTCCAAAAAAGGCCACGCATTGCCGAGAACTTTCGCATAGGAAATTGAGAGGGACGCCAAACGGAACGAAGGCCGACGATGCAGGTAGTGCTGCCGTGTCGTTTCCTCGCAAACGAGGTTTGCTCATGAAAGCTTTAATTCTTACTGCGGCAGTCACGACGTTGCTTGGCGCTCCGGCAGTGCGGGCGCAAAGCGAAGCTGAGTATTATACGTATGAAGAGCAGGCCCGGCCCGCGGATGACGACGTCGACGAAATGGCGAACGCACCGGATGTTCCCGGCGTCGATGTCAGTAGCGAGGGCGCGAGTTCCGGCGAAAGCGGGCTCGGCGAAGACGATTATGACGTCGCGCCTCCAGGAGCCCCCGTGCCTGAGGAGTAAGACGAAAAAGCCCCGGTCCCCGCTCTCAAGCGGGTCCCGAGGCCTTCCATGACCCCACGTCTAGGAGCCATGCGCCAGCGTCTCTGCCGGCAACCAGATCGCTCTCGCAAGTACTCTTCCGCCAAGGCGGTGTTTGTGAAGACAGTACTCTCTAGAACTTCTGATCCCGCGTTCGAGAAACGCGGTATGTCTGCATTACTTCAAAGCCAGCGGATGGTTTCATCAAAGGCGGATGGTTTCGTGTTTCTCTTATTTTACCGTAGGCGGATGATTTTCCGGTAATTTTCAAGATCGTCCGGGAACCTACCTCGATCGTCGCGCGTCATAAGGTCATCCACTATTGGGCCGCACCGCCATGCAGCGGCAAGCGCCCGAAGCATTAAGAGACTGGGGAGCGATGTCATGGCGGCTGACGGAGGTCAATCAGGTCCTAAAGCTGTTGGATCCCGTCCCAGCTCACTGCTTCACTGGCTGAGCGATCGCGTCAATTTTCGTCTGTTCGTTCATACGCTTGCTGGAAGGCGGGCGCCAAACCGTGCAACATCAAACGATGAAAAAAATCCGACCGCGATCAAGGCCAGCGACTATCTCGAGATATGCCGTGAAAAGGCCCTGGACGCCTACACGATCGAAGAGGCGATCTACTGGCATAACGAAATCATCACCGAGCTTTCGATAGAACTTCATACCGTTCAGACCATGCGCTGGCCCGATACGGTGAAGGCCAGCATGACGATCGCTCTTGAGGACCGGCTCAATCAGCACGCAACTGCCGTGACCCGGTTGGCAGGCATTCTCGAAAGAAACGAGCAGCTTATCTGGCAGCCTTGAGTTCGCCGCCGCGAGTTCGCTAGCGCGTCTTTTTTGCGGCTGCCGGTGCGCTGGTGTTCCGCTCGCGCTTTTCGGCTTTCGCGAGTCGCTTTTCCAGGGCTTCCTGTTTTCGCTGACGGAAAACAATGCGCCGGCGGCGGTCGTCCGACATTGTTGGCATAATCTGCTCCTTTTTTTGACAGCCAGGCGCAACGCCCGAAGGGCGAGATTGCGCTGCGCCTTAGTAGCAGACCCAGAAGAACGCGCCATAGTCGTTCTCGCCGCGCGAGCGCGAACGGCACAAAAATGAAAGCACCCTGGCGGGGGGAAGCCAGGGTGCTTGGAGCCACGGCTGAAAGGAGCACACCGAGGAGTGCCGCCGCGGGTATGTAGGTTACGTTCTGGCCGTTGACGTGTTCCTGCGACATGAACGCGATTCGCGTGCGCGTTCGAGCGAAGAACGAAACTAAAGCGATGCGGATTCCGTTACGGTCGCCGCCCGCTGGAAGAGCGGCAATCGCAGCAAGCGGCCGTTTTCCACCTCCGCCATCTTCTTCAAGCAGAGACGCTTCTCGTCGAGGAAGGTCGGGCCGAATGCCGGATTATGCGACGCGATCGCCGTCCCGTTATCGATGATGTCCGCCAGCTTGATGAGCTTCGCGTCCCACGGTGCGCGCGACAGTCTCCACGCCGCCTGCACGGCGCGCGAGGTCCGGCTACCCTTTTCAGAATCCGTCAGCCAATAGACGAGCTCGGCAATCTGCTCGCCAAATCTCTGACTGATCTCCTCAATGGTCGTATCGCTCTTCTCGATCGTATCGTGGAGAAAGGCTGCAGCGAGCATATCGGGATTTTTATATCCATGTTCGCTGAGAACGGAGGCTACGGCGTCAAGATGCACCATATAAGGGCGACCGTCGTGCTTGCGCACTTGCCCGCTGTGCTTCGCGATCGCGAAGTCTCTCGCATCGTGTACCGTTGCGGACACCCGCATCTGGACCGTTAGCCTCACGTTTCGAGGTCCAAGGAATTTCTTTTAAATATGGACAATCAGTAGACGCACATCCGGCGGAAGCGGTTTCGAGCGGTGGCAATGTGCCATAGTATGGAGCCGCACTTGTCCGCGTGGGAACAATAGGGTGAATGGATCACCCATTCGTTGCAGTCGGGTGCTCAACTTGAAGCAGTTTTGCCACGCCTAAGCGGCCGCGCAGACACGCGACTGGCAAAACGCCTATTGCCAAGCACGGCTATCCGGCAAAAAGCCGCGTATTAACGAGCGCCGGAGGCGGCGATTTCAGGTATCGCTCGATCATCGGCAGATGCGGCTCGATGGCAGCCTTGCCGCTGGCGATCATTTCGTCCGCCCGATGAAAATCGAGGACGCCGATATCCGCGAGATCCGGCGTCACGAGAAGATCCGGCGGATCACCCATCAGTCGTGCTCTTGCGATGCGGTCATGAAAGATGCTGAACGAGTTCAGGATCACGGATGTAATGCCGGGGGCGCCGTCCTGGCGCTGGCCGAAAATCTGCCGGTGCAGCAGTTGAAGCGCACCACTGCCGTTCCATCGCGTGATCGGTGCATCCTCTACGACGATTTCACCAGGGATTTCCTCATCGTCGTCGCCGATGCAAATTCCGCCGCGGCCGAATTCACTCGTCAGATTGACGCCAACCACGACGCGCGCCCCAAGAGCGCGACAGACGGAAACAGGCACGGGATTGACGAGGCATCCGTCCACGAGCCAACGCCCACCGAGATGTACGGGTCGCACAATTCCGGGGATGGCAGATGATGCGCGGACTACCTCGGTGACGCATCCGCGCCGCAGCCAGACTTCATGGCCAGTTGCGAGATCGGTCGCAATCGCGGCGAAGCGTACTGGCAATTGTTCAACCGAGAACCCACGCAGATGGTCGTCGAAGCGATCGAACAGGCGCTGACCTGCAATCAGCCCGGATCCCGACACGCTCAAATCCAAAAAGCTGAAGACGCGCCGGCGTGTAAGCTCACGTGCAAAGCCCGCGAGATCGTCCAGGCGGCCGGACGCATAATGTCCGCCGACGATTGCTCCGATTGAGGTGCCAACGACGATCTCGGGTTCCAAGCCGGCTTCCGCCAAGCCCTGAAGAATCCCAATATGCGCCCAGCCCCGAGCAGCTCCTCCGCCCAAGGCTAGCGCGAATTTCTGTTTTGCCATTTCCCGGTACCTCTCGCCGCGACCCAATTTACGGCGATTTGACAACGCGTGAAAAGGCGATTTTGTTCGATGCCCAACTGGCCTAGTGCTTTCAAACGATCGAGCACAAGGTGGGCGTCGCCGTGCAATTGCCGAAGGTTTTACGCGGCAGCCTTGCGGTTGCGAAAATCAGAGGCGTACACCTCGTCGAGAACCTGGTGAAGCTGACGGCGCGCCTCCTTCAAGTGCCTCGTGCACTCGTCAGGATTGGCGATATCGAGCACGGCCGGCGCGACCTTCAGTTCTTTCTCGAGCTCGTAAACCGCTTTCAGAACCTCGTAGACCTGATTGACGGCCTTCTTGCGCATCGCGGTCGCCTCCGTTTGCTCATGTGCCGTGGTTAACCGGCATTAGCAATCCGGGTTCCAGCGAAGCGCCAGAATAATCAATCGAGGCGGCCGGAGACCTGAAGCTCGTGCAGGACCTGACGCAGGTGGAAACATTCGTCCTTGATCGTCTTGAGCGCCAGCTTGGCTTCGAACGATTTTCCTTCCGCGCGCGCCGCATCTAGGCGCGACGCTTCTTCGCGAATGAGATTGAGACCTTTGACGATACGGCCTGCGGCGTTTTCCGTGCCCATGACTCACACCCCGTTTTGTGCGTCTGGACTTTTTTTGCGCCAAATGCGGCAACGAGTTGGCGATACGCTTTCACTTGCCACCGCGGTCGCAAGGCAGTCTGACGCATCGGCGGCTCACGGCATTTCTTCACGGTCGCGATCGCTCGCCTCCGCCACGACAGCCGTGGCTTCGGCTGCTGTGAAAGGTATTTGGCAACTCCACAAACCAAGCGCAGTTGAGTGGCCCTTCGCTGACCTTTTCGGGAGACTAAACCACGCGGGAACGAGGATCGTACGCACACGTTAGGAAATCAGAAGGAGAGGAAATAGCAAGCGGAAGCAGGATAGTGACACGCGACATTGACGATTGGATGTTTCATTTTGAACGGCAGGCGGGACCGCGGCTCAAGGCGTTGTTCGAAGCAAATCTCGAAAGCCTGCCGCCGGCACTCGCCTCGCGCCTGCAGAAACTGCGGAATGTGGAAGATCCACAGGCCCATCATCCGAATACCGCAGATGAAAGACACCCAAAGCGGTAAATCTCCGCGATCAGTCGCTAGATGGCGAGATCGGCGTCACGCTCCGTCCAATAGAGATCGGCGAGACGGTCAAGAATAGCGTCGGGAAGCGGATTTTTCGCAAGGTCGGAATGCATGTAAGCGCCCGCCCGGATGAAAACCGGATTAGCGCGTTGCCGGATTTCGTCGCCACCCCGCAGACTTTGCTCTCCCAACAGAGCGTTCTGCCAGACGCGGGACATCGAAACAGACCAGATCCAGAGTGCCATCGCGGGGTGCATTTGACGTTCTCCAAGGAAACCCGGAATCAAACGCACCAGCCCGTTACCAGGTTTCGGCCAGCATCCGCGACAATCATTCTGCCTTCCCGGCTGGACGTTCGTCTCCGTCGCGCGTGTATGCCGGCGGCACGTAGAAATTCAGTGTTTTCATGCGATCTTCGCCGGTGTTGCGGACTTCATGCTTTTCGCCGTGGGCGATCAGAATGAGGGATCCCGGCCGAAGCGGATGGACGTGACCGTTAATGATCGCCTCTCCGCTGCCGCTCTCGACATAGAGCCACTGGTCTGCGCCCTTGTGAAAGTTGTCTTTGCCACCTTCGCTTTCTCCGGGTTCGATCACCATCGAGGCGGCCTGCGAGCGGGCATTGCCCGCGAGGACGTGAAACCCATTTCCGTATTTTACCGACGCGTGTTCCATTGCGTGCATCCGCTCAGCGCGGCTCGAGTTCCCAATATGTCGGCGCTCCGTAGGCCGCATGCAGACGCCCTTCCGTATCGCGATTTCGCAACGAGAGCGGATCTAGATCGGGTGACGCCTGAAGCTGCTCTTCCGTAATGCCCGTAACGTAGCCATTGAGTTCGGAATCCCAGCGCAGCGCCGTCCACGGAACGACGTACTGGGTTTTTCCGAGGCCGAGGAATCCGCCGAAGCTCAGCACGGCGTAGCGGACACGCCCGGTCATCGTATCGATGATCAGATCATCGACCGAGCCGATCTCCGCGTGCGCACCATCGTAGACGGCCGTGCCTGCGACCTGACTGGTTTCGAGGAATCTGTTTTCGGCCTGCATTTTTGATCCTTTTTTCCGAAGCCGGGATAAAAGACCAACGCGTGCTGCAAGACATTGTTCCGATTGGCGCCAAGCTTCGGTGGCTATGCTTTGTTCGGCGCTGCTTCGCAATATTGGCTCAGCGCTGCCGGCGCTTCGCGAATTCCTTTTGCAAGTTTTCAATCTCGTCCTCGGTTGCATGCTCGAGATCGATTAGGATATTGCGCGCACTTTGCGTGCTGCGAATGAGTTCATCGAGCTTCAATTGAATTGCTTTGCCGTCCTTATTCTGACTGTGCTGGATGAGGAAAACGGCGAGGAATGTCACCAATGTCGTGCCCGTGTTCACGACGAGTTGCCACGTATCGGAATAATGGAAATACGGTCCCGTCGCAGCCCACAGAAGAACCGATAGGGTCGCAACGACAAAAGCCGAGGCCGAGCCAATGACGATCGCGGACCGGCCCGCGAATTGGGAAAAGCCGTGCATGATCTGTTGGCGCCATCCAGGCCGAGCAGTTTGCGCGCGGCCAGCTGGCGATGGCTCAGTTGCTAGGGTCATCGATTGTAGAACCGGACGGGCTAAGCGCGCATCTCGCGCATGAGACAGGCGCGCCTAGCACTGATTATCGAACGTCGGCCATGAAACGTCGACGCGATAACGTTTGTTCCCACCGAGGGCAGTTGACCCTCGGCGTAATCACGACCGTTACTTCTCAATCAGGCCAGCACTCTCAAACGCCGGAAGCATCCTTGACGCATTTCTTGGTGAAGCTCGTTTGCGCGGCGCCATGGAGATTTTTTGCCTTCGCATCCGAGTCACATTTCGCCTGTGCATCCTTTTCGCATTTGGTCATGAAGCTCTTCAGCGCCGCGCCAGCAAGCTTCTTATCCTTTGCGGTTGCGCTGCATGTCGCGTCGGCGAAGGCCGCGCCGGACAAACAGACACTCATCAATACTGCAAGAACTAATCTCATTGTTTCCTCCATCGACTTCTCGAATCCATAAGGGGCGCATTCGCACTCGATTGGCCTACGGAATGAATACGTCAAATGTTATTTCGAGCGGCATCAATTCGAAGGCGCAAGCTTACCGAAAAGTAAAGTCGGGAGTGTGCAAAACGGTTTCCAGCGAGATGCGTTTGCGAATGGTCGTACCCATAGGAATAGCATTCGCGGATCGAATAGGCTCGCGATTCGGACGTGCGTGAGAGACCGTTTTGCGCGTTCGATCGCTCGATTATTTCGGCTGGACGCTCTGATCACCGCCTGGTTCGCCCGGCGGCACGATCACCGGCATTTTGTCTCCGGTTTGGGCGGGCGGCGCTTGATGAATTCCGGGATCGACACCCTGGGGCGGTTTCAGCACGCCATCGTTTTCGTCGAGCTTTTTGCTCAGAGGCTCGTCTTTGGGCTTGGTCTCTGCGGTCTTATCGTTGGCGCCCGCCGCAGGCGTTGCTTTAGTGGCGTCTCCAGTCGCTTCAGCATTCGACGGCGCCGCGTAGGCGCTCAACACTGCTGCTACGCAAAGAGCACAAACCAACGAGGAATCACGGCGCATTTTTGTTCCTTTTTGTGTCAGCCGTTCGGCCTAATAGTCAGCCAACGGGCCTCGCCCCTCCGAGGTTCCGAGGTGTTCACAGAGTTGGCACCGCCTGTGAAGTTCTGGTGCGGTGGGAACTGTTCGACGGACAATGGGTAAAATTCTCACCACGGCACGCACTACCCCTAGTGCGACTGCCCCCCAATGCCGTGGCTTAAGGGAGCACCCCGGTTTGGCAGGGGATCGGGGTGCCTCCATCTGCGCCGTTTTGAAACCGAAAGAATCTTAGCCCGGCCGCGACGAACCGCGGTCAGCGTTGGGGGCAGATTTTTTCATGAGCGAGTTGAGCTGACCGAAAAGCAATGGTCCCTCAACCTGATCGTCCTGATAGCCCTCTTCGCGCAGCTTGCGCTTGATGTCGGCCACTGTCGTGCATCGGCCCGATCGAGCAAGCTCGAACGCTCTTTCCAATTGCGAAACACGAATTCCCACGGCGATGCTCCTCAATCCTCATTCACGTCTTCTCGATGATCGTTCCAAGAGCGCGCGACAACTTGGCCCGCCATCATTCGGCCACGTGACATTGCGTTCAGCTTTGTCGCTCCTCTATTCGCCTCATTTACCATCCTCTCCGGGACGCATGCATAGGCCATGCTCAAAATGGTTCGGGGCGGTTTGGAGTTCCGATCTCTTTCTGGAATTTGTTTAAAATGACCCATCACCAGCCACACCATCACCAGCCTGCTGCCGACAATGCGCGCGTTTTCATTGCGTGCAGTGCAGAGTACAGGAACCGGAAAGCACTTGTAGAGGCTCTCGGATCTATCTTCCTCGACACCATCGATGGCCGGCGCGAATATTACTACTTCGAATGTCCCGTCATAAGTGAGATCTTCGACGACGGCGTTTTCGGCCCTTCGTCGTTTCGGCGCTTCGTTCCCGAAGACGCAACGGACTTGGCAATCCTAAAGTCTCTCAAGTTTACGCATATCGTTGCGGGTGGCGACGACGCGTTCATCACGACACTCATGTCGAAATTGGATGCACCGAACGCCATCCTTGTCCGTCTGACGTAGAAGACGCGAACCTTAGTTCGCCCCTGCGCGTTATATCTTCAAAGATGCTTCTCGGGATCGAGGATCAACAATGGGTAAACGCAAGGCGCAAATCGTCGAGCCGGAGGCCTTCGATCCGGACGAACGTTCGCCTGTGGTGGCGCCGCTGCCGGGGATGCCGCAAGCCGCTCCCTCGTATCCGGGAGACGCAGACGATTCCGATGACGAGCGCGAAGACGAAAACGAAGCCGTCCCGGACGGGGCCGGCCCCCGGTCGATTACCGTCGACGCCGAAGTTGAAAATCGTGATACGGCGCGCGGGCGCCTCAGAGAAGAGATCGACGCCGCCGACTATATCGATAACGATGACACAGATAATGATGACGACGAATAAATGCCAGGCGGATGGACCGCCTGGCATTCTGTGGCGCTAATGAATGGCGCGATATGCCTGCGCATCCCGTTCCGCAATCAGCCCTTTGACGGCGATGATCGCGTTCGACATCCGGCGCTTGACCGGATAACGCGCGGGTGGTTCCGACGTAAAGACGGGTGGAATGCTCCGCTCGGCTATCGCCCGGCAGAAGGCGATGGTTTCAGGATTTTGCGAATAGGGCAGGATGACCGCGTCGATCTTTTTTGAATCCAGCAGTTTCTCCGCCGACGCGAAATTCGCAACCACATGGGTCGTCGCACCTGCGGTGATGAACGATTGGCGCAAATCAAAGGCGGTTTCGCCATTCGGATCGACAATGAGTACAGAAAGATTTTTGAGAGTCGTCATAGTGGGTACCTTGCGGCGCGATGCGGTCGCGCTTTCCGCTTGGAGCTTGAACCGATGCCCGGTCAAGCAGTCCCAGGATGACAGCAACGCACCGGGGGACGTGCTGACAAAGCGATCATTGCTCCCGGTGCCGACAGCTATGCATTTGCTCCGACCTCAGGCAAGCAGAACCTCCTTCACTGTACGTACATTCGTCGCTGCATCGCACATTATAAACGCATTCTAAAATTCAATGCAGTTTCCACTGCGTGGCGTTCAACGCCAGAAAACACTCGTTTTTTATGCGCGTTTAGATGCGGCGTTTGCGATCCGGCTGCTCCTTTCGACGATGAATAGTTTTCGCAACGCACAGGCAAACATTCCCTCGCAAGCGACAGCTCGAAGCTGCAATAAACAACGGCAGCATCGCGCGCACCTGCTCCTTATTCGCTACTGCATGTGTGGCGTTTCAACTTGCTTTCAAAATCGGCCGGCATCCGGAACACCTCGCATTGGGATCCGTTCAACAGGCAGGATCAACAGAAGAGGAGAAAGCATCATGAAGCGGGTGATGGCTGCCGCTGCGACCGGTCTTCTGCTTGGAGCGAACGCAGTGTTTGCTGCGGGAGCCGGGGGTACAGGCGGAGCTGGAGTGGGTGCGGGCGTCGGCGCAGGGGCCGGATCGAGCACCGGGATTGGCTCCAGTGCAGGTACGGGGTCGAAGTCGAGTAGTGGATCGAATTACGATCCGGGATCGACGACACCGTTGACGCCGACGCCGAGGATAACCGGCAGCGGGGCTGTTACAAATCCAACGGGTCCTGCAAGCGCAAATCCGGCAATGCCCAGTAACGGCTCGAGCACCGGATCATCGGGAACGGGCACGTCGAGCACGAGCGGGACAGGCGCCGCCTCCCCTCCAGTACCGGGTCAAACCACCGTTCCCGAAAACTCAACAGCTCTTCCGCAAACGGGCGGAACAACCACCCCATAATCGGATAACCCGCACGCTCTTCGACTCGCTCCGAGGCGTGAGCCCGGACCGTGCCGGTGCCGTTTCGCGTTTCGACACCAGATATTTCGAAACCGCCGCCCCGCGCTCTTTATGAGATTCCTATAAGTCCCCCGATCCGGACAACTCGAATTCCTATGCCGCGAGTGGCACGTATCCGCTGCTCGCCACCCATCCCTGCGCGAGATCAAAGGATCGGAACATCAGATGTACGACATCATCCTTCTCGCAGGCGGACTGGCGCTCTTCGCGCTTTCCGTCGCCTACGCCTTCGCCTGCGATCGGCTGTGAGGAATCTCTCATGACATTCGATTATGCATTGGCAGGGCTCGTGACGGCCGGACTGCTGCTTTATCTCATCTACGCGCTCGTGCGCCCTGAATCCTTCTGAAAGGCATCTCAAATGACCCTCGCCGGTTGGGCGCAGATCGCCTTGTTCTGCGCCGTCGTCGTTGCGCTCGTAAAACCTCTCGGCTGGTACATGAACCGCGTGTTTGCGGGCGAGAGAACGTTTCTTTCCCCAGCGGTGAGGCCGATCGAGGTCTCACTTTATAAAATCGCTGGCATGAACGAGCGGTCCGAGCAGGATTGGCTGACGTATACCGTCTCCATGCTAATGTTCCATGTCGGCGGCTTTCTCATTCTCTATGTCCTGCTGCGGACGCAAGGCTGGTTGCCGTTCAATCCTCAGGGCATGACGGCGGTCGCGCCGGATCTGTCGTTCAATACCGCTGTCAGCTTCATAACGAATACGAACTGGCAGAACTACGGTGGAGAATCGGCGCTTTCCTATCTCAGCCAGATGCTCGGGCTGACGCATCAGAACTTCCTATCGGCCGCGACTGGCATCGTCATCGCCATTGCGCTCATTCGCGGTTTCACTCGCGCTTCGACGCGCAATATCGGCAACTTCTGGGTCGATATCACCCGTTGCACGCTCTACATTCTATTGCCGATTTGCATTGTCTACACGCTGTTCCTGGTTTGGGACGGCATACCGCAGACGCTCGGCGCTTATGTCGACGCGACGACGCTCGACGGCGGCACGCAGACGATCGCGGTCGGCCCCGTCGCCTCGCAGGTTGCCATCAAGATGCTCGGCACGAACGGCGGCGGCTTCTTCAATGCCAACGCGGCGCATCCTTTTGAAAATCCGACGGCGTTCTGCAACTTCGTGCAGATGGTGTCGATCTTTGCTCTTGGCGCAGCGCTGACAAACGTCTTCGGCCGCATGGCGGGAAATCAGAAGCAAGGCTGGGCAATCCTCTGGGTCATGGGCGTTCTCTTCGTCGCAGGCGTCGCCGCCTGCTACTGGGCGGAATCGGCCGGCATCACCGGTCTCAACGCGCTCGGCCTGACTGGCGGCAACATGGAAGGCAAAGAGGTTCGCTTCGGGATCGCCGCGTCTTCGCTCTTCGCGGTCGTCACGACGGCTGCTTCATGCGGCGCCGTCAACGCCATGCATGACTCATTCACGGCACTCGGCGGCATGATCCCAATGATCAACATGCAGCTCGGTGAGATCATTATCGGCGGCGTCGGCGCAGGCCTTTACGGCATGCTGATCTTCATCGTGATCGCGATCTTCGTCGCCGGTCTCATGGTTGGCCGGACGCCGGAGTACGTCGGCAAGAAAATCGAATCGAAGGAAGTGAAGATGGCGATGCTCGCGATCCTCGTCCTTCCGCTCATGTACTTGGGCTTCACGGCCGTGGCGTCGGTTCTTCCATCCGCCGTCGCCTCCATCGCGAACCCCGGGCCGCACGGCTTCTCGGAGATGCTCTATCTCTTCACATCCTCGACCGCGAACAACGGTTCGGCGTTTGGTGGCATCTCCGGCAATACCCCATTCTACAACATCACCGGCGCCATCGCGATGTTCGTCGGCCGCTTCTTCATGATCATTCCGGCGCTCGCCATTGCCGGATCGATGGCCGAGAAGAAGATCGTGCCGCCATCGGCGGGCACTTTTCCAACGACAGGAACCCTCTTCGTCGGATTGGTCGTCGGCGTCATCGTCATCGTTGGTGGACTGACGTTCTTCCCTGCGCTGGCTCTCGGTCCGATCGTCGAGCACATCTCGATGACCAGAAATATGCTCTTCTGATTTCCTCGGAGATACGCGAAATGGAAACTACGGTGCGCAAGAAGGGCTCGGCGGCAACGATGCTCGATCCACAGATCGTCCTCCCCGCGATCAGATCGGCATTCATCAAGCTCGATCCCAGGACGCTGATCAGAAATCCGATCATGTTCGTGCTCGAAATCGTGTCGCTGCTGACGACGATCATCTTCATCCGCGACCTCGTTCAGGGCGGCGAGCACCTCGGCTTCACATTCCAAATCATCCTGTGGCTGTGGTTCACGGTGCTCTTTGCCAATTTCGCCGAGGCCATAGCCGAGGGACGAGGAAAGGCGCAGGCAGATGCGCTGCGCCAGCAACGTACCGAGACCCAGGCGAAGCTGATGAGCGGCGCGGACAAAGCCTTCAGGCTCGTTCCGGGAACGTCACTCGCCGTCGGCGATGTCGTTCTTGTTGAAGCCGGCGATACGATCCCGTCCGACGGTGAAGTCATCGAGGGTATCGCGTCAGTGAATGAATCGGCGATTACGGGCGAGTCGGCTCCGGTCATTCGTGAATCCGGCGGCGATCGCTCCGCGGTGACAGGCGGCACGCAGGTTCTATCGGACTGGATCGTCGTGCGCATCAGCGCGGCGCAGGGCTCGACATTCCTCGATCGCATGATCAGGCTCGTCGAAGGCGCCGAGCGGCAGAAGACGCCGAACGAGATCGCGCTCAACATTTTGCTTGCCGGATTGACGATCGTCTTCGTTTTCGCCACCGCGACAATTCCGAGCTACGCGGCTTATGCGGGGGGTACCATCTCCGTCGTCGTGCTCGTTGCGCTGTTCGTGACGCTTATCCCGACGACGATCGGCGCCCTTCTTTCCGCTATCGGCATCGCGGGCATGGACCGTCTCGTCCGCTTCAATGTGCTCGCGATGTCCGGACGTGCGGTCGAAGCTGCGGGCGATGTTGATACGCTGCTCCTCGACAAGACGGGTACAATCACGCTTGGCAACCGCCAGGCGACGGAATTCCTGCCGCTCACGGGCGTCAGCGAAGCCGAGCTTGCAGATGCGGCTCAGCTTTCGTCACTCGCTGACGAAACGCCGGAAGGACGTTCCATCGTCGTTCTCGCGAAGGAGAAGTACGGGCTTCGCGGCCGCGATATTGCCGATGTGAAAGCGCACTTCATACCGTTCACAGCGCAGAGCCGGATGAGCGGCGTCGAGACCGATGAATCGTCCATTCGCAAGGGCGCGGTCGATGCAGTCATACGATACGTCAGTTCGATCGGCGCATCGCCGCTTTCAGCCGGATCGGCGGCACCGGCATTGCGGCCGGCAATGAGTGCCGAGACCGCGCGGGAGATCAAACTTATAACGGATACGATTTCCAAATCCGGAGGTACGCCGCTTGCCGTTGCCAAGGACGGCCGGTTGCTCGGCGCCATCCATCTCAAGGACATCGTCAAGGGTGGCATTCGTGAACGCTTCGCCGAGCTTCGCCGGATGGGCATTCGCACCGTCATGATCACTGGCGATAATCCGATGACCGCCGCGGCCATCGCGGCGGAAGCCGGTGTCGACGATTTTCTCGCGCAAGCAACGCCCGAGGACAAGCTGCGCCTCATCCGCGACGAACAAGCCAAGGGCAAGCTGGTCGCGATGTGCGGCGACGGCACGAACGACGCTCCTGCTCTGGCTCAGGCGGACGTCGGCGTGGCAATGAATACCGGTACGGTCGCCGCCCGCGAGGCCGGAAACATGGTCGATCTCGACAGCAATCCGACGAAGCTCATCGAGATCGTTGAAATCGGCAAACAGCTTCTGATGACGCGCGGTGCGTTGACGACGTTTTCCATCGCGAACGACGTAGCCAAATACTTCGCGATCATCCCGGCAATGTTCCTTGCCTTCTATCCGCAGTTGCAAGTTCTCAACATCATGAATCTCGGGAGCCCGCAGAGTGCGATTCTGTCAGCGATCATCTTCAATGCCCTGATCATTATCGCTCTGATCCCGCTGGCGCTGAAAGGGGTCGCCTATCGCCCGATCGGCGCGGGTCCTCTGCTCAGCAGAAATCTCCTGATCTACGGCCTCGGCGGCGTCTTGATCCCCTTCATCGGCATCAAGGCGATCGACGTCGCCGTCAATGTTCTGCACCTCGTCTAAGGGGAACTTCGATGCTCAAACTCTTTCGCCCGGCGTTCGTGTTGCTGATCGCGCTGACCGTCCTGACGGGCCTCATCTATCCTCTGGTAATGACCGGAATTGCCGGCGTGCTCTTTCCAAAGCAGGCGCAGGGAAGTCTGATCGTGCGCAATGGGAAAGTCGTCGGGTCGGAACTGATCGGCCAGAATTTCACCAGCGACCGGTATTTCCGCGGCCGGCCGTCGGCAACGACGGGGACCGATCCCGCCGATCCAAGCAAAACTGTGCCGCAGCCTTATAATGCGGCGAACTCCATGGGATCGAACCTCGGGCCGACGAACAAGGCGCTGATCGACCGCGTGAAGGGCGACGTCGATAAGCTCAAAGCGGAAAACCCGGGGGTGCCCGTTCCGCTCGATCTGGTGACGACGACCGCCAGCGGGCTCGATCCGGATATTTCGCCGGCGGCGGCATATTTCCAGGTACCCCGCGTCGCCAAGGCCCGCAACCTGCTGGAGCAAGACGTTAAGAAACTCGTCGATAGGCATATCGAAACGCGCCTTTTTGGTTTAATCGGTGAACCCCATATCAATGTGCTGGCGCTGAACCTCGATCTGGACGGCGTCGCCACGCGTTAAATCTAACGCGGCGGCAGGTGCCCCAGGAATGGCCTAGATGGCAGACGATACCCACGCGGAGCACAAGCGGCCATCACCGGACGCTCTTCTCGAGATTTCACGCCGGGAGGCACACCGCTGCGGCCGATTGAAGATCTTTCTCGGCGCTGCCCCCGGCGTCGGGAAGACGTATGAGATGCTGCGCACCGCGCGCGCAAAGATCAGGGAAGGCGTTGATGTCGTTGCGGGCGTCGTCGAGACGCACGGCCGAAAGGAGACGAAGGCGCTTCTGCGCAACATCGAGATCATTCCGCCGCGGCAGATCGAATATAAGGGCAAGCTTCTCGATGAGCTCGATCTCGACGCGCTGATTGCTCGCCGTCCGCAAATCGCGCTGGTGGATGAGCTGGCGCACACGAACGCCCCTTCGAGCCGGCATCCCAAGCGTTACCTCGACGTCCAGGAATTATTGGATCAGGGCATCGACGTCTACACGACGGTCAATATCCAACACGTCGAAAGTCTGAACGAAGTCGTCGCGCAGATTACCGGTGTCCGCGTGCGCGAAACGGTGCCCGATTCAATTCTCGCCCGTGCCGACGATGTCGAACTCGTCGATATCACGCCTGAGGATCTGATCCAACGGCTCAAGGAGGGAAGAGTTTATATTCCCGAGCAGGCTCACCTCGCGCTCGAGAACTTCTTCTCGCCCGTCAATCTGACGGCACTACGCGAATTGGCGTTGCGGCAGACGGCCGAACGCGTCGACGAACAACTCGTTACGCAACTCCGCGCGAAAGCAATGTCGGGCCCATGGGCCGCTTGCGAACGCGTGCTCGTCTGCATCAGCGATGATCCCCGCTCGGCAGGGCTCGTGCGTTACGCCAAGCGCGCCGCCGATCGCCTGCATGCGCCTTGGACTGCGTTGACAATCGAGACCCGGCGCAGCCTCCGTCTTTCCGACGAGGAGCGTAACCGCATCGCGGAAGCTCTGCGCCTTGCCGAGCAGTTGGGCGCGGAAACGCTCACGATCCCAGGAAGCTCACGGAAGATCGCCGACGATATCATAGCATATGCGCGCGACCATAACGTCACGCAGATCATCATCGGCAAGTCCGAACGGCCGCGCTGGTTCGAGATTCTCAACGGCTCGGTCGTTCACGATCTCGTCCGGCAATCGGCCGACATCAGCGTTCATGTCATTTCGGGCCAACAGCTGCCCGCTCCCCAACCGAGGCCGGCGGTGAGAGCTGCACCCGCGGCCCGTTCGAACAATCTCATAGCCTATACATTCGCTCTAGCGGCTGTGACGGTCGCGCTCGGCTTAGCGTTGTTGCTCAAGCCATGGATCGGCGTCGAGAGCGTCGACCTCATTTTTCTGACAAGCGTTATCGCCGTCGCGGTCGGCTATGGCCTCTTGCCTTCGCTTGTCGCGAGCATGCTCGGGTCGCTAACGTATAATTTCTTTTTTCTCCCGCCGCTCTACACTTTCACCATTTCGGATCCCAAGAACGTCGCAGCATTTGTGACGTTCGCAATCGTCGCAATCGTCGTTTCGAACATCGCGGCCCGCATGCGCAGCCAAGCCGTCATTGCCGTCAATCGTGCTAGTACCACAGAATCACTCTACGGCTTCAGCCGCAAGCTCGCCGGGATCGGAACTCTCGACGATGTGCTATGGGCGACCGCCTTCCAGATCGCTTCGATGCTGAAGGTTCGCGTCGTGCTGCTGTTGCCGGAAAATGGAGGAATCGCCGTGAAAGCCGGCTACCCGCCGGAAGATACGCTCGATGACTCCGATCTCGCGGCCGCCACGTGGGCATGGATGAACGATCGCCCTGCCGGGCGCGGCGCAGACACCCTCCCCGGCTCGCAAAGGCTTTTTCTGCCGATGCACACCGATCGCGGCGTCGTCGGCGTGGCCGGGATCGACAGCGACAAGCCGGGGCCATTGCTGACGCCCGATCAGCGGCGTTTGTTCGACGCGCTGATCAACCAGGGCGCTCTGGCCATCGAACGCGTGCGGTTGGTGCAAGACATCGAGCAGGCGAAGCGCACGATGGAGACCGAACGTCTTCGTGCCGCGTTGCTGACGTCGCTATCGCATGACCTCAAGACGCCGCTTGCGGCAATTCTTGGAGCCGCCAGCACCATGCGCGATGTTTCCGACAAGCTCGACGATGTCTCACGCCGCGAACTCCTTTCCACGGTCATCGATGAATCCGAACGCCTCAATCGCTTCATCGCCAATCTGTTGGATATGACCAAGCTTGAGGCGGGCGCCGTAGCGCCGAAGCCGGAGGTGCATGACGTCAGCGAGATCGTCGATGCGACGCTCAAGAGAGCAAAGAAAATCCTCGCGCATCATCGCGTGCAATACAGTTCCGCCGCGGGCAATCCGCAAGTCCGGACCGATCCGGTTCTCCTGGAGCAGGTGCTTTTCAATATTCTGGATAATGCTGCAAAATACGCGCCCGGGGGTACGGGCATTCACATCAGGGCGTGGCAGGATTACGACCAGCTAACGTTGCAGATTTCCGATGAAGGTCCCGGAATCCCGCCGGCCGATCTTGAGCGGATCTTCGATAAATTCTATCGTGCGCATAAGGGCGATCGGGTTCGCGCCGGCACCGGCCTCGGACTTCCGATCGCGCGAGGGTTTGTCGAGATCATGGGCGGCACGATCACGGCCGCCAACCGTACCGACGGCCACGGGGCCGTATTTACGATCACCTTGCCTGCCGGCTACGAGAGCGAAACGTTGGATCACGCCGCATGAGTGCGCCTCTCAACGTTCTGGTCATCGACGACGAACCGCCCATTCGGAAGCTCCTCCGTATGAGCCTTGCCACGCAGGGCTATCAGGTAACGGATGCGCCCAACGCCAAGACCGCGCTGGAGCTGATGGACACGAAGCCGGATCTCATCATCCTGGACCTCGGACTTCCCGACATGCAAGGTCTCGATTTGCTGCGCGAACTGCGCGCGAAAAACGAATCCGTTCCAATCGTGGTGCTTTCAAGCCGAGCCGACGAGGGTGCCAAAGTCCATGCCCTCGATCTCGGCGCAGACGACTACGTTACGAAGCCGTTCGGTATCAACGAGCTTCTTGCGCGCATCCGCGCGGCGCTGCGTCACCAGCTGCAAAGCCAAGGCGAGCGCCCCATTTTTCGCACTGGGGATTTATCGGTCGATCTCGTCCGGCGCATCGTCAAAGTTGGGGAGCGCGAGGTGAAGCTATCGCCGAAGGAATACGACCTGCTCCGCTTGTTCGTTCAACATGCAGGAAAAGTCTTAACCCATAATCTATTGTTGCGGGAACTCTGGGGGCCGTCGGCGGATTCACAGTACGTGCGCGTCTACGTCCGGCAGTTGAGGCAAAAGATCGAAACTCAGCCGGACAGCCCGGAGTACATTCTGACCGAAACAGGCGTTGGATATCGCCTGCGCATCCCCGACGAACTCGAGCAGGCGAAATGACGAACAGCATCTCAAATTTCCTCTCGCCGAGCGACGTGCTCCTCGATTTCCGCGCACCGGATAAACTCTCTCTGCTGCGTGACTTGGCGCGACACGCTGCGCCATCCACCGGCTTGAGCAGCGATGTCATCGTCACGGAACTCATGAAGCGCGAGCAGCTCGGATCGACGGGCATGGGCGGGGGTGTAGCCATTCCGCACGCGCGTTATCTCGGGCTGAAAAAGCCCTTCGGACTCGTCGCGCGTCTGAGGCCTGCGATGGATTTTGAAGCGATCGACAATCTGCCGGTCGACCTGGTTTTCGTTCTGCTCGTTCCAGCAGCCGCCGAAGGCGATCATCTCAATATGCTGGCCGCGGTGTCGCGACGCATGCGCAGCCGCGAGGTTACTCAGAAACTGCGCGTCATTCAGGACCCGAACATTTTTTATCGGCTGATCACGGCAGAGCCAGAGAAGCGGTGACCACGCCAAACCGCGGTTGATTGAGTTACGACATAATCGCTTCGATCAGCCGTGGTCCTTTTCGCGCGAGAGCATTCTCCAACTCGCGTGCGAGGCCCTCGGCGCTGTCGACGGCGACGGACGGCACGCCGAAGCCTTCGCCAATCCTGACCCAATCGAGATAGGGGTGATCGAGCCCGGTCATCGAGCGCGCGATGGGACCGAGCGCCTTCACCCCGGCCCGTTCAAATTCCACATTCAAAATGTTGTAGCTGCGGTTGGAGCCGATAATAGTGACGACATCCAAATTCTCGCGCGCCTGTGTCCAGAATGCTTGGACCGAATACGCTCCGCAGCCGTCGGATTCGAAATTGATGACCTTGCGGCCAGGGCAAGCGATGGCTGCACCCGTTGCCGCTCCGGGCCCTTGGCCGATCGCGCCGCCGGTCAGCATCAGATGGCTGAAGCGCGGAGCACTTTGCGAGGAGTCGAAGTACGCCATTCCGACAGTCAGCGCCTCATCCATAACGATGCCGTTTTCAGGCTGAAGCCGCGCAATGACCGCAGCGACGGACTGCGTGTTCAACCTTCCTTTCGGCATCGCGGGTAACGGTGCGCGCGGGTTCTGAGGAATATCATTGGGCGCGTTGAGCTTCGCGGCCAATGCCTCGAGCGCGCCCAGCACATCCTCTGCGCTGGTCGCCAAGGCTACTGTCTGTTCTTCGCTGGTCAAATAGCTTGGCACGCCCGGATAACCGAAAAAGGCGACAGGGCGGCGCGTACCGGCGAGCACAACGCTTTCGTAGCGACGCGTGAGCGCCAGTGCCTGATCGGGGAAGTAAGGCAGCCTTGTCGCCGTGGGCAAATCGCCGCCGCGTTCCATGCGCGCGAAGAACGTATCGCAGAGGAGATCGGCGCCGGTCGCGACCGCGATTCTGCCGGCGAGCTTCAGACCGGCTTCCGACAGACCTTTGCCCCCTAACAGGATGGCGGACCTGCCTCGCTGCAGCGCCTTGGCCGACTCGCTGACATTTGCCGGCGAATAGCTGCTTTTGGGAACTTGGCGGCACGCAGGCCTCACATCGCCCGCTTCCGCCAACTGACAGTCATGCGGCACGATCAGCGTGGCGACACCGCCGCTGATTGCCGTGGCATTGATTGCATCGGCCAAGTTGACCGCAGTGTTTTGAGCATCGGTGCTTCTCTTCGTAAACACACTGAACGTGTGTGCAAGCGCTTCGATGTTTGATGCCAACAGTGGATCGGCCCGGATGTGCCATGTCGCATGTTCGCCGATGACGTTGAGAAGTGGCGTCCCTGCCCTGCGCGCGTTGTGCAGATTGGTCAGGCCGTTTGCCAGTCCCGGTCCGAGATGGAGCAGGCACATCGCCGGCTTCGACAACATTCTGCCGTAGCCATCGGCAGCGCCGGTCGCGACGTTCTCGTGAAGACAAAGGATACTGCGAATTCCCGGCGTCTCGTCGAGCGCGAGCACCAATGGCAGCTCGGTCGTCCCGGGATTGGCAAAGCAGACTTCGATGCCTTCGCTCAGCGCCGCCGCAATAAGTAATTGCGCACCATTCATGCCGTGGTTCCCTTCTGCTTCGCTCGCCCGGCTTTTCGAAGCGGCGCGCGCCGGAATTCGATACGGGAACACCGCTTTAGAGAAGAAAACGTTACAGGCAAGAGCCAATGCCAGCCGCCCACGTGCATTCGGTGCATGGTGTGTGTGTTGCGGGCGGGATCGTTACAATCGCAACTGTGCATTCCGAAGTCAGCCAGCGGCGGCAACAGCCTTAGGTGACACTTTTGAACAAGTGATCGCCGATCGCCTTTTCTCCGGAGCAGCACGCAATAAGATCATCGCCAGAGATCGACCTGCCATCGCCAAACTGGATCGCGACGTTCGATTGCCCATCGGCAATCAGCCTGCAGGCTTCCTCCAACGCTGCGGAGAGGTCCGGATGTTCACTGCCTATCGGCACCGGCATTGCGCCGAACGTGACGAAATATGCCATGATATATTCTCGCTCCATCAGCCCAACGATGATCCGCCTGATGCGTTCCGGCGCCCTCCACCGGATCAACAAGTTCTGCGCCGGAGGAATGGCCACGTCGGGCATAATGCCTAGCTCTGGCGGCTTGACCCATTTGCGGGCTTCGTATAGTTCAACGATATGGTTGAACGAGACGGACAGACACTCGATCGGGTCTTTCACGCGCTTGCCGATCCGTCGCGACGAGCGATCCTTGGCCAGCTCGCCTCCGGCCAGCGCACGGTGAGCGAACTCGCCGAACCGTTGCCCATGTCGCTGGCCGCAGTTTCCAAGCACATCAGGGTTCTCGAACAATCCGGTCTCATTCAGCGCTCGGTGCAATGGCGCACGCACGTCTGCCGCTTGAACGCGAAGCCGCTCGCAGATGCGCAGAAGTGGCTAAGTTTCTACGAGACATTCTGGAACGAGCGTTTCGATTCCTTAGAGGACCTGTTTCGCGCGAAGAAGAAAAACAAGAAATGAATGCGCCGGCCAATCTCGTTTTCAAACGTCTGATCCCGGGTTCGCCCGAGGAGATCTTCGAAGCATGGACGCAGCCGGAGCTGATGCGGCAATGGCTCGCTCCGGGCGACAACAAAGTCATCGACGCGCGCACGGACGTGCGCGTGGGTGGCCGCTTTCACATTCATTCGACCGCGCCAGACGGCACCTTGCACGCCATTGACGGCACATATCGCGAGCTCGAGAGCGGGCGGCGCATCGTCATGACGTGGAGCTATTCCGGCCCCGTCGAGCTTCTGTGCGAAATGGAAACGCTGCTGGAGATTGATTTTATGGCGGCGCCCGGCGGGCGAACGGCGATGACCGTCGTGCAAACGCGCATCGCCACACCGGAAGCTGCCCACGGCTATCGCGAAGGTTGGCCCACGTGCTTCGAGAAGCTCGAGCGCTCGTTCGGAGTAAGAACGCAATAACAGCAAAAACGAAAATGATTGGGGGGAATGCCGAATGTCGTTGGTCCGGAAAGATCGCCCTGCTGCACTCCCGCGTTGGGTCGCGGCGTGGTTCATCGTTGATGCCATCGTAGCATTAGCGCCGCCCCTATACTGGGCATTCGACGGCGACAGAATACCATTGCTCGGCGTGCCGGCGGCCGTTCTCTACTTCATAGCCGTCTCGACCTGCATCGCGGCCAGCATCGTTGCGGCCTACCTTGCCGAAGTTCGTGTCGAGGAGGCTGGCTGATGCTCATCACATTTGGATGCATCGCGATCTTCTTCGCGCTCATTGTCGTCATTTTGCAGCTCAGCGGCATCCGCGACCGCAACTTTACGGAATATGCCGTCGGCGGCCGATCCTTCGGCGCCAACTATCAGGCGATGTCGTTTCTCAACACATGGTATCCGGGCGCCATGTTCACGGCATTTGGTGGCATGGCCGCAAGCGCCGGCGTCATATCGTTCTACGTTTTATCGTATAGCCTGCTCACCGTCGTGCTGATGTATCTGATGGCGCGGCCCGTGTGGGTGTGGGGCAAGACGTTCGACCTGCGGACACAGCCCGATCTTTTAGCCCTCCGCTTCGATTCCCGTCACATCAAAACCATCGCGGCCGTGATCGGCATCATTTCGGGCATCCCTTGGCTGGTGCTCGGGATGCAGGCGCTCGGCACGCTGTTTCAACAGATGTCGCTCGGCGCGCTGTCATTCTCAGAGGCCGTTATCGTCGGTGTCGCGATCATTGCGCTTCGCCAGATCTGGACCGTGCGCATGGGGATGCGAGGCGTCGTGATCTCGGACATGGCACAGGGCATCGCCGCCTACATCGGCGGCGGCGCGATACTCGTCGGGCTGATCGTCTGGATGATCGTCTCGCAAGGCATCACGTTCGCCTCACTCGATGCCGGTAAATTCGCTATTCCCAGCATCGGTTCGAAGGAAGGGCCGCTTTACGTTTTCAGCCTCATCCTAACCGGCACAATCGGCGGCTGGTGCTGGCCGTATATCTTCGTGCGGCTGTTCACGGCCGACGGCGTCCGCAGTCTCAAGAAATCCGCCGCGGTTGCCGTCCCGTTATCGTTGGTGTTCGGCGTCGCGCTGCTGGTCTTCGGGATGCTCGGCTCGCAAGTCGGTGGCGTCAGCGCAGAACCCAACAATGTCTGGTTCATCGTCAGCAAGGAAGCGGGCGGCCTCTGGCTGCTTGGCCTCGCCGGCGTCGTCGTGCTCGCGGCCTCGATGGGCCACACGGACGGCAACATTCAAGCGACCGGCGCGCAAATCGCCAACGACCTCGTCGGCAACTACAAGAAGCTCGATCAGGCTCAGCTCATCATCATCGCCAAGCTCGGAATGCTGGGGCTGACGCTCCTCTCCTCCTGGCTCGCGTGTCTTGAATTGCCGGCGCTGTTTCAGCTGGCCGTCCTCGCATACCAAGGCATCATTCAGCTCGCCGTGCCGCAATTCCTCGGGATCTTCTGGAAACGCGGCAACAAGTACGGAGCGATTGCCGGGATGACGGTCGGGTTCGCGGTCGCCGTCGTGCTGGAACTCATCTACCCCGGATATTTGCCTTGGGCCTACGGTCTCACATCGGGCGCGGTGGCCCTCGCCGTTAATCTGGCCATTTATGTTGCAGCGGCCTATCTGGTACCGCAATCACGTGAAGAAAAGGAGCGCATCGAGAAACTGTTTCAATTGGTCGAACAGCGCTCCTCCGTTACCGGCGATCTCGTGCCGGGCGCCCCGCCCCAGGTCGCGTAACGCATTGGGAGGACCACGATGAGCGACACGGACATCTACTCCGGCTGCCATCGCGAGATTCAGGCGCGTTATGGCCAGCGTGCGCTGGCCGATCGCACGGCGGAGCTGATTGTTCACTCGGAACTCACCGACCAGGACATCGCCTTTATCGAGGAGCGCGACTTTTTCTTCCTTACCAGCGTCGATCCGGGCGGTTATCCGACCGTTTCGTATAAGGGAGGTGCGCCCGGCTTCGTAAAGGTCGAAAACAACGAGCTCGTATTTCCCTGCTACGACGGCAATGGAATGTTTCTGTCGATAGGGAACATCTCAGCCGACCCGAAAGTCGGACTTCTGTTCATGGATTTCGAGCGGCCGCGCCGCCTACGGGTGCAAGGTTTGGCGCGCCTCGATGAAAGCTCAGCGCGCGATGCATTTCCAGGGGCGTTGCTCCTCGTTCGCATTACGCCGCAGCAGATTTTCGTCAACTGTCCGCGATACGTGCACAAGTACACGCGCACCGAGACGTCCAGATACGTACCGAAGGCGGACGGATCGGCGCCGCTTGCACAATGGAAGCGCTTGCCGGCGGTGTACGATACGCTCTCGCCGGCCGATCAGGCGGAGGCAACGCGAGAGGGCGCAATATCAATCGAGGACTATGGTCGCAAAGTGGACGCTGGCGAGGGTTGAGCGTCGCCGCGATCCGCGTGCATGGTTCGGCGCGCTAGCGATTGGTTCACGGTTTGCACTCAGGCCCCAAATATTTCCCGTCGACGATCACGCCCATGTGGGAAACACCCTGCTCAGGCGGATCAAAGGTCATTTTTGACACGGCGCGATACCACGTCGAGAAATCTCCCGTGAGGACAGTGCTCGTCTTCTCAGATCCGGTATCGGCTTTGCATTCGACATCGACATAGAGTTCGTCGGCGAGCCGCTTGACCTTCGATACGCGGCAATTCTTGTCTCCGACGCCGGGGACGATCCCGTCCGCCGGCGTGACGCAGGTTTCGAACGTTTTCATGCCGATGCTGTCTGCGACCGTCGTCAGCTGCCAGCGTCCCGGCTTTCGAACCGGCAGCTCATCGGCGTGAGCCGACGTCACCGTCGCTGTGGCCGCCGCGACGGAAACGCAGACAACGGCGAGTGAAACGCTGCAAAAGCGTATCGACAAAATCGCGCTCATCTCAGTTTGATGAAACTTTCGGTGGGTCGATCTTGATATTGTGAACGATCATAAACGTCCCGTCGAATAGACGCTTGTCGGGCTCGGTCACCGGCGTCACGATGTTGCGTGCCGGCAAGCCGGTTTCTTTATCGATGTAGACGCTTTGCTGGTTCGGGACGGAAACGGCCGTAAGACGTGGTCCTTTTTCCTTTGAGTCGGCAGCGAGAGGCGTGGCGAGCACGCCTTGATAGACCGCATAGGTCTTGCCCTCGAACTCCTTGTCTCCCGCGCATTTGTATTCGGTCGCTACCTTCGGTGCCTCAGAGACCGTCTCCTTGATCTGATTAGCGACCGTGGCTGAGAACGCTTCGGGAAGCTCGGCCCAGCCGCCACCTTGGTTGGACCAGGCCTGCTTGCCAATGACGATCATCTCCATCGCCGTTCCGTCGCCACCGAGCGTCACCTTCTGATGCATGCGGTCCGGCAGAACGTAGTCCGCACTCATCTTTAGACTTCCGTCGGCGTTTTTGATCGTTGTTTCGAGCCGGAAAGACTTGGCCGCGCGCAACTTCGCGAATGCGGCGTCGACCTGTTCCTTGCAGCTTTGTTCGGCGAAAGCGGGAGCGGAGGTGAGTATCAGAAGAGTGGTCAAAAGCGCGCGCATGGCATATCCAGTTTAAATTATTGAGAAGACCGGCGAAGGAATCGCGCGAAAGCAAATGCCAAGTCATGGCAATTTATTCTACCAATTCTTCCCGACCTTCGATGCGGCGACGGGCCGATCGCCCAGTCTTTGGCCTGCCATCTCTGGCAGGTGGTCAATTGCGATTCGCATGAGTTCAGGAAGCGATTTGACGCCGAGTTTCGCTTTGATCTGCGAGCAGGTGTTGGCAATCGTCTTGTAGCTGACGTTCAGCTCCTCGGCTATTGCCGTATACTGCTTGCCTTGAGCGATCAGCTCCAGCGTCTGAAGCTCGCGCAGCGTCATCACACTCAATGGATTGGTCCGGCCTTTCGTCTCCATCACTGCGATTGCCGATGCGATCGCGTGGCTCAGAAACGGCTTGCCCTGACGGACGGCCTGCAGCGCCTTGACGATGTCGACAGATGATGTGTCCTTCAGGATGTAACCGTTGGCGCCGAGCCGCAGCGACTGGCTGGCGATCATTGGATCTTCGTGCATCGTCAGCACCAGGATGGGCGTGTGCTTGTCGTGGACCCGAAGCCGCCTGATGAAGGTCAGCCCGACAAGAATTCCCTTCTTGATCGCGAGATCGATGATGATCACGTCAGGTGTTTCGCTTCGATAGGCGCGGAATCCTTCGATCAGATTGGAAGCGAGCGTAATGTCGACGATGCCCGCGTCTTCCAGAACCCGGCGACAGCCCTGGAGAACGATCGGATGGTCGTCGATAACGAGAATTTTGGTCATACGGATGCCCTGTTGGCTTCAACCTCGGCGCGCCTTTTAAGATCGCCAGATAATGCCGGAATTTTTATCGATAGAGTCGTTCCATGCGGCTCATGGCCTTCGACGACGAGGCTTCCTCCGGCGGACAGCACCCGCTCGCGCATGGCCGATAAACCGAAACCCGCCTGCGTACCAGGCTTCAATCCGCTTCCGTCATCACTTACGCGGAGGCTGATGAGGATTGGTCTATTCCTGCCGGCCGTATTTACGGTGTCCGGTTCCTCCCTAAGCTCGACCACGATATTCGATGCTTGACCGTGGCGAATAGCATTCGTCAGAGCCTCCTGCGTCGCGCGATAGACGATGAGATCAGTTTTGTTGCCATCGGCCTTTGCGAAATCACCCACGGAGGAAACAATACGCACGTCCGGATGACGGCGTTCGAAATCGCGGATCAAATCCTGGATCAGGGCTGGCAACGGCACCTTGCCGATGGAAACCGGATGCAGACGTTTGAGCAGCGCCCGGTTCATCACCTTCAATCGGTCGGCTATCGATAAGATCTCGTCCGTTCGCTTGGCGATCTGACTTCCGTCTTCCTTGCTCAATCGGCTCGCGAGCCTCGCGACCGATTCCGCATTCGCCGTGATTCCAAAGAGGCACGGTCCCGCTTCGTCATGGAGTTCGCGCGCAATCTCGCGTCGTTCCTCCTCCTGAACGGACTGAATTTGGCGATAAAGCTCGCCATTTTCCGCGCGCGCTTGATCGAGCGACGCAGCAAGAGAATTGAACTTTCGCGCTATGTCTGCGACCTCTCCGACCCTCGGAACGTCGAGACGCTGAAACCGCTCGCCTGCTTCGAGGGCCACCAAGCCGCGAGCGAGCGCAACGAGCGGATCGAGGATCCAGCCGAGGACGAAATAGAAAACTGCCACGAGCAACACGATGGCGACGATCGCGACAATGGCTAAGGCGGAGAGCTCGCGCCATTTCTCGGCAATCTCATCGTCGGGATCGCCCTTGAGAATGAGTGATCTCTCGCCTTTCGGTATGAGGATCAAGCGAGAGTGGTCGTTGCCACCCTTCGGCATCATCAGGTCTTCGAACCAGTCAGGCGTCCGGTCGAGTGTTGGATCTTCGTCTTCCAACGTCCGTTCGGGCTTCAGTAGCCTCGGTGCGACGCCTGGATCTTGCACGTAGACGCGCGCATGCCGCAGATGCTGCACCTCTCGGGACACCAAGTAATCGAGATCGGCCAGCCTATTCTCAGCTGCGATGCGCTGAACCAGTTCACGAAGATAGCCTTCCGCAAAATCGATCGATGCGTCGATTTCAATGTCGACGGCTTTGCGTCCGTTGAAGACAGCCACTGTACCCGCGACGATCGAAGCAAGAACAAGCAATGTCGAAATTGCGAGCACCACCTGGTTGCGGATAGAGTGGCCGAGCCACACCTTGTCGGATAACCGGCCGACAAGAGCGGCTGGCGATGGCGTAGACATAACTTTAGCCTCCCGCGCCGTAGCGTTTGGAGAGTTCGTCGAAAGCGCGTTCGCGGCTTAATCCGGCTTTTCGCATGTTGACGTATTGCTGTCCGGCTGCGCCGAAACTCTCGATGCGTCCGGGCGCGACGACCCTGGTGAGCCCGGTAATCAGCACGCTCGCGGTTTCGTCGCTCCCTTCCTCCTTCAGCATCCGTTCGAGCTGAACGGCGCGGTTGGCAATCATCCGCGGGGAATCCTTGAATCTGGCCGATGCTTCCGCGAGCGACTGGCGAAGTTTATCGGCATCGTCCGGGGCGAGCTTCGCACCCGATTTCTTCTCGCGCGCGATCAACCAATCTCCCGGGGCAGTCTCGTCCTGCATCGAGAGCCAATCCGTTTGCTCGACTTTCGTGAGACCGGATTGCTTTTCGCTGCTTTGCTGGCGTGGCTGCTCGTCGCTGCAGCCGGAAAGAAGCAATGCGAGGACGATACCTGAGAGCCTCAGAGCTGCCGGCGCCACGTTCACGATGGAGGTGCTTTCAAAGCTGATTGAGCCTAAGGCGGTGACTTATGGCAGACGGGCCCGGCAACATCCAGGTCAACATCTGCAGCGTTCTTTGCCAAATCTTCCCGCCCATATTTGCCGCTCAATCTGAAGACCACTCGTAGTTACATCGTTACGGTCCGGCCCCGTGCTGAATGCGAAAGTATCGGACCACCAGCGATCCGGACGCACGGTACGAATCGAAGGGTGGAAAAGGGGTCTCGATCGCCCGTTATCCGCTCGAGCCTCAAGGGATCGCGCCGGTACGAACCCTCACAGGGTTAACCGGCACTATCCGAAAAGAAAAAGCTGGGTTTGGAAACGCGAGGTTAAATGGGCATGAAAAAAGTCGTTGGCACATCGATGCTGATGTCGGCGTCCTGCATGGCGATCGCAGTCGCGCTGCAGCTGGGCGTTGCATCCAGCGCTCACGCAAATGACAAGCTTATCGAGCTCTCAAAGAGCAAAGAAAACTGGGTAATGCCGGGTCGGAACTACGACTCGAACAACTACAGCGAAGACACTCAAATCAACACCGAGAACGTCAAGCAGCTGAAGCACGCGTGGTCGTTCTCGACTGGCCTGCTCCACGGCCATGAGGGTGCCCCTCTCGTCGTCGATGGCGTGATGTACGTTCACACCTCCTTCCCGAACAAGACGTTTGCTCTCGACCTCAATGATCCGGGCCATATCCTCTGGCAGCACAGCCCGAAGCAAGATCCTGCTGCTCGCTCGGTCGCATGCTGCGATCTCGTGAACCGCGGTCTCGCCTACTGGCCGGGCGACGGCAAGATCCCCGCTCTGATCATTAAGACGCAGCTCGACGGCCATCTTGTTGCACTCAATGCAAAGACGGGCGAAGAGTACTGGAAGGTTGAAAACGCTGACATCAAAGTCGGCCAGACCGAAACTCAGGCTCCCTACGTCGTGAAGGACATCGCGATCGTCGGTTCGTCGGGTGCGGAACTCGGTGTTCGCGGCTACACGACCGCATATAACATCAAGACTGGCGAACAGCTCTGGCGCAAGTACGCGACCGGTCCTGATAACGAAGTCGGTATTGGCGACGATTTCAACAGTGCCAACCCGCACTACGGCCAGAAGGGCCTCGGAACGGCAACCTGGGAAGGCGACGCCTGGAAGATCGGCGGCGGCACCAACTGGGGCTGGTATGCTTACGATCCGGCTGTGAACCTCATCTATTACGGGTCGGGCAACCCCGCTCCGTGGAACGAAACGATGCGCCCGGGCGACAACAAGTGGACCATGACGATCATGGCTCGCGATGCCGACACCGGCCAGCTGAAGTTCGGTTATCAGAAGACGCCCCACGACGAATGGGACTTTGCAGGCGTCAACGTCATGATGCTCTCCGAGCAGAAGGACAAGGATGGCAAGGCTCGCAAGCTTCTGACCCATCCGGATCGCAACGGCATCGTCTATACGCTCGATCGTGAAAACGGCGACCTGATCTCGGCCAACAAGCTCGACGATACGGTCAACGTGTTCAAGACGGTGGACCTCAAGACCGGTCTCCCTGTTCGCGATCCGGAATATGGTACCCGTATGGATCACAAGGCGACGGAAGTCTGCCCGTCGGCCATGGGCTACCATAACCAGGGCCACGACTCCTACGATCCGACCAAGCAGTTGTTCTTCATGGGCATCAACCACATCTGCATGGACTGGGAGCCCTTCATGCTTCCGTACCGCGCAGGCCAGTTCTTCGTTGGCGCAACGCTGTGGATGTACCCGGGTCCGAAGGGCGACCGTCAGAACTATCTGGGTCTCGGTCAGATCAAGGCCTACAACGCCATCACCGGCCAATATAAGTGGGAGCACATGGAGCGCTTCTCGGTCTGGGGCGGCACGCTCGCGACCGCAGGCAACCTTGTGTTCTACGGAACGCTCGATGGCTTCATCAAGGCTCGTAACTCCGACACTGGCGAACTGCTTTGGAAGCACAAGCTGCCTTCAGGCGTGATCGGCTACCCGATGACGTATGAGCACAACGGCGTCCAATACATCGCGATCATGTCGGGTGTGGGCGGTTGGCCGGGCGTCGGTCTGGTGTTCGACCTTCAGGATCCGACGGCTGGTCTCGGTGCAGTCGGCGCCTTCAAGAACCTCCAGAACTACACGCAGATGGGCGGCAGCGTCGAAGTGTTCTCACTGGATGGCAAGAACCCCTATGACGACGTGAACGTCGGCGAGTACTCGAAGGGCTAAGTGAAGTTCGCGGTTGCGGCATCCGATTGTTCATCCGATGCCGCAACTGCCTTCCCACTGTCTTGATATCTGAGACGTGTGCCCGGGCTAGACGGCGGTTGACGATTTCCGCTCAGCTACGGCGCAGACACTCTGCAGGAAGAGCTCGTAAGCCACACGATTCCGACTGTTCGATCGTTGTGTTGCGGCGACCTCCGAAGTTGAAAGGTCATTGTCATCATGAATCGCCCGCTCCAAAGAGATCATCGCATCGGCCGCGTACTCACGAGCGTCCAGCTCACGGCGGCAATCGGCATCACCGCCTTCGCAATTTTCTCTGCGGGACCCTTGCGCTCTGAGCAAGCGGCCGTCCCTGCCGCCGGCAATGCATCAACGCTTCGTATCTGCGCGGCGGCGAAAGAGCTGCCCTACTCGGCCAGCGACAAATCAGGCTTTGAAAACAAGATTGCTGAAACTCTTGCCACTGCGATGGGACGCACGGTGGAGTTCGTATGGTCGGATAAGGCGGCGATCTACGCCGTGCGCGACCAACTCGACAAAAAGCTTTGCGACGTCGTTATCGGCGTGGACACTGGCGATGAACGTGTCCTGACCTCACGTGCATACTATCGCGCGCCTTATGTCTTTGTTCAGCGCAAGGATTCCCCGCTGAAGATCGAGGACTGGAATAGTCCCGACCTCGCGAAGGCACATCCGATCGGCTTCGTGCAGGGAAGTCCCGCCGAGGTCATGATCACCAAGCTCGATCTTTACAATGACAATATCAACTACGTCTCGTCATTGACGAACTTCAAGGACAAGCGAAACACATACACGCGTATTCCACCTGAGCGCATGGTTGGCGAGGTCGCCGACAAGACTGCAGCTCTTGCCGTTGCATTCGCGCCCGAGGTCGCTCGCTACGTCAAAGCCAATGATGCCCTGAAAATCGTAGTCATTCCGGACAACAACGTTCGGTCGGATGGACTGCGCGTGCCGCATCACTTCGATCAGTCCTTTGCCGTGCGGAAGGACGACAAGGATCTCCTTGCCGCCATCGATGCGGCTTTGCCGAAGGCTCAGGCGCAGATCGAGACGATCTTGAAAGACGAAGGTGTCCCCTACGTGCCGCCGACGCCGCGTACATAATTCGTTTTCGGCGATGGTCGCCGGTGTTCAAGGGAAGTGGAAGAGAAATCACATATGAAATTTGCGGTCATGGCAGCGGGGATTGCTGTCTGGGTATTGGTGGCGGGCGGACAAGCGGCGTTCGCACAGCAAGACTTCAGGAACACGGTGACAGGTGATGTTCTGGACGTCGACGGCATCGCGCCGAAAGAGGGAAGAGACACGCCGGCGGTTAAGAGCTTCCTGCAGACGGGCGTCGACCCCTACGTGGAGGTCAAAGGCTGTCTGCCGAAGGGCGAAGAAATTTATCTCGAATCCTGCTCGGGCTGCCACGGACACATCGGAGAAGGAAAAGTCGGACCAGGCCTCAACGACGCCTATTGGACGTATCCGAAGAACACGACGGACAAAGGCATCTTCGAGACCATCTTCGGAGGCGCGCAAGGGATGATGGGCCCGCACGGCCAAGATCTCGAACTGGATGACATGCTCAAGCTCATCGCCTGGATCCGGCACATCCAGAAGGATGACGTCAAAGATGCCGACTGGCTGACGCCGGAGCAGAAGAAAAATTTCAAATCATTCCACATCGAAGAATGGGAAAAGACGGGCCGCCCGGCCGCGCAAAAGGAGCAATGCAAGATTTCCGGAAACTAGCACAACAACCGACGCAGCGCTGTCTCGTGGGTTGGCTGGTACGGAACAACAAGGGTGAGTGAAGCCACCCGATCGTAAATAGAAAGATGGAGGAAAGCCTATGAAGACGATTGCACTCCCATTGATCGCCGGCACTGTCCTTGCCTTTGCAGGCCTTGCTGGAGCTATGGCGCCCGCAGCTCTTGCCTACGACGGCACGCACTGCAAGGCGTCGGGAAACTGCTGGGAACCGAAGCCTGGTTTCCCGGAAAAGATTGCAGGCTCGAAGTACGATCCGAAGCACGATCCGAAAGAACTGGCCAAGCAGGGCAACTCGATGAAGGCTGCTGAAGAGCGCAACAAGCTGCGCGCCGATAACTTCAAGAAGACCGGCCGGTGGGTCTACGACGTCTCGAAGATCCAGTAGGCAGAGCCGGAACTAATCCTCGGATCTTGCTACGCTTGCAGGACCGTCACTTCCTCTCCGAGGTAACTGGGGTGCTGTTTCGGCAGCACCCTCCTTTTTAGGTTGTGAAATGACGTCCCGCCGCTCGGCCGGCCGGAGCACGTCTTGTTATGTTTGGGAAGCAATAATAATGAATCGCCCAACCCTTGACCGGCCAGATACAGACGACCGCATCGGACCGCTAGATCTCGATGACTGGCGCAGTAGCGCTTTGAATTTCGAACGCGAGATTGCGAAAGCAGTCGTCGGTCAAGAGCGCGCCATTCGATTATTGACCATCGCCGTTTTCGCGCGCGGCCACGTTTTGCTCGAGGGCGATGTCGGCGTCGGCAAGACGACGCTCCTCAGGGCTGTCGCCCGCGCACTTGGCGGTGCCTATGAGCGCATCGAAGGCACGATTGATCTGATGCCTTCCGACATGATCTATTACACATTTCTTAATGAGGACGGGAAGCCACGCGTCGAGCCCGGACCGGTGCTGCGCCACGGCAGCGATCTCTCTGTCTTCTTTTTCAACGAGATCAACCGCGCACGTCCGCAGGTGCATTCACTGCTCCTCAGATTGATGGCCGAACGCAGCATCACGGCTTTCAATATGGAGCATGTGTTCCCGTATCTGCTGGTCTTCGCAGATCGCAACCGTATCGAGCGCGAAGAAACATTTGAGCTCCCCGCTGCTGCGAGAGACCGCTTTTTGATGGAAGTGGCCATCTCGGCGCCGTCGGATGAAAAATCACGGCGCGATCTCATTTTTGCGACGCGGTTCCATGATGTCGATACGCTGATCGCGTCGCTCAACGACGGTGTACTCGACTATCGCCGGCTCAACACGCTCGCCAACGTCATCCAGAACACGATCATCGTGAGCCCCGCTCTCGAGCGCTATGTTCTCGATCTTTGGAAAGCCATCCGCGAACCCGCATCGGCCGGCATTCAGATTGCCAATGTCGATATCAACAGGCTGATCGCGGGCGGAGCGAGTCCCCGCGGCATGAGCTATCTCATTCGCGCGGCGCGCGTCTCAGCTTGGCTTTCCGGCCGCGACATGGTCGTGCCGGAAGACATTCGAGATATCTTCCACGAGTGCATGGCGCATCGCATATTCCTCACGCCCGTATACGAGCTGAGACGCGAGGAAATCGTACGATCCCTGATCGCCGATGTCTTTGCCAAGGTCCCGGCGCCATGAACGATGAGGCTAAAGATCTAGCCTATAGCATCCCGTGGCGGACGAGCAGTATTCGCGTGGGTTCGCACAAAAGCTTCCTATCGGGGAGCGGCGGCTTATTTCGCGATATCGTGCCGCTGTCGACCTTTCCCGATCCGCGCCGCATCGCCATTCGGGCGTCTCTGAGCGATCCGTTCGAGCGGCTTCTTGTCCGCCGGGCCGAACAGCCGAGTGCCATCGACATCGCCGTTCTTGTCGATGTCTCCGCGTCGATGGCATTCGAGGGCCGGTGCGATAAGATCGCTCTCGCGGCGGATATCGCTCAAGCATTGGCCATCTGTACGGAGCGCGCAGGTGATACCTTTGCGCTCTATCCGTTCGACAAGGTTCTTCGGCAAGATCTTCTGTTGCGCAAGACGTTGTCCCGCGCCGCGCACGCTGACGCGATCGAACGCCTTCGTCTGTTCGCGCCAGTTCAACCCGGCGTCGAGGGCCTGGCGGAAGCCGGCGCGGCAATAGCCGGATCAAAGAAGCTCGTTTTTCTCATTTCTGATTTCTTATGGCCGCAGGAGGCGGCGCAGACGGCGGCAGAGGCGCTCGCTTTCCACGATATCGTTCCGATCGAGATCAGGGACAGCCTCGAACTCGACGGTCTTCCCGAATGGGGTCTCCTCAATCTCAAAGATCTTGAAACCGGAAGGCATCGGCTCGTGGCCATGAGACCGACGCTTAAGGCCCGGTGGCGGGCGCAGAGGAACCAGCAGCGCCGGGGCATTTTTCAAGCGTTACACGCGGCGTCGCGCGAGACGTTCACAGTCAACGATAAGATCGACTGGATGTCGTTCACGTCGTTTCTGCTGCACGGAGCGGCCTGATGCGCAGCTGGCTCGCCATCGCATTCCTCCTTCTGAGCGTTGGAGGAAGTTCAGCTGCCATCGATGCCGTAAACGTCTATGAGCCGCGAAAGTTCGGGCACTTTCTCGGCGATACGCTGGAGCGGCGGGTCGAAGTCATCACGAGCGGCAATACCGAGCTTTTCACGGCAGCGCTGCCGCGGCCGGGAGCCCTCACATATTGGTTGGATCTCATCTCCATCGATCATCGCGAGCGCGAAGAGGACGGGCGCAGAATTTATGATATCACGTTAAAATACCAGATTTTCTATTCGGCGCTCGAGGCCAAGCAGCTCGACATTCCGTCGTTTCCGTTGAGGTTCAAGAACCCAAATAGCGTCGCGCCCGACGGCACAGCACCCAGCGAGCCGTCCGCCGCTTCTCAGCCCGGCAATTATACGGCGACGGTCCCGGCGCTTCGGCTCGTGATTTCTCCGCTCCGCGACATCGTCCTCGATGACTTGATGCCGGAGAAGACCGGCGACATATCCGACGTCATGCGGCCGGATGCGGTCCCGCAAGAGATAAGCGTTGCTTCAAGGGAACGGTTGCTCTGGGTTTCCGCAGGCGCGCTCGCCGGTTCAGGTCTCCTGCTGCTTTGGCATTATGCAATCTGGCCCTTCGCACGCCGCGCCAAGCGCCCGTTCACGCAAGCTGATCGGCAAATCAGGAGCCTTCAGTCTGCGGGAGCGGGCGAAGCCCCCTATCGCGACTCCCTGCTCCTTCTCCATCGCGCGTTCGATCAATCCGCCGGGCGCCGGGTCTTCTCGGCGGACGTTCCGGAATTCGTCGCCCAGCATCAGCGCTTTTCGAGCCTGTTGCCGAGGCTCAAGTCGTTCTTCGAAAGCTCGCAGCTCTACTTCTTTTCCGATGACCGACGTGCGGCGGAAGACCGCCTTCCAATCGGCGATCTGGCGCGGCTCGCGGCTGACCTCGCACGCGAAGAGAGGTCATCTGCATGATCTTCACGAATTCGATCGCGCTCTACCTCCTTCCGCTCGCACTCATTCCGCTTTTTCTCGGAATGCAGCGGCAGGAATCGTATCCCTCCCTCGCCGGGCTCGAACCAGACAGGCTTTCCCGGGCGATAAGCTGGGCGCTCCGCCTCGCAGGCGTTGCCGCAATCGCTAGCCTTATTCTCGGCATGGCTGGTGTCGCATTGCGCGAACGGACTGTCGAGCGCTTCGGTCAAGGTGCGCATATCGTTTTGCTGATCGATCGCTCGGCGAGCATGAACGACACCTTCGCCGGCAGGCAGCCGAGTGGAGCAGAAGAATCCAAATCGTCGGCCGCCAAGCGGCTGATCAAAGAATTCGTCGTCGAGCGTGAGCACGACCGGTTCGGCGTCGCCGCGTTTTCAACGGCACCGATGCACGTTGTGCCGATCACCGATCATAAGGACATCGTGCTTGGTGCTATCGATGCGATCGATCGTCCCGGGCTCGCCTTCACGGACGTCGGACGCGGCCTCGCAATGGCGCTCAGCATGATCGAAGAAGACGTGCATCAAGGCTCGCGCGCGATCGTACTGGTTTCCGACGGCGTGGCTGTAGTCGGACGAAGAATCCAAGATGCTCTCAGAATGGAATTCGCACGCAGACCGGTGCATCTCTATTTTGTCTATCTAAGGACTGAGGGCTCCAACAGCATGTTTGCGGAGCCCGCCCCCGGCGTCGAGGACACGCCACAGGCACTGCCGGAGCGGCACCTGAATAAATTCTTTCAGAGCCTGCGCATTCCCTATCACGCCTATGAGGCCGAGAACGCGGCAGCGATAAAGAGCGCGATCACCGATATCGGCAAGCTCGAGCAGACGCCGCTCGTCTACACGGAACGCGTCCCACAGTACGATTTGTCCCGGTGGGCCTATGTGCTGGCTGCGCTCGCTCTCGGTCTTCTGCTTGCGGCAAAGCTTTGCGAACGCACTCTCAAGCTTCCGGGGGCGCCTGGCCATGCGGCTTAATTCGATCCTGACGTTCCTGGCTTCGCAGCGCGGCACTGCAATTTGGATTCTGGCTGCTGCGAGCGTGCTGTGGTTTGGATACGCGGTTGACAGTCTGATCAGCGCTAGGCGCTCAAACGATAACATCCGCCAGCTTGTCGAGCGTCACGACGTTCCGGTCGACATCAAGCGCGCGCATCCGCAAGAAATCCTGGCGCGCATCGATGAATCGGTGCGCCGCGATCATATCGATGACGCGCAATCAATTCTGAGCATCGCAGGAGAGCGCCTTCCTCCGACCGTACGCGCATCCGCGCTCTACAATATCGCGAATACCAGGACACGCTTGGCGGCGGAGGCTGTCCGCAGAGGCGACATCGACAGCGCCACGGCGATGATCAACCTCGCAAAATCCGAATACCGGCTGGCGTTGAAACTGGATTCTGAGAACTGGGATGCTCGGCATAATCTTGATGTTGCGATGCGCGTCGTTCGCGATTTTCCTCAAGCCGACAATCCGGATCTTTCCTCGCCCGATGCGCCGAAGAAGCTATGGACGGATCTTCCCGGCATCCCAAAGGGATTGCCATGAATTTCCTGGGCGTCAACTTCGACCGGCGCATGCTTTTGCTGCTTGGTGCGCTGGCTGCGACGATCGTGGCGATCATCGGTATTCACATCATTCGCAATCAGCGTATCGCGGATGTTCTCGCCATCGTTGATATCACCGGCAGCATGAATACGCGGGACATGGGCAACCCTCGCGGGTCGCTCAACCGGCTGGAAGCGGCGCGCCAGGCTCTCATCGACATGATGCAGGATCTGCCGTGCCAATCGCGCCTCGGGCTCGGCATCTTTTCCGAACGGATTTCGTATCTGCTTCTCGACCCGGTGGAGATCTGCCGCAACTACGATGCACTCGAGGGTGCCGTCTCGGGGCTTGACTGGCGTATGGCCTGGCAAGGCGACAGCTTCATTGCCAAAGGGCTTTATTCTGGAATCGACATCGCAGCGAGCCTGAAATCCGATCTTATCTTCCTCACCGACGGTCATGAGGCACCGCCGCTTCCATTTACCGGCGTCCCGGAGTTCGACGGTAAGCCCGGCGCGGTGAAGGGCCTGATCGTCGGCGTCGGCGGCAACGAAAAGACGCCGATCCCGAAGTATGACGACGAGGGCCGCCAGGTCGGCGTCTACAGTGAAAAGGACATTCCGCAGGACAATCGCATCGGGGCGGCGCCAAATGATGCCGAAACCCGTGAGGGTTACAACCCGAGGAACGCTCCGTTTGGCGCCATGCCGGCTACTGGCGACGAGCAGCTGTCCTCCGTCAAGACTGCGCATCTTCAGGATCTCGCTTCGCGTACGGGTCTCGCCTATGTCGAACTGCAAAACGTCAGTGCGATAGCGCCGAAGCTTTTGTCGTCTACCGAACCGCGCATCGTCCCCGTCAATACAGACATGGCCTATGTGCCGGCGCTGTTTGCGCTTTTGTCGATGCTCGCGCTTTACGCGCTGCAGCTGTTCGAAAGCCTACCGGCGCGTCGCAGCCAACGCCGCGCCTCCCCTCTTGTCAATTCGACCCTCAAAGGAGCGTTCGTGCATGCCCATTAAGTTTCGTCTTCTTCTAGCGTTTGCGGCCTTATCGGCTTGCGCAGGAAATGCCTCGGCCCACGGCCCTACTCCTCAAAAGGTTGAAGAGAAGATCGCGATCTCGGCTCCCCCAGCCGCCGTATGGCAACTGATCAAGGATTTCGGGAGCATCGGCACGTGGCATCCATCTGTCGCGAGCGTGAAAAGCGAAGGCGGCAATGGCAGCGGTGCGACGCGCACGCTGACACTCAAGAGCGGCGGCGGCGAGCTCGTCGAAAGCCTCGACGACTATCAAGAGAAAGACATGTCGTACGGCTATCGGCTCGCGACCGAAAATGACGACGCTTTCCCGGCAAGCTTCTATTCCGATACGATCCAAGTTGTACCCGCGTCCGGTGGCAGCGAAGTCGTCTGGGGCTCGCGCTTTTATCGCGCGGACACGACGAACGAGCCGCCTGAAAACAAGAACGACGAAGCCGCGATCAAGGCGACGGAAGATTTCATCAAAGCCGGGCTCGCCGGCATCAAGGCGAAAGCCGAGGGCAAGGGATGAAAGCTCTCGTAGGCCTTGCTGTCGCTCTTGCTCTCAATGCTGTCGCCCTCGCCGGCGCAACAACAGCGAGCGATGCGGAGCAAAAGGTCTACGTTCTCAGTCAGGACGACGGCGTGCTCTCCGTCATCGACACCGGCACGGATGAGATCGTCGGGAAAATCAAAATTCCCGGCAAGCCTGCATCCTTCACAATCAGCCCCGCTTTCGGCGAAGCGTTCGCGACGCTTCCCGAGAGCGGAGAAATTGCCGTTGTCGATCTTCGCCAACAGAAACTCACAAGGCGTTTGAAGATCGGCGGTCAGCCCTTCGGTATAGCCAGCGCTGGTGGCCGGCTTTTCGTTGGAGATTGGAGCGCCAATTCCGTCTCGGTCGTCGATCCGCAATCGGGCGATATCATCAGAAAGTTATCCGCCGGCCGCTCGCCGGCTCATCTCGTCGTTACACGGGATGGATCCAGGTTGTACGTCGCCGATCGCGAGGCAGACAGCGTCGCGGTCATCGACACGCGGCGTTTCGAAGTGCTGAAGGAAATTCCGGTCGGGCGCGCGCCCTTCGCCCTCGCCTTGAGTCTCGATGAAAAACAACTCGTCGTCGCCAATGTGCAAGCGGCGACGCTGTCGATCGTCGATACCTCAAAACTGCAAATCGTGTCGTCGCCGGCGACACGCGCAATGCCATATGGCGTTGCGATAACGCACAACGATGCCGAGATCCTCGTCTCCAACCAACAGGGAGGGAGCATATCGGTCTTCGACGCCCAGACGCATGCACCTCGCGCTGAAATCAAGGTCGGACGCTATCCCGAGGGTTTGGTTGCACTGAAGAATGGGAGCAAAGCTTATGTCGCGAACTGGTTTTCAGCGAGCGTTTCAGTTCTTGATCTCAAGACCAATACTGAAATCAAGCGCATCATTTGCCCCGAAGGTCCACGAATGGTTCTGGCCGGTGCGACGGAGCACTAATCGACTTCTCGCATGGACTGCGGCTGCGGCAGCGCTTGCGGCAACTGCCCAATTCCCGCTTCTCGCCTCCGCGAATGACGGATCGAACGATCTCTGTTCGCCGACCAGCGTTCTCTACGAGATCGATCACAACAATCGCCCACGCCTCGAAAAGATTCTCGACGATGCCAGCCGCGTCGCAAACGGCGATGCCGTGCTGTGGCGGGTCGAGAAGCAAAGTAAGCCAGACTCCTATCTTTTCGGGACGCTTCACGTCATCAACGACACCTTGCAGGAAATCTCGCCGGCGACACGGGCGGCCATCGATCAATCGAAAATCGTCGCCGTCGAGTCTGCGGAGGCATCGCGGAGTGCGTACTCAAACGCCATGGCGCAAGCCGCACCGCTGATGGTCTCCATGGACAAGGAACTTCAAAGTATCCTGGCCGAGGACGAAATCACCGTCGTGGAGAAAGCCATTACGAATGCGGGATACGCGCCGCAACTCGCGCTCGCGCTGAAGCCGTGGGTAGCCATAATGTTTCTCGCGGATTCCGCGTGTCAGAAAAAACTTCAAGAACGCGGCTCGAAATCGATGGACGCGCTCGTCGTCGATCGGGCAACCGCAAACGGCCTACCGGTCGTCGGCCTCGAGACGATGCTCGAGCAATACCGGTCGCTCGCGATGATCTCCCAAAAAGTGCAGGTCGCGTGGCTGAAGGCAAGCATCGAGCTCTACCCGCGCGTCGACGACATATCGCTGACCATGGCTGAACTTTACCGCTTCCGGCGTCTCGATGCCGTTTGGCCGCTGACGCAGGAATTGGCGCCCAGCGCGGGCCTGGACGATGCGACCTTGCAGTCGCTGCGGTTCGAACTCGTCAGCAAACGTAATTTGCGGATGTTGGAAAGCGCGTTGCCCTTGTTCGAGAGCGGCGGCGCTTTCGTCGCAATCGGCGCCATGCATCAAACCGGACCTGATGGGCTCGTTGCACTGCTCCGTCAGAGAGGTTTCACAGTGACGGCAATTGAATGAGGTTCATCGTGGCATTAACGCGGTACATAGTCGCGACAGTCGTTCTCACAACTCTCGCGATGAGCGGGGCGCCGATCGTGCCAGGCATGACGACTTCTGCTTACGCGGGTAAATTCTGCGGCCCGGATACGCAAAGCGGTGAGGCATCGGGCAAGACCGAGGCGGAAGCGAAAGATGCCGCTACGGCATGGTGGTCGTCGCGCGCAGGTTCGCTCGGCAAGGGCTACGAATTCTGGGACCAAGCGATGGACAAAAACGTGAGCTGCCATCCCGGACCGTTCGGTACGGTCAAATGCAAAGCTTCCGGAAAACCTTGCCTGCGCGAGGGGCAGCTGCCCGACGACGGACACAGGCAAGATCTTTTAGCGGCAGCTCTAAAGCTCGCTGTATGTTTTCGCCGATTGCATGGATCCGAAGTAGGTCCCGGTCCAGCGCTCAACTTTTTCGGGCAGAAAAATAAAGCTCTGCACTTTGTAAACCACCCCGCCACTTATGACGGTCTGATCGTTCGCGGCAATCGCATGGGCCGGCAGGAAGAAAGCGCAGGACTGTTTTCCGACGACCTTATTGACGGTGTTGGCGGCGATCTCTTCGCTGTCACCCGCGGCTTCGCGTTGGAGGAAAGCAACTTGATCGCTCTTTGCACCGCAGAAATATCCCGAAACCCGTATGGGATCGTCAGCGCGTGCCGTGGCAAAGGCGGAAGCGATGACCGTGGCGAGAAGGCAAGAGGCGCGCCAAATGTTCGTCCAATGCATCGGACATCTCCAAAGGCAGATGGTTCATACCCGTGTGAACCCAACCTCCAAGCGTCCCTCCGAACCTTTCTTCTCGATTTCCGAAAGCGTGAGGGAAAACTCGGTAGACCTCAACTGCGGCGGAGCCACACATCCCCGTAAAAAGCCGGATCGTCACAAGAGAAAAGGGCCGCCTGGACTGCGACTTGCTTACAGACCAGGCGACCAAGAAGACTATTCGACGAGAAGCAGGAAAGACTTCCCGGCGTCGGTTGAGAGTTCCTTGTCGTCGAGCGTGCCGTCGCCATCGGGATCGGCGGCCTTGAAGCGTGCTTCGACGAGCGTCTCGTATTCCTTTTGATCGAGTGTTCCGTCGCTGTCGGGATCCGCTGTCTTGATAGCGGCAGCATCGACGCGACCCGAAAGCTCCTTCGCATCGAGAGTGCCGTCCTTGTCAGGGTCCAGCTTCGCGAAGACCGCCGCAGCAGCAGATTTCGCTTCCTTCAAATCAACTGTCCCATCCTTATCGGGATCGAGAGCACTCAGACTCGTGGACGCCGCCAAAAGCGGGCTCGTATGGCCGAGGCTTACGAGCCCAGTGACCACGAGGGCAGCTGCACCCAGTAATTTCGATTTCATTCTAATAAACTCCTCTTGGATTGATCGCGCCGGTGCGGCATGAATTCGCCTGCTAACCGACAGATAAATTCCCGATACGCGTGACTTGTTGCAGCGTATCAGAGGATAATTTCCAAGCTTAAGGTGATATTTTGGAAGAAAAATCGGGAAAAATTCCTATTCTCTTGTTTGCGGTAGGGGATTCGCAGCCAGACGCGTTCAATATTTAAGAGCTTTCGCTGCTCTCATTGCCCCGCAGGGTACTGTCCAGGCGTGGTCGCCGCCCAGGCTTCGCTGGCGGGATTCGAGATCTACTCTCCGGAAAACGAAAATCGCCAGCGATCGTTCGCCCTGAGCGCTCGCCGAGTTGCAGTCAAGCTCAGACGAGTTTTAGCTCGACGGCAATGCGGACCATTTCCGAGGACGTGCGCGCGTTGAGCTTCGTGCGCAACATCGCGCAATCGGCCGCGACGGTCTTGTATGAGACGGAAATATCGTTGGCGATTTCAGCCATGCTACGCCCCCGGGCCAGCATCCTGAGAACGACGTGTTCGCGGTCGCTCAGCAATGCCGTCGTTCCGCCGGCACGAGATCTGATCAGCGCCATCTCCTGGATAAGGTCATCGGATATCCAGGAGCCCCCGCGTGCAACCGCGAGAACCGCATCTCTCAAGTCGAACGGGTTGCCATTCTTGCTGACATAACTTTTTGCCCCGCATTCGATTGCCTGAATGGCCAGCATCGGGGTGTCGCTCATCGAGAAAACGACGACCCGAGCGTTGGGATCATTAGTGACAAATTCGCGAGTGAGGTCGAGGCCAGAGCCATCGGGAAGATTGATATCGATGACGGTGACGTCGGGCGCCTCATCTTTCATCGCGATGCGTGCTGCGGACGCTGTCCGCGCTTCGATCATCGTCACTCCGTCATCTCCCGAAAACAAAGCCCGGCAACCGGAGATGACGATAGGATGGTCCTCGACCACGAGAAGCTTCACGTTGGCTCGCGCTCACCTTGACTACCAGATTAACTTTGGTTCTAGCGGGCGATGATCGATTATCAATGCCCATTTTTTGGGAACTTTTCCCGATTAAATTGCAAACTTTGCCAAGGTCCAATCATTACGGTCGACGTGTCTCAGCAGCGTGACGACGTCGTCGAAGTGAGCGTGCGAGATAACGGCCGCTGGCGAGACGATTTGTCAATTGACGGATTTGTCTTGAAAGCGAGGCGCGAGCGCGTCAACGCGCTCGCGGGGCCCTTGCTCTGCCCTCAACCGCCGACGGCGGGACTCTTCTGGACAATCGCTTGCCGGTTACGGCTACGGCACCTAAAGAACGCGAGACGCCGGCGCTTTAATTCCTATCCAAACATGCGGTAGATGATGCCCGGTGGATAGATGAATTCTCTCTTGCCCAGCACGATTGCGTAGTGGCGCCCGACACGAGGACAGACTCCAACGTAATAGTACACGCGGCCCCATTCGTCTTTGATCGAGTCATAAAGAGGTCCATCCATAAATTGGCCGATCCTCGCGCCCACCGGGCGCATATTCCGTAGGATGCAGAATTCCTGGCGTGCGTTGTCATCAATCCTGAGATCAAACGGCATCGCTCGCCCCGCATTTTGCCGGCGCTCTTGAGATGCACATTTTTCTGAAACCGGACACCATGCCACCTCCATTGAGATGGGGCCGTCCCCGATGGGTCACAAACGCCGGTCGTCCAGCGCGTCCTTGTATTCAGTTTATGCCAAGGCCGCGGCCACGGCAATTGGCCAAGGCCTCATGGCTGCCAGCTGAAAATTCAGCAGCCAACGCGGCTAGTTGGCGCGTCGAGCCAATACCCAGAATCGCGTGACTAACTTCTTTCCACGCGACGAGGCGCGTTGAGGACGGAATCGTCGCCACGACTGAGGGCTATGCCGAGACGAAGCGATTCGGCGATCCGCTCCGACCGGTCAATGAACAGCGCTGCAGCCTGAGGCGGGCAGACGTTCCGGGCAGTTTCTCTGAAAAGCGCCAGCCAACGTTCAAAATGTAGGTCCGATATCTCCGCGATTGCCGCGTGCACCGGCATCGGACGGCCTTTGTAACGGCCGGTCATCAAGACGACCGACGACCAGAATTCGCGCAGCTTTGCAAGGTGCTCGGTCCAGTCGGCAACGCGTGCCGCGAAGACAGGACCGAGAAGCTCGTCCTTTCTGACAGCCGCATAAAACGTGTCGACGAGAGTTCCGATCAGTTCTTCATCGATACCTGCGGCCACGCCGGGGGCATTGGGTCGGGGCGCAATGTGCATGATGTGACCTTTGACGATGGCTTGAATAAGATGTACGAACTATACATCTTATATGCCTTGCATCAAGGCGACACTTGCGGGAGTGGGCATGCGACTGACCGTCCTGTCGGATTATTCGCTCCGGGTGCTGATGTACCTCGGCACTCATGACGATCGGCTTTGCACGATCGCGGAAATCGCGCAGTCCTACGGAATTTCCGAAAATCATCTGATGAAGGTGGTGAACCGGCTCGGGCAATGCGGGTTCGTCGAGACGATGCGCGGACGTGGTGGCGGTCTGCGTCTCGGCCGTGAGGCGAAGACAATCACGATCGGCGAGGTCTTGCGGGCGACCGAAGATGATTTCCAGCTCGTGGAATGCTTCGGCGAAGACAGCATGTGCCGCATCAGCGAACCTTGCCGGTTGAAGCAGGCACTGCGGCGTGCGCTCAAAGCCTACTTCGCAGAGCTCGATAGCTGGACGCTGGCCGATATCGTCGGCAATCGGAAAGCGCTCAGCGCCATTCTCGATCATGCGCCGACCTGATCGCGTTAAAGGGGGAGCCCAACTTGCTAAGGACCAGACTTACAGAAAAGCTTGATCTGCGCCTTCCCGTCATTGGCGCGCCCATGGCGTTTGCCGCGGGAGGAAGGCTTGCGGCCGCGATCACCGACGCTGGCGGCCTTGGTCTTATCGGTGGCGGTTATGGTGATGCGGACTGGCTTTCGCAGGAGTTTGCCGCTGCCGGAAACCGGCGTGTCGGCTGCGGTTTCATTACGTGGGCGCTGCGCAAAAAGCCTGAGCTTCTCGATCTTGTGCTCGAACATCATCCGAAGGCCGTTCTCTTGTCCTTCGACGACCCGTCACCATTTGCCGCTCGCATCAAGGATCGGGGCATAACGCTGATCTGCCAGATTCAAACGCGGCGCGATGCCGAACACGCGCTCGATTGCGGCGCCGACGTCATTGTCGCCCAGGGCTCCGAGGCGGGAGGTCATGGTGAAAAACGTGGCACGTTCTCGCTCGTTCCTGAAATTGCGGATTTGATTGCCAAGGTGTCGCCCCCAACGCTCCTCTGCGCTGCTGGCGGCGTTGCGGACGGCCGAGGACTTGCGGCCGCGTTGATGCTTGGGGCCGACGGCGTTCTTGTCGGCTCACGCCTTTGGGCTTCGGAAGAAGCCAACGTCAGCACGCGAATGCACCAAGCGGCGCTTGGCGCGACGGGCGACGATACTATCCGATCGCAGGTCATGGACTTGGCACGGAAGCTCGATTGGCCGGCCCGATACAGCGCCCGCGTCCTCAAGAACCGCTTCATCGAACGGTGGCATGGACACGAAACAGAACTCCGCGCGGTCGCTGATGAAGAAGCCGTCAAATATCTCGCAGCTTGGGCAGCGGGAGATCCTGAGAATAGCAACACGTTCGTCGGTGAAGCAGCTGGCATAATCCATGAGATAGAACCCGTTGCGCGGATCCTGGATCGTATGGTGCAAGACGCGGAGCACCTGTTGTCGTCAGGGGCCAGCGCGAGCCGCCTTTCGCCAGCATGACTGACGAGATCCATGTCGTGAACACTTAGCGGGCGGGCGACAAGCGATCCGCACACTCGAAACCCGGAAGTCTCCTACCGGGTTTCGAGCTGACTTATGTCGTACTCAAGACAGCCTTAGTACTTCTTCGGGCACCAAGATTCCGTCGAGGATTTGCATGCCTCGGGGAAGGCCTTCGCCATTTTCTCCGCCGCAGCCCATTCCTGCGGATCGATGCTGTTGTTCACGTCCGTGTCGATCGCTGTAAACGTCGGCGCCGGATCGAGCTTCAACTTGGACACGTTCGCTTCGTACTCCGTGCGACTGATCGTGCCGTTGCCATCGGTGTCGAGTATCTTGAAATTGTCAGCCCAGCTGCCAGCAACGGCCGCTGTGCCCGAAAGCAGTAGAAACGAAGCGAAAGCGACCCATTTTTTGGTCATTGCGTCTTCTCCCTAATATTTCGTTCTATCGTCATGACGTCGTTGGCCTTGCGGCCAACGATTCTGCCGCCGGTTTTTGGCGGCCCCCAACGGGCGCCTTCTGGCCAATCTTAATCAATGGCAAGCCTTCCAAATCCAGGCGGGACATTCTGGCAGGCGCGTCAGGACGACGGAGTTTTGCTTTTGGCCCCTGGCGAAATGAGACGTGCGCCTCGCTTTGCGACGCTCATGGGGGCAACACGGGCAACAATTCGTTTCAACGCCGCGAAGAAGGCGCGAGGCGTTGCGGAGGCAGCGGGCGGCAATCCTTAGAGAGCGTCACTCTGCGAAAGCGAAGGTCGCGAGGAGGCTGCCGCTGACGAAAGGAGGACTAAGCTGCTGGACGAGATTCCAGCACCCTGCTTCCGAACCCAATTGGGCTTCCTCTAGATTGTGGATCTAGAGGTCTCGACCTCTCCCTTACCAAGAAAGTGCTCTACCGACTGTGTGGCCTAGATAGTGCGCTTCGAGAGAGAGGTCGCTAGCCAATCGAACCAACAACGGACGGCTACTCAGCCATTCTCAGCATTCGGTGCTTGAGCTCTGGGTATCGCTCTTTCCTCTTTTCTTCGATGAGAAACGCTGCCAGCAGTTCGAGGCTTGTTTCGATCATCTCGCCCTGAAACGTGTCGCTAACTTTCGGGCTCCGCTTAAGCTTTTTCCCAGTCCGCTTCTTCGTCCGAAATCTGTCGATCACGGCGGTCATTGTCATACTGCTGCATATTTATCAGCGCCATTGACGCGTGCCGATGCAACATTTTAACGGCGACAAAGGAGTTTTCTGTCCCGCCCCTGACAGGCGCCGGGCTTTCGTAGTACGTTGACGACGTAATTTGGCAAATGGACCAGGAACCGCAGTTGAGACGCAAGATAGCTGCCATCCTCGCAGCCGATATCGCAGGTTATAGTCGCCTGGTCGCTGAGGACGAAGAAGAGACGCTGCGCCGCCTTGCCGTCTATCGCGGCGTCTTCGAGGACTTCGTGTCCCGTGCCGGAGGCCGCGTCTTCAACACGGCCGGTGACGGATTTCTTGCCGAGTTTCCCAGCGCTGTCGACGCCGTCCGCTGCGCGATTGACGCTCAGGAGAGCTTGAGAACGCGAAACCTGGCCTATCCGCCGAGCCGGCAGATGGCATTCCGCATGGGGCTGACGATCGGCGATGTGGTCGATCGCGACGGCGACCTTCTCGGCGACGGCGTCAATATCGCCGCCCGACTGCAGACCCTCGCCGAACCGGGCCGCATTTGCATATCCAAATCCGTCTACGATTCAGTGGCCAACAAGCTATCGGTGCAGTTCACCGACCTCGGCCCGCAGCAGGTGAAAAACATCCCGAGCCCGGTGCACGTCTTCGGTGTCGCGACCGGCGAGGTAGCGCCGCCCAAGTCGGCCCAGATCAAGCTTTCGGGCAAACCGAAGGTCGGGCCGGTCACGGCGGCGGCCGCAATAGTGGGCGCGTTGCTGGCCGGTGCGACGATCGCGATGTTGACGAAGACCGTCATCGAGCCCGCAAAGAAGACAACCGCGGAAGAAGCAACAAAGCCCGCGGCAGTTGAGGCGTCTCAGCCGGATGACGCAGCGAAGGCGCGTTCCGGCTCGCAGATCGAGGCGACGAAAGCGCCGGCAGCCGAACCCGCCGCGGCGGCTAGCATTACCCCGGCGACGACATCCCAGCCGACGACCGAAACAGCCGCCAACAATCCAAAGCCCGTGACGGCCAATCAGAGCGACGACGTGGCCTCGATGGGCCGATTGCGGCCGCGCTGGTGGAGTGAATGCAAGGGTGACGATCGTGCGGCGGCGATACGCGCCTGCCGCCGGCTCATCGATAACGGCGGGATCGAAGGGACGGATCTGGCGCTCGCGTACGAGAAGCTCGCATACGCGCAGCGGCAGGGCGGACAGCTCGACGATGCCATCACCTCTTTCACGACCTCGATAAGCACCGCGGAATCGGCCAGTGCCTATAATGAGCGCGGCACGGCCTATTTCCTAAAAGGCCAATTGAACGACGCGATGGCCGATTATGACCGCGCCATCGCTCTCGACGGCACCAATGGCAATGCGTTCAACAACCGTGCCTGGGTAAATTACAAGCTCGGCCGCATCAAGGAGGCCAAGGCCGACGCCGACAGGGCGCAAAGTCTGAGCCCCGCCAAAGCCGACGTCTATGATACCCGAGGCCACATCTTCGAAGCTCTGGGCGATCGGGCAGCGGCGATCAAGAGTTTTGAAAAGGCTCTTTCGCTCGACTCCACACTGCAATCCAGCGAAACGGCACTGAAGCGGTTGGGAGCGCGATAAAGGATAAAGGAAGAGCCCGGCAATCAAACCGGGCTCGATATTCCTTTCATCAATGCTCAATGCGACACCGAATACGGTTCGCAGTTACCTAATTCTATTCACCGAGATTGACGATTTGCACGCGGCGGTTCTCGGGCGCGTACGGGGCTTTCGGGTTTTTCGGCTGTTCCGGTCCATAGCCGACGGCGATCAGCTGATCATTCGTAAGATTGAACTCTTTGACCAGCGTTTCACGAACGGACTGCGCCCGCCGCTCGGAAAGCGACTGGTTGTAGCTCGGGCTGCCCGTCGCATCGGTATGTCCGGCAAGCAGGAAGCTTGCGCCTTTGAGCTGCGCGTTCTGCAGTGCATGGCCGAGAGCGTCGATCGCCGGGCGGGCGCTCGGAGAAATCTCCGCAGAGTTCAGCTCGAAGCGGATTTCCATGTCGTAGTTCGGCATGGACTTCGCAGCATCCGACAGGAGACCGCGCTCCTCCGCCGTGATCGCAATTCCCCGCGACGATTTCTGTTTCAGCGACTTGATCAGATCAGCAGTGGCGTTGTTGACGACGCCGCGCGTCGGACCTTTCGCCTTCAATGCGTCGACAAGGCTTGCGGCGCTCGGAGCGCTGGCGGATTCGCCGAAGGCAATACCGGTAGTCAAAACGAACGCGGTGCAGATCGCAGCCGCCGCGGTCACAAATGGGCGCGACCCCGATTCAAATCCGATCATGACGATGCATTCTCCCAAAGATCGACGCAAAATCTAACCAGCCCGAAGCCGGTCAGCAATGACAGTTCGCGAAAGCCGCGCCGAATTCGACTGCCCGCCTTAAGCGGGGCCGGCACTGGCCCGACTTTAAGCCGTACACCACCGAACTCTCATCCGGTCCAAACGCTGCGATAACGGACGGATTTCGAAATGATGGGAATAAGCTCCCCAAAATTCTCCATCCGATTTTTCATTTCCGTAGCGAATGCCGGCACCGCTGCCTGTTCCGAGCGGAACTCAACGCCAAACGCCTTTCGTAAGGGCGAATTAATTGCCCCCTCCATATGGAGGGGTGAATTCATTAAATTCCTGGATATTGGAGGATTTTTCTCAGTAAACAACATTCAAATGACGGGCGGAAATTCAGTTCCATTGTCTGTACGCAACACTATTGAGCAAACTGTGCCTAAGCGACCTGCAGGGGCTCTGGCGTAATAGCCGAATCATTACAAACAGGGTCTAGAAAAATCGGATCTCACTTTTCAGTAAGGGCGCGTGGCCGCGTCTTCTCCAAAGAGCGGCGCCCTGTCGAAATGGCAAGTTTGGGAGAATACGATGCCCGGCACTCCACGCCTCTTACCGCCCTCCGATAATTCGCTGCCCACCAATTCGGCGGTAAATTCGCACTCGATCCGGACTTCGCTGTTTCGCGCCACCGTCGGTGTACTGATGGCAAGTTGCTCAGCTTCGGCCGTCAACGCCGCAAACTGCGGAGCCGCCGCCCTCGGGGGTGGCGCAGCCGGCCCGCCCTCTATCTCCGCAACGGAATCTTCGACGACGCAGGTGCTGGAGGAAATTCGCCGCCGCACGCAGCTCGCGCAGCAGCAGGCCCAGCCGATCCCGGCGAGCTTCACGACAACCGCGCCCGCTCAATCAGAGGCCGCGGCGAGCGGTGGCTCGAGCGCCGCCAAGGCCCCATCCCAGCCGGCAGCGTCAGCTCCTCAGAAAAAGGTAACGCTGACAAAAGTCGCCTCCGCCGAGGCCACCAGCGAATCCTATGAATCCCAGGACCAATTCAATAGCGATCGACGGATCACGTCATCGTGGGGCCAAGCCTACCTCGATTACGAATTTCACGACAACATCGCGCCGGGCACGCAGGAAAACCGCGCCCGCAACTCGAGAACGGCTGGCGCGTTGTCAGGTACCGATTGGACCTGGATCAAGGCGGGTTCCGTTCCCCAAGCCGTTCAGTTCGGCATCTTCAGCGGCTATCAGGGGCAGTGGAATACATTCTCCAACACTAACTTCGACGCTCCGCAGACAACGAACGACAGCGGCCTGGATAACTTCAACCGCACCAACAATCATCAGGACATCACAGGCGAATTCTACGGTGCCTATCTCGCGGCGATTTACGGCAGGTCGACGTTCGACCTCGCATTCAAGGCCGACGATTTCGATCTCAATCAGAAGAGCCTGTTGACGCAGACGAACGGCACGTGCGGACCCGGCACGGTCCCAACCGCCTTCGAAGTCGGCGGTGCGTCGGTCAACAATTACACGATTTCGGGCGAGGCTTCTTATCGTCACCCCGTTTCGCCTTCGAGCTGGCTCGAACCCACCATGGGCCTGCGGTTCACCTGGACCGATTACGGCAATGATCCGACGCACCTCGTCGCGACTGGAGCGTCGGGAACGCTTCCCATTCTGCCGCAGGAAGTTTCGGGCAGGCTTGGTCTTGAAGACGGCACGGTATTGCGTCTAACGGCCGGCGTTAGAGCCGGTCACGAAGTGCCGTTGCCCGATGGTGGGCTATGGACCCTCATAGGCGGTGCCTACCTCTACAGCGATGTTGCCATCAGTGGCTTCAGGTACAATCCGCCTGTCGTGCCGAATGAGGGCACAGTGTCTCCCGGCGTCGCGGGCACGTCGGTCTTTCCGGTCGATGAAGGCAAGGTCCGCGGCCTTGGCCAGATCGTCTCGACCTGGGATTATGCCAACGGCTGGACGTATTTGCTGGCGGGCGAAGTCCGGGGCGGCGAGGATGTATTCGGCGTCGGCGGCCGTGCCGGTGCCCGCTACAAATGGTGAGGTGAAGCGGCCGCTGGCCGCCCCTAAGAGCCGTCTCCGACGACTGAGAACGGCGCCCAGAAAGCGGGATATGCGTCCCACAATTGCGCTGGCGTTGCCGGCGTTTTTGTTATCTGCAGCAGCATTGCCTCGCGTAGCGCCTCCGAACGCCCGAGGGTCGGGTCCTTCGCCCTGATACCGAACGTCGATGTCGTCAACGTCGCCGCCGCCTCTGAATCGACGCGCCAGTGCGAGACCAGGATGGCGCGCGCCCCGGCATGAAAGAACGCCTTGGCAAGGCCCGAAAGCGCCCGCGCGCCGGGCTTCGATTCCGCCGCCGTGTTGCAGGCTGCCAGCACCACCCAATCGGCATTGAGGTTGAGCTGCGAAACCTCCGAAGCGGTCAAAAGCCCATCATCGTCTTCGGTCGGATCGTCGGGCGGCGTCATCACCAGAGCCGGCTCCGACAGACCGGGCACATCGTCGGCTACCAGACCGTGCGTCGCGAAATAGACCACGTTGAACTTACTGAGATCGGCATTCTTGACTGCGCTCTTGGTCGCTGCTGCCCCGAGATGCAAATCGGTTTCGGGCGCGCCCAGGTCTTTGGCCACCGTCCGCAATTCTTGCTCCGCACCCGGCAGATCCGGCAGACGCCGCAGAATGTCCATCACCTTGTCCACCATCGAAGCGGAAAGACCGCGCGATTTGGAATTCTTTGCGCGATCGGCTGCGCCGCGTGTCGCAGCTTCCGACTTCACGCCGCCGAGCTGCGGATTGCCGAAGCCGACCATCGGTTTGCGGTTTTCGGCGAACTTCGGCAGCGTCCGAAGAGCCTTCAGGCTCGTGACGGACGGCAGGACGGTGATGGCATGTTCGCGGATGATCCAGGCCGTGTCGCGATACATCGCCAGATCTTCGAGGACAGGCCGCAAGACCTTGGGTTGCTTGGTCACCAGCACCTGAAACGGCAGGCTGGTCAGCGGCCCGGACGGCACGATGATCAGCTTCGCCTTCGACGAAAACGTAGGTTCGAGCGGCGCCAGCAGCTGCGAATAGAGTTGATAGGAAAGCCCGAGGTCAAATAGTCCGCTGGACGCTGTAATGTTGCGCTTCAAATCCTCGGTATCGAGCGTCGCCCGGAGCGTCTTGATCGCGTTCTCGAGCCAGATCTTCGAGACGTTGGCCTCGTGCCAGGCGAACCCCTGTTTCGTCAGCGCCCACACGTATGTCCGATCGGCGCCGGAAACGATCGTGATCAGCGCTTCATCGCCCTTGATGAACTTCACCGCATCGTCCATCGTCACCGAGCTCGCGTTGACGAGATCGAAATATTCCGGAAATGCCGATTTCACCTCGTTGTTGATCTCGATGCGCTTCTTCTCGTAGTCGTCGAGCTGTTTGCGAATGTCCGTCTCGCGCTCTTCGGGTGGCTTTGCGAGGTCGTCGGTCAGATGCCGTTCCAGGACCGTCTGCGTTGTTTCGATCGTTTGCAATTCGCTGACGAGCTTTTGCAGGCGTTCGTCCTGCGTCGCAAAGCGCGCGGCCATGCCGGCGACTGCGCGTGCGGTTTCGCTCTGTTCCGCGTTCTGCCCGATCGTGAACCCTTCGTCGAAATCGGCTTTGTGATCGGCTGTTTTGATCGCGTCCGCCGCAGACAGAATCTGCAAATGCTCGGTCAGATGCTCGACCGCCTTTTCGCGGCGATTGGCTCGCGCCAGCACGATCGCCGTGCCCTTGCGGATCGATTCCAGGGCCTCGGCAGTACGTCCCTCGTGAAGCTGCGCCCTCGCGAGATAGCGATAGGACTCCGCGAACTGGTCCGCCGTCGGCGCAAAGACTTCCTTTCGAATCTCCAGCGTTTCGAGCAGCAGCTTCTCGGCTTCCTCGGGCTTGCCTTGCTCGATCTGATTGAGCGAGAGGCCGACCAGCGTCGAGGCAATATCGGGATGATGCGGCGGCTGCGACGCGCGCCGAAGTGCCAACGCCTCGCGGAAGCGCTTCTCGGCCTGCTTGTATTTTCCCTGGTTGAAAAGATTGGTCGCCAGCTTGCTGAGCGTCCCGGCGATTTCAGGATGATCGGCCCGTTGCGATGAACGGCGGATTTCGAGAGCCTTTTCCAAAAGCTTCTGCGCTTCCTCGAAAGAGCCGCGACTCGGGTCGGTTTCGAGTGCGCCAGCAAGGTTCTGGAGCGTTCCGGCAATGATCGGATGATTTGGCGGCAGGCTTCGCGTGCGGATTTCCAAAGCCCGGTTGAGAAGCGGCACAACCTCGTCCCACCGTTCCTCGGACTTGTAGAGCTCTGCCAGATTGTTCAGCGAGTCGGCGATGGCCGGATCGTTTTTCGGAAGCACGCGCTCGCGAATGTCCAAAGACCGCCGGTATAGGACTTCCGACTGACGAAAATCGCCGATCTGACAGTAATAGAATCCCAGATTGTTAAGGCTGGTCGCGAGGTCCGGATCGTCGGGCGGCAGGATCTTTGAATAGATCTCGTACGCCTCGCGAAACAGCGCGCCCGAAGCCGTCACCTCTCCCTGCACCTGATGAAGAAATGCGAGCCAGGACACAGCTTCCGCATAGTCTTTCGATTCCCGGTTGGTGCTCTTGGCCGCGTCGGCAAGCTTCTGCGCAATGACCATCGCCTCGGGGTAACGGGCATCGCGCGCGAGGGCCGAAAGCTCGGCCTTGAGGGCCGCCGTGTCATCGGCGCGCAGCGGCACACCGGTGACCACCAGCGACAGGCAAACGGCGATTAATCGGATTTGGCGTCGCACAAGATGTTCCTGACCGTGAATTAGGACGTTGGCTGCACAAGAGAGCAGCCGCGTCTATCGATCGTCAACGAGGCGGAGCTGGAAATCTGTAACCTAGGTGACCGGCGGCGTCAGTCTGCTTCGGTAGGGACAGAGATTTTGACCACTCCGCAGGCCTGCCGCGACCTGATCGTTAATGATGGACGAGATGCGCTCGAGAATGTGCCGGGCCATCTCCGGTGTGGCCGACCAGATTGACACAATACCGGCGCGGGTTCGGCCTCGCCCTCCCGAAAGGCCTTCTTCATCGAGCTTGGCAGCGGCCTCGAGTTGTATGCCTCCCCCAACGTTCGCGCAGCCCAAGGATCGGACGCAATCGGAGCAATCGCCCTTCCCGCCCCTGGCGTTGATGTCCTCGCTTCAAAAATCCAAATGACGCTGCTGAGTGGCGATCCTGTGCGCAAGGATAAGACGCAAACGATGCGTGACAGCATTGGAGGCATGATGCGGGACACGTAGCCTCGACTGAACACCTCGAAGGTCAGAATGTGCAAATCTAATTTTTTTCAGTGATTATCGTGCATGCACTTTGAATGGTTAGCCAGAACCTCGATGACACGACACTGGCTCACATGACCGTGAGTGCAGCCGTCGATCATGCGCTTTAGTTCCTTTTGCAACGCTTTGAGGCTGCGCAAACGCCGCTCGACCTCACCCAATCTCTCTTTCGCAATCGCATCGGCGGCTTCGCATGGCTCTTTTGGATTGTCCTGAAGCTTGAGCAGCGCGCGGATCGCATCCAGCTCAAAACCAAGCTCACGGCAATGACGGATGAAAGCCAACCGGCGGAGATCGCTGTCGGCAAACAGACGGCGATTTGCGTGGGTTCGCGCGGGGCGCGGCAACAATCCGATCTCTTCATAAAATCGAATGGTGGGTACTTTGACCCCACTGATCCTGGCGGCGTTCCCGATCGACACCTCTTTCATTTCAATTTGCTCCTCTAGTTATTGGAGCATGTAGCGGCGGCGGAGCGTGGGTCAAGGCACGAAATTCAATGCACCCAATCGGAAAATGCCTCTTGCTCCTCTAGCTACTTGAGGAGCTAGCGACGGTGAGCGCGCCGCGCATGATCCTGCACACTGATGAAACCAATGATGGCGACGAGTTTCTTGTGAGCCTTCACATAACAACACATGCGAACGGCCGAGATCAAACTTCTCGATGGAATGTGCGGATCGACATCATGGGAAAGCTGAGCTTGATCCGACGACGCACTTTAAAATTGACAGCGGTGGTCAATTAAATTGACGGCAGTTGTCAATTCTCGCCGCACTATACATTTGAACAAAGAGTTGCATGAAATAAACATACCCTGGTTCATCGAAAATACCGGCCAATTTATCGCAATTGAGAGCCGCTATCCAACTTGACTTTGCCATCATCAGAAATCACCTTCGGCGCCATGAACGGTTCGACACACGCAAGCTTGCGACTCCCAAGCGCCGCGCGCGATTTGCGGGAGCCAACGCGTGCACGTGCGAATGTGTCATCCTGGGCTAGCCGATCTCTAAAGGTTTTCTTGGTTGCGCTTGTCTTCTTCGCATCCGCGCCGATCTGTATCTCGCATGCAAAGTCGCACTTCGCTCGTAATTGCTCGGAGTCTCAGCTCACAGCGGTTGCGACTGATGTTGCCGCTCTGTCCGAGCAGGATGACGGCAGCGCCGACACGATTTTATTCGGCGGGCTCGAACATCATAATTGGTGTGGCTGCCCATACATCGACGCGTCTCCTTCACGATCTTGCTATAAATCTGCGTACCTTGACGGCCAACGCGTGCGCTATCCCGCGTATCTCGATGCGCTCGCGGCAAAGTTTGAACCAGCGCCACTCCAGAAACCTCCGCGTTTGGTAAGCGGCGCTTAAGCGCCCGCATCCGCCCGCATTTTGCGCGCTGATGGTTCCTCATTCTCAATAAATTGAAGCTTGGACGTGCGCTTTGAAACGGCGTGCTGTCCGGCGTGGATTGTCCTGTCATGAAGCGACTTGGTCTCGTCGCCGGCTGCCTCCTCGTGGGCACGGTCGTCGGTGCATTCTTCTTTCATACCGAGGGCTTTGTGCCCCCCTTGAGCAAACTTTTCGGGCTCGATTCGCACGCCGAAGTAGCTCATTCCGCAAAGGAAGGCGCGACGCAGAGCGCCAAGCACGAGCATGGGCATGCGCATGAGTCGGAGAACCACTCGGCCGAGCCGGCGGGAGCTGACAAAGAGGGAGGCGAACACAAAGAGACCGAACAGCTCGCGATGGCCGCAGAGCAAATCGATCGGTCTAAAATTGCGGTTAGCTCTGCTCAATCCGGTCTTCTAAGCAAACGCTTGCGCGTCCCGGGAAGCATCATACCGGATCGCAATCGCGTGGGCCGCGTTCCCTCGAAGGTCGTTGGCACAGTCGTGGAGCTTCGAAAAGGCTTGGGTGATCCCGTAAGCGCCGGGGAAGTCATCGCCGTCCTCGACAGTCGCGAGGTCGCGGATGCGAATAGTGAATTCATCGCGGCTCTGGTCAATTTCGGGCTTCAGGAAACGCTTTACCAGCGCGAAAAGACGCTTTGGGAAAAGCAGGTGTCGTCCGAGCAGCGCCTTTTGAAGGCGGAGGCAACGTACCGGGAGGCGCTCGTTCGCCGCGACGTCGCGAAGCAGAAGCTTTCCGCGCTTGGCGTAAGCGAAGCCGCGATCTCGAAGCTCGCAGACAACGGCCAAGTCGCAACCGGCCTTGAGCGGTATGAGATAAAGGCCCCGATCGGCGGTCGCATCGTCGAGCAGTTCGTGGATATTGGCACACCCATGGGAGGAGAAGGCCAAGCGCATGAGCTGTATGCGATCGCCGACCTTTCAAAAGTTTGGGTCGAATTGACGGTCTCCCCGCAGGATCTTCCGCAAATCGAGGAAGGTCAGCGCATCTCGATCGAGGGGAGTTCTGGGCCGCACGGGACCATTATCTTCACCAGCCCGGTTCTCAATCAGGAAACCCGCTCCGCTCGCGTTATCGCATCGATCGATAACACTGATGGTGTCTGGCGTCCCGGATCATTCGTTACGGCCGACATCGCGGTTTCCGAGGCAAAAGCCGATCTCGTCATTCCGAAATCGGCCCTCCAGACCATTGAGGGGGCGACGCGCGTCTTCGTCCGAACGCCAGAGGGCTTCGAGGCCCGTCGAGTCACGATCGGCACTGACGATGGCGACGCAGTGGAGGTGATTTCCGGTCTCGAGACCGGCGAGCAAATCGCCATCGCGAACACATTTTTGCTCAAGGCCGAGCTCGGTAAATCCGAAGCCGAGCACGCCCATTGACCTAGGAATTTACAATGATTGCCCGCCTTCTCTCCTTTTCTGTTCATCAGCGCTGGCTCGTCGTGATGCTTACGGTGGCGGCGGCGGCCTACGGCATTTATTCGCTCAAAAAGTTGCCGATAGATGCCGTGCCGGACATCACAAACAATCAGGTGCAGATCAACACGCTTGCGCCCTCGCTCTCACCCGTCGATGTCGAGAAACAAATCACTTTTCCGGTCGAGACCGCCCTCGCCGGCATTTCCGGACTTGAATACACGAGATCCTTGTCGCGGAACGGGTTTTCCCAAGTCACTGCGGTTTTTTCCGAGAAGACGGATATCTACTTCGCCCGCCAACAAGTGGGAGAGCGCCTGCGGGATGCCGAAAAAAATCTTCCCGACGGAATTGCGCCCAAGCTCGGTCCGATCTCCACTGGGCTCGGCGAAATCTACATGTGGACTGTGCAGTACGCGCCGGAGGCAGCCGCGCACGTGGAAGACGGCAAGCCGGGCTTGCAAAGCGATGGCAGCTATCTCACAGCCGAAGGTCAGCGGTTGACGACCGAGATTGAACGCGCCGCGTATCTGCGGACGGTCCAGGACTGGATCATTCGCCCGCAGATGATCACGGTGCATGGTATCGCGGGCATCGACGTCATCGGAGGATTCGAAAAGCAGTATCTGGTTCAACCGGACCCGGCGCGGCTCACGGCGCTCAACCTCTCTTTCGCCGATGTGGCGCAGGCGCTCGAACAAAACAACGTCAACCGAGGTGCGGGTTACGTCGAGAAAAACGGCGAAGGCTTCGCGGTGATGAGCATCGGCCGCCTCGCGACGCCGGAACAAATTTCAAACGCCGTCATCACGACACGCAACGGCGTCGCGATCCGCATCAGAGATGTTGCCGAAGTGCGTGTCGGAGGGGAAATCCGAACCGGCAGCGCCAGCGAAAATGGTCAAGAGGTGGTGGTCGGAACGGCCCTCATGCTGATCGGCGGCAATAGCCGTACAGTCGCCGCCGCCGTCGACGCCAAGATGCAGGAGATACGGAAGAGCCTTCCTCCCGGCATCGAGGCGCAAACGGTTCTCGATCGCACCCTCCTGGTGGATGCGACGGTCGCAACCGTGAGTAAGAACCTCGCCGAAGGTGCGCTTCTGGTCATCGTCGTGCTGTTCCTGCTGCTCGGTAACTTCCGCGCCGCACTGATTACGGCATGCGTCATTCCGCTGGCGATGCTCCTGACGATGACAGGAATGGTGCAGGCCGGGATCAGCGCCAATCTGATGAGCCTCGGCGCCCTCGATTTCGGGCTTATCGTCGACGGCGCGGTTATCATCGCCGAGAACACGCTCCGCCGCATAGCGGAGCACCAGCACGACATCGGCCGCAAACTGAGGCTTGAGGAGCGGCTGCAAACGGTCATCCAATCTGCGGAGGAGATGATCAAGCCATCGGTCTACGGCCAGGCGATCATCATCCTTGTTTACGTTCCCCTGCTAACCTTCACGGGAATCGAAGGCAAAATGTTCGAGCCCATGGCTCTGACGGTCATCATTGCGCTCGTCGCTGCATTTGCGCTCTCACTGACATTCGTTCCCGCTGCAATTGCGATCGCGCTTTCCGGTCGCGTTGAGGAAAAGGAGAACGTGTTGGTTCGCGTTCTCAAGAGCATTTACGAGCCGGTTCTGCGTCGGGCGCTTCTTCGCCCGACCGCCTTCATTTTGATCGCTATTGCTTTGCTGGCCGTCGCTGGATCGCTGTTTTCGAGGTTGGGACAGGAATTCATACCGACGCTCGATGAGAAAAACCTCGCGATGCAGGCAATCCGCATCCCAAGCACATCTCTCTCTCAATCCCAAAAAATGCAAAGCGAGCTGGAAAAAGTTGTCAGCACATTTCCCGAGGTCGCGTTCATCTATTCGAAGACAGGCACGGCAGAAGTTGCTTCCGACCCCATGCCACCCAACGCATCGGACACCTTCATCATCCTGAAGCCGGCGAAGGAATGGCCCGATCCAACCCTAAGCAAGGATGCTCTTGTCGCGAAAATCCAAGCTGCCATCGAAAAGCAGCCCGGCAACAATCTCGTTTTTTCGCAACCGATACAGATGAGGTTCAACGAACTTTTAGCGGGTTCGCGAGGCGATCTCGCTGTCAAAATCTTTGGCGAGGATTTCGAGCCGATGCTGCGCGCCGCGAGCCAGGTCGCATCTATTTTGCGCGGAACGCCAGGCGCGACAGACATCAGCGTCGAGCAGGCGTCGGGACTTCCCTTTCTTGCGATCAAGATCAATCAAGACGAAATCGCGCGCTTCGGTCTCAGCATCATGGCGGTTCAGGACGTGATCGGCGCCGCGATCGGCGGCCGGCAATCCGGCGTGGTGTTCGAAGGCGACCGCCGTTACCCGATCACAGTCCGTCTTCCCGACGGCATGCGCGAGGATCTGGAAAGGCTCAAACACCTGCCGGTGACCTTGCCGCCTGATCGGAACGGCAAGAGCTCGTCTGTGCTGTTGGAGCAGGTGGCGAGTTTCGAATTCACCGAAGGGCCAAACCAGATCAGCCGTGAGAACGGCAAGCGGCGTGTCATCGTGACCGCCAACATTCGCGGACGCGACATTGCTTCCGTCGTCGCGGAGGCGCGGCAGAAAGTTGCCGATCAGGTCGCAGTGCCGTCGGGCTATTACATTTCCTGGGGCGGCCAATTCGAAAACCTGGCAGCTGCGCAGCAACGCATGTTGATCGTCGTGCCAGCGTGCTTCTTCCTGATCTTTTTGTTGCTCTATTCGGCGCTTGGATCGCCTCGCGATGCGCTGTTGGTATTCTCGGCCGTGCCGCTTGCCTTAACCGGGGGCGTGATCGCCTTGTGGCTACGGGACATGCCGTTTTCAGTATCAGCGGCGGTCGGCTTTATCGCGCTGTCCGGTGTGGCGGTTCTCAACGGTCTCGTGATGATGACGAGCATCCATCAGCTCGTGGAGCAAGGCGTGCAGCGTCGGAAGGCCATTTTCGCCGGTGCAGTAATGCGCCTCAGACCGGTGATCATGACAGCACTCGTCGCTTCGCTCGGATTTGTTCCGATGGCGATTTCGACCGGGACGGGCGCGGAAGTGCAAAAACCACTCGCGACGGTCGTTATCGGCGGGCTTGTTAGCGCCACCATCCTCACACTCATCGTTCTGCCCGCTCTCTGCGCGAAGTTTGGGAGCAAGTCCGCCGCGCGGGAGGAACGCGAAACGCAAATACCGGAACTCGCGCCGCAGAGGGCCGCATGACCTCCAGATTTCGAATGCATGAGACAACGACGGAGGTATCTCGATCAAGCGCCCATCGCTGCGCGAAGGTGCGCGTAAATGCGATGAGGAGCCGGATCATTAACCGCAAGCCGTGGAATATTCGGCTTTTGGCGGCGCTTGTTCTTTCAGTGATGTTGCCAGCCGCCGTACTCGCCGCACCGCTGCGCTACTGCATTGGTCAGAATGGGCATCGCGGCATCGAATTCCTTCACGCCAAAGACTGCTCGCACGCGAATTCCGGCGTGAAGGCTCGTCTGCACGCAGCTGAACTTTCTGTTGGCACACTGCATCACCTCGGCTCGCATTGTGAGGATAGACAGCTGCTTCCCGCCGCTGCCAAGTGCGCCGCATGCGTCCTCGCAGTTCCGGTTCATCAGCCGGTTCTCAAAACGCTTCATTGCAGTCACATAAAGTCTGACGCCAAGGAGCAGGTCACGCCACCTGTCTTCCTGGCCGTTTTGCATTTTCGTCATCCCGACCCTCGCCTGGTTTCTCTCAGGACCGTCGTGTTGCTGAACTAGATCGGCACCGAGCAGGATAAGGCCAGCTTCCCACCATCAGAGGGCAATGCGCCCAGAAGGTATCGCGCCACGCGAGCGGTGCGGCTGATTCCTGCTGTCTGCTTCTCATTTCTATCCAGCGATTGGTGCAGGCCCTCCGTTGCCTGCCAGACGCTGAAGACAGGAAACCTCGTCGATAAGGACATTAAAAATGCTTGGAACCATTAGGTCTTCATCTCTTCGCTTTCTCATGCACTCGACGGCCGTTGCCACGTTCATCGGAGTAAGCGTCAGTTCGGTTGCGGCACAGAGCGCCGAGAAGGTTGTCAGCTCATTCGGATCTCTCGTCGTTGCCGATGCGCATCCCTATCGGCACTGCCACAATCTTCCTCGGAGAACGTATTGCCATAAGGCCGATCGGTTGCCGCAAAACTGGCCGCCGAATACCAACACGCCCCACAGCTCAGGAGCGGAACGCGACACGCAACGAGATTGCGTGCCGGGCTCACGCGGCTGCGTCCCGATCTCCCGAGACGCCAAAGGATGAGATGGCGAAGCTGCCGAGGTGCAGTGAGCGCCTCGGCAGGCCCCGCTGCGCAAAAAACAACGAAAGCATTGATCGATTATTGTTCGGAGCAGGCATTTGACGATGAAAACGCAAAGCGCCGTGGCCAAGCTTCGCGCCAATCCCAGACGATCCGCATTCAAACCCAATCATACATCATCGTTCGAAGCGGACACCTTTGAGCCATGGAGTTTGGATATGGACCAATCGCGAAAGGTCGTCGCCGCTCAAATCATCGACTCCGTCAGGTGCAAATGGGGCACGGCAGTCGCGCTACAGGCCGCAACGGGAATTTCGCAAACGGAAATTTCTCGCCTTCGGCATGGAAAGTTCGAACGGTTCTCTCTGGAGCGATTGGTGCGCTTGCTTCGGATTATCGATCCCGAAGTTGAGATCAAGCTTCAGGTTACGGTAACGCGGACCTCCCGAACGTCAAAAATTGGAGAAGTTCCGTAGGACGGTATCGTCCATCCAAATCTGTTCGATTGTTTCAGTTAAAAAGGCCCGCGAAATTCCCCTTGCTCCTACAGTCGCTAGAGAAACTAGGCTTGCTCCTGAATGAGAGGTTCAAGCCATGACGACCCATGAAATCCGCTATCGCATCGACGGGATGGATTGCGGCGCCTGCGCGGCAAAAATCGAAACGGCGGTGCGCCGCTTGGCGGACGTCGCGGAGGCCGACGTCAACTTCGCATCGGAGACGCTGACTGTCCGTCATCGGGGCAGCGCGGATCTGCCGAAAGCCATCGAGAAAATTATCAGAGGTCTCGGTTTCACAATTGAATCCAAGCCTCCGTCGAAATCATTGAGCTTAGAAATTCCGGCAGCCCCGGACTCGTGTTGCGAGGGTAAACTCGCACAGGAAGAAAATGGACACGAACACGCACTTCGTGGGGCCGTTGACCATAGCCATGGACACGACGAGCGACCAAAGCAGCGAGCGTGGTGGACATCGGACAAAGGCCGGTTGACGATTGCCTACGGTCTGGCGCTTTCAATGGCGTGGGCCGCTGGCCAATTGCTTCCGCAATTGGAAGCTTGGTTCTTCAGCGCTGCCATGCTGATCGGGCTCGTTCCGATCGCGCGGCGCGCAGTAATGGCTGCGCGCACGGGCACCCCTTTTTCAATCGAGATGCTGATGTCGGTCGCTGCAGTCGGCGCGGTCATCATCGGCGCGAGCGAGGAAGCCGCCGCTGTCGTATTTCTGTTCCTGATCGGCGAATTGCTGGAGGGTGTCGCCGCCGGAAAGGCGCGTGCCAGCATCCAATCGCTTACCGAGCTCGTACCTAAAACGGCGCTTCTCGAAGAAAATGGCCAAACGCGTGAGGTGCAAGCCGAAAGCCTTATCGTCGGCTCGACGATCCTCGTGCGGCCCGGCGATCGCATTCCCGCTGACGGCATCGTTCTCTCGGGCGAAAGCGCAATCGACGAAGCACCGGTTACCGGAGAGAGCACGCCTGTGCGCAAAGGCGCCGGCACAGCCGTCTTCGCCGGCACCATAAATGGCGAAGCGGTCCTGCGTATCCGCGTCACCGCTGCCGCTGAGGACAATACGATCGCGCGCGTGGTGAAGCTTGTCGAGCAAGCACAGGAAGCTAAGGCACCCACGGAGCGGTTCATCAATCGTTTCGCAAGCTATTACACGCCGGGCGTGGTTGTTGTCGCGGCTCTGGTCGCGCTCGTGCCTCCCCTCTTTTTTGACGGAAGTTTGAGCGGGTGGACCTATAAGGGTCTCGCCATCTTGCTGATCGGCTGTCCTTGCGCCCTTGTCATCTCGACGCCTGCCGCAATCGCAGCGGCACTTTCGTCCGGCGCTCGTCGCGGCTTGCTGATCAAGGGCGGCGCCGTTCTTGAGCGTCTCCGAGACGTCACAGCCGTGGCGCTCGACAAAACAGGCACGCTGACGGCGGGGAAGCCGCGTGTAACGGACGTCATCGCCTTTGGACGCAGTGAAGCCGAGGTCTTGCGGCTAGCGGCGGCCCTCGAGATGGGATCCAGCCATCCGCTCGCAAAGGCTATTCTTGATCGTGTTGCGGACCACGAAATGGAAGTCCCGCCCGTCTCCAACGCAAAAGCCATCGGAGGTAAAGGCGTAAGCGGACTCGTCGAAGGGGTCGACACGTTCTTTGGCTCGCCGCAGGCCGCTGCTGCCATGGTGGCGCTTAGCCTCGACCAGTCGGCCAAGGTAACGGTGCTTAACGAGGAAGGAAAAACCGTCTCGATTCTCGTAGCCAATGGCTGCATCGCCGGCATGTTGGCAATGCGCGACGAGCCGCGTGCCGATGCGCTCTCCGGCCTGCGGGCGCTCACCGCCAGCGGCATCAAGACCGTCATGCTCACCGGCGACAACCGGCGCGCCGCCGAAGCCATCGGGCGGCAACTGGGGATCGAAGTCTATGCCGAGCTCCTGCCGGAGGACAAACAACGCATCGTCGGCGAACTTCGCGAGAAGGGATTCGTGGTTGCAAAGATCGGCGATGGCATCAACGACGCGCCGGCGCTTGCCGCAGCAGATGTCGGCATCGCTATGGGCGGCGGCACGGACGTCGCACTCGAAACGGCGGATGCGGCGATACTGCACGGCCGCGTCGGGGATATCAAACAGATGATTGCGCTGTCCAAAAAGACCATGGCCAACATCCATCAGAATGTCGCCATCGCTCTAGGTCTTAAGGCGATATTTCTAGTGACGACGATAATCGGCGTTACCGGACTATGGCCCGCAATTCTCGCCGACACAGGTGCGACTGTGTTGGTCACAGGCAATGCGATGCGGCTGCTGCGCACGAAACCCGACTCGAAGGTATAGACGCGGCCGAGAATCCCAAAAGCACGGCGCGATCTGTTGCCGGCATCTGGGCTGGCCGAGCAGAGTGCCGCGGAAACGTGCGTGGGCCTGTGCTAGCCGTTCAGTTCAACTATGCATGCGGCCGGATGCTAGAGATAATCGTGCAAGACGCGTCCGAACGGCAATGTGAGATCGGCAATGAAGTGGCGTGCGCCAACAATCTTGCGCACCGGCAAATCAGCCACCGGTGCATTGACGTGAGGCACGAGATGCAATCGCCCCGGCCCCATCCACGAACCTTTGATCGAAATCTCGGTCAAGTTATATGCGACGAGCTGGCAGATTTGCAGCTTTCCGTCGACGCCGGGGATCACCTTTAGATTAACCTGCGTCTTCGATAGGATCGCGGTCGTAGCCGCACCGTTGCCCGCCATTGAAAGGTGTTTGTAGCCCATGGTGCCCATGGCAACGAGCTGGCCCGCGTATTCCAGTGTGCCTGTCAGTGTGTCTTTGACCACCTCGAGCTTCGGGTGAGCGTACTTCTTCGGAAAGCCCCAGATTTCACGACCCGCAACAATTGGCGGATCGTCGTCCAGGTACATCTGGGCGACGAAATTCATGTCTTCGCCATTGTACCGGCATGGAATGACGAGGCCGGATTCGGTGTAGCTGCCAAAGCCCGAGGAATCCGGCATCGCAATCCATTCGTAATGCACGATTGGCGTTTCAATCGGCTCCAGCGGTTCGGGCAACTGCTCGCGGATGAGCGCCGGGTCCGTTTCGTACGAAATGATCATGTATTCGCGATTGACGAAGCGATATGGACCGGCCGGATAGCTCGGGCCAGCGAGCGGCATTGAAGGCAGGGTGCGGATATCTTCGGCGCGCATCTCAAAAGTCCCTTGTTCAGCGAATTGCCGTGGCGTTCCGACCGTCAGTGAGCAGTCCACCCACCGTCAATTGGAATGATCGCGCCGGTGATCGAGGCCGTCTGCTCTCCGGCAAGAAAAGCCGCGAGAGCCGCCACTTCTTCTACGGTTATGAACCGCTTCGTCGGCTGCGCGGCGAGAAGGACGTCGCGAATGACTTCGTCCTTCGAAATGCCGCGCGCGTGCGCCTGATCGGGAATTTGTTTTTCAACGAGAGGCGTTAGTACGTATCCGGGGCAAATTGCGTTGACAGTCACGCCGTGTTCGGCGGCCTCGAGCGCGACCGTTTTCGTCAATCCGGCAATGCCGTGCTTGGCGGACACATACGCTGATTTGAACGGTGATGCGATGAGTGCATGGGCGGAGGCAACATTGATGATACGGCCGAAGCCACGCGCTTTCATGCCGGGGAGCACAAGGCGAATAGCGTGGAATGCGGCAGCGAGATCAATGGCGATGATGGCGTTCCACTTTTCGATCGGGAAATCTTCGATTGGAGAAACGAACTGGATACCGGCGTTATTGACTAGAATGTCGATTTCGCCGAGTTCGGTTTTCGCCTGATCGATAGCGCCTGCGATAGCCTCGGCTTTGCTCACGTCGGCGTTGCTGTAGACCACCTTGACGTTATATGTCGTCGCAATATCAGCCTTCAGATGCTCGATTTCCTCGCGGTCGGCGAAGCCGTTTAGCATAACGTTGTGACCGAGCGCGGCGAGGTGACGTGCGATGCCGAGACCGATGCCGCTCGTTGATCCGGTAATTAACGCGTTGCGTTTGACGGCCATTTCCACTCCCCGAGGCATTTTCAAATTGGCGAAGCCGTCGACGGCCTTTGAAGCATGGAGATTTAACCTGTGTGACAGGCGAGCCACTTTCGAATTGCGAAGGCGAATTGATTTGTTTGGCGAACGGCCAACGGAGTTCTGGTCGAACTTGCGTCACACGCATGCAACAACGCGTGCCCTAGACTTTCGCATCTGCGGAAGGACATGCCGATGGACGCGAAAGTCGCCGACAGGGTCAAGGAACACGACTTCTCCCGACAGCCCGGAGAAGAGCACGCATGGCGGCCGCGCGGATGCGGCCGCGTCGCTCTCATATTTCAGGGCGGCGGCGCGCTAGGTGCCTATCAGGCTGGCGTTTATCAGGCATTGTCGGAAGCGGGCGTCGAACCAGATTGGGTGACCGGCGTCTCAATCGGCGGCATCAACGCCGCCATTATTGCAGGCAACAAACCAGGTCATCGCACTGAAAAGCTTCGAGAGTTCTGGCGACGCGTCACTGATCGCCGGATTTGGTCATATACGCCGGACGGCGATATTTTTCGCCAGATGCGCAACATGACCAGCGCGATGGTGACGATGACGCAAGGTCAGCCGGGTTTTTTCCAACCCCATAAATTGAACGCCTGGATGAGTCCTGCCGGCGCTGCTACGGCGACAAGCTTTTACGATTGCTCGCCGTTGAGAGAGACACTTCTCGATCTCGTCGATTTTTCTCTGATCAACGAGCGGCGGAAGCGTTTCTCCGTTGGTGCGGTCAACGTGCTCACTGGAAATTTCATATACTTCGACAATCGCGATGAAGAAATCGGTCCTGAGCACGTTATGGCGAGCGGCGCGCTGCCCCCCGCATTTCCGATGGTGAAGATTGGCACCGACTATTTTTGGGACGGCGGTATCGTTTCAAACACGCCGTTGCAGCACCTTCTAGAGCAGGAAGATCGAGTCAACACGCTGGTTTTCCAAGTCGACCTATTTTCGTCTCGGGGGGCTCTTCCGCGCGATATGGGTGACGTGCTCGGGCGGCATAAAGATATCATGTATTCATCACGCACCCGGTATAACACCGACGTTTATCGGCGTTTGCACCGGCGCAAGAGCCAGCTTTACGCCGCCCTATGTCGGATACCCGAGGCGGATCTGACCAACGATGAACGTAAGCTCAAAGAAGAGCTTTCCAATCTCCCGCAGTTCACCATCATGCAGCTCATCTATCAGCAGAAGTCCTACGAGGGGCATGCCAAAGATCACGAATTCTCGGCGACGTCGATGCACGAGCATTGGCAAAGCGGCTATGAAGATACAAAACGAAGCCTGAAGCAGAGAAGCTGGCTTGAGCTTCCGAGCCCCGAAGAAGGCATCGTCGTTCACGACGTGCATCGGCGTCCGGATTGAAGTTATTGCGTTCGTTGCTCGATCCAGTCGGGTAATCACTACCCTCGCCGTTGAGCAGCGAACTACGTCTTCATGAGTGCAGGCCCTCCACAAGTTTTTCATGAAGGCTCATTCGAGCCTGCAAACAATTTGTAAACTCCAAGTCCCAGACGTTTTCACCACGTGGACAGTGCCTTGTCGGCTTGGCGGCAAATACGCGGTGTGACTAGACAGCGTTCATGTACGTGACGGCTTGCTTTGATTCCTTCTGTCCGGACAGGATGTTGCTTCTTGCCGTTACCAGCAAACGAGCGGTTTTCTTCAGGACGGTTTCGCCGTTCGGCGCTTGCTCTGCCGGAGGCGTGGGCAAAGAGTTTTCTTTCGAGCCTCTTCGGAGTGCATTGAACGCCGGCCCGGAAACTGGCAATCTCGCCATGAGCGACGGGGCGAAGATATCGCTCACTGTACTGCAGAAAATCATATTTCCAAAATCTGGACTTGCTTACTCCGCCCTGTGAACTCGAAGCATTCACCTGCGCGAAAGGCACGAAAAATTCAGAACAATTTTTTGGGGAGGTGATTTCATGGCTGAGTCTGCTCTGGGCATTTTGCAACGTGAGGGTGAGCAGCGTGGCGCTTCGGGGCATGTTCCCGACACCCAAGATTTTGACGAACATGTGCGCTTCTACCAAAGCGCCCTGCGGATTGTGAGAATGTTCCTAGCATTCATGGTGGTACTCCTGCTGGGAATGTATTTCTTTCTCGTCAGATAAACTCCGATAGCTGCGCTTGAACTCGCGCTTCGCTTTCCTTTCCACATTGGATGGCGGGATGGGCACATGCTTGCCGTTGAGATCGTGAGGACGGAGCAACGAGACGCCGCAATAGGAAGAGTTTAGCGGACCTCCGGCGCGGCGAAGAGCGCAACAGCATGATCCCATTTGCGGAAGCCGGGTGGCATGCGAGTGGCGCCGACGGACACGCAACGCGACGCAAGTGATGAAGCGGCGCGTAGTGCATCGAAGCCAGCCGAAACGAGAATGAGGTCGGGCCGGAAATCGTCGAGCACGGGTAAAATCGGCCACATCATGGGGGCGCGGAAATGCGCGGACCCGTCACCGGCCTTGAGTGGCGCGCTGGAGATATTCCCGACGCTGGGTCTCCGTGACCGCCCCCGTGCCAATCAAGCATCTGCTCAATGACAAGGCATGCTATTGCGTTGTGCTGGACATGTCGGCGTCGGATGCCGACAATCTGAATTTGACAGCAAGGACCGGAGTGAAGGGACGGGGAGCACCGCTTATTTTGCGGAGGATGACACAATGAGGAAAGCACGCAAGATGATCCCTGTTTCCCACGCCCCGGCTGCGAGAACCAAAACAGCTCGATTGGTCGGCACCGATACCGAAAAGACCTATTGGAATGCCGTTAAGGCTCGTGACCGGAACTTTGACGGCACGTTCTTCTATTCCGTCGCAACAACCGGCGTCTATTGCCGTCCGTCGTGCGCGGCCCGCCTCGCGAACCGGGAGAATGTTGCGTTTCATGCCTCCTGCAAGGATGCCGAGCGCGCCGGTTTTCGTCCGTGCAAGCGTTGCAAGCCGAATGAGCCGTCGCTCCATGAGCGCTATGCCGCCAAGGTCGCGGAGGCCTGCCGATTGATTGCCGAGGCAGAAGAGCCACCGACGCTCGACGATCTGGCTCATACCGCGCGCCTCAGTCCGTATCACTTCCATCGGGTTTTCAAGACGATCGCAGGCGTCACGCCGAAGGCTTACGCTGTCGCGCACCGCCAAAAACGTGTGCGAGAAAATCTGAAGAAATCCCGGTCGGTGACGGAAGCGATCCATGAGTCGGGTTTCAATTCGAGCGGCCGCTTCTACGCAAATTCTGCCGAGGTGCTCGGCATGACGCCGACCGACTTTCGGTCGGGCGGCACGAACGCGGACATGCGCTTTGCGGTCGGCGAGTGCTCGCTGGGCTCGATCCTCGTCGCCGCCAGTGAAAAAGGTATCGCCGCAATCCTTTTCGGCAACGATCCCGAAGTGCTGATCCATGACCTCGAGGACCGCTTTCCGAAAGCCAACCTGATCGGCGGGGACAGTACCTTCGAAGACGTGATGGCGAAAGTCGTGGGCCTGATCGAAGCGCCGGAAGCTGGCCTCAATCTCCCCCTGGACATGCGCGGAACGGCCTTCCAGCACCGTGTCTGGGAGGCGCTCCGCGAAATTCCCGTCGGAACAACCGCCACCTACAGCGAGATCGCGGAGAAGATCGGGATGCCGAAGGCCGTTCGGGCGGTCGCCGCCGCCTGCGCCGCCAACAAGATCGCCGTCGCGATACCGTGCCACCGCGTGGTGCGCAATGACGGCTCGTTGTCCGGCTACCGCTGGGGCGTAGAGCGCAAACGCAAGCTCATCGCGCGCGAGGCAAAATCATGAGTGGCCTGACATTGAGCAAGGGCCAAGAGGCCGGTGCGGCGACCGCCAACATCGATTGGCCGCGCGTAGAGCAGGACCTCGATGCCCATGGCTTTGCGCGGTTGCCGGGGCTTCTTCGACCCGAACGTTGTAACGGTATTTCTGCGCTCTATGACAAGGATGCGGGTTTCCGCAGCCGGATCGTCATGGCCCGACATGGGTTTGGGAAGGGAGAATACAAATACTTCTCCTATCCGTTGCCGCCGTTGGTTGGAGAGCTACGGACGGCGCTCTATCCCGATCTCGCACGCATTGCCAACCGTTGGAACATGGAAATGGGAGTTGACGTCCAGTATCCAAAAAATCACGCGGCTTTTCTCGATCGGTGCCACGAAGCGGGCCAGATGCGGCCGACACCGCTGCTCCTCAAATACGAAGCCGGCGATTACAATTGCCTGCATCAGGATCTTTACGGCGAGCACGTGTTCCCGTTGCAGGTGGCAATCCTTCTCTCGGAGCCCGGACAGGATTTCGAAGGCGGAGAATTCGTCCTGACCGAACAACGCCCGCGCATGCAGTCGCGTGCGGCGGTCGTTCCGCTCAAGCAGGGCGACGCTGTCGTGTTCGCGGTCCATCACCGTCCGGTGCGGGGTACACGCGGCACATACCGTGTCAACCTCCGCCATGGTGTGAGCGAGATCCGCAGCGGCCACCGCTACACCGTCGGCATCATTTTTCACGATGCCGAATAGCTGAACGGATGATGGGAGAGACGATACGATGCCCACCGAATTCTCCACATGCCCCATCACTGCCACCACGGCCGCGAAGACGGCCCTCAGCAATCTGCGTGCCCGTCACGGGGACATCATTGTTCACGTCACCGGTTGCTGTTGCTATGCGCGCACGCCACTTTGCCTTCCCGCGCCAAATGAAAAGGGCACGAGCCATGCCGACGGCGTATAAGTCCATCTCTTCGCCGGTGGGGACGCTGAAGCTGATTGCGAGTCCGGCAGGGCTTGTCGCGGTTCTTTGGGAAAATGACAAACCAGAGCGCGTACGGCTCGGCGAACTCCACGAAGAGCTCACGCATCCCATCTTGCGGAAAGCGGAAAAGCAGCTCGGTGAGTATTTCTGCGGCGACAGAAAAGAATTCTCAGTGCCGCTCGATCTCAAGGGCACTGAGTTCCAGACAAAAGTCTGGAGCACATTGCTGACGATTCCGTTCGGGGAAACGCGCAGCTATGGCGAAATCGCCCGGCAAATCGGCGTGGCAAATGGATCACGGGCCGTCGGCGCTGCCAATGGGCGCAATCCCGTATCGATCATCGTTCCTTGCCATCGCGCCATCGGTGCCAACGGTTCGCTGACGGGTTTTGCTGGCGGGCTTGAGACGAAACGCTTCCTCTTGGACCTTGAACGCAGTGGTGGAGAACGATCGCGTGGCCGAGAAGAACAACAACGGCTTGATCTCTAGGCTGACATGGCAACGTTTTCATCCGTGCCCGATCTTTTCGCCCACGCCGAGCCTTCGCGCGTCAAACTTGGCCACGGCGCCGTCCTGCTGCGCGGCTTTGCGCGTGACAAGGCGGAGCAGCTTTTGGAAGCCATCGAGAATGCAATCGCCGTCGCGCCTTTCCGGAATTTCGTGACGCCCGGCGGGCATACGATGTCCGTGGCGATGAGCAATTGCGGCAGCGCTGGCTGGGTGGCGGACCGGCGCGGCTATCGCTACGACCCTCTCGACCCCTCGACACAAATGCCCTGGCCCGCGATGCCCGATGTGTTCACGGACGTGGCGCGCCGCGCCGCCGCAGAGGCAGGATTTGACGGCTTCGCGCCCGACGCCTGTCTGATCAACCGCTATGATCCCGGCGCCCGTCTCACGCTGCATCAGGATAGGAACGAGCGGAACTTCGGGGCGCCAATCGTATCGGTCTCACTCGGACTGCCGGCCAAGTTTCTGTTCGGCGGCTTGACGCGTACGGACAAAGTATTGCGCCTCGTGCTCGAACACGGCGACGTCGTTGCGTGGGGCGGCCCGTCCCGTCTCGCGTTCCACGGCGTCGATGTGCTGAAGGACGGTGTGCATCCCGCTACCGGCCGTTGCCGCATCAATCTCACGTTCCGCGAGGCCCTGTGAGCGCGCGCCGGCGAGAACAATTCCCACCTGAAAGCTGATCGATAGGCTGCTTCGACTGCATTCCTTCGCGCGCTGAATTGCGATTGGAAGCGTGGCATCGCCGCGATCGGGCCATGCATGCACGAGCCAAAGGCGGCGCGAATCCCCGCTTTTTAGGTAGGATTAGGTTTCCCTTTCAGAATACCTCGATGGTGGGATGCGGTAACGGCCGGCAGCGGGCTGAAGAGCCCCCGAGTCCGATGCCGGCCGATTGGAAGCCTCGTCTCACGCGGCCAATCTGACGTTGGCCTTAGGGGCTCCTGAGTGCTCGGTCGCGCTGTTTACCTTCGCGCGTGATTGTCCCCAGCTCCAGGCGTTGGAGGCCAGGGCTATTGCGAACACGGCGAATGCCGCGAGGCACAGCACGAGGTAGTACATTTCGAATGTCGTCATTGTTGCCTCCCTTAAAGAAGTGAGGCGAGTTTAAAGCGGCGCACAATTGACGAATTGACTCATGTCAATTGCGTGAAATATTCGTGCTCACCGAGCCGCTGCCAGCGAGCGCACCGACGCATATCAGAAGTGAGTTCCGAACTTGGCCGAGTTGAGCCGATGCTGGTGTCCACTCTTGCACTGGCAGCGCATCCTGCCTCGTGGCGAGTTCGCACGAGGCGTCGCCACGGCCAAGGCTTGCCATTTGGTCCGCGCCGAGCGACACGCCGATCGTCAACGAGCACAAAAGCTCGCTGCGCAGAAAGAGCCTCCATTTATCTTGCCGGCAGGTTTCTGGCTTCCGTTGTGGTCAATGCACTCCTTTGCGCCTCGGTCAATTCACCCGCGCCAACCAATTGAAGCACGCTGTTTGAATTGTAGCTTCCCTGCTTCTGGCCCTGCGTCCGGCGCTTGCGCTCCTCGTCGTCCGCACCATCGTCACCGCCACCGAAGCCGATGACCTCGACGATGATCACCGACGGTTGCTCCGACGCTCCGGACTGGGCCGGGTTGGCCGCTGACTGGGCCGCCGCCCCCGACGCATTCGACGCCTCCGTCAGGCCGCCGATGTTCGGCGCCTGGATCGTCGGCACACCGGTCGTGCTGCCTTGTGCGGAGATGTTCGCCGCATTGACGATATGCAGCGCCGCGATGTTGACGTTGAAGCCGCTGACGCCGGCTTCGCCGACATCGACCGTCCCCAGCGGCGCAATCAGATCGACGTTGCCGCTCGCAG